>CAXQVI010000029.1:0-132416 GCA_964227255.1 Flavobacteriaceae bacterium
GCATCGGCACAACCATCTGCATCACTATCCGTATCAAAAACATTTGATATCCCGTCTCCATCAGTATCTGAGCAAACAGATATAGAGGCTTTTATTATAAGACCTGAGAATTTAGAAGGACCTTCAAAATTAGCATTGGAAACAATAAAATCTACACCACCAGCAACGAAGATGTCAAAAGTAAAAGTTTCATCCAAAATAAAAGGTTCAGCACCAATAGCTGAGGCGTCCAAATATGGTAAAGCATCGACCTTGATTCGATTTCCGTTTGAATCAACTGATTTCGTATCTATCATTAATTTTAAAGATCCATTCGAAACCAATAACTCTGGATTCCCTTCTCCTGAAAATGGCGTCCAACCACCTCCTCCATTAGAATCAAACATACCATCAAATTGAAATTCGGGGACATTTACGTAATGCATTAAATCAAAATACAAAACCTTGACACCAGCAATAGTTAAGCTTAATCCATCATCGAATAAAGTCGGTGTGAAGCTTAATTCAGTGTCCCCTAACACCGAATCATTTGCTCCTAAAGTTCCAAAAACGTTAAAAGAAGATGGAAATACACTAACTCCACTTGGGCCAGGATTTCCTTCAACATTTGCCATAACAGGATATCCTCCTGTAACCTTATTTGTATCGCTAATTGCATCTGAACCACTAGGTGAAATGGTGATACTTGTTTCGTTTAAACCACATTCAATTTCGTCAAGAATTCCATCATTATCATTGTCCAAATCATAAGTGTCTTCAACACCATCATTGTCAACATCTGGACCAATTGAACCTCCTGAAAATGTAATTTTAATTGCTCCGTGAGATCCTAAGCCATTATCTAAATGATAGTGATTATTACTTAATTCATCAGAGGCGCCACCACCACCTCCTCCTCCAGGAGAAAGACCATCTTGCGCAATAGTTGCGGTTAATTGAGCTCCCATTCCACCGGTACCTGTAGTGTTTCCCGAATCTCCCCCCATTCCACCGTCTGGATTCGATCCATCTCCTCCATTAGCTCCAGAAATTTTTACATCTCCGATTGAAGCTGCTGCAGAACCACCATCTCCCCCAGTTTCAATACTATTTCCAACAGACTTACCGGCCTTTGCTAACAATACCGATTTTGAAGAAAACCAGGTATCGCGCTCATTGGCGATATCGGAACCATTATCTCCAACAAACAAATTAATCACATCTCCAGGAATAACTCCAATTACACTTCTTACATAGGCGCCACCACCTCCACCTCCGCAGAATTTTGGAATTCCTGAAGCTTGTCCGCCATCTCCACCAGCTCCCCAAGCCTCAACAGTAATAGTAGTAACTCCTGCAGGAACAGTAAACATATTATTACCAGGTGTGCTATACTGTGCAACCACTTGAGAAAAAATAAAATATGGCAATATTAATAGTGTTACTAGAAGCAGTAACTTTTTAGGTAGCAATTTTAACATAGGAAACTTCATGATTGGGTTAATTAATTGATTGTAAACCGTTTCATAACATTCTCTTAATCATTGATTTACTTCAATATAAACTGCTATAAATTTACAACAAACGGCACGATTCGACAAACAAATCGCACGATTTTATCGATTGTATCATGTTGATTTTTAACGAGTTACCTAAAGCATGACATATGTCATAACTAAAAAATCTAAAAAAACGACTAATTTATCTTTTTAAGGGTGAGGATTTAAACCACAAGATCTCTATCGAAAGGTTTTCCCGAGAGTTCTATTTCCATTTCAAAATTTGCACTAATTAAAATGGTTTTATAACAGCACATTTAAAGCAATATTCAGATGGCGACCTGGAGCGCTAATTGATGAAGCAAATTCTTTATAATGGGTGTCGAATAAATTATTCAAATTTATTAACAACATGAGCTGGTTGCTAAAATTGTAGTTCAAATTAATGTCGAGTGTGTTCCATTTGGGTGTTCCGATGAACAGTCCTTGTTCATTTTGAGGTGACTGAATAGCGTTGTCAATTCCCTCAATTAAATTGTAATCTGTAATATCTTTCTTCCCGTTAAATCTCCAACGCAGACCTGCACCAAATTTATTATTGTCGTATCCGAATTCCAGATCTCCAAAGATTGGCGGAATTGACGATAATGGTCTTTTGGTATCATACGCTTTCCCCTTGGTATAAGTAACACTTCCTGAAGCATATACATTGGAATCGAATTGGCCTTTTCCTGAAAAAGTACCACCAATAATATAGGCCCTATCTTTATTTACATTAGCGATAGTAATAACACTTTCTCCATCATACACCGAAGTTGGATTTCCATCTAACTCATAAAAATCTCGGGTAATGTAATTATCCAGCAGATTGTAGTAGATATTTAGTCCAAGTTGTACATTCTTCCGATTGAAAAACTTCAAAAGTGAAGCTTCAAGATTATAGATGTACTCCGGTTCTAATTCCACATTTGGCACCGTTAAGAATCCTGCTTTTTCACGAATTTTTCCAACGTCATCAATGTTTGGAGAACGGAACCCTGTAGAAAGCACTGAATTCAATTGCCAATCAGTTCTAGGCTTATAAATAAGTCCAATAGTAGCAGTAGCTGCATAATTTTCAAGGTGAATATCAGGGTCTGCAAAATCGTAGAAAGATTCATCAACCCATTTTGCATTCAGGTAGGTACCTATAAGTCGCAGCCCTGTATTTAGAGTAATTTTCTCTGTTAAATCTTGTCGAATACTTCCATACAAAGCCAGACTAGTATAGTCACTTCCTCCATCTGGATATCTAGATTGCACTGGAAATGTTCCATCAAAGCCAATGATTTCATTTCCATTCACTTCCAATTCTCTTCCAATAGATTCGGACCCAACATTATTATATGTCGCCTCAAATCCATAGCTCAATAAACTATTTCGTCTATCCGATAATGAAGCTGAAAAATCACCATTCAAACTAAACACATCTACATCTTCATTTCTGTATGAACGGTCAAAGCTTCCAAATTTTCGTTGTACCCTTGACTCTTTTATATCCTGATATGCCGCTGTAATTGTTCCATAGTTCAACCACTCTTTCTCCGGCATTAGTTTCCATTGAGCTGAAGTCAATAATCGTTTTTGGGGGCCATAATACCATTCCGCAAATTTCAACTCATCTCCAGAACGCTCAGTAAGTTTGTCGAACCGATTAATATCTGATGAAAATGAATACTGTACATTAAAAATCAGATCTGATTGTTCAGACAACTTAAAAATCAGTTTCTGTAAAAGATCTGTTTGGTCGTAACCTGTATTCTTCTGAATATTTGGATCATCATTACTAACGGGTTCATTATTGAAGTACGTATCCGAGTTATTCGAATAGTCAAAGACTTTTCCCCAGTCATCATATCCATGAAGGCGATTTTTACCCATTTTTAGATCACCAAACTTCGAATTCGTGATACTTGTAAAAGACGCCCAGTATTTGTTTGTTAATTCTACACTTCCTTGTATTGTGAATTCATCGTTAGACGAATTATACCTCGTGTACAAATCAACATTTGTTCTAAAATTTTCCGTGAAACTTGGAGTTTTTGTGTAAAAATGAATAACTCCACCAAGAGCGTCTGATCCGTAAATAACAGAAGACGGTCCAAAAAGCACCTCGGTACGTTCGAGGTTGTTTGGGGAAACGGTAATTGAATTTTGAAGGTGTCCCATTCTATAAATTGCGTTATTCATTCGAACACCATCCACTACCAAAAGAACCCTGTTAGCCTCCATACCTCTTAGTACAGGGCTTCCTCCTCCAAATTGTGACTTCTGAACCTTTACACCAGGAATATTTGCAAGCATGTCGGCTGAAGTCTGAGGGGCAATCTTTTTTATTTCACGCATTGATAATCCTTCAACACGTTCGGCAACTCTACTCTTCTTAACTTCATCTTTTGAAGCAGACAGCACAATTTCGTTTAATAGTTCTGCCTTTTTATTTAAATAGATGATATATCCTATTGCTCCAAGTTCATTTTTTAAAATTTCATACTCGAAATATCCTATATGGTTGAAATAAATGACATCATTTAGATTAAAATCATCGACTTTCGCCTCTCCTTTTTTATTCGTGTAAACAGCTGTAGGGTTCGACTCACAGTATATAGTTACATTTTCAATAGGAAAGTTACTCCCACGTTCTAAAACTTTGATTGTTTGAGCCTTAATACTTTGACTCAGAATTATAAAGAATAGGACTTTAAGAGCTCTCATCAATTAACTAAATACCGTTTTTAAAATAGTTAAGGATTTCGGCTTTCGAAACCCGCTCAAATGTAATTCAAAATAACGAATTAATACAGAAAGTACTAATTGCCGCTCTTCAGAGTTAAATTTGATTGCAGAAATTCCATCAAAATTCATACCCAAAATCCTTTTGAACTGAGTAAGTTCACTCCCTGAAATACAGGTTTGTGAAAAATATTCCGTGAACGTTCCCTCTTCTAAATCGAAATAACTTGCATTACTATATTCTAGCTCAGGATAAAAGCCTAAAAACTTCGTTAGATTTAATAAAAACACCAAGTGAAAGTTCGCAATATCATGATGTGAATCCAACCATAAAAAAGAAGTTTCTAAATATTGAAATAAATGACTGTTTGCTTCTTCTTCCTTTAATGAACCATTTAGTACCTCAGCCAGAAACATGGCAATCGACTGCTTTTTAATCTCGGTATGCATTTCTTCATAGAAGTGCGAAATTTCGACTTCTTTTAGCGCATTTAAACTTCCCTTACTATTGTGGTTTGCTACAATTCTCAATTGCATTAAAGACTGAAAATATGCTGGTTTCAACTTCCCTTTTCTGCTCTTCAAAATACCTTTAAGTAGATAAGATTTGATTCCATCTGATTCTGTATAGCAATTCACAATTAAGCTCGTATCACTATACTTTAATGAAGAAATTACAATTGCTTTGGTGGTAGTCATTATCTCTTAACTCTGTTAGTCTTAATCGCATTTAACAACATGTAAACGCACTCATAGATTCAAAGATATCTATAATTGAGGAATTGGAATTAAAGGTTTAAACAAAGTCCAAAAAAAAACCTCGAACATTGTAATTCTAATTTACAATGTTCAAGGAATAAATAAATCAACCCCAAAGACTTATTTAATGTTTTTAATGTATAAAGTCAAAACCCCTCTTGACAATAATACATTACAAATATACCAAGGAATAAACTTAAATGCTGCTGAAATAAACAATTGCAAGCAATAAAACTACAAATGGTAAGGTTTTTAGGATAAACTGCACAAAAAAACAACAAACGACATCATTTATGTAGAAATAACTGCCTGAAAATCAAATACAATTACCAAATACTTTTCAATTTTAGTCAAAAAAAAGAACCCTGAAAAGGCTCGTTAATTTATATGTTATCAATGTTATTTATTCTATTTCAAAACTAAATGTAACAATAGTTCCTGTACTATCGCCACTAGAAATGTCTTTAGTCTGAACTTTCACATCTCTATCTTGATACAAAATTTTAATTCGGTTTTCGGTTGCACGTGCTCCAAAGAACTTGCGTTTGTGCGACATGTGCTCATTTTCTTTGGCTTTATCAATTCCAATTCCATTATCATAAATTTCGAATTTGATAATATTCTCATCTCTTGTAATGGTAAGTTTAATTAGTTTATCCCCTTCTTTCTTGGTAATTCCATGCCAGATAGCATTTTCAATATATGGCTGCAGAAATAATGGCGGGACTTTAATTTGATCTGACGGTATATCGTCACTCACTTCAACTTCATATTTAAATCCGCCGGAAATTCGCATCTGTTCTAATTTAACATATAACCTCAGCACTGCTAACTCCTCAGTCAATGTTGTAGTAGGACTCGAAGAACTGTTCAAAATAACACGAATCAATTTCGAGAACTTCGTAATATAGTCAGAAGCTTTTTCAACATCATTTTTAAGGACGAAATTATTGATTGAATTCAGTGAGTTGAATAAGAAATGTGGATTCATCTGACTTTGAAGTGCTGTCATTTTTAATTCCTCCATTTCTTTTAATTTAATCGCTAATCGTACCTCCGCATTCTTACTCTTTTGCTCAATTCGTTTGATAATTGAACCAATGATTACAGAGATAATCATTACTTGTAGCATTGCTCCTAGATACAGGAAGAACATTGGTAAAACTCCAAATTCCTCAAAAGGCTCCATTCCAATAATCAATTCAGAAAAACTAATATTCGCCATGATTAAGTAAATCAAGGTTGCATATACATAGTATTTTGCTGAAGAATCGTCAATTCGTACGTAAACTACGTACATACTTATGAGCGTAAAAATGGTAAGTAACGGAGCAATAATCATAAACATTTTCTCCTGAAACTCATACCCAAAAAAAGCTTGAATTATCATGAAAATCGGCACAAGGACCAATAATATCTTCGTTTCAATCTCGAAATATCGATCCCATCTTAATAATTTATGTCTTGTGTCTAGTAAATGCCTTCCAAAAGACACATACGCTGCATAAGCCATAAATTGTAAAGGATAATTGAAATATTCGTAAAATGTATTGTCTTCTGGCAATACATCTTTCATTAAATACATGGCTAAAGGCAATAAATACAGGCTATAATATAGATACAATCTACTTCTGTTCTGGAAGTAAATGCACATGTAGTACACGAAAAGCGTAAATAATCCACCTCGTATCCACGAAAATATTTCAGAATGGTAATCGAGAAGCATTCCTTAGTCCAAATAAAGTTTTTTAAATAGTTCTGCCTTTCTATTTCTACTAATACTTGCAGTTAAGCCATTAGTCATAATTAACTCACCTCCAAGCCCTTTTAAATATTCTTTAACGTGATTTAAGTTAATTAAGTATGAATTGTGAACTCTAAAAAATTGTGGGGTATTGAATTTCTTCTCAACCTCCTTCAATGTTTTTGAAACTAAGATTTGTTGTTCCGATTTTAAGAAAATAGTTGTATAACTTTTATCTGATTTCAGCATTATAACGTCGTCTCGATCTATAAGATACACCTTACCATCTGCAGAAATGTTCACTTTATCGCTACTGTCATTCAAATTCTGCAGCAATAATTGCAATTTATCCTCTAATAAATCACCTCCTTTATTCGAAGTATCGATTTTACTAATCGCCTCTTGTAACTCGTCCTTATCAACGGGTTTTAATAAGTAATCAATTGCTGAAACTTTAATAGCTTTTAGTGCAAATTCATCGTGGGCTGTAGTAAAGATTAAATTAAAATCACGATTATCCAGTTTTTCAATCATTGTAAACCCGTCCATTTCCGGCATTTGTATGTCCAGGAATACAACATCTGGCTTCTCATTGTTAATAATATCAATTGCTTTTATTGGAGAACTGCAAGTGGTAATTTCAACATCTTCAATGTAATTTTTCAATTTCCATTCTAACGCCTCCAAAGCATCTATTTCATCATCTACAAGTAAGATTTCTAACATAGTCGGGTGAGCTTCTAGTTTAACGATTTTTACCGCAAGATACGTAATTTATAGAAACAGTTACTATATCTAATGAAAAAGACCATCGGCGATTTTAAAATTCCTTTCAATCGTACTTCCCTCCTGGTCTAAGACAGTAATTTTAACCTCTGGATTTTTGGGGAAAACTTCCATTTCATGAAATTCTTTTGTGGTGCCAATATAAGTGCTATTCATATACCAAAATAACTTCGATTTTGGATTTGAGTGTGCAATTTTAATCACAAGTCCATTTCGTTTTGAATCGATATCTGTTACTAATGAAATCACTTCATTTTCTTCCAAAGAAATGAAAGCCATCTTTTCCTGTTCTATAGACATACAATTAGGTTTAAACTCGGGAAGTGTCTTGTAAAATGGGTTCTTTTGCTTGAAGTAGTATTCCATCAAAGGAGGCAACACAAACCACGAGAAATGACTCATGTTTTCAACAGACTCACAGGAACTGTTCACCTGATACAACTGGTCTTTTGTTGTGTGAACCACGAAATGAAACGGGCAGGATGCTGTTTTTAATCCACTGCTTTGAACAAGAGAATCCTCCGTTTCTTCGCAATACTGGCCAGCTCTGTATCCACTTTTGGAGCATATTTCAATACTTTCCATAGCATTTAAAGGAGCTTCCAACCATTCAACCTGAGGTAATTTTTTAAATACATCGAACATAACTGGAGCTGCTGTATTAACTCCAGTCAGACCAGGTCTTCCCTCTCCATCAGCATTTCCGACCCATACTCCTACGACATATTTTCTTGTCACACCAATTGCCCAGGCGTCTCTAAATCCAAAACTGGTTCCTGTTTTCCAGGAAACATCTAACGCATTGCTGTAAAATTCCCAATTTTCTTCCATTTCTGGTCGTTTTACATTTTTTAATGCTTCAAAAGTGAGGTAATTGGATCCCGCATCAAAAATAGTGCGTTCAAATGATACCGTTCCAAAATCGGGTTCCCCTTTTTTCATAAAAGACGGTTCTTGAAATTCATTGGTATAGTATTTACCATTCGATTGGTTAAAATGATTAATGGTTCCTACCATTCCAGCATAAGACTTGGTTAAATCCCATAAATTACTTTCTGCCCCTCCTAAAATTAATGACAATCCATAATGATTCGCAGAAAAACGGATGTCTTTCAGTTTCAACAATTTCAAATAATGATAAAATCGGTCGAGTCCGAACTCATTTAAACTTCGCACGGCAGGAACATTCAACGAACGATACAAGGCCTCGTCTGCTTTGACAGCTCCTTCAAATTCCTCATTAAAATTTCGAGGTTCATAATTTCCAATTTTAGTTGGAACATCAGCAATTAAGGTCTGTGGTAAAATAGCTCCAGCATCTAATAAAGAAGCATGTAAAAATGGTTTCATAATACTTCCAGTACTACGAGGTTTGTCAATAATATCAACATCCTTTTGATGTTCTTTGGTTGTTGGTGCATTTCCTACATAGCTCAGCACCTTCCTCGTCTCTATATCTAAAACCAGTACGGCTAAATTGTGAATTTCATTTTGAGACAAAATTGCATTATGTTGTTTAACAACCTTGTTCACACTGTTTTGTAAATAATACTGAACCGAGGTCTGAATGCGTTGTCCAGAATACTCTTTAGACACTTTTTGTAACAAATGGGGTGCAATTTGAGGAATCCCAAACGGTTTTTGAGGGAGGGATTCTGCTATTGAAAGCTTGTACGTAGTTTCATCTATGAGTTCCATTTCAAACAACTTTTTCAGAAGCCTGTTCCTTTTTACTAAAAGCCGTTCCTGATTCCGACCAGGAAAAATTAATGATGGTGTATTTGGTAACACAGCCAATGTAGCACTTTCTGCCCAGGAAAGTTCCTCAGGGAAACTTCCAAAATACCGCCAGGCTGCGACATCCAGTCCAACTACATTTCCTCCAAAAGGTGCATTGGATGCATACAAGGCAAGTATTTCTTTTTTTGAATGTCGAAATTCTAAACGCGTAGCTAAAATGAGTTCTTTAACCTTTTCAAAATAGGTGCGTTGCGGGTTTTTGCGAGACAAACGAATGACTTGCTGAGTGATTGTACTTCCGCCGCGTTTAATAGTTCCAGCTTGCATATTGTCTTTCAAAGCCTTATAAATGGAGACAGGGTTAAATCCCGGATGCTTATAAAAATATGCGTCTTCAAACTGAATTAAACAAGTCATAAATTTTTCTGGAACTTCATTGATTTGGGGAAACCTCCATTGTCCGTCAGATGCAATTTTCGCCCCTAACAATAGCCCTTCAGTACTTTCAATTACCGTGGAAGTTGGATCGTTAAATAATTGCTTCGGAAGTGAGAAATAGTACGCTACTAGTAAACTAACGGCCACTAAAAATTTGACTTTATGTTTTATAAATCTTTGAATCATTCATTTACAACTTCTATCCACTTTCCTTCACTACGAGCAAAGAAGTCATTGTCGTACATCGCTTCTGATTGCACACCAAACAAATAATAGTTGCCCAAATAAGCAGCATTCAACTGGACCTTAAACACTTTTGTTTTTTCCCGGTCTATATCGAAGTAGAAATTCACCCTATCATCTCTTATATCCGTATAATTAGCATCCGATTCAACTGAGGCTTCATAATCGGTAAATCGCGTATTAACAATTTCCCAGCCTGAAGGAAAAATTTCAGTCAAAGCAATATCGTTTACTCTTTGATCTTTCAAATTTCTAATAGTCACTACAGCTTCGAATTCTGTACCTTGCGTCAATTTAGAAACATCCAGTAATTTCCCCTCTAAATCTCTGTATTCAACCTTCAAATTCAGACCTCTGCTTTCCGAAATTTCCTGACCGAGAGGCAGAATACCAGCATTGAGTACATTTACAAACAATACATTGTCTGATGTATTTGAAACTTCAAGGAAATTCTTTCCTTCTTGACTTTCATAAACTTGATTGGCTAAAGAATACTTCGTTTTAATCTCTCTGCCTTTTTTGTTCAATTCATAAGAAACGTTTAAATCTTTTCCTCCTTGAGCCTCAATCATCTTTGACATCGCATACAAACAATACGCTGTAGTTTGAGTGCTCATCCATTTATCATCTGATAATTCTTTCGCAAGATCTTTAGCGAAATCCAGATACTTTTTGTAATCAATAAGAATCATGGTTTCCATTGCCATTGCTTTATTTCTGTTGCGTGAACCATAAGAATAGTAGTCATTTTTTCCTGGACTAAAATTATGATTAGCAGCGAAAGTAATTTTTCTTGCAACCTCATGTTGCCCTGCTAAAGCATAAGCCGCAGCAAGTCTGAATTGCGCATTATTCGACAAGTTATTGCTTTCCCGCATTCTGTTCATTGAAGAAAGGTCCGGATTCCCAGACAAGGCGAGCGTATACAATCTATAGGCCTGCATTAGATCAGAACTTCTGCTAGTTGCACCAGGTCTCCATCTTCGCGCTTCACTTTTCTGATATGCCAACCATTTACTCATAAATCCAATTGGAACAGCATACCCTTTCTTTTCAGCCTCTATAATAAAATGTCCGGCATAGGACGTGCCCCATTCATTTGGTTCTGTACCGCCAATCCAATAGCTCAAACCACCACTGAATGTTTGGAAACTATTCAAACGTTGAATTCCTTCAGAGATATTGCGTTGAATTTCTTTCTTTCGCGCTTCAGAAAGCTCAAAAATATCACTCAAATACAATTGAGGGAATACACTGGAAGTTGTTTGTTCCACGCATCCATGAGGGTACTGAATCAGATAGTTCATGCGTTTTGTAATATCCATTGGAGGCAAGGTTGAAAACTCTATCTCTGTAACATTACTTCCTTCAATTCCAAAGGTTTCAAACGATAGTGTATCTTTTGAATTCGCTGGGATTTCCAAGGCCATACTCTTTGAAGATCTTGGGTTTGGATTTACAACATCTATTTCGACTTTATATGATGCTTGTTCTCCATTTCCTTTAGCAATTACCTCGACCGTTTCAAAACCTCTCCCTTTGGAAACATCCAATTTAAAATAACCCATCTTCTCATCTGGATTGTCGAATTTCAATCGTTGTTTTGAATCTCCCACTACTTTAATTCCATCAGATAATTTCAATGAAAGACTGACATTTTTGACATGTTCTTCCATAACAAAAACCGTAACTGGAAGCACCACCTCTTCTCCTGGGCTCAATTTTCTGGGTAAGGTCGAAAGCACCATAAGTGGAGCTTTTACAGGAGTCGCTTTTTCAGCAAGTCCGTAAGCTTCTTTAGAATTATCTCCTGCCACAACCATAGTTCTTACCGAACCTATGTATTTTGGAAGTTTCATTTTGTGGGTAGTTTCTTTTCCTGGATTCAAAGTGAAAGGCCCTAGAACACGGACCACAGGTTTAAATCTATTCGCTTTTTTGTTCTCATTTCCTTCAGCTTCACCATCACCTCCAATTGCAAAAACCTGACTCAACTTACCTCCATAGGCTCCAATAACCTCATCAAATATATCCCATGTTTTTACACCTAAGGCTTCTTTGGTATAGAACGAATTCCAGATATCCGGTGTTTTAAAACGTGTTAAATCCAGCAGTCCTTCTTCTACAATAGCAAGCGTGTAAGTCATGCGTTTTCCATTCTTTTCTGAAACTTTTATCTCAAAAGACTCTTCAGGACGGAGTATATCAGGCATTTCAATTTCAGGTTTCAGGCGTGTAGCCGGATCTTCCACTAAAATTGAATTCACACCGTACATTCTAATTGGTAAATCATTGGCTGTTGCTGCATGGGGTTGTAGTAAAGAAATGTGCACATAAATATTCGGTGCCATTTCCTTCGTAATTGGAATATCTATACTCGTTTCACCTTCAGTGGTTTCTGTCCAATACGACTCCAAAACATCACTTCCTGTTTCCAGACTAATCAACGCACGACCATTTACAGATGACGGAAAGGTAATTTTCGCAGTTTCTCCTACATCGTATTGCTCTTTATCTGATGAAAACATCAGCATTTTTGCCGATTCCGGGTCCTTAGACGGATTTCTCCACCAGTCTTCGTAGAAATAAGATACAATTCCAGAGGCGTGGCCATCTTTTTCATCGATTACTCTGATCAAATAACGACCTCCGTCCCTGTTTGGGATATTTATCGGGATCGAAACTTCACCTCTAGCATTTGTTTTTACTTTACTGATTTTATAAATACTTCTCAAGCGATCACCGCGATATCTTGCCAAGTTTTCAGAACCTGAACTCCACCACCATCTCCATTCGATTTTATGAATTTCAACTTTCAATTCTTTGTTCGCCTGAACAATTCCTTTCGGATTTAAAACCACTACGTCAAACTCGATGTCCTTATCCGTTTCATAAGAACCATACATGTCTTTTTCCGGCCCTCTGATTCCAACAAAGCTCTTGTATGGGGCGAACTTTTTCGAAGTGACATCAATCGAAAAATCTCCTCCTTTTTCAAATGCTTTTGTAAGGAAACTCACATGCAACATTCCAGGAGCTGATTCTTGCAGATTTATTTCTTTATTAAAGTTTAAAAACCCTTGTTCATTCGTTTTCAAGCTGAATAAATCAATTTCTTTAGACGAAAAATCCTTTGTAGGATCAGAAAAAACATATTTCGGATAATCCTCTTTAAAAGGGTTGCTATTCTTTCTGAATTTCGCTTTTACTTCTGTCTTAACTGACTTCGCTGGTGCTCCATGCAACCAGTTTACCGAAAGTTTACCTGAAATTGGCTTGTCGCTTGTAAGCACTTTATCGTTAAACTCGTATTTTATCTTAAGTCGATTTGGTTTAACCGTTTCAACTTTCAAACGTTTTTGAAACTTCACCCCACCAACCTGTACTATACTATTCCAGTTTCCAGTTGGATCATTTTCTGACGTCTGGAATTTAAACGTATAGAAACCATTGATACCGTTCCATGTGGTTTTAATATCTACTACTTTACCTCTGGCATCTCGCAATTCCATTGAAATTGGATGATTCTTTGGAAGTGGGTTCTTCTTATCATTTAAAACAAAATTCAAATGCATTGTATCACCTGGTCTCCACACACCTCTTTCACCATATATAAACCCTTTTAAACCTTTTTGCAATTTTTGTCCTGATACTTGAAATTTACTTAAGGAAAGAGCATTTCCATCATTTAATTTAAGATACGTTTTACTGCTTCCTTGTGTTACAATTGCAAAATAAGCTGGTTTTCCGAGGTCAATCGTGGTGATTCCTAATGGATTTGTAACACCCGTTCCTATTTCCTGTTGCTGGTAATTATACAGGGTAACTTTGGCGTTCGAAACAGGTTGTGTTGTAAGGATATCAGTCACTGCAAATTGATAGTTCGTGTCAGTTCCTCTTTTTGCAATTACTCCAAGGTTTGATCCCAGAATATTGACAGAAACTTTGTTTGCTCTGGATTTGTAGTATGCGTCCTTGCAAGGGTCATCTCGATCTCTCCAGTAATAATAATGGTCGTCATAGTACCTTCCTTCATTATCCCAGTACGCCGTTTCATCTTCATCAGACGGGTGCGTTTCTGGATTCATTTCATCAAAATCTTCCTGAGATCTTATTTCATAGTTTGTAACGGTAGAATTGCATTCATACAATGAATAACCTGGTTTCATACTGAGTTCTACTCGGTAAATTGCGCCTGGATCTGCTTGAATAAATTTGGATAAATCTATGGCATAGGCTTTCCATTTTCCATTGTTTTCCAGGTCATTTTTAACTAAGCGCATCGTCTTTTTTACTACGCGTCTTCCAACTCTGTTAAATCCATAATAATAGTCGTTTTTACTAAGATTTTGAGTCTGAAGAAACTGTAAAATATTGTCTTCATACAGTTTAATAATTCGAACATCAACAGCTTTTAAATTCACTGCTTTAAAATTGAATTTTAAATCTTTCGAATTTGGTAATATAACTCCATTAGACAATGCCTGAATTGCTGGTTTCAATTGTTCAAAATTTACAATACGATTCTCCGTTTCTTTCAGTCTAAAGCCTTCAGTGCTTTTTATTCCTTCAAATACATTAATCTCTACATTTCCAACAACCCGATTTTCAGGATAGACCTTTAATACATTTCCTTCAACGGCATAGGTTAGGTTTTTACCGCCAGATATTGTGACCAAACCATCAAAATTTTGTTGTTTACGAAGGGCGTTTGAAAAATTGATTTTTAAGAATTGCTCAGGAGCATGAACCGCCTGAACACCTAAAATTGCAAAGTTGTTTTTCCCACGTATTATAAGCTTGTCTTCTCCACTATTAGCAACTCCAATAGCCTTTCCATTCCAACTTAATGCCAGCTCAGTATCATCTTCAAATCGCTGGATACTGTCTAAAACAAATGGGAATTTTTTAGAAATTGAATCACTGGAACTCCAGTCAATTTTTACTTTTTTTGAATTGTGTTTGGCTGAAACAACCAGCATTATTTTTTCCAATTCAGCATAATCAGCTGTCTCAACTTCCCCTTCAATGTACTGATATTCAGATGAAATGGATTGAAAATTCTTTGTTAAAACATTAAAATCCTGTTTGATTGTTCTAAATGTTCGGGTAAAGATTTTATACTCTGAAGGGACATCAGGATAAATTTCATTCAATTGAAGTTCGAAAGTATACTTTGTGTCTTCATTCATCTTATTTTTTGGTTTAAAAACAAGCATTTTTGAATTCACAACTCGCAGTTCTCCATCTAACCTTGGCGAAAACTTCAGGATTTTCTGTGAAATTTCGGCTCCAGGATCCCAACCTTCAACTTCTTTCGCTAAAATTATCTGAATCTCTTCAGAAACCGAAACAAAACCCGACGATGTAAAACTTACGTATTCTTTAAAGCTAAAAATGTTAGAATCTTTCTCTTTTTTAACTTTTTCCCCACATGCCATAAATGAAACCGTGAGCACTAGCAATAATGCAATTTTTTTTAGAGCCATCTCATAAAATTTTTAGATGGACTAAGTTAATTTTTTTTGAGCTAAAAATTAGTTTTTAGTCGGAAGGACATAGAAGAAAATAGCCATAAAGTGACTGAAACTTCCCAGCAATACAAAAATATGGAAAATGGCGTGGTTATACTTCATCTTTTTAATGCTGTACAAAATAGCTCCTACTGTGTAAAATAGCCCCCCTAGAAACAACCAAAACAATCCGCCGTTTGGAAAATTCTCAACTAAAGGCTTAATAGCAAAAATGATCAACCAACCCATTAAAACATAGGCCGCTGTCGAAATTTTATCAAATCTACCTGTAAAGAACAACTTAAAAATCACACCAAGAATTGCCAATCCCCAGGCTACCCCAAAAATGGCATATCCTATCCAGCCTTTTAACACAACTAAACAAAAAGGAGTATAGGTTCCGGCAATTAAAACATAGATAGATGCATGGTCTAAGATGTTCAATCTTTTACGAAGTTTTGGGGATTGTACATAATGATAAAAGGTAGATGCAGAATACAATAAAATAAGGCTTGCGCCATAAATACTGAAACTCACAACGTGCGCTGTTTCACCTTCTTTTAAAGCGAAAACAACCAGCAAAACCAAAGCTACCACACTAAGTATTAACCCAATAGCATGAGAAATAACATTTAATCGTTCTTCCCTTTTACTGTAATATGTTAAATTTTTTGCCATTTAATTCTTTTGTTGGTCTGAAACCAAGTCGTTATAAATTAAATTGAACGTCTCTTTTTTCAAAGGTTCAATATTCTTTTTAGTCATACCTTTTGTTTCAATAAACGGATGAACTTTCACTCTTAGTATACCAGGACTACCACTAAAAAAAGTATATGAAAAACGTTTTTTACAATCGTAAAAAGACATTGGAACCAAAGGTATCTGATGTTCAATAGCTAAGCGAAATGCTCCATTTTTAAAAGGTGCTAAAACAACGGATTCATCATCAGGAACGAGTCCTTCCGGAAATATACAAACACTCATACCATTTTGAAGTCTTTTATTCGCTTCGTCAAAAACAGCCTTTCTACTTGCGGGATTACCACGGTCGACTAATATACAGGTACGGCGGTATATAAATCCAAAAATTGGAATTTTTGCAAGCTCTTTCTTTCCAACAAATACAAATGGATTTTTCGTAGTTAAAAACATCACCATAATGTCAATCATAGAAGTATGGTTGGCACTTAACATATAACTCTTCCCTTTTACAAAATCCTGTTCATATTCAATCTTTATTTTAAAACCCATAACAAAGAGTACGGTTTTAGACCAGGCACGCCCTATTTTAAAAAAATACGGGTATAATTTATCGGTTGAGATAACAATTATCAGAATTGGTAATACTCCGATAATGGTACCCAATATCCATGCATAAAACCATATTCGCCATGCGATATAAAAGATATATCTGAAAATTTTCATAAGTCCCAAATGTAAAGAATTAGAAGAACTTTCCATTTAATTTCTTATTTTCAAATAATTAATTTCAAAATTTATAATATGATTTACGCAATTATTATTGGTGCGATTGCCGGATGGCTAGCAGGAAAAGTGATGAAAGGTGGAGGATTTGGATTTTTAAAAAACATGATTCTCGGTATTATCGGGGGTCTGGTAGGTAGTTGGGTTTTTGATGTGATAGGCATAACCATCATAGACGGAATCCTAGGAGATATTGCAGAGGGCTTTATTGGAGCGGTCATAATCTTAGCTATTGCGGGGGCCATCAATAAAAATAAAGGATAATATTAAAAGCAGGTTTGTACCTGCTTTTTTTATGCCGTTGAAATACTTACTTTTGCTGAAATTTATTTAGAAATGGCAAGAGTTTTAACGGGAGTTCAAAGTACAGGAACTCCTCACTTAGGAAATTTACTGGGAGCCATCATTCCTGCAATTGAAATGGCAAAAAACCCTGAAAATGAATCATTTTTGTTTATCGCTAATTTGCATTCATTAACTCAGATTAAAGACGGGGCAGTGTTACGAGAAAATACTTATAGTACAGCTGCAACCTGGCTTGCATTTGGATTAGACATTAACAAAACTGTTTTCTACAGACAAAGCGATATTCCTCAAGTAACTGAACTCTCCTGGTATTTGAGCTGTTTCTTCCCTTTCCAAAGACTAACATTAGCCCATAGTTTCAAAGACAAAGCAGACCGTTTAAGCGATGTTAATGCTGGATTATTCGGATATCCAATGTTGATGGCTGCTGATATTTTGTTATACGATGCTGAAGTGGTCCCTGTCGGAAAAGACCAGCTACAGCACCTTGAAATTTCACGAGATGTTGCCAATCGTTTCAACAATAAAATGGGAGACACCTTGGTCCCTCCAGAAGCCAAAATTCAGGAAAACACGATGTGGGTTCCTGGGACTGATGGAGGAAAAATGAGCAAGTCTCAAGGAAATATTATCAACTTATTTCTTCCAGATAAAAAGTTACGTAAGCAGATCATGAAAATTCAAACGGATTCAACACCATTAGAAGATCCAAAAAATCCTGATACCTGTAATTTATTTGCCTTGTATAAACTTGTCGCTTCAGAAAAACAAATTGCTGAAATGCGAGCTAACTACGAAGGTGGAAACTACGGATACGGACATGCAAAACAAGCTTTTTACGAATTATTAATCGATAAATATAAGGTTGAAAGAGAGCGTTATAATTATTATATTAGTAATCCTGATGAAATTGATAAAGCCTTGGCTATTGGAGCTAAAAAAGCTGAAAAAGTAGCTAATGACGTACTAAAAAGAGTTCGGGCTAAAATAGGATACTAAAAAGAACAAAGCATATAATGAACCGAGTTTATGATTAAAAAACTACTCCTCCTTGTTGTAATTTTTAACTTAAACTCGGTTGTTTATTCTCAAAACGATTCTATCCGACTTTCCAATAACGACCTTCTTATTGGAGAATTGAAAGAGCTGGATAAAAGCGTACTTACCTTTGATACAAATTACGCTGACAAAGACTTTAAAATTAAATGGAGTAAAGTCTCAGAGGTGTATAGTTCCAGAACATTTATTATTACTTTATTTAACGGAGACCGGTTCAATTCAAGTATAAAAACAGATTCTGCCAATAAATCAAATGTCCTCGTAAATTTTGAAGGCGCCGAAAAAAGTGTACACCTTTCTGATGTAGTGTTTTTGGAACCTGTAGCTTCTAATTTTTTGAATCGGTTGGAAGCAGATTTCGATATTGGACTAACTCTGACAAAAACCAATAACTTAAGGTCTATCACTTCCAATTTTGGAATGAAATATTTAGCTTATAAATGGAGCTTTGGAACATCTTTTAATTTGGTATACAGCAAACAGGACGATGTAGACGATGTAAACCGTTGGAGTGGAAATATTACAGCTCAAAGGACTTTCATAGATAATTGGTATTTACAATTGGCCAGTGACTTACTGTCAAATACAGAACAAAGACTGAGATTAAGAAATGCAACGAGTCTGGGAGCCGGATACTATATCAAACGAAATAACACGCTTTCCTTTGGATTGGGAGCCGGACTTGCCTATAACCAAGAACGCTTTTTTGACAATATTGAGAATAACAATAGTGTGGAAGGTTATGCTGCTCTACAATTTAACAAATACAATATTGGTGATTTAAGTATGCTTACCACACTGATCTATTTTCCGAGTATTACCGATTCCGGTAGAAACAGGGTAGATTTTAACTTTACTATGAAATACGATTTACCTCTTGAATTTTATATCAAAATGGAAGTTACATACAACTACGACAGCAGACCAGTAGAAGGTGCAGCCAAAGATGACTACGTGTTTCAAACCACTTTTGGCTGGGAGTTTAATTGATTTCGAAGGGTGGATAACTAGTGCTGTCAAATTAACCTTAAAAATTTGAATCAACGATTCACCAACTCCATTATGAATAATAAGAACTTCACGAGTTATCACGTTGGGAATGACAAATTCTCCTCAGTAGCAAAACCCGGCCCTGAGTTTCAATATCACACCGCCGGATTCGGTTGTAATTCATGGATATCATCAATTCTTTGAAGGGTTTCTTCGGAAAGCACCACATCAATACTGCCAATATTTTCCTTTAACTGATTCATGGATGTGGCACCAATGATATTTCCTGTCATAAATTCACGCTGATTGACAAAAGCCAGGGCTAACTGGGTTAAAGTAATTCCCAATTCCTGAGCCAATTCAGCGTATTTTTGCGTCAAAAATGTACATTGATCAGAGCTATACCTGCTGTACTGGGGAAATAACCTTAAACGTGAATTTTCAGGCATTTCATTATCTAAATACTTACCTGAAAGCACCCCGAAAGCCAATGGAGAGTAAGCTAGTAACCCAACGTTCTCACGCATAGCAACTTCAGCTAAATTGACCTCAAAATTTCTGTTTAGCATGGAATACGGATTTTGAATGGTCTTGCAGCGTGTTAGATTATGCTTCTCACTTTCTTGAAGGTGACGCATCACTCCCCAAGAAGACTCATTAGAGACCCCGTAATGGCGAATTTTACCTGCTCTCACCAATCCGTCCAAAGTTTGAAGAACCTCTTGAATATTGTCCTGCCAATCCTCATTTGGATTGTGTTTGTAGTTTCTTTCTCCGAACCTGTTCATATTTCTATCTGGCCAATGCAATTGATAGATATCCACATAATCCGTTTGTAAACGTTTTAAACTATGATTTAAAGCTTCATGAACGACTTCCTTAGAAAATCCAAGATTTTGCCGAACGTAGCTGAAATAATCAGATGGTCCTGTCACTTTTGTGGCAACTACTAACTCGTCTCGTTTTTGATCTTTCAACCATGTTCCAATAATGCGTTCTGTACTTCCTTGAGTTTCTTTTCGTCCGGGAACAGAATACATTTCAGCAGTATCAATAAAATTCACCCCTTGAGAAACTGCATAATCTAATTGTTCGTGTCCTTCTGCTTCAGTGTTCTGTTGTCCGAAGGTCATAGTTCCCAAGCAAATCTTGCTGACTTTGATATCAGTATTAGGAATGTTATTGTAAATCATATGAATTAGTAGTTTGTGTAAATCCGAACAAATTTAATCAAATATGTCACACTTCAGCACAAAAAAAACTTGCTTCAAAGTAGAAACAAGTTTTCACAATTATATCTAAAAACCGTTGAATCTTTTACAACTCAACTCCAAAATTTAAGGATTGTACTAGTTGAGAATTGCGTTAATTCCTGGTAGTGTTTTTCCTTCTAAACTTTCTAACATTGCTCCACCTCCAGTAGAAACATAGCTCACTTTATCAGCGAATCCAAATTTCTTAACTGCAGCTACAGAATCTCCACCTCCAACTAAAGAGAACGTTCCATTTTTAGTAGCCTCATCGATAGAGTTTCCTAAAGCAATAGTTCCATTTGCGAAATTATCCATTTCGAATACTCCTAAAGGTCCATTCCATAGAATGGTTTTAGACTGCATCACAACATCGTGGAAGATTTCACATGACTTTGGACCTGCATCAACACCTTCCCAACCATCAGGGATTTCATTAATATCAACAACTTGAGTGTTTGCATCATTGCTAAATGCATCAGCAGCTACAGTGTCAACAGGAATATGAACCTGAACACCTTTTGCTTCCGCTTGCTTCAAGATTTCTAAAGCCAATTCCATTTTATCATCTTCACAAATGGAATTTCCAATTTTTCCCCCTTGTGCTTTTACGAAAGTGAAGCTCATTCCACCTCCGATGATTAAATGATCAACTTTGTCTAAAATATTTTCAATTACTGTGATTTTTGAAGAAACTTTAGCTCCTCCTAAGATTGCAAGAACTGGTTTTTCACCTTCTTCCAATACTTTTTTGATACTTACAATTTCCTGAGCCAGTAAACTTCCAAAACACTTCGATTCTGGGAAGAATTGTGCAACAATTGTTGTTGAGGCGTGCGCACGGTGTGCTGTTCCGAATGCATCATTTACATATATATCGCCTAATTTCGAAAGTTGTTCAGCAAATGCAGCATCGCCTGCTTTTTCTTCTGGATGGAAACGTAAGTTTTCCAATAATAAAATCTCTCCGTTCATTAAGTTGCTAGCAGCTTCTTCAGCCTCTGCTCCAACACAGTTCTCAACAAACTTAATTTGAACTCCAATTATTTCAGATACAGTCTTTACAATATGACGTAAAGAAAATTTGTCTTCAACTCCTTTTGGACGTCCTAAATGCGACATTAATACCACCGCTCCTCCATCTTCTAAAACCTTAATAATTGTCGGTTTTGCAGCTTTAATTCTAGTCGTATCCGTTACATTGAAATTTTCATCTAATGGCACGTTAAAATCAACTCGAATTAACGCCTTTTTGTCTTTAAAATCTATATCTTGAATAGTCTTCATAATCTCTAATTTTATCCACACAAATATAACTTAAATAAAAGACCTTTTAATTTTTTTTTACGAAACCGATTTCATGTAAATTCTCAATATCAATAAAAAACTATTTGTTTAAAATACCTTACTTTCGCTTTAATGAATTTCACACAAATTTTAGGTCAGGAACATTTGGTCAATCATTTAAAAACCACTGTTGATAACGGGCGAATACCTCATGCGCAATTATTTGTAGGTAAAGAAGGCTCAGGAGCCCTTGCTATGGCTATTGCATATGCCGAATACATCTTATGCAGCACCAGTGATCATCCAGATATTACGGCAATAAAGTGTGAAAAATTAATGCATCCTGATTTACATTTTGCATTTCCTGTAGCAAGTACTTCTTCTGTAAAATCGAAACCTGTAAGTAAACTTTTTATGGAAGAGTGGCGCGATTTTCTCAAGACTAATATCTATGGAAATCTGTTTGAATGGCTTCAATTTATTGGGGTCGAGCAAAAACAGGGAAATATTAGTGTTAATGAAGCTGATGAAATTATTTCAGCTTTAAAATTGAAATCCTACGAAGGAGGATTTAAGGTTATGATTATTTGGATGGCTGAAAACATGAATATCGAAGCCTCAAACAGACTGCTCAAACTTATTGAAGAACCACCTAAACAAACAGTGTTCCTTTTAGTGGCAGAAAATGATGAAAAACTCTTAACAACTATCACTTCTCGTTGCCAAAGATTAACGTTTCCAGCGCTCTCTGAAAGTGATGTTGCAAACGGCTTAATAGCGCAACAAGGAACAGATCCTTCCATTGCCCAGCAAATTGCGCAGCAAGCCAACGGAGATTATAATAAGGCCCTACATTTACTGCACAATGACAGTGATGACGAGCAGTTTGAAACGTGGTTTATTACTTGGATTAGAGCAGCTTTTAAAGCAAAAGGAAATGCCGCTGTAATTAACGATCTAATAGAATGGAGTGAAACCATTGCAAAAACGGGAAGAGAAACCCAAAAGCGCTTTTTAAACTATTGTCTCTTGTTTTTTCGTCAAGCATTATTGATGAATTACGCGGCTGATGAATTGATTTATTTGAAGCCGAAAACGCCTGGTTTTCAATTAGAAAAGTTTGCTCCTTTTGTGCATAGCAGAAATATTAGCGATATTCGCAAGGAGTTGGAAGATGCAATTTATCACATTGAAAGAAATGGAAACGGTAAAATTATTTTATTAGATCTTTCTATCAAACTAACCCGCTTATTACACACTAAAGAAGCTTAGACATGGAGCTACTTGTTAAAGACACTATTGTTATTCTATGTGCCCTGTTTTTTACAGTTACCTACCTCTTCTCTGCTGTTGAAAAGTTGACAGACTGGAATGGAACCATCGCCTATTACAAGGAACATTTCAAACGCACTTTCCTAAAAAAAGGGTTGCCCTATTCCATCGGGATTATAGTTTTTATTGAATTAATCATTTTGCTGAGTCTGTTCTTCGGGTTGTATCGTTTTATTGAATTTGGAACTGTTTCTAGCTTGTATAACAGCTATATAATGTCGGCTGGTTTATTGTTGCTATTTCTCACAGCACAACGCATAGCAAAAGATTATCAAGGATCACTATCTATCCTTATTTATTTGATATTCAATATTTTAAGTCTGTATTTTTTAATTTAACAACTTTACTACTATGAAGCTATTAGGAATTGGATCACGAATCAAACATGAAACTTATGGTGCTGGAGTTGTTACCAACGTCACTTCGCGTCATTACTGGGTAACATTTATTGAAAATGGTCTTGAAACCATTGATCTAGACAGTGATTTCGAAATCGTAGAACGTGTGGAAGATGAGGTGGACTCAGTGAGCTTTTATGAAGTTGAAACCACCCTGAAAAAACTTTTAAAACAGTGGTCCGATATTTCTGAAATTGTTCCATTAGGTGATCGATGGAAAGGAGGAAAATTAATTTTAGAACCAGCAGACACAAACCTCGCAAGTAAAGAAATTCCAATCGATACTTTTTTTCATAAAATTGTAATGGTAAGAGACCGTATTCGCGTTATGGAGCAAAAAATTAACTCATCTGATTTAGATGATCAGTTAAAAATCGACTTGCAACAATATATTACAAGAATTTATGGAAGTCTGACAACTTTTAATGTTTTGTTTAAAATTAAAGAACAGCAATTTTCAGGTCAAAGATCTAAATAGATAAAAATTATAATAGACGTTAAATTAATAAAGAGGAGGTTCTAAATTCTAGAGTATCCTCTTTTTTAATTAAACATCATTGATATATATTACTTGTAAGTTTTCAATAAATTTATACTATTGTAAATATTGTACAAATAAGCCTATTTAAGCTCTTATTTAAAATTTCCAACCCATTCGTACACAAATCTATTCGAAACACGCTAAAAACACGTAAAATCGACTTTTTAATTGAATATTGTACAGAATTCTATTCAAATTCAAAAAAATGGATCTGCATTTTTTAAACAGTAAAATTTCTGAATTGGAAAAAAACAGAAAAAATATTCCCTTTAGCGCTTTTACAAAAAAGTGTTCACAGCTAACTATTTATTGAAGCATGGAGCATTGAACTAAAAAAGGACAATGTAAAATTTACTTTTTCCTAAGAACGTACATGTGTGAAGAATACTCTTTTGAAAAAATTCCACAAAGATTTGAGATCGACCCCACGAAAAAGGCCTTAATCAAATTCCCTCTTCCATTTTTATACTTTTCACTCAACATTGAGACATAAAATGAGTCAAAAAGCATTGGTTTTGTAGAAATCAATTCAAAATTCTTTAAAGTGAATAAGCTTTTGATAGATTTTTTTGAGAAATGCCACAAATGTCGAGGAACATCGTATGCAGCCCAAAATTCTTTGTAATGCTTCGCATCATAACATTTATGATTTGGAACGGCCACAATTAAAACTCCGTTCGGCTTTAAAAGTGATGTTAACTTTTCAATATAAGCTTCAAGATCTGGAACATGTTCTAAAACATGCCACAAGGTAATCACATCAAATTGTTCTTCTGTAATTTCAAATAAATCAGAAAAAATCTTACTTGCAGCTCCTAACTTGGATTTAGCAAGTGCCCGAGCCTTTGAATTAGGCTCCACTCCTACAACATTAAAATTATTTTTGTCAGATACATTCAAAAAATCACCTGTTCCACATCCAACATCTAAAATTGACTTTCCGTTTGAAACTTTACTGATCAATTTAAATTTATTCAGAAGTGCATATTTCTTTACAATTTGATACACGCTATCTATAAATGATTTTGAAGCATCGGTATGAGAAATGTAATCTTCGCTTTCGTAATAACGTCCTAATTTTTCCAATGGTGGTTGCGGAACAGTTTCTAAACATTGAAACTTCTCGTTAAAAACCAAATCAAATTCTTCATTCGATACGGTAAAATCCTTCACTCTGATGAAAAAATTTAAGGATGTGTTCATAGAAATTCTAGTTCCACGTGGAACAAATCTTAAAAATTAGCGTCCCATGTACACCAAAAGAACAGAAATATCACTTGGTGAAACCCCGCTAATTCGACTTGCTTGGGATATTGTAGTAGGTTTTATTTTAGACAGTTTTTGTTTTGCTTCTATTGAAAGCGATTTTACTTTTTCGTAATTGAATGTTTCAGGTATCTTGACATTTTCTAAACGATTCAATTTATCCGCTTGGTTTTTTTCCTTTTCTATATATCCAGCATATTTCACATGGATTTCAGTCTGCTCTACAATCTCATCATCAAGACCTTCCCGCTCGATAAATTCTTGAACTGCCGGTATCTTTTTTATATCAGAAAAATTCAATTGCGGACGCGCTGCAATTTTGAAAATTTTTCCTGATTGAAAAACCTTAGCAGTATCATTTGCTTCCAGTATAGGATTAATTATTTCAGGCTTCACACTTGTTTCGCGTAAAAATTTCACAAACAAATCTGTTTTCTCCTGTTTCTCAATCACGCGATCCATTCGCTCTTTTGAAGCTAAACCTAATTCATAAGCAATTGGAGTAAGGCGTAAGTCGGCATTATCCTGACGTAAAAGAGTCCTGTATTCAGCCCTCGAGGTAAACATTCTATATGGTTCTTCAGTGCCCTTTGTAATCAAATCGTCAATCAAAACTCCGATGTAAGCTTCATTTCTTTTTAAAACAAACGGTTTCTTTCCTTGAGTTTTTAGAGCAGCATTGACTCCTGCCATTAATCCCTGAGCCCCAGCTTCCTCATAACCGGTTGTTCCGTTTATCTGCCCGGCAAAGAATAAATTCTCCACTAATTTTGTTTCAAGCGAATGTTTTAATTGAGTCGGAGGAAAATAATCATATTCAATAGCATAACCATAACGTAAGAATTTTACATTTTCAAAGCCGGCCACTTTACGCAACGCTTTGTCTTGAACATCTTCTGGTAATGAGGTAGAAAATCCATTCACATAAATTTCAATAGTATCCCATCCTTCGGGCTCCACAAAAATCTGATGACGCTCTTTCGAAGCGAACCGATCTATTTTATCTTCAATCGACGGACAATATCTAGGACCAATACTCTGTATTCTTCCATTGAACATTGGTGAGCGATCAAATCCGGAACGAAGCAAATCATGCACCTCCTTCGAGGTGTAACTCATCCAGCAGGAACGTTGTTTTGTCAAAGAACTTGTTTGATTCGTATAGGAAAATTTTTCAGGATTATCATCTCCTGGTTGCTCAATCATTTTGGAAAAATCAAGAGATCTTGAATCCACTCTTGGAGGTGTTCCTGTTTTCATTCTACCCGCCTCAAATCCCTTCGCAACCAAATCTTCTGTGATTCCGGTTGATGCACTTTCTCCAGCTCTTCCGCCTCCAAAAGTCTTTTCCCCTATATGGATCAACCCATTCAAAAAAGTTCCCGCAGTAATAATCACAGTTTTTGCAAAAATTTCAATCCCGAGCACTGTTTTCACACCGATAATTCTATCAGATTCGAACAGCAAACCATTCACAGAATCCTGATAAAAATCTAAATTTTCGGTTTGCTCCAGCATGTTCCGCCAGCATTCCGCAAACCGCATTCGATCGCTTTGCGCTCGAGGACTCCACATAGCAGGTCCTTTCGACTTGTTCAGCATTTTGAACTGAATCGCCGTTCTGTCGGTCACAATTCCACTGTACCCACCAAGAGCATCGATTTCACGCACAATTTGACCTTTCGCAATACCACCCATAGCCGGATTACAGCTCATTTGAGCAATGTTCTGTAAACTCATCGTAATGAGCAGTGTTTTCGCTCCCATATTCGCTGCGGCCGCTGCGGCCTCGCTACCAGCGTGGCCTCCTCCAACTACAATCACATCATATTCCTGACTAAACATCTTCTAATAATTTAAACGTTCCACGTGGAACAATCTATACATCAAGTGATTTAAGACACTTATTTTCCTCTGCACGCATACTATTTTTCTCCTCATCCAATTTATCCTTAAAACCCATATAATGAAGGACCCCGTGTATCATCACACGCGCTAACTCCTTTTCGAAAGTTTGATTAAATCGTATAGCATTTTCTTTCACTCGTTCAATTGAAATGAAAATATCTCCACCAATTAGTTTACCCATCGTATAATCGAAACTAATAATATCAGTTAGCGTATCGTGTTCTAAGAATTCAACATTCAACTTTAACAAATACGCATCATCACAAAAAATATAATTCAATTCTCCCTCAGTGAAATCATAAGAATCAATACACGTACCAATCCATTCTTCATACTTTAATTCATCATCCAATTTGAATGCTGTTTCATAATTAAACTCGATCATTTACTCTTCTTTTTCTTTAAAATAATCTTGTACAAGCTTCTTATAAATCGAGCGCAAAGGTAATGATTGTCTGATTAATATCTCATTATAATTTTTAAGCTCATCAGGAAGTCTTTCTAAACGTAAATTTGAAGGTTTATAGTCGTCAAAATTAGTTTCAGATTCACGCTCTTTCTGTTCACCTTGTTCCTTTTTAGCCTCATCTAATTTTAGAAGTTCATGCTTCAATTCGGTCATTTTGCGCATGACTTCTTCCAAGCTTGCTTTATTCAAAAGCAGGTCCTCCAATTCATCCATTTCAGACAAAGCCTTGTCGGAATCACCATTACCTTTACCAGGCCCTTTTTGTTGACCTTCCTGCAATGATTTCAATGCTTCTTTCAGGGAATTCTGTTCTTTATATATTTGAAATAACTCATCATCCGACAATCCATCGCCAGAGGATTCACCGTTCTCACCATTATCCCCTTCTTTATTCGATCCTTCCTCACCTTCCTGTCCGTCTTTGTTTTCCTTTCCTTTTTGGCCCTGCTGCATCTGTTGCATCAATTGTTCCTGCTTCTTAATAATATCCGGCAAAGAAAACTCCTGACCATCACCTTCACCACTTCCCATCTTCATAGAAGCATTCATCATAGCGTCTAAAATATCACTTAACATATTGGCAAGATTGTTTGAAGAAGTCAATACAAATTGCTGATGACTTACTCCCTGCTCAAACCTATTATCACCTAAATTAGACAACGCACGATCCATATTAAATTCAACTTCTGAAATTTCATTTTGAATACCCATTTGCATATTCAACATACGCAATGATAAACTGTAAATACTGTCGTCTATATGTTCAAAGAACTGTTTCAGATTATTCTGTTTTTTAAGGTTTTGAGCAAAGTCAGGAGCACCCGATTCCATTACTCTAAATTCCTCAAAAACACCTTCCTGCAGATAAGAAAATGTAATTAGGTTTTCAACTATTATTCTTAAATCATCAATATTTTCATTCAACATTTCCCCTTGCATATTCATCATCGAACTCTCCATAGTCTGGGACATACGCTGCATTTTGTTCTTCGCTTTCTTTTGAGATTTTTCTGCCCCTTCCTGATCTCCTTTATTCAATTTATCAAGAGCGTCTTCAAGCATTTCATTCAATTTCTCCATATCGTAATTATCGATTGGAACTTCCATCGGAGATTTCAATTTACTATTTTCAAGTTGCAATTCATCGAGTTTCTCCTGCTCCTCTTTTACCCTTTCGTTAAACTCTTTTTGATCATTTCTTTCCAATTCCAAATCGTCCATAGACATTATAGAATCAAGTTCCTCAGCTCGATCCTTTAAATTTTCTTTGAGCTGATCCAATTTTTGTTCCACGTAAAACCTTTTTGTCAATTCTAGTATCCGCTCCAAATTCTTTTGATCACGCTTGTTTTTTTGAGACATTTTCTGAAGCTCTTCTGCCAGCTTCTCTCTATCTAATTTATCCGCCAACTCTTTGAGCTCCTTCATTAATCGCTCTTCACGCAGACTCTTCTTTGTCTCCTCAATGCGTTCTAATAAAGCTTCTTTTTTCCTTTTAGTGCTTTCATTAACATCCGTCTTTTCCAAATTATTCTGCAGCTCTTCTGTTTGTTGCTCAAACATCTCTTCATAGTGCTCTTGGCGCTCTAAATACTCTTCTAATCTTTGAAATTCATTCCAATCTAACTCAGCATTGCGCTGTAATTCATTTTGTAGTTCTTCCAATCCCTTATCCACTTCTTCGGCTTCTTTTAAAGCTGAATCAATTTCATCCAGGTTATTTTTTTGTTTATCTAATAAAGCATCCTTATATTCCTTCTCCGTTGGTTTATATAGCTTGTATACAGCACTTTTAATCGACTTTCTTCCATTTACAGCATCATTATCAACTACTTCAAAATAACACTCATAAAAAGAGCCCTCTTTCAATTCAAAATCCCCAGGGAAATTGAGATAAAATTCCGAAAGCGAATAATTTCTTACTTCTAATTTGTTGATTTTCAGATTTTTAACTTCATTTACATCATAATAAACAAATTTAAAATCTGAAATACCATAATCATCTCCTACTTGTCCGAAGAACGTCAAATCTCCCTGAAAAATGGAATCTTGCAGGACATTAACAACCAACGATGGGAACTGATCTTTTATGGTTAAAATTTCGAATTTCAATGCTCCAAAATCAGCTACATACTCATTCGAACTCGAAATTTCATAACGACTATCCTTTTTTATCTTCTTTTCAAAAGTGAAATTCTCCTCATTTTCATTAAATAATTCAGCCTCTTCTTGATCAAATTGAATTTCTATTGCCTTCGTATTTCTTGTATTTACAATCCAGTTAACTGATGTTCCTTCCGGAATCACCAGATTACCAGTATTTCTAATTACTTCATTTGGTTTATTTACATACTTAGGAAAGTTCAAACTAATCTGAATATTGTCTATAGAAGGCGTTTTAATGACCTCTATGGTCTTTTGAGAAGATTTGACTCCGTTGGCTTCTAAATAAAATGAAGTGCTTTCTCTAAGCTTCTCAAAATGAAATTCAAAAGTCCCTTCCTGGAGTTTAGAAAGGTAAAATACTTCCTCATTTACCACCAATTTCACATCGCTAGGAATGACATCTCCCATAGTTTCCACATTCAAATGAAAATCTTCATTCTCAAGGACACGCATAGATTCATTCATCACAAAGAATTGAAAAGGCGCCGGAGGTTCATAGAGTGTTTTATAGTCAACTACGCGTTTTAAGCTAGAATTAAAATCCTGTATTTGACCGGTGATATAAATACCAGCCATTATCACAAAAGGAATAGCCACGTATTTCAAATATTTCTTGTTTCCTTTGAAATCAATTGCCTTTCTAAAAGGAATTGGTTGCAGTTCAGATGATTTCTGTTCGATCCCCGCAAGTAATAAATCGGATTTATTCGGATTCGCACTAAGTTCAAGTACATTAACCAGCTTATCACTAACTTCAGGAAAAAAAGCTCCAATAATCTCAGCCGCCTGATGGTCCGAGATACCCTTTCTCAAACCAATTAACTTAATGACAGGGATTAAAATAAATTTGACAAAAAGCAGGCCTTCCACCAAAATAAAAAGCCCAAAAAGCCAGGTTCTGTATGTTGGTGATAACCAGAAGAAGTTTTCTACAAAAAGTATCAGTAAGAAATAGACACAGCCAATCGCTATAAAAAGCAAGCTTCCTTTTATGAATTCGTTGATAAAATACTTTCGTATAAAACCACGTAACTTTTGCTGTATTTTAATGTAGGATCCCAATTTCATTAGTTAATAATGTCAATAAAATTAGGGAAAATCAGGGATTTTAGGCACAAATAAATCTTAATATTGAAACTAGTTCACAGCTACAACACTACAATTTCGTGTTTGATAGCATATAAAACCAATCCTATTCTAGACCTAGCGTTAAGTTTTTCAAACAATGCTTCTCTGTAATTTTCAACGGTTTTTGGACTCAAAAACATACGCTCAGCAATCTCTCTGTAGGTATATTCTGTGCAGGCTAGCTTCAAAAATTCAAGCTCTCTTTCTTTCAGGAATATTGCGTCTATATTGTTTGATGGGTCTTTGGATTTTAAAAGTGAATTTGTGACATTCTCTGTATAATAAAAGCCATTTTTATGCACTTCATTAAGAGAATGTTCCAATACTTCCGGATCTATATCTTTGAGCAAGTAACCTTTTGCTCCCGCACGAAGCATTTTAACCACGGTGTTTTCTTCCGCTTCCATCGATAGCGCCAAAACACGTACATCCGGTTTGTGTTTACGGAGCCATTTTGTAGCTTCTATGCCATCCATTAATGGCATTTTAATATCCATGAGCATAATTTCAGGTACTTCTCCTTGGTTTTCAAAATAGGACACCATTTCCTTTCCGTTTCCTAAAATTTTTATGACCTCAAAATTTTTAAACCCTTTGATAAGAACATTCACAGCGTTCGAAAATAAGTGATGGTCGTCGACAATAATAATTTTGGTAGGTTTCAAAGCTAATCTTTTGGGCAATGCAATATTAAACGCGTTCCAGTGTCTAAAGTACTATTTAATTCTAAATCTGCACCAATTAATTTGGCACGACTTTTCATATTAATTAGGCCTATTCCTTTCGAATCTGCTTGAATGTCAAATCCGACACCTTCATCTTCTGCAACAATACTTAGTTCCTTTTCACCATAATGTAAATGAATTGAGAGTTCCTCACTTTGAGCATATTTTAATGTATTGTTACAGAATTCCTGAATGATGCGAAAAATAATAATCTCTTTTTCATCTTTTAATTGGTATGGTTCTCCTTCAACATCAAAGGAAGCTTTGATTACTTTTAGTCTGTTAAAGCGGTCTACTTCCATAGCAATAGCATCTAATAAACCAAGGTTTTTAATTGTTTCCGGATTTAGGGCTTTAGCCAAACCACGCAATTCTTCCAAACTTTTTCCAATGATTTCACCAGTTTCTGAAATGGTATCTTTATCGTCTTCAGAAGCTGTAATTTTCAACATATTCAACTGGATTTTTGCCACAGAAAGTAGTTGCCCGACGTTATCATGAATTTCCCAACTAATATTTTGTAAGGCTTGTTCTTGAATTTCGCTTTTGGATTTATTAAGTTCATCCGCAAAGCGTCTTTCAGCTTCACGTTGTTCCAATAAATACTGTGTTTTCTTTTTTTGAAACACAGAGAAAAACAAGACTAACGATATGGCTAGAAGTAAAATTATGATGGTGATCACAAAAACCAGTAATTGTATTTCCGTTTGGTTCATAACAACGTATTATATTTTTTTTACTAACTACAAACCTAAAAAACAACTTTAAAGATTTGCTATTCCTGATCTTATAAAAATAAATACTACCTACTATAATCAGCAGGTAGCTGATTATAAAAAATATTTTTGAAACATCTTTTATTTCAAGTACTTATTTGAAACCAAACAACTTCATTTTCAGTTAATAAACATTGTATTTTTTCTTGCTTTTAATAAAACCAAATACAAAAAATCCATTTAGCACAATATTCACACCTAAAATGATGTATCTAAAAACTCCTTGCCAATCAATCAATTCAGCTATTACATAAACAGGAAGTAAACAAATATTAAAAACTAATGCTCCAATTGAAATATAGAAAAACAAAGACTTCTTAAATTGAAGTATTCGATCACTATTTAATACATCAACATAATAAAGCATTATTGAAAAAACGACACATAATTGACCTAAAATAAAGGTATCAACAAAATAATCTTTCGTTAAATCCTTGAAAAAAACAGCGCTTACTGTGAAAAAAAGCAGAAAAACTGAAAGGAGTCCTTTTACAATATTCCTTCTTCTTTTAGAATTGATAAGGTTCAAGAAAAATAACATATAAAACACATTATTTACTATAAACCAAAGGTTGTTCAAGGTATATACTCGAATATGTAAAAAATCAATAATTGCTCTGTTCACCAGCTCATTTAAAAACGAGTAAAGCACAAAAATAAACCAGTATTTCAGTAATTTATTATGCCAAAATTTACGAATGTAGATGAATCCAAATATCGTAGTAATCAGATACAAAATGACATACATGTATTTCATTAGCTCCATCCTTAATCTTCACCATATGGTGGTGTAGAAGGAGGTTCACCAATTGTACCGCCATTTAATGCTTCTAAATTAGGGTCATCTTCATTATCTGTAGAAGTTGAACTTACCATCGTACTTTTTTCAGCCAAACCTGTGGAAGTTCCTGGTTTTGTAGGGACCATAAATACAGTTGTCAAACACTCATCATCTTTTTTTGGTTTCACTTTATCTGAATAAGCCCCTAAATAAATTCTAACACCATTTACATTTGGATCATTCGTTTTCAGATAATTTATATAATCTTCTAAATCGTTTAATGAAAACCAAGATGAAACTGCATCTTCTTTATGTTTCCCATTACTGATATTCTTAACAATCTTATTTAATTCTTTAGATTTTGTGTCTTTGAACGCTTTGAACAGTTCAATTGCCCGCTCCTTGCTAATTCTTTTAGCCATTTTAATTTGTTTTGATTAGATGCTTAAATATAAGAGTTTCATCGAGAAATTAATAAGGGGTAATATCCCCTTTTAAAAACGAGTAAAACCCTTGCAATATATCTTTTCTCTGTTCTTAATTTAGGACCACCGTTTTTCAAAACCATGTCATTACAATCGCATATAAAAGAACATTTTGAATTAATCGTAAAGGTTATCCTTATAGGAATCTTACTGTTTTTGAATATTTATTTTATTTCAAAAATATCGTCCCACGCTAACCATCAACGCGATATTGATAACTATCCTACTATAGTTACAAATCGATAAATTACTATGTGATAAACGGTATGAACTATCCACCTATGGATAAATGAAAGGCTGCTTCGGCAGCCTTTTTTTGTTTAATCATTCATTGTTTGCTCTTAAAAAGTATCTTTGCACTTTAAAACGAAAAATAATGGAAAACGTAAGAGTACGATTTGCTCCTAGTCCTACCGGACCTTTACATATTGGTGGTGTTAGAACTGCCCTTTTTAATTATTTATTTGCCAAAAAAAATAACGGAACTTTTGTTCTGAGAATAGAAGATACTGATCAGACCAGATATGTTGACAACGCCGAGCAATATATCATAGATTCATTGAACTGGTGCGGAATTCCTTTTGATGAAGGACCAGGAAAAAATGAAAGATTCGGACCTTACCGTCAGTCTGAACGCAAGGATATTTACAAACAGTATGCTGAAGAACTAATTGAAAAAGGTATGGCGTATTACGCTTTTGATACTGCTGAAGCGCTAGACGGACATCGAAAAGATCATGAAGCTAAAGGAAAAACATTTATTTATAACTGGCATAATCGCCTAAAATTGACAAACTCTTTAACGCTTTCTGCGGAAGAAGTACAATCAAGAATTGCAAACGGAGAAAAATATGTAGTTCGTTTTAAGATGTACACACCAGATTCCGGAGAATCTGAAACTATTGAAGCTACGGACTTAGTCCGTGGAAATGTTTCCTTCAAAAAGGAATTGTTAGACGATAAAATTTTGTTTAAAAATGACGGAATGCCAACTTATCACTTAGCCAACATTGTAGATGACCATATGATGGAAATCAGTCATGTTATTCGCGGTGAAGAATGGTTACCATCAGTACCTTTGCACATTGCTTTGTACAAATCCTTTGGTTGGGATGTGCCTCAATTTGCGCACTTACCACTTATTCTGAAACCTGTTGGAAAAGGGAAATTAAGCAAGCGTGACGGGGATAAATTAGGATTTCCTGTATTCCCGTTAGAATACAAAAACGAAGCTGCAGGTGAAGTTTCAAGAGGATATAGAGAAGACGGATATTTCCCTGAAACTGTAGTCAACTTCTTAGCCCTATTAGGATGGAACCCAGGAACTGAACAGGAATTATTCTCTTTAGAAGAGTTATCGAGTGTATTTGATTTAGCACGTGTAAACAAATCGGGTGCTCGTTTTGATCCGGATAAAACGAAATGGTTCAACCAGCAATACATGCAGCAAAAACCAGATGCTGAATTGGCTGAAGCCTTTGCTCCTATTTTAAAATCTCATGGTGTTGAAGTTGAAACAGCTTATGTTGAAAAAGTAGTTGGTCTGATTAAAGAACGTGCTGTATTTGTACAGGACTTATGGGATTTAGGAAACTATTTCTTTGTAACGCCAGCTGAATACGATGCAAAAGCTTCTAAAAAACAATGGAAAGAAGGTACTCCGGAATTGATGACGGCGTTCATCAATGTCATTTCTGAGATTGAAAATTACACTTCAGAACATATTGAAACCGTTGTAAAAGAATGGATTACTTCAAATGAAATCGGATTTGGAAAAGTAATGCAACCCTTACGTTTAAGTTTGGTAGGAGCAATGAAAGGTCCACACTTGTTTGACATTGCTGAAATGATTGGTAAAGAAGAAACAATTGCAAGGATTCAAAAAGCGATTGATACGCTATAAGAAATCATAACACACTAAAAAGCCCGACTAAATCGGGCTTTTTTTATTGATTATTTTTGATTTTCTTCGATTACCATGACCCATTATTTTAGCTAATCTTCCGATTCATAACAATTAAAAATCATGGAAAAACCATACTTTTTGGCTTCTTCATACAATTCAATATCTTCTTCATCTACATCGTCCGTTGAATCTATTGAATAGTATTTTTCTTCAATTTCATCTATTTCCCAACCTTCATCACGAACATAAAATTTTGCCAATTCCATTGCTCCTTCGATGTCTTTATAGTCCAAATAAATACTAACATAAGCTCCAATTACCTCATCATATTGTTCGCTTTCTTTTGTTGGTTTGGCATGAATATTAATTAAATACATAACTTTTAAATTTTTAATTACGAATCTAAAATAAGTTAATTAACCCATGTTTTATGATGAAAATTTTAGAAGTGTAACAAATTCAAATTTTATACTACATATTATGTAATCAATATTGCTAAAAGTTGCGAACTCTGTTGTAACTTTAAAACACTTTTAATCATTAAAAAACCTTAAAATGACTGGTACTTATATTTTTATTTTCATTGTAATAGTCTTAATTCTTCTAGGGCTCTTCATTGTAAAACAACAAACCAATGCTATTGTAGAACGATTTGGTAAATTTCACAGCATCAGAAAACCTGGATTAAACTTAAAAATCCCATTAGTTGATCGTGTTGCAGGGCGCGTAAGTTTGCGTATTCAACAGTTAGATGTAATTGTTGAGACGAAAACGCAAGATGATGTATTTGTTCATCTAAAAATCTCGGTTCAATTCTTAATCAGACCCGACCATGTATACGATGCATTTTATAAACTTCAGAACCCACAAGAGCAAATTACAGCCTTTATTTTCGACGTAGTTCGAGCTGAAGTACCAAGATTGAAACTGGATGATGTTTTTGAAAAGAAAGAAGAAATTGCATTAGCCATTCAACGTGATTTAAAAGAAGCGATGTTAGATTATGGATATGACATTATTAAAGCTTTAGTAACTGACATTGATCCTGATCAAAAAGTAAAAATCGCCATGAACCGTATTAATGCCGCGGAACGTGAAAAAATCGCTGCACAGCACGAAGGAGATGCGCAACGTATTTTGATTGTTGAAAGAGCAAAAGCAGAGGCAGAATCTAAACGACTTCAAGGTATGGGTATTGCAGACCAAAGACGAGAAATTGCGCGTGGTCTGGAAGAATCTGTTGAAGTATTAAACAAGTCTGGAATTAACAGTCAGGAAGCTTCAGCATTAATTGTAATTACACAACATTATGATACGCTGCAAAGCATTGGAGCTGATACGAATTCAAACTTAATATTGTTACCAAACAATCCGAATGCTGCAAGCGATATGTTAAATGATATGGTAACGAGTTTAGTTGCTGCCAATAAAATTCAAGAATCATCAAATATTAAAAAAGAAGAAAAATAATATGATTGTTACTACTACAAATACCTTAGATACTCACGAAATCAGAGAATACGTTGGAATTGTTACCGGTGAAACTATTATTGGAGCCAATATTTTAAAGGACTTTTTCGCCGGGATCAGAGACATCGTAGGAGGAAGATCTGGTTCTTATGAACGTGTTTTAAAAGAAGCAAAAGATACATCTCTTCGAGAAATGGAAGAACGCGCCAGAATGTTAGGTGCAGATGCAGTTATCGGTGTTGATTTAGACTACGAAACTGTTGGTCCAAATGGAGGAATGTTAATGGTTACAGCATCGGGAACTGCTGTAAAATTTTAAGTATAGTTCTTGTATGTTGATATCTCTACTATCAACAAAAAAGCCAGTGAATTATCACTGGCTTTTTTAATATTTCGATGTGGCTTTAATTAGCTCTTATCTTCTAATTTCTCTTTTTCAGAATCATCATCTTTGGAAGCTTTCTTGAATTCCTTTAATCCTCCACCAAGTCCACGCATCAATTCAGGAATTTTCTTTCCACCAAATAATAATAAAATTACTACAACGATTACCACAATCTGTGGTGCTCCAATTGCTAAAAACATATTTAAAGTTATCATTTTACGTTCTATTTAATAGGGCAAAGATAGTAATTAATTCATACATCCGAGCTTCTTTTTATAAAACTCATTCTCAGAATTTGATTCAGATAAATGGCTCCTTAATTTACTCGTTCAATTGTACCTCCCATAATTTTTTTAGTTTTTAACACTTCAGGAGTTCCTTTATAATAAATCATTCCACCCAGGCGCACATAAGCATCTAAAATTCCATCAGCATTCAATTCTACTCTGGCTCCAGAAGTTGCACTCACTTCAGCATCTGTATTATTAACTTTATAACCAAAATAAGTCGCTCCGGTATTCGCTTCAACCTTTGTGATTTCTGCAGTTCCTTTTAATCTAATTTCCGAACCAGAAACGGATTTCACATCCAATTGTTTCACACGAACGCCAGTTTGAATAGTTGCTCCTTCCTGGGCTCTGATTTCAATATAATTCTGAATAAATGTATCCTCAGATTCAATAAATGAACCTTCATTTGCATCGATTAACATGATTGGATTTTTGTAATACAACCTTATATAAACTTCATCAGGGTGAAGACTTTTAGTGAAATTAAAACTAAGTTTTAAAGTTTCATTGGTCATTTTAACCAATACATTTTCTGCTTCTTCTCCAGTGATTTCAATACGAGCTTCATCAGATTTAATGAGTTCAACATTCAATCCGCTAAAAACCTTCAACTCATCAAAGGATCCTAAATCTTGTTTGATTAAATCTTGTCCATATAAAATGGTACTTAAAAAAAATAGTATAACAGTTAGTCTTTTCATTTTTGTGTGTTTTGTTTCTATAACTTCTACAAACAACAAAAATTGTTCCTTACTTTTCTAATTTTTCTAATAAAGTAAAATCCAAGTGTTTACGTTCTAAATCTGTGTGTTTTACCTTAATCATTACATGGTCTCCAAGTTGGTACAAATTCTTCGTTGCTTGTCCTACAAGTGCATATTGCTGCTCATCATAAATATAATAATCATCTCTTATTTCACGAATTCTACACATACCTTCACACTTATTCTCTAAGATTTCAACATAGATACCCCATTCGGTTACCCCTGAAATCACACCTTCAAACTCCTGATCTTTATGAGATTCCATATATTTTACCTGCATATATTTGATAGAATCCCGCTCAGCTTTGGACGCTAATTGTTCCATATCAGATGCATGTTTACATTTCTCCTCATAAACCTCTGATTTCGGACTTTTACCTCCATCTAAATAATGCTGTAACAATCTATGTGTCATAACATCCGGATAACGACGAATTGGTGAAGTAAAATGTGAATAATAGTCAAACGCTAATCCATAATGACCAATATTTTCAGTTGTATAAACAGCTTTACTCATAGAACGTACTGCAAGTGTTTCAATTAGGTTTGCTTCTCCGGTACCATGTACATCTTTCAATAACTGATTTAATGATGATGAAGTTGTTTTACGATCCTGAGTATCTATCTTATTGGTATATCCGAACTTGCTGACAATATTTTGTAACGAGTGTAATTTATCTAAATCCGGTTCATCATGAACTCTGTATACAAATGTATTTTTACTTGGTCGCCCCTGATGCATTCCAATAAATTCAGCCACTTTTCTGTTCGCAAGCAGCATGAATTCTTCAATTAATTTATTCGCATCTTTTGACTCTTTAAAGAACACACCAATAGGCTCGGCCTGCTCATCAAGATTGAACTTCACTTCTACCCTATCAAAAGTAATAGCACCTTGACGTAATCTATTTTTACGTAATTTCTTAGCAAGTTGATCTAAGGTTAAAACAGCTTCAGTGATTGCTGGATCGACAGTATATTCTTCACCAGTTAAAGAAATTTCTTTTGAGATAGTTCCTTTCTTCGATTCAATAATTTCCTGAGCTTCTTCATAAGCAAAACGCTGGTCAGAATACGTAACGGTCCTACCGAACCACTTTTTGACAAGTTCTGCTTTATCATTCATTTCAAAAACAGCCGAAAAAGTAAGTTTCTCTTCGTGAGGTCGTAAAGAACAAACTCCATTACTTAATACTTCAGGTAACATAGGTACCACACGATCTACCAAATACACTGAAGTTGCACGTTCAAAAGCTTCTTCTTCCAGTAAGGTTTTCTCTTGTACATAATGAGATACGTCAGCGATATGAATTCCAATTTCATAATTACCATTTTCCATTTTTTTAAATGATAAGGCATCATCAAAATCCTTGGCATCTTTTGGATCAATGGTAAAAGTTAAATCGGATCGCATATCTCTACGTTTTGCGATTTCTTCTTTGGTAATATCAAATGATATTTCACTAGCCTCATGTTCCACTTTCTCTGGGAATTTATAAGGTAGTCCGTATTCCAACAGAATCGAATGGATCTCGGTTTCATGAACTCCAGGCTTTCCAATGACTTCTATTATTTTCCCAAATGGGTTCTTCGAATTATCGGGCCAATCAGAAATTTTAGCTAATACTTTTACCCCATCTTCTACCCCTTTCAGATTCACCTTAGAAATGAAAATATCAGCATACATTTTTGCATCATCAGGTACTACAAATCCATAATTCTTATTGACTTGTAAAACCCCGACGAACTCAGTTTTAGCACGTTCCAAAATCTCAACAACTTCTCCTTCTTCTTTGCTATTCCGCTTTCTATTGTATTTATAAATTCGAACGGTATCTTTATCAAGTCCTTTATTTAAGTTTCTGCTTGGAATAAAAACATCATGATCTAAATCTTCGCAAATAAAATAAGCATTTCCATTAGTGGTAACATCAAGGGTACCCGTGTAGTATTTATTTAAAGCAATTACTCTAAACTTTCCACGCTCTATTTCTTCAACTTTTTGCTGTGCTTTTAAAGCTTCTAACTTTTGAATTATCTGATTTCTTTCATGTGCAGCTGTAAGATCAAGTTTTGCTGCAATTTGCTTGTAGTTGAGCGCTTTATTTGGCTCTTTATTGAGTAACCTTAGGATTTTTCTGGTAAGATCTTTTATAACATTTCCCTTTTTCTTGTAGCTACTCTTCTTTCTTTTTGTCATTCTTTTTTTAATATGCCCCAAAAGTACGAATAAATAGTGAGGCTATTTAGAATATAAAATTAACTCACTCTTGGATAATTATGATTCTTAGAGTTAATTCATAACAAAAAGTTAAAAAAAACTTAAAAAAACTGTAACAAAGTCTTAAATAACTCGTCTTTCTATATACAAACAACTACTATGACGCGATTGTATAAAATAATTATCCTATTTGTCCTGATTTTTTCATTTGGATTGTATTTCGCGTATAAGAGTATCAATAAATCACTTTCTCAGGAAGATTCTATTGAAACAGTAGAAGTCAAATCAGAAGTATTAAAACTTACCTTAAACACTACAGTTAAACTTTAATTAGGATATAAATAGTGCGACGATAATACGTATTTTTTATATTCAGCCTATAAAGATTCTTAAAATGATCTTTATGAACATATATATTACAATAGTTTCTTTTTTTTTAAATTTTAAAATAAAACATATTGTTATTATTGCTTGTTAATATGTGGAATAAATAGATTGAAAAAAATTTTGATGTTTCACATATGAAATGCTATTAACAATTTGTTTACTTATAATACACTGAAAAATAAAATACTTAAATACGTTATTAACAATATGCACAATTTAGATGTTAACTATAATTATGAATAACTTTTTTAAAATTCACTGTTAATAACCATTAAAATAAGTGTTGAAAAGTACCTCTTAAAATTGAAAAAATAAATTTGGAATTCTGCAAGTGATTTGAGTATTAAGAAATAATTTTAAATAATCAAAATATACTTATCTTAAAGTCTTTATAAGTTATTCACTTTCTTGTTTATTTTTAAAACCTCTGAAAATCAGTGTTTTATAAAACGTAATTAACAATACTATTTTTAGCTGTTAATAATGTTGATTTCGTACTTTTGTTTCTATCTATTATTAACAATTATTAATTATGACTGTAGCTATTGGTAATGACCACGCTGGTACTGAATATAAATTCGAAATCGTAAAACAATTAGAAGCGAAAGGAATTGAGGTTATCAATTTCGGAACTGATACGAATGATAGTATGGATTATCCAGATACGATTCACCCAGTTGCTGATGCTGTTGAAAAAGGAAAAGCAGAATTAGGTATTATCATTTGTGGATCTGGAAACGGAGCTCAGATAACTGCTAACAAACACCAAGGAATTCGTGCTGCATTGGTATGGAATAATGAATTAGTTGCTTTAGCTCGTCAGCATAATAATGCTAATATTTTAAGTATTCCGGCTAGATTTGTTTCTGTTCAACAAGCAACAGGATTTGTCGATATATTTTTAAATACTGAATTTGAAGGAGGGCGTCACCAAAATAGAGTGAGTAAAATTCCTTGTTAAATAATCCCTCTATGAGTGGGCATCACAATCATAATCATTTAAAAGTTTCTGGGAAAAATTTAGCAATTACTATTGCTCTTAATAGTATCATTACTATTGCCCAGTTAATAGGTGGATTCTTATCCGGAAGTCTAGCTCTTATTTCTGATGCTACACATAATTTTACCGATGTACTTTCACTTATATTAAGCTATGTAGCTAATAAACTTACTGTTAGTCGTGCTCAGACTACACGTTATACATTTGGTTATAAACGTGCGGAAATTATGGCTGCTTTTATCAATGCAATGACTTTAATAATTATAGCTGTAATTTTAGCTATTGAAGCTTTTTCACGTCTACAAAACCCTCAAATTATTGCAAGTAACATAGTAATTTGGATGGCTGTTTTAGGAATTGCAGTTAATGGTTTTAGCGTTTTATTATTGAAACAAGACGCAAAGAATAATTTGAATATGCGTTCGGCATATATTCATCTATTAACAGATATGTTGACTTCCGTAGCAGTTTTAATAGGTGGATTATTGATGAAATATTATGAAATCTACTGGGTCGACGCTATTTTAACCTTGATTATTTCGGCTTATTTAATTTATATAAGTTGGAGTGTGTTATGGGAAAGTGTAAAGATTTTGATGTTGTTTGCACCAAATCATATCGTGATTCAAGATGTAGTTGATGAGATTGAAAAAATTGAAGCGATTAAAAATGTCCATCATGTTCATATCTGGCAATTGAATGAGCATGACTGTCATTTTGATGCACATATACAGTTTAATAAGAATATAAATTTGACGGATTTTGATGCTCTTTGTGAGCAGATAGAAGTGCTTTTAAAAGAAAAATTTCATATCAATCATTGCTATTTACAACCTGAGTTTGAACGCGATGATGAAAAACAAATTATAATTCAAGACTAAATGATCACCATAGAAGCAAAATATTTTTCCGAATTATCTACGGATGAACTTTATGCTCTCTTACAATTGAGAAGCGAAGTGTTTGTTGTAGAACAGAATTGTGTCTACCAGGACATCGATTATAAGGATCAAAAAGCGCTACATATTTTAGGTTATAAAGGTGAAAAATTAGTAGCCTATACTAGATTGTTTAAAGGAGGTGATTATTTTGAATATGCGAGCATTGGTCGTGTAGTTGTGCAGGAAGATGAGCGTAAATTTGGTTATGGACACGACATTATTAAAGCCTCTGTTACAGCCATTTCTGAGGAATACAGGGAAACAACAATTAAGATTTCTGCACAAACCTATTTAAAAAAGTTTTATGAAACACATGGCTTTCAACAAACGGGTGATGGTTATTTAGAAGATGGCATTCCACATATAGCTATGATCAAAAAATAAGCTATGAAGAACAAAAATGTGGTTATCAAATCCGTGACTAATTTGTCGGATAACTGGTACAAATTAGAAAAGTACAATTTCGATTATAAGCAGCTGAATGGTGAATGGGTAAATCAAAATAGAGAGGTTTATGATCGCGGGGATGGAGCTGCAATTTTACTTTTTAACAGAGAAAAGCAATCACTTATTCTTACAAAACAGTTCCGACTTCCCTCTTATGTTAATGGTAATAAAGACGGCATGATGATTGAAGTTTGTGCCGGATTATTAGAAAAAGATGATCCGCTGACTTGCATCGTAAAAGAAGCAGAAGAAGAAACAGGTTATGCCATTTCCAATCCTAAAAAGGTGTTTGAAATTTACTCTACTCCTGGAGCAGTTTCGGAAAAAATCCATTATTTCATCGCTGAATATACTTCTGAAATGAAAGTTTCGGAAGGAGGTGGATTGTCTGAAGAAACTGAAGATATTGAAGTTTTAGAAATACCAATTAAAGAAGCTTATCAAATGGTTTTAAATGGCGAAATTAAGGATGCAAAATCCATTATTCTAATCCAATATTTATTGTTGGAAATTGAGTTTTAATTATATAGTTTGTCATCTAGACCGAATCTAGAAACAAAATAATAGAAGTTAATTATTATGAATGAATACATATCGACTCTTATCGATATGACAGAAGAATTACATTCTGCTCACCTGCTCTACTCTATCTGCTGCATCTAATTTTGACAATGTCAGTCTGATAATACTGTCTTCATGGGCGAATAAATCATGTGGAATATTTCCTTCAAGAAATACCACATCTCCTTTTTTAAGGGTTTGATTTTTTCCTTCAATTCCAAAGTCGATACTGCCTTCAAAAATTTCAACGGTGATTGGAAATTTCGTTTTGTGTTCTTTCATCACGGTTCCACTTTTCATTGCTACTCTTATTTCTTTGGAATACTCTGATTCGAATAAAACGGAGATCATGGCTTTTTTGGAATTGAACTCAAGGTTGTCTAGTATGTTTGCTGCTTTCATATTTTTAAAGTTAATCAATCAAATTTAAATTAAGACTCGTGTGTAATTGTATTTCGTACTTTTTTTTAATGTTAGAATTTGTCACGGATTACAAATCCGCGCCATGAAGAAGACATTATAAAAAAGCCTTTTGACATTCGTTAATAATTAAATATTTACACCCAATTTTAGTCGATAGATTTTGCTATTTTAGCCTGAACGAATTTAAACTTATTTAAGAAAGCACTATGGCAGCAGACAAAGAAAAAGCAGCGAAATTAAAAGCGTTACAACTTACTTTAGATAAGCTAGATAAAGCCTATGGTAAAGGTACTGTGATGAAAATGGGAGATGCAGTAATTGAAGATGTAGAAGCAATTTCTTCTGGATCTTTAGGACTTGATTTAGCATTAGGAGTAGGTGGATATCCAAGAGGTAGAGTTATTGAAATTTTTGGACCTGAATCATCAGGTAAAACAACGTTAACAATTCACGCTATTGCAGAAGCTCAAAAAGCTGGAGGTATTGCTGCATTTATTGATGCTGAACATGCTTTTGATCGTTTTTATGCTGAAAACCTTGGAGTAGATTTAGACAATTTAATTATTTCCCAACCTGATCACGGCGAGCAGGCTTTGGAAATTACGGATAACTTAATCAGTTCTGGAGCTATTGATATTGTTGTAATTGACTCAGTAGCTGCATTGACCCCTAAAAGTGAGATTGAAGGTGAAATGGGTGATTCAAAAATGGGTCTGCATGCACGTTTAATGTCTCAAGCATTAAGAAAATTGACAGGAACTATTCATAAGACGAACTGTACTGTAATCTTCATTAATCAGTTACGTGAGAAAATTGGTGTAATGTTTGGAAATCCTGAAACGACTACTGGAGGTAACGCATTGAAATTCTATGCTTCGGTTCGTTTGGATATTAGAAGAAGAACACAAATTAAAGACGGAGATAAGGTGCTTGGAAATAGTACTAAAGTGAAGGTAGTAAAGAATAAAGTCGCACCACCATTTCAGATAGCTGAGTTTGATATTATGTATGGAAAGGGAATTTCTAAAACAGGAGAAATACTTGATTTAGGAGTTGAATTTGGAATTGTGAAGAAGAGTGGATCTTGGTTCAGTTATGGTGATACAAAACTTGGACAGGGACGCGATGCTGTTAAGAGTTTAATTCAGGACAATCCGGAATTGGCGGAAGAATTAGAAGCTAAAATTAAAGAAGCAATTAATTCTGAAGAATAGTATTTAGTATTTGAACTATAAAATAAATCAATTGAAATACACTGATTAAAAGATATAAATCACCTTAGCTTTGCTAGGGTGATTTTTTATGCTAAAAGTTGAAAATATATCATTTGGTTATACCGAAAAAGAGGTACTTGAGAATATCAGTTTTACAGCAGATAAAGGTGATTATATTGCCGTAATTGGAGAAAGTGGTTGTGGAAAAAGCACGCTTTTGGAAATTATTTACGGGCTTTTACATATTGACAAGGGAGCGGTTTACTGGAATAATGAAAAACTTCTTGGTCCAAATTTCTATCTCATACCCGGAGAAGACTTTATGAAGTACTTGCCGCAGGATTTCGATTTAATGCCTTATATCACAGTAGCTGAAAATGTAGGTAAAAACATCTCATCATTAGATCGGAATAAACAGAATCGCATTATTGAACTACTCGAGGTAGTAGATATGTCCGATTTCAAACATACACTTGTTAAAAACTTAAGTGGCGGACAAAAACAACGCGTAGCTATTGCGAAAGTTTTAGCAAAAGAACCAGAGGTTTTGTTACTTGATGAGCCTTTTAGTCATATTGATAATTTTAGAAAAAACAAACTCAGACGAAATTTATTCAGGCATTTAAAAAGCAAAAATATCACTTGTATTGTTGCTACACATGATGCTACAGATGCGCTTTCTTTTGCTAATGAAATTCTAGTGCTTCGAAATGGTGAATTGTTAGCTAAAAACACTCCTGAGAAACTGTATCAAAAACCAAAAGATGCTTATGTGGCCTCCCTGTTAAATGAAATCAATGAGATTCCGTTATGCGATTTAGGTAAGGATAATAATGGGGTCGCCTTGGTTTACCCGAATCAGATTAAAGTCGTTGAAAAATCAGCACATCAAGTCACTATTTTAGCTTCATTTTTCAAAGGAAATTACTATCTCATTGAAGCAAAATTAAACAACACGATCCTTTTTTTTGAGCATACTGAAAAGTTGGAAAAGGGAGTAATTGTCAAAATTTCTATCATGGACAGGAGTTAATACCAGCGCCACGAACCTAAAATTGAAAGTAGTATTTAGATTACCTTACGATGTTCGTAATGACCTATTTCTTATTAAGAATTTCCTAATTTAAACACCTGTAGATCCAAATCCACCAGCTCCGCGATCTGTTTCGCTGAGCACCTCTACTTCTTGCCAAATAGCTTGCTCGTGTTTTGCAATCACCATTTGAGCAATACGTTCACCATCGTTAATAACGAAATCTTCGTTGGAAAGGTTCACTAAAATTACACCTACTTCTCCCCGGTAATCAGCATCGACTGTGCCGGGAGCATTTAATACAGTAATTCCTTTCTTAGCAGCTAGTCCACTTCTTGGACGTACCTGAGCTTCGGCTCCAATTGGCAGTGCTATGAATAATCCTGTCGGAACTATTGCTCTTTCGAGTGGCTTTAAAGTAATTGGCTCCTCAATATTTGCGCGTAAATCCATACCTGCAGAAGCAATAGTTTCATAGTTAGGTAAGTTGTGTTTTGATTTGTTAATGATTTGTACTTGCATATTAGTTTATGTTGAATAACCAGGTAACGACTGATTCAAATTCAGACTTCCAAAAGCCTTCTGAATGTGTCCCTTCTGGTGCTATTTTAGTTGATAAATTTGTTGCTTTAAATCCGTTTTTCAATAATAATTGCTTAGATATATTTTGACCTGCGACCATATCTTCTCCTTCTTTACCTCCTACTATTAGATATAGTTTTGTTGAGGATTGTTTGGCATGAATTGTAGTAAATTCGTTCACCTTGTCTGAAAACCAAAATGAGGTAGAAATTGCTCCTATTTTTCCAAATACTTCCGGATATTTCAATCCTCCATAATAAGAAATTAACCCCCCAAGGGAACTTCCAATAATTGCAGTATGCTTGGCAACTGATTTTGTACGATAATTTTGATCAATCATCGGTTTTAAAGTATTCACTATAAAATCGATATATAATTCACCTTTTCCTCCGCCATATTTTTCATGAGACCAAGGCGTATATTCAGCAATTCTAGCCTCTCCTCCATTATCAATTCCAACAACAATAAATCCTTTACCTGTATTTTGAAACAACGTATTTAGGGTTTCATCAACGCCCCACTCTCCAATATATGAAGTCGCATCGTCAAACAAATTTTGTCCGTCGTGCATGTAAATCACAGGATACTTCTTATTGGTTTCGTTGTAATTTGGAGGTAGGTAAATTCTTATTTTATGTAAAGTTTCACTGATTCCTTCAAAAACAAATTCCTGTTCGAGAATAGTAACATTCTCAGCTTTGGTCGATGTTCGCTGTTGAGAATTGGCAACGACAGTTATAAATAGGAATGTAACAAAAAGTTGTTTTAACCTCATGATTTACGCTTTAAAAGGGCTTTGATATCACTGCGTTCATTCCAAAAAATGAGACTTCCGAAAAACACAACAAACAAGGCCGATACCAAATAATTTTCTCTGAAATAAACAAAGGAAACATAGGAAATACCAATCGAAGCAATTAAATAGCGCAACGATTTTTTCATATTGTAAGGTACTTTGTAGTGTTTTCTTCCAATGAAGAAAGATAACAGCATCATTACTCCATAAGCTGCCAGCGTTGCCCAGGCCGCAGCCATGAATCCTATCTTCGGAATAAAAACAAGGTTTAAAGCAATTGTGATTAGAGCTCCTATAATAGAGAAATACATTCCAAACCTGGTTTTATCAGTAAGCTTATACCACACGGCAAGGTTGTGATAGATTCCGAGAAATAAATTTGCAAGAAGAATTACAGGGACTATAGTAATCGCTTCCCAATAATTTTCATTGATAAAAGGTCTTTTCAGCAAGTCGATAAATACTACAATTCCAACAAATACCAAAGAACCGACGATGATAAAATAGTTTAAAATCCGAGCATAGGTGTCTTTAGCATTGGACTGGTCTGAATGGTTGAAAAAGAAAGGTTCTGCACCTAATCGGAATGCCATGATGTATAAATTCATAAAAATAGCCAGCTTGTAACATGCAGAATACACCCCCATAGTGTCTTTGTCAATTAGTTTCCCGATTAAGATTTTATCTAGATTTTCATTGATTACATAAGCCACTCCAGCCACAGCAATAGGCCATCCATATGATAACATTTTCTTCAGTAATTTGTAGTTAAACTTCCACTTAATTCTGAATAAATAAGGGGTCAGCAATACAAATGAAAGCAGGCTTCCAACCGTATTAGCGATAAATATAAAATTGACAATATACGTACTATTATACGTTGCCACTAAAAAGGACGGGACTGCTTTCCCTTGCTCAATAGCTGCTGGAATAAATTTTAAAAACAAAAGGTTTATTAAAACAATTACAGCAACATTTAACAGCTTAATTGAAGTGTATTTGATGGCTCTGTTTGATGCTCTCAGGAATGCAAAAGGAATTACACACAGGGTATCGATTGCTAAGATGGTTACAAATAATTTGAATTGTAGTGGGTTATTCTGAAAGTCAAATAGGAGAATAAGTTCTTCGGAAAAAAGTAATGCAACTGCAAAAAAGATCATAGTTGAAATTAATAACGCTGTAAAAGCGGTAGAAATCAAACGGTCTTTTTTTGATTCAGATTTATAAAACCGGAAAAAAGAGGTTTCCATTCCAAAGGTAAGTAACACAGAAAATAGAGCCGCCCAAATATAGAAATTGGTGTTTTCAGCGTAATTAGATTTTGGAAGGGCATCGGTATGAACTTTTACGAGAAGGAAATTGATAACGCGTGGCAATACAGCAGCAATACCGTAAATAATTGTATCCTTAAAAAATCGTTTAAGTGCGCCCAAGCTTGTTTTGTGTTAACTCTGGTAAATGTACAAATGAAAACCAAGTTTTAATAAAATTCTTTCAAATTCCTCATGCGAGATTACGTAGTAAATCCGAATTTAATTTAAGATATAGAAGTTATTTTCAATCAGTCAATTATAAATAAAAAGGTTTATTTATCCTTAATTATAAATTTTTAATCGTCAATAATGGTTATTTTTGAAATACCAAATAGAAATATTAGATGAAAGAATTGCCAAAAGTCGCGGTATTTGGAGGTGGATCCTGGGCCACAGCTTTAGTAAAAATGTTATGTGAAAACCTCAATGAGGTCGGATGGTATATGCGAAATGAAGTTGCCATTGAATACATTAAGGAAAACGAACATAATCCAAATTATTTACCTTCAGCAGAGTTTGATGTGTCAAAACTGAAATTATCGAGTGATGTGAATGAAATAGCTGAATATGCCGATTATCTTATTATGGCAATTCCATCAGCTTTTGTGAAAACTGCTTTAGACAAACTGACTGTCGATGTTTCAAATAAGGTGGTTTTTTCAGCAATTAAAGGTATTGTTTCTGAAGTTGGAATGATTCCAGGTGATTATTTTAATAATTATCTCAATGTTCCTTATGATAATATAGGAGTTATTACTGGGCCTTGTCACGCTGAGGAGGTTGCGATGGAAAGACTTTCATATTTGACCATTGCTTGCCAGGATAAGGAAAAGGCTGCTACTTTAAGTGATTGTCTTCGCAGTCATTACATTCGAACAAAAAATTCAGATGATATTATTGGGACTGAATATGCAGCTGTAGCAAAGAATATTTATGCAATTGCGGCGGGAATTGCACATGGTTTAGGTTATGGAGACAATTTTCAGGCAGTTTTAATGTCGAATGCCATTCGTGAAATGAAGCGCTTTATCAAAAAAGCCCATAAAATGAAACGAAATATTAATAATTCAGCCTATTTAGGTGATTTATTAGTGACTGGATATTCAACATTTAGTCGTAATCGTATGTTTGGAAATATGATTGGAAAGGGCTACACAGTAAAAAGTGCAATGATGGAAATGAATATGGTGGCTGAAGGATACTACGCCACAAAAAGTGCTTATGAATATAATTTGCCTCAAAAAGCGAATACTCCAATTCTAGATGCTGTGCATGCAGTTCTTTATGAGAATAAGAATCCTAAAAAAGTATTTAAAAATCTTACCGAAAAATTAAATTAAAGTACCTTTTATTAATTTTTTAATAATTAATTGAAAAAAAGCAAATTACAAGCATAATAATTGTAACTTTGTGCTTTAATATTATAATAATGAAAAAAGGTACAGTAAAGTTCTTCAACGAATCAAAAGGATTTGGATTTATCGTTGAAGCGGATTCGAACGCGGAGTATTTTGTCCACATTACAGGACTAGTAGATCAAATCAGTCAAGGCGATGAAGTTGAGTTTGAGTTGAAAGAAGGGAGAAAAGGATTAAATGCTATAAATGTAAAGGCGGTCTAATTAGACATCGCTAAAGATTTTTAAAGACACCAATAGGTGTCTTTTTTTTTTGGTTTTTTTTGATGAATTTAGGTTGATAATAGTCATACTAATTGCAATGATTATGGGCTAACTTTATCCTGTTAAATCATCTATACCATGAAAAATCGAATCGGACTAATTTATGCTTCTGTTGATGGGCAAACTGCTAAGATAAGTGAAGAAATACGTTCAGATTTTTATAAAGCAGGAAGAGAAATTGAATTATATAATATTGAAGATTTCGATAAAAATGTAGAAGAATTCGATACTTTAATTATCGGTTCCAGCATTCGATATGGAGTTCACAACGAAGCAATCATAGACTTTATTGAAAAAAACACTGAAAAGCTTGAGGCAATTAAAAGCATCTTTTTCTCTGTAAATCTTGTAGCAAGAAAACCAGAAAAGAATGAAGCTACTACAAATCCATACGTTGTAAAGTTTTTCGAAAAAATAAAATGGAGACCGTTAAAAGTTGCAGTTTTTGCTGGAATGCTTGACTACAAAAAATACGGATTCTGGGATCGTAAGATGATTCAGTTAATCATGTGGATAACCAAAGGACCAACCAATTCCGATGCAAAAATTGAGTACACAGACTGGAATAAAGTGCACGAATTTTCCCAAGAGCTTATTAGTTTGAATTAAGTAAAAAGTCATAACTTGGACATGAAATCGTCATTCTCATGTCTATAAAAAAAATTATGTTTTGCATCTTTTTGGGGAGTTTAGCTTCTTATGCTCAAAAGGGTGCGTTAATTTCCGAAAATGACACCATTGCTATTTTTGAATCAATAGTGTCTAAAAAATCTGCGGAAAATTTATACCCAACACCTTATAAAAATGGATTGCTTTACACCTCTGCATTCAAAAGTGATTATTATAGACTGGTGTTTTCCGATGGTAAGGAAGATCCAAAACGCATTCGAATTTCGAAGAAATTTCAATTAGGACCTGTTTCTATTTTTGAAAACGAAATATATTTCACGGGAATGTCCAGATATATGAATGCCAATGGAGAACCACATTTGACCATCTTAAAAGGTATCATTGAAGATTTTAAAGTAACAAAAAGCAAAGAGCTTGATGTATGTTTAGCCGGATATACTTATGCGCATGCAAGTGTTTCTTCCGATGGAAAGTCGATGGTTGTTGTTACCAATGAAAATGATGTGTACCATCTTTTAGAATTTAAAAGAAATGAAAAGAATGAGTGGGAGAGAGGTAAACCGATATTTATTACACAGTTAAATTTTAAAATTTTGAACCCTGTTTTTGTGGGGGATAATACTGTTTATTTTTCTTCAAACATTTTTGACGGAAAGGAAAGTGATCGTGAGTATGAACAAGTGGATGAAAAACTGGTTCTAGTTGGTGTGCGAAGAGAAAATGTGTCGTTTAATATTTACAAAATTCAAAAGGGGACTAATAATGTTTGGTCTATCCCTAAAAAAGTTGAGGCATTGAGCTCAGAATCTGACGATTTAGGAGTACAGTTTATCGACGAAAAGTCTGGCTACCTCTCTACTTACAGATATGACAATACGAATAATATTTTCTTTTTCGAGCTAAAACAATAAACACACTGGAGCCGGCATATCTAACTTGTAGCTGAAGTTGAGTTTTCCTGTATTCTTTTCAATTTTGAACACCGAGATTCCATTACTTCTTTCATTAGCAACAAGAAGGAAGGATCCACTAGGGTCAATAATAAAACTTCGCGGCCAGTTACCTTCTACAGAAATAGATTGTACTTTCTGAAGTCGTCCACTGTTGGTATCTCTTCTAAATACTGCAATTGTATTTTCACCTCTGTTTGACCCATAAATAAATTGTTCGTCAGGAGAAATTTGTAAGTCCGCACAAGAATTTTCTCCAGTATAACCTTCACGCAAAGTATTGACGTTTTGGATTCTTATAAATCCTTTTGAAGATTTTTTCAATACAGAAATAGTACTATTAAGTTCGTTAATCACATACATAAAGTTCCCGTTTTCAGTAAATCTAAAATGACGCGGGCCTGCCTTTTTCATCATGGAATACTGATGTGACTTAAAATAGTTCATCGTCTCATTTTCGGTGTATTCAGCAATGAAATTACGCCCTAAATCAGCTGTGAATATTTGGTTGTCCCGAAACTGGGCCATATGTGCATGAGCTTTTATCTCGCTGTTTTGATTGAATATCTGGAAAGCTGGCTGTACGATTCCTTTGTGAATTTCATGTAAAGAAACATTTCCTCCCGAATAATTTGAAATTGCAAGCTTGTCTTCCGAAACGTTTAAGGAAATATGACACGGATGAGCACCATTTGTACTCACGGTATTAATTTTTTGATAGGTACCGCTAGAGTTCAATAAATACGTGGAAACAGAGCCACTTTCAGCTGTGTCGAAATTGTTTACTTCATTTATCACATATAAAAACTGTTTGTTCTTCGTGAAAGCCACATAAGAAGGATTGGTTTCTTTTGCGATTAGTTTTTTATTTGAAAGCTGACCAGTTTGACTGTCGAAGTTAAAAGAATAAACACCTTCACTGTCACCTGAAGTGTAGGTTCCAACAAACAATGTTGAAGTTTGCGCTTGAATTGCTATGGAAGAAATCAAAGCGAGGACAAAAAGTTTAGTTTTCATAAATATTCGAGGTTATTACTTCACTAATATACCACGTTTATTTAGGGTAGGGATAACGCGAAGTGCGCTTTCTTTGATGCTTCCTTTAGGAAATTCATATTTTTTGTCGAACATGGTGTTTCCTTCAAAAAAAGTAACATTAAAGAAGTTGGTCAATTTTAAAACATCTTCCTGAATCAACTCAACTTTTGCAAATGAATGTGCAGGTAGTTTTTCAATTTTATGACGTAAAACAGCTGTTTCTGTCATGGTGTCTTCATCATAACCTTTAGAAACGATGAGCACCATTTCCAAATCCACATCCTTGTTATTGATGATATAAGCATTCCAGTCGTTGGTTTTAAATTCTTCATTGAATTCATAGACCACGGCCATTTGAACATCCGTTACTTCTGGAATATTTTGAATGTCTTTTTTCATAAAAACTGATTTAAAAAATTCCGCTGTGCGGGCGGAATTTTGAACTTATATTACGGATTTAAATTGCTCTAAAAAACGAACGTCATTCTCATAGAACATTCTAATATCTGGAATTTGATACAAGAGCATTGCAATACGCTCAATCCCCATACCGAATGCATACCCTGAATATTTCTCTGGGTCAATGTTTGCATTTTTCAATACGTTAGGATCTACCATTCCACAGCCCATGATTTCTAACCAACCAGTTCCTTTGGTGATTTTATAATCTGTTTCAGTTTCTAATCCCCAGTAAATATCGACTTCGGCACTAGGCTCTGTAAATGGGAAGTATGACGGACGTAGACGGATTTTCGATTTTCCGAACATTTCTTTAGTGAAGTACAACAAAGTTTGCTTTAAATCGGCGAAAGAAACATCTGTATCGATGTACAATCCTTCAACTTGATGAAAAATACAGTGCGCTCGTGCAGAAATATCTTCATTTCTAAATACACGCCCTGGAGAAATTGTTCTAATTGGAGGTTTGTGATCTTCCATATAGCGTACCTGTACAGATGAGGTATGCGTTCTTAATAAGATATCTGGATCCGTTTCGATAAAGAACGTATCCTGCATATCACGTGCCGGATGGTATTCAGGCAAGTTTAAGGCTGTAAAGTTATGCCAGTCATCTTCAATCTCAGGTCCTTCAGAAACAGTGAATCCAATTCTTGAGAATACATCAATAATTTGATTCTTTACAATCGAAATGGGATGTCTTGAACCTAATTCAATTGGTTCAGACGGACGTGTAAGATCTCCGTAGAAACCTTTATCCTCTTTTGATTTGTCGAGATTTTCGTTTAAGGTCGTAACTTTTTCCTCTGCTATATTCTTAAGTCTGTTTAATGCCTGACCAAAATCTTTCCTCATAGATTGGTCTACATTCTTAAATTCAGTAAATAAATCTTTTAAGATTCCTTTACTTCCTAAATATTTAATTCTGAAAGCTTCAATTTCTTGTTTCGAAGCTGCATTGAACTCAGAAACTTCAACAATCAGTTCTTTTACTTTATCTAACATGTTACTCTAACAATTAAGGTGCAAATTTACACAATTTTATTTGTTGGTACCTTCAAATGAAGGGTGCGGCAAATTTAGGTGAAATACCCCTTTTTTAAAGCATTGAAAACAGGGTTTTTAGTACTGATTATAATGCAATTACGAAAACGTTTTAGAAATGGGTAAAAAATGTAAAATTTTGGATTGTATTTTTGAATATACTATAAAAAAATAGGTTACATTTGTACTCTAAATTATATAAAACTCAAAATAACTTAATATATATTATGGAATCTAAAATTAAGGCATTCATGGAGTTGGTGAAGAAACGTAACCAACATGAACCAGAATTTTTACAGGCTGTGGAAGAAGTTGCAGAAACTGTAATTCCGTATATCGCTAATCAAGAGATTTACAGTGGAAAAAATATTTTACTGCGTATGGTGGAGCCAGAAAGAGTAATTATGTTCCGTGTGCCTTGGGTAGATGATAATGGTGAGATTATAGTAAACAGAGGATTTAGAATTCAAATGAATTCGGCAATCGGTCCTTACAAAGGAGGTTTGCGTTTTCACCCAACAGTAAATTTAAGTATTCTTAAATTTTTAGCATTTGAGCAGGTATTTAAAAATGCCTTAACAACACTTCCTATGGGAGGTGGTAAAGGAGGTTCGGATTTCGATCCAAAAGGAAAATCTGACGATGAAATTATGCGTTTCTGTCATGCATTTATGGCTGAGTTATCTCGTCATATTGGTGCAAGCACAGATGTTCCTGCAGGGGACATCGGAGTTGGAGCCAGAGAAATCGGATTCTTATTCGGTATGTACAAGAAAATGCGTAATGAATTTACAGGAGTATTGACTGGTAAAGGATTGTCTTGGGGAGGTTCATTAATCCGTCCTGAAGCAACTGGATACGGTACAGTATATTTCGCTGATTCTATGTTGAAAACACGTAATGATTCATTTGAAGGGAAAACAGTTGTAATTTCCGGATCAGGAAACGTAGCGCAATACGCTTGCGAAAAAGTAATTCAGTTAGGAGGTAAGGTTGTGACTTTATCTGATTCATCTGGTTATATCTATGATGAAGATGGTATTGATACTGAAAAATTGACATTCGTAATGGAATTAAAGAACAATAGAAGAGGACGAATCAATGAGTATGTTGAGAAGTATCCAAACGCGAAGTTCTTCTCAGGAGAAAGACCATGGTCTGTGAAGTGTGAGATTGCTTTACCATGTGCAACTCAAAACGAGTTAAACGGTGAAGAAGCTAAAACTTTATTGGCAAACGGATGTTATGTAATTTCTGAAGGTGCAAACATGCCTTCAACTCCAGAAGCAGTTCATGCATTCCAGGCAGCGAAAATTTTGTACGCTCCAGGAAAAGCATCTAACGCAGGAGGTGTTGCAACATCTGGATTAGAAATGAGTCAGAACTCATTACGTATCAATTGGACTCGTAAAGAAGTTGACGAAAGATTGAAAGGAATCATGTCAGACATCCATAGCGCTTGTATCGAGTATGGAAAACAAGAAGACGATTATATCGACTACGTAAAAGGTGCAAATATTGCCGGTTTCGTGAAAGTTGCGGATGCAATGTTAGCGCAAGGAGTTGTGTAATAACAAAATACATTTTACAAAAAAAAGGGATTGCATTCGCAATCCCTTTTTTTATATTCTTTTTTTTGAATCCTACATGCCAATCAAGCCCATTACTTTTTTAAGAATGTCCGGGTTACTTTTGATATAATTCATCACAGTCGATGTCAGTTCTGGATTTTTTAAAACAAAATCCATCACCTTACTGCTAGAAAAAGGATTTTTTGCAACCTGATTTAAAACCATTTCTGCAGTATCAGGATTCTTCGATAGGTAATCAATGGCTGTTTTTTGGAGGTCTTTGTTTTTTAATAGTTGATCTTTAACTAAAGTTTGAGCTTCATCAGTATCAAATGTCTTCTTCATTTGCTCCAATGCTAAATCAGTTGTTGATGGCGCCGTAGTTTTAACCTCTATTTTCGGTAAGGTTTGTGCGTAGGAAAATTCCAATCCTACAATAATTGTAAAAGCTAGTAATAATAGTACATTTCTCATAATCTGTGAATTAAGTTTTGTGCAAAATACAAATAATTCTATGTGTTAAATTGAATTTTCAGTAAAGGAATTACATTATTTTTGAAATATGACTTCAGAAACAGCACATAGAAAAATAATTCACGTCGATATGGATGCGTTTTACGCCTCTGTGGAGCAGCTCGATAATCCGGATCTGAGAGGAAAACCTGTTGCTGTTGGTGGAGGAGGGGATCGTGGAGTAGTTTCCGCTGCGAGTTACGAAGCGCGAAAATTTGCCGTCCGTTCAGCAATGAGTGGTACTATCGCCAGAAAGCTGTGTCCTGATTTGATTTTTGTGCGTCCCCGGTTTGATCGCTATCAGGAAATTTCGGAGAAAATTCGCGCCATCTTTTTTGAATATACGGATCTTGTAGAGCCGCTTTCTATGGATGAGGCCTACTTAGATGTAACCGAAAATAAGAAGGGAATACCATCGGGAAGTTTGATTGCTCAGGAGATTCGTCAAAAGATATTTGATGAGCTAGGATTGAAGGCTTCTGCAGGTATTTCAACCAACAAGTTTGTTGCTAAGATAGCTTCGGATATCAATAAACCCAACGGACAAAAAACGATTCCACCAGACGAAATAGAAGTATTTTTAGAAGAGTTGCCAATTGAGAAGTTTTACGGTATTGGTAAGGTGACTGCACAAAAAATGTACAAGCTGGGTATTTTTTTCGGGAAGGATTTAAAATCAAAATCACTCGAGTTTTTAGAGGAGCACTTTAAAAATTCTGGAGTGCATTATCACGATATAGTTCGGGGAAAATTCAAATCGCAAGTAAAACCCAATCGAATAAGAAAATCGGTTGCAGCAGAGCATACCTTTTCTAAAAATCTTACCTCTGAGATCTTCATGATGGAAAAACTGGAACGCATTTCAGAAGAGCTTGAAACCCGATTAAAGAAATCGGATGTAGCCGGTAAAACAATCACCTTAAAAATCAAGTACAGCGATTTCAAGGTGCAAACGCGCAGTAAAACTGTACCTTATTTTGTACGGGAAAAGTCGGTTTTACTTGAAACTGCGAAGGATTTACTCTACCAAGATGAAATTCTGAATTCGGTCCGACTCCTGGGTATATCAGTTTCGAATTTGAATGTCAATCAAAAAAAAGAAGTAAAACCAGTGTCTGTGCAGTTGAAGTTTGAGTTTTAATTTCGTTGTTTTATTCGCATTTCATCACGGCATAGTCGCATACATCTTTTTGTTGGTAGCTGGGATTTAGTCATTTTAATGGAAATAGATCTCTCCTCTAATGGCTCTCGCTTAATTTGATAGAAAAAGCCATTTCTCGGGGATAGGGCTAAAGTTGGTATTTTAGTTGGTTAATTCCCCTCGAAATGGCTTGTAACACTGTTTCCGGTGACGTTTATAAAATTTTCTTATCGTAGTATACGTTGCGTTCTTTAAGATAATTCAGCACATAATTAAAGCAGTCTTCATATTTTCCTACCAGTTCTGGCGGGAACACACCTTTTTCAGAGAAAAGTCCATCTAAAAACAGGTTTGCGGCTGCAGTCGCTGTATATCCGGTAGTTCGGGCCATTGAAGAAGTTTCAGTTTCCTTGCAATAGACATCATTTAAAGAATAAACAATGGTCGTTTCTTTTCCTTCATTGGTGGTTCCTTTCAAAGTAATTCGCATTACAGTGAATTCTTCTTCAGTTGCCCCAAGCTTCCATTCGTCGAATAATACTTTGGAAGTAAAATCTAGAGGAGCAACTTGAACCCCATTCACTTCAATTGTTTCCTCTTTAAAGAAACCACTTTCCTGAAGTACTTTGATGTACTCAACATGACCAGGGTAACGCAAAGTTTTTTCTTTCATATTTGGAATATGAGGCATCGTATGGATAATAGATCGCAATCCATCAGAATTAAATGATTCTAAGGTTCCTACTTCTTCAAAATCCACATATTCACAGTCTGATAAAGCGGGTTTAATAATCACTTCACTGTTTTCAACATAGCGCGCGGGACGTGTGTATTCTTCAATAACATCAACAGGAGAAAAAGGTGCTTTATAACAAAAAGGCCATTTTTTCACTTTTGGCAAACCTCCTACAAGACATTCAAAGTCGGTTAGCGTTAATTGTTGGTTGTAATGTCCAAGAATAATATTTCCCATTCCCGGAGCAACTCCACAGTCAACAATAGCAGTAACATCCTTCTCCTTTGCTAATTGATTTAATTCCAAAGAATTTTCAGGGAAGAAAGAAATATCAACTACATCTTTCTTAGCTTCAATAATCCATCTTAAGGTTTGAAAACCTAAATATCCGGGAACTGCACAAATTACAAGGTCGTAATGACTGATCGTCTTTTTTAAAAAATCTTCATCAGTAACATCAAGAAGTAAAGTTGTCAGCTTTGAACATCGGTGATGTGCCTCGTCTAAAGCGTGTTGATTTAAATCTGTGATTGTAACATTATGTTTTTTTGCTAAGTCTATTGCCATGGCAGAACCTACCATACCCGAACCCAATACGATGATATTACTCATTTTAAATGTTTAATTAAATGTTAATTGTAGTAGTAGTTCACTAAGAAAATCTTAGCGTCATATTAATTGAGGGGTTATCTATAAACCTGGGGTAATTACCCATGGCATTTTAGAAATTCGTTTTGAAGCGTTGATTAACATGTTTCCAAACATACAAAAATTATTAAATTATTTTACCGGCTGTTTGTATTTTTTACCTTGATGTATCTGAGAATACTGTAGATGTTTATCTATTTTTGCTACAACTTCGAAGTTTTTAAGTCCCCATTTTGGTGCAATAAGTAACTCTTTTGGAGCTTCAGAAATAAAGCGCTCAATAATAATATCCGGACGCAGTATTTGTACAAACTCAGCAACTAAATTGATGTAATCTTCCAGTTTAAATAAATTGAATTTCTCAGGGGTATTTTTGTATTGAAAAGCCATTACAGAACCTTTTACTATTTGCAAATGATGCAATTTTAAGGTCGTAATGGGAAGTTTGGAAAGCGCAACAGCATGGTTCAGGATTTCTTCTCTGCTTTCTCCCGGAAGGCCGAGAATGATATGAGCCCCAAGATCAATGCCTTTATGGGCGCAGCGTTTGTAGGTTTCGATTGTATCCTGGTAGGTATGACATCTATTTACTTCAAGTAAAGTTCTTTCATTGGTGCTTTCTACTCCAAATTCCAAAGAAACATAATAATCTTTTGCAATTTCAGTCAATAAGTCAATTACATCATCAGAAATACAATCGGGACGCGTTCCAATTACAAGTCCAATTACACCTGGAATACTTAGTGCTTCCAAATACATTTCTTTTAAAATTGAAACATCTGCATAGGTATTTGTATAGGCTTGAAAATAAGCCAGAAATTTATGTGTTTTCCCTTTTCTTCTGAAGAACTCAATACCGGTTTTTAATTGATCGGCAATACGTACTTCAGGTTCGCAATAATCTGGGTTGAAGGTATTGTTATTGCAATAGGTGCAACCCCCATAGCCTTTTGATCCATCTCTGTTTGGGCATGAGAATCCAATATCAATCGAAATTTTTTGAACACGTTCTCCAAACTTCGTTTTAATATACGAGCCATAGTCGTTATATCGTTTTCCCTGGAAGTTTATTTTTTTTATGCTCATAATGTCTTTTGAAGCAAATTTTTTACCAAGATTTAATACTTGATAGAATCTTCACTACTTTTAACTTTTGCAAATTTCGTGAAAAACTTAAGATGAGTAAAACTTCAGAAGATATAAAACAAGAGTTATTTACAGCTTGCCAGGATTTTGTTGCTGAAAAGCAGAAAACCATCGAAGGAATCATCACATCTCATAAAAATTCTCTGGCTAGCGAGACCAAGAGTTCGGCGGGAGATAAACATGAAACCGGTAGGGCGATGCTCCAATTGGAAATGGAGAAGGCTTCGCAGCAACTTTCCGAAGTATATAAAATGAAAGCAACTCTTGAGCGTGTAAACCTTCAGCAAAATTCGGAAAGAGCGGCTTTAGGAAGCATCATTTTAACAGAAAAGTTCAATTATTTTTTAGCGATTAGCGTTGGAAAAGTGATTGTAGATGCCTACGAATATTTTGTGGTATCTACCAATTCTCCTATTGGAAAACAGCTGCTTGGAATTGAAAAAGGAGGCACTATTCCACTTAACAAACAGAAGGTAAAACAGATTTTATAAAAAAAGCCGGGCAGAACCCCGGCTTCTCTATTTTAACCTTTTACTTTCGTTTTGTCCGGTAAATCTTTGAATCCCATATTGAATAAAGTGAATCCGAAGATATCGGCATATTGTTCAATGGTTTTTGAAACAGGAGTTCCTGCTCCATGACCTGCATTTGTTTCAATGCGAATTAGGGTAGGATTGGTTCCTGCTTGTTTGTCTTGTAGCTCAGCTGCAAACTTAAATGAATGCGCTGGCACCACACGGTCGTCATGATCTCCAGTTGTTACTAGGGTTGCAGGGTATGCAACACCTTCTTTTACGTTGTGAACAGGTGAATATCCTTTTAAGTATTCAAACATTTCTTTAGAATCATCGGAAGTTCCATAGTCGTATGCCCAACCTGCACCTGCGGTAAATGTATGGTAACGTAACATGTCCATTACTCCTACTGCTGGCAGTGCCACTTTCATAAGTTCTGGACGTTGTGTCATGGCCGCTCCCACTAACAATCCACCATTAGACCCTCCTCTTATTGCAAGATGATCTGAGTTGGTATAGTTGTTTTCAATGAGGTATTCAGCAGCAGCAATGAAGTCGTCAAACACATTTTGCTTTTGCATTTTTGTTCCTGCAATATGCCAGGCTTTTCCATATTCACCACCTCCACGAAGGTTCGGAACCGCGTATACACCACCTTGTTCCATCCAAACAGCGTTTGCAATGCTGAATCCAGGTGTTAGGCTAATGTTGAATCCTCCGTATCCGTAGAGAATTGTTGGATTTTTACCATTAAGCTCAGTCCCTTTTTTGTAAGAGATAATCATTGGAACCTTTGTTCCATCTTTTGAAGTATAGAATACCTGTTCCGATTCATAGTTGTCAGAGTTGAAATCAATTTCAGGTTTTCTGAATAATTCAGAAGTTCCACTTTCAGGATTGTACGTGTAAATTGAACCAGGAGTAGTGTAGTTTGAGAAAGAGAAGTACAAGATTTCGGCATCTTTCTTTCCTCCGAATCCACCAGCAGAACCAACACCAGGTAATTCGATATCTCTGACTTTCGTTCCGTCGAAGTTGTATTGAATAACTTTCGAAACTGCATCCACCATGTATTTAGCAAAAATGTATCCCATGCCTGTGGTTGGAGACAGTACATTTTCAGTTTCAGGAATCACATCTACCCAGTTTTCAGGAGTTGGATTTTTGATTGAAGCCTTAACAATCTTTTTGTTAGGAGCGTTCCTATTGGTAGTCATGTATAAATCATCATCAATGCTGTATAAAACAGATGTTTCACTTTCGAAATTCTCAACAATTGGAATGATTGCACTCTTCGAATCGCGAAGGTCTTTGATGTACAATTCGTTGTTTGAAGTCGAAACAGAAGCAGAAATAACCAAGAAATTCCCATCTTGAGTAACTCTTGCGCCTACATATCTTCTCTTCTTCGTCTCTCCGAAAATAACGTTGTCATCTGCTTGTTTTGTTCCAAGCTTGTGATAGAATAGTCTATGCTGGTCAGTTTTAGCTGAAAGTTCACTTCCTTCAGGTTTTTCATAACTGGAATAATAAAACCCTTCATTTCCTTTCCATGACATTCCGCTGAACTTCACATCAATAATGGTATCTTCTTTAATTTCTTTTGTGAGCGCATCCATGACGATAATCTTACGCCAGTCTGATCCTCCTTCAGAAATGGCATAAGCAACCGTATTCCCATCTTTTGAAAAAGACAAACCACCTAGTGAAGTCGTTCCATCTTCAGAAAATTTATTTGGATCCAAGAAAACTTCAGGTTCCTCATCCCCTTTAGAACGATAAATAACATACTGGTTTTGAAGTCCGTTATTTTTATAGAAATACGTATAATCTCCTTCTTTAAAAGGAGAGCCTATCTTTTCGTAATTCCATAGTTTTTCCAAACGATTTTTCAGTTCTTCTCTGTAAGGAATTTGATTTAAGTAACCGAATGTTACTTTGTTTTCTTCTGCTACCCATGCAGCAGTTTCTTCTGAGCGGTCATCTTCTAACCATCGGTAGGGGTCCGCAACTTTTTCACCGAAATAATCGGTTACTGTATCTACTTTTTTAGTTTCTGGATAAGTCAAATTACTGGCTTTATCGGGATTAGAATTCGAGCAAGATATTGCAAAAATTCCAACCATAGAAAGTACTAGATAATCTTTCATGTATGTAAAATTTGATTGGGGAAACAATTTAATAAAAAAAAGGCATGTTTCTTTAGAAAACATGCCTTTTAGGTATTAAGAAGTTTGATTAGAACAATGTCTTAAATTTATTCCAGTTAGCATAGATTAATACAACGTCCATTGCTGTCATTGCCAAAGCCATAACAAGTCCGCCCTGATCTAAAAACAGATGGAAACATAAAATGTTGACAATTAGTACTGAAGCTAAAATAAGGGCTAATCCCACCCATTTATTTATCAGTAATAAGAAGCCTGTTACTATTTCGGTAATTTTTATTAACGGGAACATGTAGCCGGTTGCAGCTAGTCCTCCCATAAAGTTTTGGGCCGCCTCGCTTTCAGGAGGAGGCATTTCAATATAACCGAAATAATAATTTAAACCGAAAACAAGGAAAATGAGTGCTAACAGGATACGCAGCACCATGGTTATTTTTTCATTCATGATTGATAAATTTTAGTTGATTTATGATTGGTTGTTTGTTCTAATATACTAATTTTTTGACGGTTGTAACTTATGTTACTTTTGGTATGTAAGTTTTTTACTCACTTTGTGACTAAGAAACGGTACAAAATTTGTGCATGGTTTAAAAATTCATAGAGATGACAGAATTATTGACAAAAGAAACTTTTTTAGACAAAGTTTTCGATTACGAAAAAAATAAAGAATGGAAATTTCAAGGGGATATTCCTTGTATTATTGACTTTTATGCTGACTGGTGTGGTCCATGTAAAATGGTTGCTCCTGTATTAGAAGAATTAGGTGAAGATTATAAAGGAAAGTTAAATGTATACAAAGTTGATACTGAAGCACAGCAAGAATTAGCTGCGGCATTTGGCATTAGAAGCATCCCTTCTATTCTATTTATCCCAAAAGACGGAGAACCTCAAATGGCTCAAGGGGCGCTTCCTAAGCATGAGTTTGAGCGTTTGTTCGACGAGGTTTTAGACGTGAAGTTATAATCGATTAATTGGCATCGAAACGCGCCATAACAACGTAGCCCAAAGACAAACAATTCCAAAGAAAAAGCCGCACTTTTAAGTGCGGCTTTCATATTTCCTATACGAAGCTTTACAGTAAGTTATTTTCAACTAAATATTCAGCAATCTGAATGGTGTTTGTAGCAGCTCCTTTTCTAAGGTTATCTGCTACTACCCACATGTTTAAAGTATTTGGCTGCGATTCATCTCTACGGATTCTTCCCACAAACACTTCGTCCTTATTGTGCGCATACATCGGCATTGGGTACGTGTTGGTGTCTGTGTTATCCTGAACAATTACACCAGGAGTCTCACTCAATAAAGACCTTACATCTCCTAATTCAAAATCACTGTCAAATTCTACGTTCACAGATTCTGAATGTCCTCCGGAAGTCGGAATACGAACTGCTGTTGCAGTTACAGAAAATGAATCGTCTCCAAGAATCTTTTTAGGCTCTTTTACCAACTTCATTTCTTCTTTGGTATAACCGTTTTCCATGAAAATATCACAGTGTGGAATTGCGTTTCGATTGATTGGGTAATGATAAGCCATTTCACCCTGAACACCCTTTGCTTCGTTTTCCATTTGCTGCACTGCTTTTACTCCAGTTCCTGAAACTGACTGGTATGTAGAAACAATGAGGCGTTTCATTTTATATTTTTTGTGTAGCGGAGCTAAGGCCATTACCAATTGAATTGTAGAACAATTCGGATTAGCAATAATCTTATCTTCTTTTGTTAAAACATCCCCATTGATTTCTGGAACCACTAACTTTTTAGTTGGATCCATTCGCCATGCTGATGAATTGTCAACCACTGTGGTTCCTACTTCAGCAAATTTAGGAGCCCATTCTTCAGAAGTGCTTCCTCCAGCTGAAAATAAAGCAACATCAGGCCTTGTGTCAACAGCATCCTGTAACCCAACAATAGTATATTCTTTATCCTTATAGGTGATTTTTTTTCCTACAGATCGTTCTGATGCCACTGGAATTAATTCAGTAATAGGAAAATTTCTTTCAGCTAAAACTTCTAGCATTACATTTCCTACCATTCCGGTAGCACCTACAACAGCTACTCTCATTTTTTTATTTTTTTGATAACAGGAGCAAATTTCTACAATATTTTGAAACAAACCAGTAAATATTTAATAATTAACACAAAGCTGATTTTTTGTTAAAAAAGGGAGAGAACGGGAAATAGGGAATAGGATCTCGTGAATTTTGAACTGCTTTTAGCGGGCTGTTTTTGTTCAGTCTTGGAAGCGTGATTTAAAAAAGTTATTGAAAATTGATTTTAGTTCTTGAAGTGAACTCTATTACATGCGACTAACTATTTTTCCAATCCTCACATCCCATAGCCCAGAGATTGAAAAGTTAGACGTCAAGGTTAAAAAAGGGTGCGATTTTTGATGTAATATTAGCACTTAATCTATGAAATTACTGCCTTACATATTGATGTTTTTGTTCTTGCCTACATTTGTTGTAGGACAATATATAGAAGGGCGTGTGACAGATAGTAGTTCCGGGAAACCAATAAAGGACGTCCATGTATACATAGACAATGTAGAAGAAGGAACGCAGACTTTAAGTAATGGAAAGTATCAATTGAAATTTTCTGAAGTTCTGCCGCAAACAGCAAAAATTCGGTTTTCACATGTAAGTTATATTCCAATCCAACTTGATTTCGACAAAAGTAAGAGTATTTATAATATTGCTTTAACTCCGAAGGTAAATGCCTTGAATGAAGTTCAGGTTGTTCAGAATAGTCAGTTAAAACCTTTTTTGAGATTTAAAAAGATGAAGTCCATGGGAAGTCGATTGCATGCTTTTGGATCCACATTAGTTGATGATAAGATTTATGTAATTGGAGGAAATGCTTCATTTCTGCACGACGGAACCAAGGAAACTTTAAACCGATTGGAAAATTCTGAATTGTCACAGTTGAGTTTAGATCAGTTTTTGAAATATTCTTACTCTTATTTCAATGCTAATTTTTTTAAAGGGGATTTGCATGTATACAACATCGCTACCGACTCGTGGGAACGACAAAAAGATCTGTTCAAAAAAAGAGCACATCACAATATTTATTACTATAAGAACAAATTGTACGTGATAGGAGGAATTAATTTATCCATTAATAAACGAAAGGAATATCTGGATAATACCATAGAAATTTTTGATTTAGAAACGAAAGAAATGCTTGTCGATCAAACAAATCCACATCAGGCAGTGAATTTTAGTTCATTTTTAGTAGGAGATGAGTTGATAGTTCTAGGTGGCTCTACCAAACAAAATAGGAATGGCACTAAGAATTATTCGGAAGAGGTGCATTTGTACAAGCTTTCTGAAGGATTGTGGTATAAAGTAGATTCAATGCCGAATGCCAAGGAAACTTCAGGAATTCGTGTAAATGATAAAATCTACCTTATTGGAGGTTTTAACAGAAAACCACTTTCTGCGATTGAGCAATTCGACATCACTACGAGAACATGGGAAGCAGTTGGAAATTTGTTCTTCGGTATGAGTAATCCGGCTTTGGCATATCACAACAACACGATATATATCTACAACAATGGTAAATTCTGTACTTTCAATACGAAATCAAAGGAGTTGAATGAGTATTTCATTGAAATCGACCTTCAGAATTCAGAAATGCATATTGCAGATAATTCCATTTTTTTGGTTGGAGGGTTAAGAACCACAGAACGAGAAATAGCACCATCTTCCAGCATCTATCGTATTGCACTTAGTGATTTTGACTCAACTAGAGTCAGAAGATCTAAATCTTTGAAATAGATTCTATTTATATTATTTCCGCCAACTATAAATCAATTATAGGCTGATTCCCTATTACTTATAAGAAAAAGCTTAATTTTGCAAAAATTTTAAGGAATGACTACTACTGGAAAAATTGAATTAATGGCCCCTGCCGGAAATTTTGAATCTTTGCAAGCTGCATTAGACAATGGAGCGGATTCTGTGTATTTCGGGGTTGAGCAATTAAATATGAGGGCGAGAGCGTCTATCAATTTTACGATGGATGACCTGCAGGAGATTTCAGACCGATGTAAAGCAAAAAACGTAAGAACGTATCTTACTTTAAATACAATCATTTACGATCATGATTTATCAATTGTAAAAACCTTAATTCAAAAAGCAAAAGAAGCTGATATTACAGCCGTAATTGCAATGGATCAGGCGGTGATTGCTGCAGCAAGAGCAATTGATATGGAAGTGCATATTTCTACACAAATCAATATAACGAATATTGAAACTGTGAAATTTTATGCCATGTTTGCAGATACGATGGTGTTGAGTAGAGAATTGAGCTTGCGTCAGGTGAAGAAAATAACTGAACAAATTGTAAAAGACGATGTGCGTGGACCTTCAGGAAATCTTGTTGAGGTTGAGATATTTGGACATGGCGCATTATGTATGGCGGTTTCTGGAAAGTGTTACATGAGTTTACACAGTCATAATTCTTCAGCAAACAGAGGAGCATGTAAGCAGAACTGCAGAAAAAAATATACGGTGATTGATCAGGAATCTGGCTTCGAAATGGAACTGGATAACGAATACATCATGTCGCCAAAAGATTTGTGTACCATTGATTTCTTAGATGAAATTGAAGATGCGGGAATCAAAGTTTTAAAGATTGAAGGAAGAGGTAGAGCACCTGAATATGTTGCGAACGTAATTAAATGTTACCGTGATGCTATCGATAGTATTGAAGAAGGAACTTTCAGCAAAGAAAAAGTAATTTCTTGGATGCAGGAGCTGGAGAAGGTGTATAACAGAGGGTTCTGGAGCGGTTACTATTTAGGACAACAGCTAGGAGAATGGAGTAAAGGATCTGGAAGTCACGCTACCCAAAAGAAAGTCTATTTAGGAAAAGGTGTGCACTATTTTCCAAAAGCAAATATCGGAGAGTTTAAAATTGAAGCATACGATATTGCCATTGGAGATACTATTTTAATTACGGGTCCAACAACTGGAGCAAAAGAAATGGAAGTGACCGAAATGTATGTGAACGACGAAAAAGGAGAAAAAGCTTCAAAGGGAGACTCATGTACTATACCACTTGATTTTAGAATTAGACCATCCGACAAACTTTATAAGATTGTTAAAAACGAAGTAGAGGTATAAAATGGTTGTTATTACCTTGCAAAGAGCCAAATGTATTGGCTGCAATTACTGTGTTGAATTAGCACCAGGTCAATTTCAGATGTCGAAGAAAGACGGGAAATCTGTGTTGCTGCATTCGAAAGAGAAAAAGGGTTTTTTCACCTTGAAATCTCCAGATGAAACCATCTTCAATAACAGTATGAATGCAAAGGAAGCTTGCCCTGTCAAAATTATAGATGTAAAGCAGGTTTAAGATATAAATTACATGTTTTTCGATTCGTAATTTTAGTTATATCTTTACAACTTACTGGGTGATGAAGACACTGGTTTTCGTCGACTTATTACCCTACCCTAAATCAGATACATATGAGCTGTAATAGTTGCTCTTCAGATATAAATGGCGTTCCAAAAGGATGCAAAAGTAATGGCAACTGCGGTTCTGGCAGTTGTGAAAAGCTTGCAGTGTTCGATTGGTTGTCTAACATGGCGTTGCCATCAGGTCAGGAAGAATTTGACATCTACGAAATCCGTTTTAAAAACGGGAGAAAACACTTCTTTAGAAATAACGATAAGTTGAAAATCGCCATAGGCGATATTTTGGCGGTTGAAGGAAATCCGGGTCATGACGTAGGAACAGTATCTCTTGCTGGGGAACTTGTGAAAGTACAAATGCGTAAAAAAGGGATTGCTTTTGATAGCGAAGACATCAAAAAGATCTACAGAAAAGCTACTCAGAAAGATATTGACATCTGGCAGGAGGCACGTGAAAAGGAATATGATACACAGTACCGTGGAAGAGAAATTTTAGGGCGATTAGGACTTAAAATGAAATTGTCTGATGTGGAGTATCAAGGAGATGGTAATAAAGCAACTTTTTATTATACGGCAGATGATCGTGTAGATTTCCGTCAATTGATTCGAGATTTGGCTTCAGCATTCAACATTCGTGTTGAGATGAAGCAAGTGGGATTGCGTCAGGAAGCTGCCCGTTTAGGTGGAATAGGTTCTTGTGGTAGAGAATTGTGCTGTTCTACATGGCTAACCGATTTGCGCAAAGTGAATACGGCAGCGGCACGTTACCAGCAACTATCATTGAATCCTCAGAAACTAGCCGGACAATGCGGTAAATTGAAATGCTGTTTAAACTATGAGTTGGATACTTATTTAGATGCGTTAAAAGAATTCCCGAAAACAGATGTCAGCCTTAAAACAGAAAAAGGAGATGCTGTTTTTGTGAAGATGGATATTTTCAAGGAATTGTTGTGGTATACGTACAGAGAAGACCGTAGCAAGTGGTATAAATTCTCATTGGATCAGGTTCTTGAAATCATCGAGCGCAATAAATCTGAGGAGAAAATAGCTTCTTTAGAAGAATATGAAATGGAATTGCTTGTTGAAGAAGAATCTTCTGTAGATTTTGAAAATGTAGTTGGACAAGACAGTTTAACACGATTTGACCTACCTAAACGCAATAAGAACCGACGTAAAAAGCGTCGCTCAAATAAAGGCGAAAATCAAAATAGGGGTCAGCAAAACAAAGGACAAAGCAGGTCTAAGCAAAAATCAAATTCCTCTGAAAGAAAAGAAGGATCAAAGCCTAATCAAAATAACAAGCAACAGCCGCAAGGTAAAAAAGGAAAAGGCCCTCAGAATAAGTCGAATCAGCAGAGACGACAAAATCAGAATCAGAAGCCAAACCAGCAGTCTCAAGGCTCAAAAAATGAGCAACAGGGAAATACGAATCCTTCTAAAGGAAAGAATAACAGAAACAAGCGTCGTAGACCACCAAGAAAAAAGGATAACAATGCAAACAACGAATAGACTGCTAATTTGGGTATTGTTGTTGGTAGTGAGCGCTTGTGGTTCAAATGAATCTTTTAATGAATATCAAGCGATTGAAGATTATTCCTGGAAGAAAGAAGCTCCAGTTATTTTTAGCGTAGTTTCTTCAGATACTATTTCTAAGAAAAATGTGTTTATTAATATACGAAACAACAAGGAGTACCGATTCAGTTCGATTTTTCTGATTGGAAAAATCAAATTCCCAAGTGGAATTCAGATAATCGACACCTTGGAATATGAGATGACAGATGCAGCGGGTAATTGGTTAGGATCAGGTTTTTCAGATTTAAAAGAAAATAAACTTTTTTATAAGGAAGCAGTGCAGTTTTCGGAAGCTGGCAACTATGAATTCTCTATCCAGCAAGCAACAAGAGGCATAAACGATATTTTTGGAACAGAGCCCCTAAGAGGTATTACAGATGTGGGCTTAAGCATAGAAAACAGTAAATAATGGCAAAAAAAGAAGTAGCAAAAACGAACGATTTCTCAAAATACATCAAGTGGTTCAGATACCTTTTTTTAGGTGGAATCATAGCGTTTATTGGAATGTTTTTATTGGCATCTTGGGGTATTTTTGGAGAGCTACCAACCTTTGAAGAACTCGAAAATCCTGAGAAAAATTTAGCTACAGAGGTAATTTCTATTGATGGGAAAACTATAGGAAAATATGCTTATGAGAATAGAACGCCTGTACATTATAAAGATTTACCTGACAATTTAGTAAAAGCTCTCATTGCTACAGAAGACGAGCGATTTTATGAGCATTCAGGAATTGATTTTAAGGCTACTGCCCGTGCTATTGTGAAACTAGGAAAAGATGGGGGAGGAAGTACCATTACCCAACAGTTAGCAAAATTATTATTCCACGGAGAGGGATCGAAAAACTTGGTGGAGCGTGTTTTGCAGAAGGTAAAGGAATATGTTATTGCAGTTCGACTAGAGCGTCAGTATACGAAACAAGAAATTCTGACCATGTATTTGAACAAACAGGACTTTATCTTTTCAGCAGTGGGAATCCGTTCGGCCTCAAGAATCTATTTTGGAAAAGAACCAATAGATTTAAAAGTGGAAGAATCTGCAGTTCTGGTTGGAATGTTGAAGAACCCAAGACAGTTCAACCCAAACAGAGAGATTTCAAAAAACAAATCGCTTAATAGAAGAAATGTTGTACTGAGTCAGATGTTAAAAAATAATTTCATTACGGAAGAATTAAAAGATTCCTTGCAACAACAGCCAATCGTATTGGATTTTTCACCTGAGGGTCACAGCGTTGGTATGGCAACCTATTTCCGTGAATATTTGCGTGACTATATGAAGGGGTGGATTAAGGATAATCCAAAACCTGATGGGACTGAGTATAACCTGCACCGCGATGGGTTGAAAATTTATGTGACCTTGGATTCACGCATGCAGCAGTATGCCGAAGAAGCAATGAAAGAGCATATGGAGAACTTGCAACGCGTATTTTTTATAGAGCAAAGCAAGAATAGAACAGCGCCGTTTTACGACTTAGAACCTGAAGAAATTCAGACGACAATGAATCAGGCTATGAAACGTTCCAATCGATGGAAAAGAGGGAAAAAGGCAGGAATGAATGAGAAGGAATTAAAAGCATCTTTTCAAGAAAAAACGGATATGAGAATTTTCACTTGGAAAGGAGAAGTAGATACTATTATGTCGCCATTTGATTCCATTCGTTACTACAAGCATATATTGCGCTCAGGATTGATGTCGGTAGAGCCACAAACAGGCCATATCAAAGCTTGGGTAGGTGGATTTAACTACAAACATTTTCAGTACGATGCTGTGAAGCAACAAAAAAGACAAGTAGGTTCTACATTTAAACCATTTGTATATGCTTCGGCGATCAATCAATTGAAGATGTCACCTTGCGAAAAATTACCGAACATTCCATATACAATTCCTGCTGAAAAATACGGAATGCCTGAAGACTGGACTCCTAAAAATTCGGATGATGAATATGGTGGGGAGCTGACTTTAAAAGCAGCACTGGCCTCATCGACGAATGTTGTGACTGCTAATTTAATTGACAAGGTAAATCCGAGTACAGTGGTTAGCTTAGCAAAAAGTGCGGGTATTAAAAGTGACATTCCAGCAGTACCAGCAATTGCCTTAGGTTCGGTGGATCTGAGTTTGTATGAAATGGTTGGAGCTTATGCGACTTTTGCGAACAAAGGTTTACAAGTGGAACCAATGATGTTGTTGCGTATTGAAGATAAAAACGGAACGGTATTACAGCAATTTGTTCCAAATTCAAAGGAGGTATTGAGTGAGGAATCGGCCTATACAGTAATTAATTTATTAGAAGGTGTGACTGAAGCTGGTTCAGGGATTCGTTTAAGAACTTCATGGGGTAAATACCCTTACGATGTTTCAACGGGATATCCATATGAATTTAACAATCCTATAGCAGGTAAAACGGGAACTACGCAAAATCAGTCAGATGGTTGGTTTATGGGAATTGTTCCAAATCTGGCAACAGGTGTTTGGGTGGGTGGTGAAGACCGCGCTACGCATTTTGAAGGTATCACCTTAGGACAAGGAGCTTCAATGTCCTTGCCAATTTGGGCACTTTATTATAAAAAATTATACGCAGACGAAACTTTGAACGTCAGCCAAGAGGAATTTGAGAAACCAGAGAATCTAAGTATTCGAGTGGATTGTGATAAGAAGCCTACAGAAGGTGAAGAAGATGCTACAGAGTTAATTATTGAACAAGTAGAAGAATTCTAGGCCACATGAGCACTTATTCCTGGAAACCATCGGAATCGGATATTTTAAAGAGTAATATTGCTCAAATTATGCGTTTGCAAAATATCTCGACCTATGAGGAATTTTGGCGTTGGTCTGTTAATTCCAGATCCGATTTTTGGGACACTACCATTAAAGCTTTAAAGATCCCGTTTAAAGAATCCTACTCACAAGTTTTCGAACTTGACTATGGTGTTGAAGCAGTGAATTGGCTGCCAAATGCTGCGTTGAATATTGTAGATGCCTGTTTTCAAAATGCGCCTGAAAGTGCATCGATTGTTTTTCAAAAAGAAGGTTCCAATACTACCGAGACTGTCACTCAGCACGCGCTGGAACAGCTCGTAAATCGCATAGCGAATTCGTTAGTAAACCTTGGACTTGAAAAAGGAGACCGAATTGGGATTGACTTACCAATGACCGTTGAAGCAGTTGCGATTTATTTGGCAGCTATAAAAGCAGGGATGCCTGTTGTGACTGTTGCCGATAGTTTTACTCCAAAAGAAATTGAAGTCCGATTAAAGATTACAGAACCAAAGGTCATCTTTACGCAAGACGTGATTCAAAGAGCAGGAAAAGAATTACCCTTATATGCTAAAGTTTGCGAAGCAAATGCTCCAAAGGCAGTCGTAATTCAAGTTTCAAAAGAAACAATTCCTCTTCGTGGGAATGATGTTTTTTGGAGCGATTTTCTGATTACAAATGATTCTTTCGAATCGGTTTCACATAAACCGGAAGATTTAATAACGGTACTATTTTCATCTGGAACAACAGGTGAGCCAAAAGCAATCCCTTGGAATCATACAACACCTATTAAATGTGCAAGTGATGGCTTTTACCATCAAAATATTCAAAAAGGAGATGTGGTTTGCTGGCCAACAAATTTAGGTTGGATGATGGGACCTTGGCTGGTTTTTGCAGCGCTCATGAATAAAGCGAGTATTGCGCTGTATTATGGAGCTCCGGTGGGAGAGGGTTTCGGATCTTTTATTCAAAATACTCAAGTGACCATGCTTGGCGTGATTCCAAGTTTTGTGAAAACATGGAAAGATTCAGGTTGTATGGAGTCGTATAACTGGGATAGCATCAAATGTTTTAGTTCTACTGGAGAAGTTTCTAGTCCGACTGAAATGACCTATCTAATGCAGCTCGCAAACAATAAGCCTGTTATTGAATATTGCGGAGGAACGGAAATAGGAGGAGGTTATATCACAAGTACGGTAGTTCAGGAAAATTTCCCGAGTACTTTTTCAACAAAGGCACTAGGAACCGACTTTGTGTTATTGGATGAAAATGGAGAGGAAGTTGAAAAGGGAGAAGTTTTTATGATTCCTCCATCAATGGGATTGTCGAATACATTATTAAACAGAGATCACTACAAAGTGTATTTTGAAGATACACCAACCTATAAAAATCAAATCTTGCGCCGGCACGGAGACCAGATGCTTCAACTTGAAAACGGTTATTTTAAAGCGCAAGGAAGGGTTGACGATGCCATGAACCTCGGCGGAATTAAAGTCAGTTCCGTTCAAATAGAAGCAGTAGTCAACAAACTCGATTTTGTAATTGAATCAGCGGCTGTCGCCGTGCCTCCCAAAGACGGAGGCCCAAGTGCTTTAGTGATTTTTATAGTGACTAATTCGTCTGAGATAGACAAATTTTCAGCAAAAGAACAAGTTGGAAAAGTCATCAAAATAAATCTCAATCCACTATTCAAAGTAAAAGACTTAAAAATTATCGAAAGTTTGCCTCGTACAGCTTCAAACAAAATAATGCGTAGAAAATTACGTAGTATGTACGAAGGATAAGCGAAAAATATATACATCAGCTCATGAAAATAATTTCTTACAACGTTAATGGAATTCGCGCCGCTTTGAAAAAAGGTTTCATCGACTGGCTGGAAGCAGCGAGTCCTGATATTTTGTGTGTTCAGGAAACGAAAGCACATAAAGAACAGTTAGATCTATCTGTCTTTGAAAAAGCGGGATATCCATTTCACTATTGGTTTTCAGCTCAGAAAAAAGGATATAGTTCGGTTTCTATTTTATGTAAGAAAAAACCAAATCATGTGGAGTATGGTACAGGTATTGAATCGATGGATTTTGAAGGACGAAACCTGCGTGTAGATTATGATGATGTTTCAGTCATGAGTCTGTATTTACCTTCTGGAACAAACGATGCACGACTGCAATTCAAGTTCAATTATATGGACGAATTTCAAGAGTATGTAAACCATTTGAAAAAGGAGTTGCCTAATCTGATTATTTGTGGTGATTACAATATTTGTCACGAGGAAATAGACATTCACAACCCAAAAATGAAAGGTGTTTCAGGGTTTTTACCTGAAGAACGTGCATGGATTGGGAAGTTTATCAATAGTGGTTTTGTTGATTCTTTCCGTTATTTAAATAAAGAAGGCGGACATTATTCGTGGTGGAGTTACAGAGCAAATGCTCGTAATAATAACAAAGGTTGGCGTATTGATTACAATATGGTGAGCGAACCTATGAAAGATCGCATTAACCGAGCATATATTTTGCCAGAAGCGAAGCATTCAGACCACTGTCCAATTGTAGTAGAATTAAAATAAAAGAGATGAAAAAATTAGCTATTGTATTAGTATCAGGACTTCTTTTGTCCTCTTGCGTGTCCAAAAGAGTATATGTTGAATTGGAAGATAAGTACAACACCCTAAGAGATGCTCATAATGGTTTAATGGAAGACCATGATGCTCTATTAACTGAAAAAAATGGATTAAATAATGAACTGGATAAGCTCAAGAAGCAATATTCGGAGCTTGAAGGGGCAAAATCCATTTTGGACCATGAATTGGAAGCTCTTCAGAACAAATACAAGCTGCTAAAAGAAAACTACGAAACGCTTTCAACACAAAGTAGTGCTAAATTGAAAGATCAAGTTGCTAAAAATGAAGCTTTGTTGCTTGAATTGGAACAAAAGGAGCGTAAAATGTTCGAGGAGTCAGAACGTTTGAAAGCACTTGAGCACAAATTAAAAGAACGCAGTGATCAGATTGAAGCTCTGCAAGCGGCTATAAATGCTAAAGAAATGCAGATGCAGGAATTGAAAAACTCAATTTCTAGAGCTTTACTGGATTTCGAAGGAAATGGTTTAACGGTTGAGCAACGCGGTGGTAAAGTGTATGTTTCTATGGAAAACAAATTGTTGTTCCGCTCAGGAAGCTGGGCTGTGAATGCTGAAGGAACTAAAGCAGTACAGCAATTGGCCGCGGTATTAGCGAAGAACCCGGATATTGATGTCCTAATAGAAGGTCATACCGACAATGTGCCTTATAGTGGAAACGGAACTTTGGTTGATAATTGGGATTTAAGCGTGAAAAGAGCAACAGCGATTGTTAGAATTCTGAAATCAAAAGGTGTTTCACCAACACAATTAACGGCAGCTGGTCGGAGTGAATACATTCCGGTTTCTGACAATACTTCAGCTGCAGGAAAGGCAAAAAACAGAAGAATTGAAATTATTCTAACACCGAATTTAGATGAAATTTCAAAATTATTAAACGATTAAAACGTTGAGAAAATATTTAGTACTAGTTATTTGTTGTGTACAATTTGCTTTCGGACAGGAAGCAGATAGTTTAGCAGTGGAGGTAATTGAAGATGCAAAGGAACTGGCTTCAAAAAGGGATACATTATTCAGTATTCAAAACGATAGTTTAACTTTTGTATCATTTGAAAAAGCTCAAATAATCGATAGCCTTTGGCTAAATCAATTGATCCGCTCACCTTTATATGACACGGTTACTTATGTGTTGAAAGATGATGAGATTTTAAAGGAAGGGGAATTAGCAGAATTACCAACGGAACTTTTGAAGGAACGTTTGGCGCATTTGAATAGTCAGACTCCCTTTCATTTGGAGTACAATCAAAGTCTTGAGCAAATTATAAAAACCTATTTAAGACGTAGAAAAAGTTCGTTCTCAAACTTGATGGAAAAGGCACGTTTTTACTTTCCTTTATTTGAAGAACAGCTCGATAAATATGACCTTCCTTTGGAAGTAAAATATTTGGCCATTGTTGAATCTGCTTTAAGGCCGAGAGCACGTTCTCGTGTTGGAGCGACAGGTTTATGGCAGTTTATGTATGGTACAGGAAAGCAATTTGATTTGAATGTAAGTTCGTATGTTGATGAACGTTCTGATCCTTACAGAGCAACCGAAGCGGCGTGTAAGTATTTGTCGGAACTCTATGGGGTTTTTGGAGACTGGGATCTTGCTCTCGCAGCGTACAATTCGGGGCCTGGAAATGTTTCTAAAGCAATCAGACGCTCAGGAGGAAATACAAACTACTGGAACATTCGTCATTTGTTACCTCGGGAAACGGCAGGCTATGTTCCAGCGTTTTATGCAACCTTGTACATTTTTGAATACGCCGAAGAGCACAATATCAAAGCTAAAAAGTCATCTTTAGCGTATTTTGAAACCGATACGGTCCAGGTTAAACGACAAGTAACTTTTCAGCAATTATATGAGACGTTGAACGTTGACATTGAAATTTTGCAGTTTTTAAATCCGCAATACAAACTCGATATTATTCCATACATCGAAGGGAAAAATTATACCCTTACTTTACCTGTAAAAGATGTAGGTACATTTGTGAGTAATGAGCAGCAGATTTATGCTTATGTAGATGCTGAAGAAGCGAAAAGAGAGAAGCCTTTGCCTCAATATGTTGAAATGAATAATCGCATGGTTTATCGTGTAAAAAGTGGAGATTATTTAGGAAAAATAGCCGATAAATATGGGGTTCGAGTTTCAAGTATCAAGCGTTGGAATAATTTAAAAAGCGATAATTTAAAGATTGGTCAAAGGCTGGTCATTTATCCTCGTAGTATGAATGATGCACCAGCAAAAAGTACTGCGAAAAAGCAAAGTAATAAGCCAAAACCAACAGGAGCATATGAGACATATACTGTAAAATCAGGAGATTCCTTGTGGTTAATAGCGCAGCAATATAAGAATGTAAGCGTGCAAAACCTGAAAGATTGGAATGATATTTGGAGTACTAAAAGTCTACGTCCTGGGACGCAATTAAAAATTTATAAATTATGAAAAAACTAACTGCTGTACTGGCAATTTTAGTATTGCTAATTTCGTGTAATTTGAATTCCTCAAAGGAAGCTCCTAAGAAAATTTTGAAAGAAGCAAATGGACGAATTAATAGTCTGTTGGTGGTTATGAAGGATATTGAATGGCAAGGAGTCATGGGTGATGCGTTGCGAGAAGTTATTGCAGAACCTGTTTTGGGATTGCCACAGCCGGAATCTCAGTTTGAAGTATCTCAAGTATCTCAAAATCATTTCGGAAGAATGTTTAGAGCAACCAGAAATGTTATTGCTGTTGAAATCGGGGATAAAAACGAACTTAAAATTGCAACAGATGTTTATGCTGCTCCTCAGGTAATTTTGACCGTCATTGGGACTTCGGAAGAAGAGGTGGTTAAATTAATTCAAGCGAATAAGAATAAAATTGTTCGAGCATATAAAAATTCAGATATCAAAAGTGTTCAGAGATCAATTCTCAAAAAACATTACCCAATTGAAAAAGTAAAAACGTTTAACGAACAGAATTACTCAATTAAAATTCCGAGGAAATACAATGTTGTAGAAGACAATGGGGAGTTTGTTTGGTACAGATATCATATTGGTGGTGATCACACGATGGAATTGATTACGTATTCATACGAGCTAGAATCACCGGAAGATGAAGCTGGAGAAAATATCACTATCAATAGAAATGTTATTGGGTCCAAATACATTCCAGGTCAAACAGAAGGATCGTATATGATTACTGAAGAAGCCTATACACCACATATATTTAAAATTGATTTAAATGGTTATGAGGCGTTTGAAACAAGGGGAAAATGGGAAGTTCACAAGATGTATATGGCTGGACCGTTTTTAAGCTATTCTGTACTGGATAAAGTAAATAACAGAATGATTGTGGTAGAAGGATTTACGTTCGCTCCTGCAATTAACAAAAGAGATTATATGTTCGAATTGGAAGCAATTCTTAGAACATTTAAAATGGGGTAAATTTTTACCTGCTAACAAAATTAAAGGCGCTTTCAAAATTTTGGAAAGCGCCTTTTTTTAGTTGTTTTTATACCCTTTGGTTGCCATAGACTCAAAGAAGAATAGCAGAAATATGACTACAGTAATGAGTAATGATAATAATATGCGGGATTGTACTTCTCGGATTGCTATTTTGAATTAAAGTATAAGTAATTCAACAAAGAAGAACAACCTTCATTGAGCAGTACACAGCTTAATAAATGATGTGTTTTCAGTTTTTTAATCAATGTAGCCGGATTTAAAAATGGAACTAAACAAAGTTTGGTAGACTCCAAAAGTTACTTAAAAGCTGAGTTCAAAGTCAGAACTACCAGTTGAATATTTTTCCTTAAAGATGTTAGAATTTAAGAACTTCTTCATTGTTTTTTGAAGATTTCTTCTCTGTATTTTCGCTCTCTTATATCGCTTTTTTAATTCTTTGAACCTCTCAGGAATTTCAGTCGTCATGTCATTGTTTCGAAGTGCTTCTTTTAACATCTGTTCTCTGATGGTTTCAAATCTTTTAATTGCCCTTGTACAGGCGTGCCTTTTTATAAGTTTTGCCTGATACCTGTCTAGCGTTTTTTGTGGTTCTTTTTGTTGAGAAGCTTTTTTAAAAGCTTTTCTGAAGTTGACTTCAATACCCCAAAAGTGTTCGTTTGTTTCTTTCCACGCTCTTTCTAATCGCTTTGCGAAATTAGGATGACTCTTTTGATATTCCATCACAAATTGAATGTATTCGTGCTTTGCGGTGGTATATTCTTGCTCCCATAATTTTAAGTCCTGTGTAATTTTATCTAATGCATTCATACCCCAATATTTTATTCGACTCTATAAAATACAAAAAACCAACAATATATGCAAGTAGATTTTTTGTTGAAGAAAATTTTAAATACTGAATATGAGGCTATTGTGAGTTAAACTTGAAGTCGCCTCAAAGGTTAGAGCTTTGGAAACCCATGAAACTTCACCCAGTCGAAATCGGCAAAATCTTTCGAGTTTACACCGTTACTGGTAGCGTATACTCCCATATAAGCACCAGTATATTTTTTACTTAATATGTGATGGGCTTCTGTAGTTTCAAATAAAGTAAACTCAATTCCATTCAAAGAATAGTAAAACGAGTACCTATGATTTTCTGAATTTACTCTAAGTGTAATCGTTCCTTCATAATAAGGAAGCTCCAGTTTTTTGAGTTGTTTTACCTCCTCATTAGGATTTGCTAAATGCAATTGTAAAAAGTGTTTTTGATTTTCTTTTAGAACAGTAAAGGAAAAAAAGTTGTCGTCTTTTTGAAATATATTGATGCCTGCTTCCGAACCATTAGATTCTGGATTGAAGTTCATATGAACGCGGTACTCAAATATACTTTCTTTTTGTCTGAATCCCATGAGACTTGCCCGTCCTCGTTCTTTAATAATATTCGGCTGAGTATACAATCTCAAAGAACCTTTGTTGTCGGTTAATGAATAGAACTTTTTTGTTGGTACACGTCTGAAATTCCAAGCTAAATTTAGTTTAGGAATGGTAAAATGATCTGTGAAATCGGAGTTAAGTTTTTGGGTCGTCCCATTGAATGGCACCGGATTTAATCGCTCTACTTTTCCAGTTTCGGGAGCAATTACAGGCCATTCATAGCGGACTTCCTTCCACTCAAACGGTTCCTGTTCCCATTGCACCGGAATCAAATGTGTTTCGCGACCCATGTTGGATCCGCGTTTTTCATCTCCTCTAATTCCAAGAGCAACCATAAACCATCGATTTTTTTCTACTTCAATTAAATCGGCGTGTCCCGTGCTATGCACCCAATTGTCGTAACTCAAATGTCTTGTTGAAAAGATGGGATTCCGTTCGTTAGAAATGTATGGACCGGTAATTTGATCACTTACAGCGATCATAACTGCGTGATTGTAACTTGTTCCACCTTCAGCAACGAGCAAGTAGTAATAGCCATTTCGTTTGTATATATGTGGCCCTTCAACCCAAACTCCACCACAAGCTCCACGCCATAAAAAATGTCGCTCTCCTGTGAGTTCCCAGTTCTCCATGTCAATTTCCTGGAGCCATATTTCACCTTCTCCTTCAAAATTTGGATTTTCCGGACTATGGGTTCCAACGTACCAAACCTTTCCATCATCATCAAAAAAGATGTCTGGGTCAATGCCGGGTGCACCTTCTAAAACATAAGGTTCTGACCATGGACCTTCTGCGTTTTTAGCAGTAATAATAAAGTTTACAAAATCCGTTGTATTGGTGTCTTCGTGGTAATAAACATTCGTACTAATAATATAGAATGTTCCGTTATTGTGGCGAATAGTAGGGGCGTGAATTCCACCATCAGATTGGATGTCAACTAAATTAACGGCTCCCGTAGCTTGTGACTCTCTATGCAATCCATAACCAATAAGCTCCCAGTTGATGAGGTCTTTACTTTTGTGAATGGGCAGGCCCGGAAAATATTCAAAGGTCGAATTCACAATATAAAAAGTATCGCCTACTTTACAAATTGACGGATCTGGATGTCCGCCTGGAATTATCGGATTTGTAAAGGAATTTTGACCAAATACACTTGTGGAAAAAATGATAAAATATAGAATAGGAAGTTTCGTTTTCATGTTTCAAACTTTTAGGTGTTGTGCACGAGAATAACAAGATTAGTGCCTTTCTATAAAGTTAGGAAAACTATTCAGCTCATTAGAAAGTAATTTTTTGATATTAAATTTTGTAATAAGGATTTCTGTCCTTAAAAAAGATAGTGCAACCACTTCAATAATTAGCCTTACCTTTGCAAAGAATAAAATGGCACTATAAGAGAACGTCATTTGCACAAAACTTTATATGTCGTTTAAATCTTTAGGTTTGTCAACTCCATTGTTGAAAGCCATTAATAAACAAGGATATACCAATCCAACACCCATTCAACAAAAAGCCATCCCTGTAATTTTAGAAGGAAAAGATGTGCTTGCATCTGCGCAAACAGGTACAGGTAAAACTGCGGGTTTCACCTTGCCCATGTTACAAAAATTATCCCAAGGACAGCAGTATCGTAAACGACCTATAAGGGCTTTGGTGTTAACTCCAACAAGAGAGCTGGCAGCTCAGGTTCACAACAATGTGCAAGCTTATAGTAAGTTTTTAGACATTCGTTCTGCGGTTATTTTTGGAGGGGTAAATCAAAAACCTCAGGTAGCAACAATACGGAACGGAGTAGATATTCTTATTGCAACTCCAGGAAGATTGTTAGACCTTCAAAATCAAGGTATTGTTTCATTGGCAAAAATTGAAATTTTAGTTTTGGATGAGGCCGACCGTATGCTCGACATGGGATTCTTAAGAGATATTAAAAAGATTATAAGTTTAATGCCGAGACGCAGACAGAATTTGTTGTTTTCTGCAACCTTTTCTAAAGAGATAAAAAAATTAGCAGGAGATTTTTTGCATCACCCTGTTTTGGTTGAAGCAACCCCTGAAAATAGTACCGTCGACGCCATTGACCAAAAAGTCTATAGAGTTGCTAAAAAGCTAAAAACAGAACTGCTTATTAAATTGATTTCCGAAGGAAACTGGAAACAAGTATTGGTTTTTTCAAGAACGAAACACGGTGCTAACAAACTTTCAAAAAAATTAGTCGGAGCGGGAATTTCATCCGCTGCAATTCATGGAAATAAAAGTCAGGCGGCGCGAACCAAAGCGTTATCTGGGTTTAAAAAGAGTACGATTCGTGTGCTTGTTGCGACTGATATTGCGGCACGCGGACTGGATATTCCCTTATTACCACATGTGGTGAATTTTGAATTGCCAAATGTTTCCGAAGACTATGTCCACCGAATTGGTAGAACGGGTAGGGCTGGAGCAAAAGGACAAGCGATTTCATTAGTTAGTGCTGATGAAACCAGTTATCTAAAGGCTATTGAGAAACTGGTAGGACTGAACATATCGGTTGAAATTTTAGAAGGTTTTGAACCTGATCCAAATGCCTCTACAGAGCCTAAAAAACCTGGGAGTGGAAGAAATAAACCCAGACGTAAGCCTAAAACTAAAATTGAAAAACAGGCTTCAAAAGGTGAACAAAACAGGTCGGAAAATACACAACGAAATAGAAGCCGCAGACGCACTAGAAACAGGTGATAGGACTAAATAATTCGATTTGTGTTGTTTCTAGCTGAGTTTGTTTAGTTTTTTCATTATCTGAATAAAGAATCCAATACTCAGCATCAAAATTACTATCCACAAAGCTAAATGAAGGTCAAACCCCGTTTCTTTAATGGGTCTTTCATTAAATTGAAATCCTAAATCGGACCACCAAAAAGAGAAATTGCATATATCCATGATACTATGAGCAATGATTCCTGGAATTAATGATTTTGAATAATATGCAATGGATCCGAACAAGACGCTGATAAAGAAAATATGAAAAACGATTGGCCCAGACCAGGCTTGATGCAAGTGTACAACCACGAACATTAGAGATACAATTATAATAGCTTTCAACGGGCCGTATTTGTTTTCTAATGGAACCTGCATATATCCTCTAAATCCGATTTCTTCACAAATGCCTGCAACGACCGAAATCATAATTATTACAAGCCAACCAGCCCAAATTGGGATGTTTTGGAGAAATGAATATTCCTGAGCGAATATTTCTGCAGGGAATTCAATAATGCGGAATGTAACTACAAGGCTCGATTGTTCAATTATAACAATTAGGAAAATAGCTACAATTGCATGTGCCCAGACTCTTGAAGATAATTTTTTGTTTCTAAAATTATTTTTTCGAAAGACTTGTGTGCTCTTGGGTTTGGTTTCACCACTAAAAAATTTGAAGTAAAAAACCAGAAACCCAATCATTATAACAAACGACCATGGCAAAGGAATAAAGATAGCGATCAAAGGCCAGATTAAAACTCCGATGGAACTGACAATAATACCAAGTATAATAGCTCTTATTAATAATGGGATGTTGCTCCAAAGTTTTGAAAGTGCTGATTCTTTTGTATCCATGATTTTTTATGGTTTTTCCTAATCGAAATTTTTAAGCAGGGTATTATTTAATTGTTAGTCTTAAAGTTAGCTCACAAATAGTATTAAAGCAAAATTCCTCCAAAATTAGTTGAAGGAGATTTAAAGCGTTTGTTTATCGATTGAGGTATTATTGAAAAGTGATACTTATTGCTTTAATTCGCCTTGGCTACAAACCCTTCCCAGCGTTTCATGTAGGCGATGAAATCTTTTCCCAATCCTTCAGTTATTAAATGTGCTTCAGAGACCGGAGTTTCAATTGGTGTAAATTGTTCGTATGCAATCACTTTTTTAGGGAAATCATGGTGTAAAATTCCAGATCGGCCAATGCTTACAAAATCCACCCCTGCATTAAGAATCGTTTTAACATCTTGTCCAGTTCTGATTTTTCCTGCGACAGTTAGTTTGATGTTACCTCGATCTATTTCAGTGAAATGTTCTAATAGGCTCTTGTTTTTGTGCTCCTCTTCTTCAGGCATTTTAAAGGAATCCCACAAAGAAATATCCAGGAAATCGATGTTTCCTTCTGAAATCAATCGTTTTGTCACTTCTTTAGTTTCATTCAAAGGCATATCTACATTTTCAGGTGAGAGTCTCACACCTAATAAAAAATCAATTCCACACTGTTCACGAACTGCATTGACGATTTCAAACAGCAAACGAGATCTGTTTTCGAGAGAACCTCCGTAGTTATCTGTTCGTTTATTGGTGGCACTACTTAAAAACTGCGTGAGTATATAACCATGAGCTCCATGGATTTCTACACCATCGTAGCCACATTTTTTGGCTCTTATTGCTGCTGAAATAAAATCTTCTCGTAACTGAATAACCTCATCGTACGATAATCCTCGTGCGTTGAACTTTTCATTACCCGTAGGACAAACGGATTTTTTACCAATGACTTCTTCAGGCGAACGCATACCTGCATGATGCAACTGAATCACCGCAAGACTTCCATGTGTTTTAATACCAGCGCTTAATTTTTGATGTCCTTCGATATGCGCATCAGAAAAAATACCTAATTGCCCTGGAAACCCTTTTCCAATTTCCTGAACATGAGAAGCGCAGGTCATAGTCAATCCAAATCCGCCTTCAGCTCTTTTTACCAACCAGAGGTATTCATCGTCGGTTAAAGTCCCATCTTCATTGCTTTGCCTGTTGGTTAAAGGAGCCAGCATAAAACGATTTTTCATGCTTTTACCACAGGGAAAATAAATTGGAGTTGAAAGGGGATTTTTCATAGTGAATTTGGATTTTAAAAGATTTTAAAAATCAAATGTACTTATTTCTTTACGACTTTCCCTAAGGGATTTGTAGAGTTAATCGGTAATTACATGACTGGATTTTAAATCAAAAAACCTTTAATCGTAACTAAAGGTTTTCTGCATATAAATAGGTTAATTTAAGATCTTAGTTTATTTTGATAAAATACATCTCTGGTGCATCTGTCATATTGGGTAAAAATAAATGCCCTTCCTCATCAAAATAAAAAGAGGATTTTGTTTTTTCACCACTAAAATCGATGGTAAGTACATCTTTATCCGTATCCCATGTAAAGCTTTCTGCGCTTGACACATAGGTGTCGTCTGGGTACTCACAACCTATAATTTCAATCCCTGTTTTATTTGTGTCAAATACCAAGGTTTGAGTACAATTGTTTTCGGGGTCATTGAGCTTCCATTCTCCAATTAATTGGTCTTCCTGATACACATCCAAATGCTCGTCTGTGCACGATAACAAGGTTGTTATCATAAAAAAGCAAATACCAATCTTTAAAAGATTTCCTTTAATCATACTGCAATCGATTATCTTTAGAGCAAACGAGTTTTTAATTGTTGAATTGGATTGTGATTTTACTGAGAAAGAGGTGGGAATATCTCAGAAATATGGGATAAATGTACTAACAGTTATCCATAAAAACAAAAACGCGCTTTTCTAATTGAAATTACAGAAGTGTCTTAGTTTGAAGCAACTCTGTATTTTTTCGCATTAAAATAAAAGTATAAAACCTTATCAGATATGGCGTTGCCTGCTTTCACTTTATCTCCAAAAATATCTTTCAAACATTTTAAAGTATATCCTTTTGGAATGGAATTCCCAGATTCTATTCTCTGAATTGTGCGAGCAGATAAACCAGTTTCTGTGGCGAGATCGGCTTGTGTTCAGCCTTTGTTTTCTTTCAGTAACTTAATTTGTTCGCACACGTGTTAAATTGATTTTTGCATGGTGCACTGTTTGTTTTTTAATATTTTAAAATTAATAACAGTATTTATAATATAAAAAAACCTTCGAATCGCTCCAAAGGTTTTTAAGGTAAGTTGGTTAGTTAATTAAAACTGATATTCAATTTCGAAAACTAATTTACAATTTTTTTTTAGATAAAGACATAATTGAAAATAGATTCTGAAAGATGAAGTGGTATAATTTTTTTTTCAATACTAATGACTCAATACTCAGGACCCACTTCGGATAAATCTGTCTAACCAAAGAGCTGCGATAACGCCAAACGCATAGGCAAGCAAATCCAACCAGTCAAAGGAGGCTCCAAAAATAAGAGCAGTTAGTCTATTTTTTTCAATACTCAGAAGATCTAAAATGTCAATATATTGTCCAAATTCAATAGTAAAAGCAAAGAGCAAAACTCCAATAGCGACTTTTTTGGAGTCCCAATTGGTAAAAGCTTTTACAAAACAAAATATCAGTATTACCACTAGAAAATCTCCAAACACAGGGCGTAAAATTGTGTTTTTAAGCACAGTTGCTATCAGGACTTCAATAATGAAGACGATTAGAGCAAGGGTGAAGTAGGGTTTGGATTTGATCATTTTTTAAGCAATTTGAGCTATTTGGAACCAAATATAGTTGAGAATTCATCATTTCTTTAAAGAACTAACTACTTAATACTCTCCACTAAAAACTCATATAAAAAAACCTCTAAATTACTTTGGAGGTTTTTTTGTTATTTGTTCCATGTTGACACACGTTTTAATGTGTTTCAACAGCTAAATAAAAAGCGTTTTAATGCTATTTATTTAGTTTAGCCCAACTGTCTCGAAGCGCAACGGTGCGGTTAAACACCAACTTTTCCTGGGTTGAGTCTTTGTCTACACAGTAGTATCCCAATCTTTGGAATTGGAAGCGATCTAACGGTTTTGCATCTTTCAAACTTGGCTCTACAAAAGCTTCAATCACATTCAATGAATCCGGATTGATGAACTCCATAAAATCTTTGTCTTTATGACCGTCTGGCGCTTCATCAGTAAATAAACGGTCGTACATACGAACTTCAGCTTTCTCAGCATGTGCAACAGAAACCCAGTGAAGTGTTCCTTTTACTTTACGCTTACTAGCCTCAGTTCCTGAACCAGATCTTGAGTCAGCATCATAAGTACATTGTACTTCGATAATTTCTCCGTTTTCATCTTTTGTACAGCTTTCAGCCTTGATGATATATGCGTTCTTCAATCGAACCTCTTTGCCTAATTTTAAACGGAAGAATTTTTTGTTTGCTTCCTCTCTGAAATCTTCTTTTTCAATATACATTTCACGACTAAAAGGCACCTGTCTGCTTCCAGCATTTTCATCTTCAGGATTGTTTTCCGCAGTTAACCACTCAACTTCTCCTTCTGGATAGTTGGTGATTACCACTTTCAACGGATTCAACACAGCCATTACACGCGGAGCTGTTTTGTTCAAATCGTCTTTAATACAATGCTCTAACAAAGCAACATCGGTCACGTTATCACGCTTAGAAATACCAGCAGTATCACTAAAATTACGTATCGATGCCGGTGTATATCCTCTTCTTCTCAATCCAGAAATAGTTGGCATACGAGGGTCATCCCATCCAGCAACCACACCTTGCTCTACCAATTGCAATAACTTTCGCTTACTCATCACTGTATAACTCAAATTTCTTCGAGCAAACTCACGCTGTTTTGGTCTTAAGTCTTTTCCAGAATAAACCTCTTCAACGTACCAGTCGTATAAATCGCGGTGCGACTTAAATTCAAGCGTACAGATAGAGTGTGAAATTTGTTCTAAATAATCAGATTCTCCATGCGTCCAGTCGTACATCGGGTAAATCACCCAATCGTCACCAGTACGGTGGTGGTGTTTTTTCAGAATACGATACATAATTGGGTCACGCATGTGCATGTTGGTATGCGTCATGTCGATTTTAGCACGCAATACATGAGACCCTTCTTCAAACTCCCCATTTTTCATCTTCATGAAAAGCTCTAAATTCTCTTCTACAGAACGATTGCGGTTCGGACTGTTCACACCGGGCTCAGTTGGCGTCCCTTTTTGCTCTGCCATTTGGGCTGAAGTCTGATTGTCTACATACGCTTTTCCTTCTTTTATGAGTTCAATAGTCCAGTCGAATAACTGCTGGAAATAGTCAGACGAATACAGTTCTTTATCCCACTCAAAACCTAACCATGCAATATCTTCTTTGATAGCATCTACGTATTCCTGCTCTTCTTTCGCAGGGTTCGTATCGTCAAAACGAAGGTTTACCGGGGCGTTGTACTTCAATCCTAATCCGAAGTTCAAGCAAATCGATGCCGCGTGACCAATGTGTAAGTACCCATTAGGCTCCGGAGGAAAACGAAAGCGCAGCTTTTCTTTTCCCATTCCATTTGCTAAATCTTCCTCAATTATTTGTTCTATAAAGTTCAATGACTTTTTCTCTTCACTCATAATTTTTATTCCTAATAAGCTGCAAAAATACCGAATTTTTTATTCAAAAGCATACTAAAATAGACTGACATTGATGTTCCTCTCGAACAGCTCTGCACAAACCAAAAATGTTCAGGTCCTAACAAAAAGAAAAATGTATTAAAACCCACAAAAGGCATTATCTTTGCCTAAAATTTGAACATGGGAATTATCAAATTAAAAAATATACGGGTTTACGCTTATCACGGATGCTTAATTGAAGAAGGGAAAATTGGTTCTGACTATCGTGTAGACATCAAGGCAAAAGCTGACTTTACCAAAGCTGCTGCGACCGATGAGTTGGAAGATACTGTAGACTATGTGCATTTAAATCGTATTGCAAAAGAAGAAATGGCTGTTCGTTCTAAATTGTTGGAAGAGGTGGTAGACAGGATATTAAAACGTATCTTAGATGAAATTCCAATGGTTGAAAAAGCAACAGTAAAAGTTTCAAAAATCAATCCACCAATTGGTGGTAATGTCGCGGCTGTTTCTGTGGAGATGAATAAAAACAGGAAAGCGTAAAAAATACTTGCCAACTTAGTAAAGTTTACTAAATTTGCAATCCAAAATAATGGCGTCATGGCCGAGTGGCTAGGCTGGGCTCTGCAAAAGCTCCTACAGCGGTTCGAATCCGCTTGACGCCTCAAGAAAAAACCCGAGTATGTACTCGGGTTTTTTAGTTTTTTTAACAAAATTTCCCAACCCTTTACAGTATATTTGCGGAATTAACCCTTATGTATGAGAATTTACCCTATTGAGACTGGGAACTTTAAGTTAGACGGAGGCGCGATGTTTGGAGTAGTTCCTAAGGTCTTATGGCAAAGGACAAACCCGGCAGATACTAATAATTTAATTGAGATGAGCATGCGTTCTATGCTTATCGAAGATGGTAATCGATTGATCCTAATCGACACCGGAATGGGGAACAAACAATCAGATAAATTTTTCGGATTTTATTACCTATTTGGAGATTTTTCTTTAGATAGCTCTTTGGCAAAATACGGTTTTCACAGAGATGATATTACGGATGTATTCTTAACACACCTGCATTTTGATCACTGTGGAGGAGCCATACAATGGAATAAGGAACGTACGGGTTATGAACCTGCTTTTACGAATGCCAAATTCTGGACAAACGCGAATCACTGGCAATGGGCAACTGTTCCTAATCAGCGCGAGAAAGCATCTTTTTTGAAAGAGAATATCAACCCAATGGAAGTTAGCGGACAGTTAAATTTTGTGCAGCTAGCCTCTGGGAACTATCAAGAAAATTCTGAGTTGGGATTCGACATTCTATTTGCAGATGGGCATACCGAAAAGCAAATGATTCCACATATTCAATACAAAGGAAAGACTATTGTTTTTATGGCGGATCTATTACCAACAGTAGGACACATTCCACTACCTTATGTAATGGGTTATGATACCAGACCTCTACTTACGATGGATGAGAAGCAAATTTTCTTAAACGAAGCGGTAGAAAAAGATTATATATTGTTTTTGCAACACGATGCGCATAACGAGTTGTGTACGCTGAAACAAACAGAAAAAGGAGTTAGACTCGACCAAACATATAAATTTAACGAAGTATTTAATTAAACTGAGAAAGAGTAATGAGAATTTTTAAATTAACCACATTTGCTGTTGCATCAGCAATGTTAGTTGCCAGTTGTGGATCAATTAAGAATAAGGAAGTTCCAGCAATGGACATTTCTGTTAATGTAAGTGCAAAACAAGGAACTGTTTCTGATGAAGCGCACAACCACTGGGCACATACCGACCTTTCGCAAGACACAATCGCTGGGATTAGCTTAGACAAAGCGTATGAGTTTGTAGCTGATAAGAAAGGTGAAACTGTTATTGTTGCAGTAATTGATTCTGGTATCGATATTGAGCACGAAGACCTAGAAAACGTTTTGTGGAAAAACGAAGATGAGATTGATGGAAATGGAATTGATGACGATAAGAACGGTTATATCGATGATATTTACGGGTGGAACTACTTAGGAGGAGATCGTGTAGCTGCACCAGAACAATTAGAGGTGACGCGTTTATTAGCTGCTTTTGGTGATAAATTCACAGGAAAAAAACTTGAAGATATCGCTGAAGAAGATAAAGCTGAATTCAACGAATACAAGAAAATTTTAAAAGCGTATAACGCTTCTTCTTCAGGACATAAACAAACAATGAAACGTTTGCAGCAAATTGGTGATAGTTATATTGCAGTTAAAAAATTTGTTGGAAAGGAAGAAATCTCATTAGATGATATGAAAAGTATCGAAACCTTAGATCCTGAGATGAAAGCAATGGTTTCAGATTTGATTTCTTTGAATTCTAGAGGTCTAGACGAAGCTGCTTTCAACGATTATTGGGAGTCTCATTTAAAGAATAAGAATTACGACTTAAACTTTGACGGTCGCGCAATTGTTGGTGATGAGCCAAACGACTTCAATGACAAAGTATACGGAAATAACGTGGTAATTGGTTCAAAAGAAGGTGAAATCCATGGAACGCACGTAGCTGGAATCATTTTAGCTGAAAGAAACAACGGAATCGGAATGAATGGTGTTGCGCACAATGCACAATTAATGAGTTTAAGAGCAATCCCTGATGGTGATGAGCGCGATAAAGATGTTGCTTTAGCAATTCGTTATGCTGTGGATAATGGAGCAAAAGTGATCAATATGTCCTTTGGAAAGTCTTTCTCTCCAAATAAAGAGTGGGTTTTTGACGCTATCAAATATGCTGAAGAGAAGGATGTATTATTAGTGCACGCTGCTGGTAACGACCACAAAGACATTGACAGAAGCGATAACTGGCCTTCTGATTCAGAAGATAAGATTGTGGAGTTTGCTGATAATGTACTTACAGTAGGTGCGTTAAGTGTAAATACTGATAAGAATTTGCCTGCTACGTTCTCAAACTACGGTAAGAGAAATGTAGATGTATTTGCTCCTGGAGTTGATATTTATTCAACATTCCCATTAAATGAATATCAAAAAATTAGTGGTACTTCTATGGCTTCTCCAGAAGTTGCAGGTATTGCTACCTTAATAAGATCATACTATCCTGAATTATCTGCTAGTCAGGTAAAACACATAATTATGAATTCTGCAACGAAACTGAAAATGCAGGTACTTAAACCAGGTGAAAGCAATGAGGTTCCTTTCTCAACATTGTCAATTACTGGTGGTGCTGCAAATGCTTACCAAGCATTAAAACTTGCAGATCAAATGGTGAACGGGAAATAAAATTATAATGTTCTGTTAAAAAAAGGCGCTTCTACAAGCGCCTTTTTTTGTTTTCTAATGATAATCTTATATTGCACGCACTTAAACCAAAACGAATGAACAAATTTACCCTGCTTTTTTTAGTAATGACTGCTGTTGTTTCGGCACAAAATAATACTTCTTATTGGCAACAACATGTAAACTATACAATGGATGTTGATGTTGATGTCGAAAAATTCCAGTACTCGGGGACCCAGGAATTGGTGTATACCAATAATTCACCTGACGAATTATATCAGGTTTTTTACCATATGTACTACAACGCTTTTCAACCGAATAGTGAAATGGATGCACGCTTACAGGCAATCACCGATCCTGATAGAAGAATGGTTGAAAACAAAGGAACCAAGGATGCTCCGGTGTACGAAAGTCGTATTGCAAAATTATCCCCTTCTGAGATTGGGTATATGAGAGCAACTTCATTAAAGCAAGATGGGAAAGATGTCAAATACAGCCTTGAAGGCACTGTTTTAGAGGTACAGTTAAACGAGCCTATTGCTCCTGGAGCTTCTGCGACTTTTGAAATGGAATTCGACGGACAATTACCTGTTCATATAAGAAGAGCAGGGAGAAACTCGGCAGATGGCGTAGCTATGTCCATGGCGCAATGGTATCCTAAAATGGCAGAATATGATTTCGAAGGATGGCATGCACACCCGTATATCGCTCGTGAGTTCCACGGAGTGTGGGGCGATTTTGATGTAACCTTGCATATCGACAGAGATTATACCGTTGGTGGAACTGGTGTATTGACAAATGCGAAAAACGTTGGACATGGATATACGGAGCCGGGAGAAGAATTAGACCTTCCAAAAGGAAAGAAATTAACCTGGAATTTTGTGGCTGAAAATGTACATGATTTCACTTGGGCAGCAGATCCGGAATATGCGCATGATGTTCGTAAAACTCCAAGCGGAGTAGTTTTACACTTCTTCTACAAAGACAATGAGAAGTACAGAGATGCCTGGAAAGAGGTGCAGCCTTTTACAGAACAAGCACTGGATTATTTCAACGAACAGATAGGACCTTATCCTTGGCCGCAGTACTCAGTGATCCAGGGAGGTGATGGTGGAATGGAGTACGCAATGTGCACTTTAGTTGCAGGAGGAGAAACGTTGAGAAGTATCGCCGGAACTGTATTCCATGAATTTGCACATGCTTGGTTTCAACATTTATTAGCAACGAATGAAAGCAAGCACTCATGGATGGATGAAGGATTTACCTCATACATTTCAGGATTGGCTTCAAATAAAATATTAAGAGGAGGAGACGATACTCCTTCAGCAAGAGGATACAGAGGCTATTACTATATGGTAAATGCTGGAATTTCTGAATCATTAGCGGTGCACGCTGACAGGTTCAATACCAATGCAGCTTTCGGTTCAGGAAGCTATACTAAAGGGAGCATGGTATTAGGACAGTTGAACTATATTATGGGTGAAGAAAATGTAAAAAACACCCTAAAGGAATACTATAATACTTGGAAATTTAAACACCCAACACCAAATGATTTTATGCGTGTTGCTGAAAAAGTTTCAGGATTACAGTTAGATTGGTTCTTAAATGAATGGACACAAACCGACCATACAATCGATTATGCAGTTGCAGCTGTTGAAGGAAACAAAGTAACCCTTGCCAGAGTTGGCAGAATGCCCATGCCTATCGACCTGGATGTAACTTATACAGATGGTTCAAAAGAATCGTTTAATATTCCTTTGAGAATGATGCGAGGACAAAAGCCAACTACAGCGACTGTTTTAGCTGACTGGACTTGGGCACACCCAAAGTATTCGTTTGAAACGTTAAAAGAAATTCAATCGGTCCAAATAAACCCTACAGGTTTAATGGCAGATATCAACAAGGAAAACGATTCATATAAAAAATAGAATTAGCAGTAAATTCAGAGTTTTTAAAAAGGCTGTCCGAAAGGACAGTCTTTTTTTTAACAAAACTTAAACATTTGAAACTCAACCCACATGCTTTGTTTAACTATATTTGAAAAACATTAAACACTAATGATTATGAGAACAAGAAATTTTTTATCTGTACTATTTTTATCATGCTGCATAGCAGGAGTATCGTATGCTGGAATTATTGAACCAACTGATCCGCCTGTAAATAATGAAACTGAGAAAACAATTGTTGAAATTGCGGCCGGGAATGATAATTTCTCAACTTTAGTTGCTGCGGTGAAAGCTGCTAATTTGGTCGAAACTTTAGGAAGCGAAGGACCTTTTACGGTATTTGCTCCTACAAATGCGGCATTTGACAAACTCCCTGAAGGAACAATTTCAACACTTTTAAAGCCTGAAAACATTGAAATGCTGACATCAATATTAACGTATCATGTAATCGCTGGTGAATTTAAAGCAGCGGATGTTGTTAAAGCGATTCAAGACAGCTCTTATGGAAAGTTCAAAATTAAAACTGTTCAAGGAAATAAATTAGTTGCCTACATGAAGGATGGTAGCGTATACCTTAAAGACAGTAAAGGAAACAATTCCAAAGTTATTATGACTGATATAGATGCGTCGAATGGTGTAATTCACGCAATTGATACGGTTGTAATGCCTAAATAGAATTTAGGTTAATTTAGTAGTGAGCCGCTAAGAAATTAGCGGCTTTTTACATTTTCATTAATATATATACTTCCTTATTGCCATCTGAAATTAATTCCAGGAAATAGTTTCCTTGTGACAAATTCCCTAATTGTAATTCTATTTTATTTCCTACTTCGTTGTAGGTACCATTTGCGACAATCATTCCACTATTCGTGTAAACCGAATAGGACAAATTGTTCACTTCTTCTATGGTTACTAAATTCACTTTATCTTCGAATGGATTCGGGAAAGCCAGCCAGGTTTTCTCATAATCAGACGCAATTTCAGGCTCACCAGTTAAACAAAATTGTGAAACGGTATGACTATTTTTAATTAGTGATGCAATTTTATGTTCTGAAAAGTTCTGATCGTTTGAATAATCAAAAAATGCCGCATCAATAAAACTGTTTGGGGCGCCCAAAAAATCTTGTAAAATAGTAGCAAAGGTTTGTCTGTAATCGTATTGAACTGTTTGAATCTGGTAATTATTGTCGAGTACAGCTTCTTTCAAATTTGGATTGAAACCTGAAACACCTCCTTCAATTGGTGTTCCAAATAAAAACATTGGGGCAATTTCTCCGTGGTCGGTTCCAAAGTTTCCATTCTCTTTTGCTTTTCTTCCAAATTCTGAAAATGTCAATGCAACTACATCATCGGCTAAATTTTGTTGTTTTAGGTCGTCCATAAAAGTCGATACCGCCTGGGACAACCTTTCCAAAAGTATTTGGTGTCTTCCTGTAATATCTCCTTCGCCATTCACTTGTGCATCATGAGTGTCAAATCCCGATATACGAACCATATATATTTTTGAACCTAAATCACCACTTATGAGTCGCGCAACGGTTTTCAGCTGATTCGACAAATCTGAATCTGGATATGTAATAGCATTTGAACCCGAATTAAACGAGTTAGAAATTACTGATGCATATTGATTGGAGAGTGTATCTGTTTGTTTGATAAACTCCAGTTCTTTTCCATAGTCAGTATCTGGAATATTTTCTGGAGGAAGTCCGCCCAAACCACTCAGTACAGAATAAAACCCAGCTGGATCTTGACCTGTAATATTCAAAGCCATTCCGTGTTCTTTTTCTCCATGAAAGCCCAACGAGGTTTTTAGTGAACCAATTTCTACTGCCAAAGGATAGTTTTCAACCAAATCTTCTTTGTAAAACTGCTCCATAAATCGTCCTATCCACCCTGAATCAGTTCCGTTTTGAGTGCCATTTCCATCATTTCCGGTTAGGTAAAGGTCGGTCGATTTAAAATGACTTTTATTTTGTGAAGGATAGCCTACAGATTGCACAATGCGCATCTGCCCCTGATCGTACAAGTTTTTAAATCCCGTTAATGTTGGATGTAATCCAATTTGCTGCTCGTTTTTTAAACTTGAATCTAAATGGATGTACGAGTTTGTGCCACTGCTTTTGATTCTGATTGTCGGACGCAGATTGGCATAAGTATCGTATTGATTTAATGGGATCACTGTATTCAGCCCATCATTTCCTCCGGCTAAATTGATTAGAACCAATTTTCTGTTTGATACATCTGGACATTCAAAGAGTGATTTTAATGGTTTGAGTGCTGCCTGCAATTCAAAAGGAGTCAACCCAATAACCGAAGCAGTAGCAGATAGTTTTATAAAATTTCTTCTTTTCATTTTGCTTGATTTAAGGTTACATTACTTGAAATTCAGTAGCATTTACCATTGCTATGAGCAAGGTGTCTATTAAATATTTTACAGTGTCCTTATCTCCTCCGTTTTTGTAGGCTTGCCATAACGGAGCCCAGTAGGTTGGACTATAATCTCCCATGAGAACTTTTATAAAATAGTCGATTCGTGAACGGTCAATAGATTCTGGATATAGATAGTTTGCAAGCTCTTCAATTAAAACATAAGGATCACTTGGGTCACTAATGATGTCATCAATCAGGTCAAGGTTATCCATAGTTGTATAAATTCTTCCACCGGCTATGGTGTTGGTCGAATAAATCAGACTTTGCATTAATTTATATCTTGAAATAATGCTTGTTGAAGAAAACCAATGCCGGTCATAATCAGGTTCCTGATAGTGTGCTGGATACCCAGCAACCGAGTCTGGGCTAAACATATTCAAACCCGCACCACCAAGAAAGCTGTAGTTCACAAAGTTGAAAAAGAAATTTCGGTAAAATTCAAGTGGTTTTGTATGTGGATTAACAGTTTCAACTTTAAAGAAAGTAAAAACCTCAGCAAATAATTGCAATGGACTTTTAACAATGCTCCCAACAATTTCATCGGAATTGATGGTGTTGTCTTCATCGTAAAAATGACTGCTTTCCAATAATTGACGCACCACTGGTATTAATTCGTAATTGCTATTTCTAAGTGTATTGGCAAGTTCATTAATAATTGAACTTTCAACGGTTTCGTTCCATTCACTTTTAACAAAATAGCGATATAGTTTTCGAGAATAAGCTTTAGCTGTTTCTTCTTGACGAAATACCATGTTTGTGAAATCTTGAAGCTCTTCAAGCATACCCGCTTCAGTAGTTCTACCTTTAATAATTGTATTTCCAAAAGCCACGCTAAATTGTTTATCGCCCGGGTCGTGTCTGTTCGGATTTGCATAGCCGCGAGGAATACCTGTGTCTTCATCAATGAGTGTCCTGTCTCCTCGGACTCTGAATCCGGAGAATACGCGTGCAGCTTGTACCACATCAGATTCAGTATAGTTGGTGTAATCACCATCACCTATTTGCTCTCCTTTCAAAATGGTAAATAATTCCAGGTATTCTCTAGAATAATTTTCGTTTGGGTTGTTTGCTTTATTGTTGGTATTGTTTAGATAAACCAGCATGGAGTTATCCAAGGTTATTTTAGTTGCAAGGGTTTTAATATTTCCATAAGCGAAATGGTCCAGTAATCGCACATAATCAAAGAAACTGCTAGAAGTCCCGGAGCCGTCATCTTTAGCAACGGTAAAACAAGAATGTAAAAAGAAGCTTAGTTTGTGCTTTAAACTGACTTCATTTAAAGCATTATATGTCCACCAAGCGGCAATAAAGTTTCGCTTGCGGGCTTGTCCGTTAAACTTCGAAGGTAGAATATCAGAACTCAGCCAATATCCGTCAGGGTTCTCTTTTGGAAGAGGGTCGTAGGGTTCTAGTAATGTATTGCTAGTAGGCTCGAACAGTCTGTCGATTGCCTGCCGAGGAGTAAGTACAGCAAAAGCATCAATGGTTGCTTTCGAGTAGTTGAAACTCGCTCTTCGAAGTAAATGTTTTGCTCTTCGAGTTCCAAGAGCTTCATTTAAAGGGGTTAATGAGGCCATTAGGGATTTAATTTCTGGTAAAATACTGAAAATAAATCAATTATTGTTTGATGCGTTAATTTTTGAAAGGGATTTGTTAATCGGGATACACCCATTTTACACGTCCTACTTCACCAGAATCAAGCATCACTTTTATACCATGTGGATGTTGAGAAGATTTGGTAAGAAGCCTTCTCACATAACCCTCTGTCAATTCGCCAGAACGTTGATGGTGCTTTTGAACAATTTCAACAAACACACCAACTTCTACATTTTTTAGGTATTTACCACTCAATTTTTCGTCCATGCTATGGAAGTTCAACACCCGTAGATGCCTGATAGATTTTAAACCATTCTTCTTTGCTCAAATTCAGCTTTGTAGCCTGAATAGCTGTTTCAATGCGGTCTAATTTGCCAGTCCCAAGTATTGGCATAATTGCGGCTGGATGGTTCAACAACCATGCGAAACAAATTACATCTACTGAGGTATTTAATTCCTCTGCCATTTCATTAAGTAGGCTGGAAACTCTTTGCTCCTGTTCAGTGACAGGGTTGAAAAGGCGTCCCCCACCAAGTGGAGACCAGGCCATTGGAGCTACCTGTTTCATTTGAAGGTAGTCGATATTGTTATTTTCAAAGTGTACAGGGCAAATTGGAGAAACTTCTATTTGGTTTGTAACAAGAGGCTCTTCGGTAAACGAATTCAAAGTTTCGAATTGCTGTGAACTGAAGTTTGAAACCCCAAAATGGGTTACTTTACCAGCCTTTTTTAAATCTGAAAATGCTCTGGCTGCTTCTTCTGGGTTGAAAAATGGAGATGGACGGTGCAATAATAGCACGTCTAAATAATCGGTTCCTAAATTCTTAAGTGACTTTTCAGCAGAGTTTACAATATGCTCATAGCTATAATCGTAGATTTTTAGTTTGCGTTCTGGATATTTATCAGATAACAGTTTGATTCCGCACTTTGAAACAAGAGTCAGCTTTTTACGTAGAGATGGATTGTGTTTTAGAGCTTCACCAAAAAATGCTTCACATTCATAGTTTCCATAGATATCGGCATGATCAATTGTATCAATTCCAAGGTCTAGGACTTGTTCAGTTAATGATAATAGTTCTTGAGGGTTTAAACCCCAGTCTAAAATGCGCCAATGTCCGTGAATTAATTTTGAAAACGATAGCTCCTTCGCCAGCCTAATGTGTTCCATCTCAACTAGTTTTTTCGTAAAGATAGCGAATCCAAAGCCTTTAAAACATGATATTTAATAGCTAAATGCCCTGTTTCATTAGGGTGAGTTCCATCATCTAAAAAATCTTTTTTTCTTAACAAATTTGAAAAATCGATATATGGTAAATCGTCTTCTAAAGCGAAATTTCGCAGGGAATCTTGAAGCTTTTTTAATTGCGTTTGGAACTCGCCCGGTCCTAAAAAAATCTCAGACTTGAAGTTGTCATCTTCAAAATAGCTTGAAGGAGGAATACCAAGGATTATCTGACAATTGATGCGTTTTGCATGTCGTGAAATGGCCAGAACATTCCCAAGAACTGTTTCAATCGGTATATTTAATGAAATGTCGTTGGTACCACCCATCAAAATCAAATGGGTTGGATTTTTTGGTTTTACTTCGGAATGAAAACGTGCCAGCATCCCGGAGGTTGTATCTCCTGAAATCCCTTCATTTATAATTGGGTAATCAGTCTCTTGATTTACAAGTTCCACCCAACCAAGTTCAGATGGTATTCCATAGGCTTCTGTAAGGCTATCACCAAGACAAATTAGTTTAGTTTGCATTTTGAAAATTACGTAAAAATTAAGAGTACTTTTTTGTGCGTCTGCGCATTCGTTTCGGCCCATACCACATCCAGAAACCGGTGATTGTAAAAACGAGTAATGCAACACCCATTGTAGTGGTGTAAAATAGTTTAAACTGTCCGTTGGAAGTTTCTAAATATTGATCAACAATTGAGCCGTCGTGGACATTTTCAAGCCAGTCGGAATGACGTTTTCCAAGCTGTAAAACCTCTCCTGTTGCCCCATCTAATTGTATTTCCCAGATATGATTTTCAAACACGAATTTAACAATGCCCTTCTGTTGTCGGATGTCGATGCGATTTAATTCAGGCGATAATTTTTGGCCGATAGAATCTCTTAAAGTCTGCAGGGCAATACCATGTAATTCATCAACCGATTTCCATTGGTTTAGTTCCGATGTACTTCCAACATGTGTTTTAGGAATAATAATTCCGAAGGAATTACTTTTCCAACCAAGAACTAATCCTGAAATGGATACAAAAAAGAAAAACACAAATAAAAAGGCACCGGTATACTTGTGAATTCTTCTAAATCCTCTTAAAATTTTTGCTTGTTTTTGTCTGCTGTTCATTGAGTTAGTGGCAGCGAGGGGTTAATATTCGCTCGTTTGTTCAATTACTTTTTCAAAGTCGAGTTGCTCGTTGGGGATGATTCCTTTTAGCAAAAGAATGACTCCGAATACAATAAGCAGTATTCCCATCCCTCTTTTAACCTTGTAAATTACGTTAGGAGTTAGTTTTTTCTTAAGTTGTTTGGCGAGTAATATTTTTCCAATATCGGTAATAAAATAACTCCCTAGAACCACTGCAAAATATTGAAATATTTTTTCTCCGTTCATATTGAAATTTGGGCCAATTACGACAATTAATCCAAGCCAAAAGGCCAATACACCCACGTTTATGGTATTTAGAAAAAAGCCTTTAAAAAACAGTTTGATATAATTGTTTTTTCGTTCACGAAGAACAAAGCTTTCCTCTTCAACTGTAGGTTTTGAACTTTTATCGAGATATGTAATAATTCCATAAATGATTAAGATGACCCCACCAATAAAAAATAAACGAGGGTCGTCTTTGAGTTTTTCAAGAAGACTTCTACTTCCATAGTATGCAACAGTTAAAAACAATACATCTCCTATTATGACCCCAAGGTCAAAGACGATAGCTGCACGCGCACCTTTTACAATACTGGTTTGGATTAGGATGAAAAACACAGGTCCAATCATAAACGCCAGGAAAAATCCTAGTAGCGCGGCATCTCTGTATTGGCTGGAATCCATAAATGAAGTTTAGAGCGTGAAATTAATTCTTAATTTTTAAACATCGTCGAAATCGATGGTGATTTTATCAGTTTTTGGATGAGCCTGACAAGTCAAAATGAGTCCTTCATCAATTTCTTCTTCAGTCAAAATCGCATTTTTATCCATTACCGCTTCTCCTTCAGTCACTCTCGCCATACAACTGCTGCAAATTCCTCCTTGACAAGAATACGGTGGATCTAATTCTTCATCTATAGCTCCTGTGAGTAAATATTTTTTCTTAGACATAGAGAAAGTTGACTCTTCGTCATCAAGAATGACTGTCACTTCCGCATCTCCATCTAAAGTTTTTGTAGTAACAGCACCAGATGTATAGGTTGGTGTGAACAATTCAAAATGAATTTTACTTCCTGGCTCATTATTTTCCTTGATAGTTTCAGTTACTGTTTCAATCATGGTTTCAGGACCACATAAATAGAAACCATAAAAATCGGTGTCCTTAAAACGCGTCTTTAACAAATGATTTACTACACCTTTATCAATACGTCCTAGAATAGCTCCCTCCGAAATTTTTTGGCTGTACACCAATTGTACAGTTAAACGATTTGGGTATTTTTTTTGAAGTTGTTCAATTTCATTATTGAAAATCACGTCCCCTGATGTTTTGTTTCCATAGACCAAAACAAAAGTTGAATGCAATTCTTTAAAAAGGACATCCTTCACCATTGAAATCACAGGTGTAATTCCACTTCCTGCCGCAAAAGCCATATAGTTTCTTTGATGCGAAGTGGCCGAGGCAATACTGAATTTTCCTTCGGGCGCAGCGACTTCCAAAGTGTCGCCAGCTTTTAACGTATTTAAAGCGTAATTAGAGAAAACTCCATTTGCAACAGCTTTCACTGCAACGCGTAATTCATTTTCATATGGAGCCGAACAGATTGAATAAGAACGTCGGATTTCTTTTCCTTCAATGTTTAATTTTAGTGTAATATATTGTCCGGGTAAAAATGCATATGATTCTTTTAAATCTTCTGGAACATCGAATAATATAGATACTGCACTAGCTGTTTCTTTTCGTACTTCAGTAACCTTTAGCGCTTTGAATTTTGACATAAATCTGGTTTTGGTCTGCAAAAATAAGGAAATAAAGGATATTGTAACGCTCTTTATTTAAAAGGCTATAAATAATGCTTCATGATTTTCACACTGTTCATGGCCTTATAAAAACAACTCCTTATAAAAGAGTTGAAAACTCGATGTTTTAGAGATTCTTATATTTTCAAGCTTATTCAATGCTTTGATTCTAAATGTTTTTAATTCAAAGTGTAACATTTTTTAGTAAACTTGTACCAATCTATCGAACTAATCAAAACACCACAAATGTTTAAGTATTTTCTGAGCTTTGAATGGAAGCAATTTAAACGAGCTTCCTATTTTCAAAAAGGGCTCGCTATTAAAATTTTATTATTCCTTGCAGTCATCTATTTTGGGGGTATTGCACTTTTATTAGGGATAGGGCTCTTTTTTATTCTCAAAAAAATATTTCCGGAAAGTGACCCGCTTGTAATGGTGAATAACTACCTCATTTATTGGGTTTTATTCGACTTGATGATTCGCTATTTTTTGCAGCAATTGCCAGTAATGAATATCAAACCATTGATGATAATTCCAGTAAAAAGAAATAAGGTAATTCATTACCTATTAGGAAAAACTTTGACGTCCTTCTTTAATTTCATATCACTGTTCATCTTTTTACCTTTTACAATTGTATTGTTAGGTCAGGACTACCCAGTGTTGCAGGTCATTCCATGGTTTTTAGGGGTTGTATTCATCAGTTTTTCGAACAACTTCATAAATTTCATTATTAATAAAAGCAATACCGCATTTTATATTATTGCACCTATTGTTTTAGCGTTAGTAGGATTGGAACACTTTGAAATATTTAAAATTTCAGAACCTGCAGGAAAAGCATTTTATGCCATGTACGAGAATGGTTTGTTTGCTTTGATTCCAATAATAGCGTTTGTCTTGCTTTATAAAGTGAACTTCGATTTTGTGCGAAAAGGTTTTTATTTAGACGACGCTGTTGCTAAGAAAATAAAAGAAGTTGAAGCGGCTGACTTATCCTTTTTAGACCGATTTGGAAGTATGTCGACCTTCCTTAAAAATGATATCAAATTGATCTGGCGTAATGCACGTCCAAAGCAAGTTTTAATGATGTCATTTTTATTCCTTTTTTACGGGGTAATCTTTTATACTCAGGAAATTTACATGGAGACTCCGGCAATTTTGGCTTTTGCCTCGATGTTTGTTACAGGTGGTTTTTTAATGACCTTTGGTCAACTTGTACCTTCATGGGACAGTGAGTATTACAATATGTTGATGGCTCAGAATATTCCGTACAAAGAGTACTTGAGATCGAAATGGTTGTTGATGGTATTTGGTGTAACAGTATCCTTTATATTAAGTACTCCTTATATTTATTTTGGCTGGGATATTTATTTAATGATTCTGGCGGGCGCCTCTTTTAATATCGGATTGAATTCGTTTATTACCCTGTTTGGGGGAGCATTAAACAGAGTCCCAATTGAACTGAATGTTAAGGCTAAAGCCTTTGGAAATACGAATGGGTTTAACCCAACACAATTGTTAATTGGATTACCAAAGGTGTTATTACCAATGGTGTTGTTCTATATTCCCTACAAACTTATAAGTTTCGATTGGGGATTAATCATTTTAGGATTAAGTGGAGTTGTTGGAATGGTATTTCACAATTTCTTTTTGAACGAAATAGAGAAGATTTACCAAAGAGGTAAATACAAGACAATTGCGGCCTTTAACGAGAAAAAATAATATTAGAAAAAAATAGAAATGATCATAACAGAAGAATTATCAAAGAAATATGGAGAAGTAGAAGTACTAAACATTCCAGCTTTAGAAATCCCGAAAGGACAAGCCTTTGGACTTGTAGGAAATAACGGTGCTGGAAAAACAACCTACTTTAATTTGTTACTCGATCTTATAAAACCAACTACCGGTAGAGTTTTGAACAATGAAATTCAAGTGAATAAAAGTGAAGAATGGAAACCGTTTACTTCAGCTTTTATTGATGAAAGTTTTTTGATTGGCTATTTAACTGCGGAAGAGTATTTCTATTTTATCGGAGATCTGCGAGGAGTTAGCAAAGAAGAGGTTGATGCCTATTTAGTGCAGTTTGAAGAAATCTTTAACGATGAAATTCTAGGGAAGAAGAAATATTTGAGAGACCTTTCGAAAGGAAACCAGAAAAAAGCCGGAATTGTAGCAGCCCTTATTGGAAGTCCTGAAATCATCATTTTAGATGAGCCTTTTGCAAATCTGGATCCCACAACACAAATCAGACTCAAAAAAACATTGAAAAATCTGGCAAAGGAAAGCAATGCAACCATTTTAGTTTCTAGTCATGATTTAGGACACGTTACTGAAGTTTGTGAACGAATAGTTGTCTTGAATAAAGGTGAAATTGTACGTGATATTGAAACTTCAGAAGAGACTTTAAAGGAACTGGAATCCTATTTTTCACTTGAGGTAAATTAATAGTTCGATTTTTGTATTTTTACCACATCTTTAAATACTATTCTTGTTGAATGTAAGTTAAAGATATGAAAATACTTACCTATTGAAACTTAGATATTACATAGCGAACCTTCTATTGGTTGGCATTCTTCTTGGCGGTTGTTCGACCAAAAAAGATACTTGGGTTAATAGAAGTTTCCATTCTACAACTACAAAGTACAACGTTTTATACAATGGTCACGTAGCTTTTGAACAAGGTTTGGAAATGCTGAAAGAAAATTATCAGGATAATTTTTTCGAAGTGCTTCCCATTGAACCTTTAAAGATTGATGTTATTGCTACTCCAGGAATGACTCGTGATGCTGATGCTTCTCCTCAGGAATTTGAAAGAGCTGAAGAAAAAGCCGTAAAAGCGATTCAAAAGCATTCCATGCTCATCAAAAATTCGGAACGAAACCCTCAAATTGATAACGCATACCTACTTCTTGGAAAATCCAGATACTATTCAAAACGTTTTGTCCCTGCACTGGAAGCGTTCAATTTTGTAATTATCAACTATCCGAACGCGGATTTAATCAACGAGACTAAGATCTGGCGGGCAAAATCTGAAATCAGGCTTCGTAACGAAGAACGCGCTATTAGTCGAATGAAAAATCTGTTAAAGCGGGAAGCAATTCTTGAAGAAGATATTGTAGAAGCGGCATATACAACAATTGCGATGGGCTATATGACCATGGAAGACAGTACGCAGCATGTTGTAAATAATCTGAGAAAGGCTATTAGAACAGATGAATTTGCTGAGCAGAATGCCAGAAACAGATTTATTTTAGGTCAATTGTACCAGGGTATGAATCGTCTTGATTCTTCAAATGCGGCTTTTAAAAGCATCCTTGATCTCAAAAAGATTCCATATAAATATATAGTGCAGGCTGAAGTAGCATTAGCTCAAAATACCACTACCGATGAGGAGCAAGGTTTAGCAATTGCTCGATTGCAAAAAATGGCTCGCGATAGAGATAACAGGCCATATATGGATGTGTTGAATTATGAATTAGGGATATTGAATGAAGAGAATGACTCCTTAAGTTTGACATACTTCAAAAAATCGCTTATTGAAGGAACACCGAACAATTTTCAAAAGGAAATGAGCTACGAGAGAATTGGAGATATTTACTTTGATAAGGCTTCGTTTGTGACTGCAGCCTCTTATTATGATAGCATTTTTGAAATCAATCAAACACCAAATGAGAAGAGAATTAGGCGTTTGAAGCGGAAACGTGCTAATTTGGATGATGTAATTATCAACGAGGCCGTTGTAAAATACACTGACAGTATTTTGAATCTGGTAAGCATGAGTCCAGAAGACAGAATAGCTTACTTTACAGTATATACTGATTCGTTACGACAAGATGCGCTGGAAAAAGAAAAGGCCTTATTGGAAGCAAATACTATGAATACGGGTTTTTCTGGTGCAGCCAAAAAGCGTTCCTCTTCAAATAGTTCTGGAACTTTTTATTTCTACAATCCACAGACGATTGGGTTTGGTGAACAAGAATTCAGGCGAATTTGGGGTAGTCGTCCTAATGAAGATAACTGGAGACTTAGTAATAAGACACAAATCAGAGTTGCTTCAGGTGACGCAGAAGTTGTTCAAGCAAATGCTAGTGACGAACCGGATGCGTTTAAAGTCGCTTATTATACCGATCAGGTTCCATCTGATATCAATGTTATTGATAGTTTGTCCTTAGCCAGAGAGAATGCTTATTTCAGATTAGGGCTCTTGTATAAAGAGCAGTTCAAAGAAGACGAATTAGCCATTGAAAAACTGGAGTACCTGTTAGCATTGGAACCAAGAGAAAATATAGATTTACCTTCAAATTTCCATTTGTATAAACTTTTTGAAAATTCAGATTCGGCAAAAGCTGATTATTATAAAAATCAATTGATCACAAAATATCCGGAATCAAACTTTACAAAAATAGTCTTGAACCCAAGTGAGCAATTGTTATCAAGCGACGATGCTCCTGAAAAAGTATATGCGGAAGCATATTATCTTTACCAAGATGAATTGTATGATGAGGTCGTTGAAAGAACGACAAAAGCCACTGCACAATATCAAGGAATGGAAATTGTGGCTAAATTTGAACTTCTAAAAGCTTATGCTATTGGAAAGAAAGACGGACAAGAAGCGTTTAATTCAGCTTTGGAATTTGTGGCAATGAGTTATCCAAATTCCGAAGAAGGTAAAAAGGCTATTGAAATGATTGAACTAATTAACTCGAAGAAAAATAACCCCAATTAATTTTTAGAAAAATGTTTAACGAGAAAAAGGAGAAAACACCACAAACAACAGAACGCAACGTGATAGGGAAAAATACGAAGATTAAAGGAGATATTATCTCAGAAGGTGATTTTAGAATTGATGGAATTGTTGAAGGAACCATAAAAACGGACGGGCGTGTTATTGTTGGAAAGTCTGGAGATATTAATGGAAAGATTGAATGCGCAAATGCTGATTTTGAAGGTGCATTTTCAGGAGAACTTATTGTTCAGAATTTATTGACTTTAAAATCTACTTCAAAAATTTCCGGAGAGGTAACTATTGGAAAGCTATCTGTTGAGCCAGGAGCTGATTTCAATGCAACTTGTTCTATGAGAGGTTCTGTGAAGGAATTAAAAAATGGAAAACAAAAAGAAAAAACAGCTTAATAAATTTTTACAACTTACAGGAGTCGGACTCCAAATGGGGTTGACCATATATTTAGGAGCCTGGGCAGGTAAAAAACTGGATGCCCATTTTGAATACGAAAAAAAGACTTTTACAATTATTTTGACATTAGTTGCATTAATTGCATCAATTTACAGTGTTATTTCACAATTAAATCGCATAAATGACAAGTACGATTAAGTCATTAATACAATTTTGCATTACTTTTTTTGTGGTGCTTTTTTTAGTTTTTGTCATACATACTCAAATACTAAAATATTGCGATTTTGAACCGTATGACAATGCAATTATTCCAGCGTATTGGTCTAATTTCGCGCTTGCTGTCTTAATTTTTGCGGTAATTTTTATACTTCGAAAAAAATATACACATCTTCTCGGTTTTATTTTTATGGGAGGAAGCCTGTTGAAATTTGCTGTTTTTTTTATCTTTTTTAACCCGATTTATAAAGAAGATAATATCGTTGAAGCCGTTGAATCTACTTCATTTTTAGTGCCTTATCTAGTTTGTCTTTTTATGGAGACTTTTACCTTGATTCGGGTTTTAAATAAAGAGGACTAATTAGTTCTTTTTTAAGCTTTTAAAGGCCTTGAAATTCTGAGAGGATTATTTTTCCTATTCTCAAGGAAAAACGTACATTTGCTCAATATTTTTTGAAAACACTATTTTTTACTTATATGTATAAAATTTACATGAGAAATATCTTAGCAAGTTTGTTATTTTTGGCTGCATTTTCTGTAAGTGCACAAGACGAACATCACGAAACTGAATCACATTCAGAAAAGCCAGATATTAAGACTGAAATTAAGGAGTATATTGATCATCACTTATTAGATTCGTATGATTTTACATTGTACTCATATGATACAGATGGAGGAGAGCACAAATATATCGGTTTCCCTTTGCCAGTTATTTTAATTGATAATGGATTACAGGTTTTTTCATCATCAAAATTTCACCACGGAGAAACAGTAGCAGAGCACAATGGTAATTACTATGCGTTATACCATAATAAAATCTACAAAACAGATGCTGCGGGAACTATTCATTATGATGAAGCACATCACGCTACTAACGAAAAGCCTTTAGACTTCTCAATAACAAAGAACGTATTCTTTATTATGGTTATTGGATTGTTTATGATCTGGATTTTTGTAAGAATGGGAAAAAAGTATCAAAACGGAATGCCAACAGGATTGGGGCGCTTTATGGAACCAATTGTATTATACATTAGAGATGATATTGCCATTCCAAATATTGGAGAAAAGCACTATAAAAAGTATATCAGTTATTTATTAACTGTTTTCTTTTTTGTCTGGATTGTGAACTTATTAGGGTTGACTCCAGTTGGGATTAATGTAACGAACAATATCGCGGTTACGTTTGCATTGGCATTAATTACTTATTTGTTAACTACGTTTACGGCGAACAAAAACTACTGGAAACACATCTTTTGGATGCCAGGAGTTCCAGTACCGATGAAAATTATCTTAGCACCAATTGAGTTGTTAGGAACTTTCATTAAGCCTTTCTCATTAATGATTCGTTTGTATGCGAACATTACAGCAGGACACATTGTTTTAATGAGTATCATCGGATTGATGTTTATTTTCAAAAACTGGATTGGTAGTCCATTGTCATTTACACTGGCAATCATGTTATCAATGTTGGAATTATTAGTAGCAGCGCTACAAGCTTATATCTTCACCATGTTATCTGCATTGTACTTTGGTATGGCAGTTGAAGAACATGATGATCACTAAAATTGAATGTTTAATAAATTAAAATAAATATTATGACAGGTTTAAATTTCATCGGAGCAGGATTGATCGTAATCGGTGCCGGATTAGGTATCGGTAGAATTGGTGGTTCAGCAATGGACGCTATTGCACGTCAACCAGAAGCTTCAGGAAAAATCCAAACAGCTATGCTTATTGCAGCTGCACTTATTGAAGGTATTGGATTTGCTGCTTTATTCGCAGCTTAAGAACAAAACAAATAGCTACAACGGTTGGTTGTAGCTATTGTTTAATAGAAATTAATTAGAGGAATAAGAATATAACTCAATATAAAAATGGATAAATTAATAGAACAGTTTTCTTTAGGATTATTTTTCTGGCAATTATTGTTATTTATCGTGCTAGTATTAATCCTTGCAAAATATGCTTGGAAACCGATTTTAAATGCGGTTAACGAAAGAGAAGAAGGGATTAAAGATGCTTTAGAAGAGGCAGACAATGCACGTAAAGAAATCGCTAACCTTACTGCTGATAACGAGCGTATTTTAAAAGAAGCACGTGTTGAGCGTGATGGAATTTTGAAAGAGGCGCGTGAAATGAAAGATGCAATTATTACTGAGGCTAAAGAAGAAGCGCAAGCTCAGGCTAACAAAGTAATCGAGCAAGCAAAACAATCTATTGAGTCTGAAAAGCAAGCTGCAATCGCGGAATTAAAGAATCAAGTTGCAACGCTTTCTTTAGGAATTGCAGAGAAAGTAATAAAAGAACAATTAGCTGACGATAAAAAACAAGTGAAGCTAGTTGATGATATGTTAAAAGAAGTTTCTATTAATTAAGAACTGATACATGGGTAGAGCAGCAAAACGTTACGCAAAAGCCATATTGAATTATGCATTAGAGCAAAAGAAAGAAGCTCAGGTGCAAGATGATATGTTGCTTATTGCTACAACGATTAAAGAAAGTGCAGATTTACAAATGTTTCTGGGAAGCCCAGTAATTAAGTCTGATGTTAAAAAAGCTGGACTTACAGAAGTATTTGGTTCAAAAATTTCAGATTTAAGTGTGAGCTTAATCAATCTGTTAGTAGACAACAAGAGATTGGCAATTTTAGAAGAAGTTGCTAAACAATATGCCGTTATTTACGATACGTTAAAAGGAATTGAAGTAGCAGAAGTTACTACAGCGATTCCATTAACGGATGCATTGAACAAAAAAGTTCTTGCGAAAGTGAAAGAATTAACGGGAAAACAGGCTACCCTTAAAAATGTGGTTAATTCTGATATTTTAGGAGGCTTTATTTTGCGTATTGGAGATGTTCAGTACGATGCAAGTATTGCAAATAAATTACAATTATTAAAAAGACAATTCGATACTCAGGTGTAATCGAATTGCATTAACAAGAATTTAGTTTTAAAAATTATATAAAATGGCATCAATAAAACCAGCTGAAGTTTCAGCGATTTTAAAACAACAATTAGCAGGATTTGAAGGTTCTGCGTCGTTAGATGAAGTGGGAACAGTATTACAAATTGGTGATGGTATTGCTCTTGTATATGGATTATCTAATGTACAATACGGAGAATTGGTTGAATTCGACGGAGGTCTAGAAGGAATTGTTCTAAACTTAGAAGAAGATAATGTTGGGGTTGTATTATTAGGACCATTTACACACATTAAGGAAGGATCTACAGTGAAAAGAACTGAGAGAATTGCTTCTTTAAATGTTGGTGAAGGAATTGTTGGTCGTGTTGTTGATACTTTAGGAAACCCAATTGATGGTAAAGGACCTATTCAAGGTAAAACCTATAAAATGCCACTTGAGCGTAAAGCTCCAGGTGTTGTTTTTCGTGAGCCTGTAACTGAGCCATTACAAACGGGTGTAAAAGCCGTTGATGCTATGATTCCAATTGGTAGAGGACAGCGAGAACTTATTATTGGTGACCGTCAGACTGGTAAATCAACTGTAGCAATCGATACAATTATTAACCAGAAAGAATTTTACGATGCTGGCGAGCCAGTATATTGTATCTATGTAGCAGTTGGACAAAAAGCATCTACTGTTGCTGGAATTGCAAACTTATTAGAAGAAAAAGGGGCTTTAGCTTATACTACAATTGTAGCGGCTAACGCATCTGACCCTGCTCCAATGCAGGTATATGCTCCGATGGCAGGTGCTGCAATTGGTGAGTACTTCAGAGATACAGGAAGACCAGCATTAATTGTTTATGATGATTTATCTAAACAAGCAGTTGCTTACCGTGAGGTATCATTATTATTAAGAAGACCACCAGGACGTGAAGCCTACACTGGAGATGTTTTCTACTTACACTCTCGTTTATTAGAGCGTGCTGCGAAAGTTATTAACGATGATACAATTGCTGCACAAATGAACGATGTTCCTGATTCATTAAAAGGAATGGTAAAAGGAGGAGGTTCATTAACTGCTTTGCCAATTATTGAAACTCAAGCGGGTGACGTTTCTGCGTATATTCCAACCAATGTAATTTCTATTACTGACGGACAAATTTTCTTAGATGGAGATTTATTCAATTCTGGTGTTCGTCCTGCAATTAACGTAGGTATTTCAGTATCCCGTGTAGGAGGTAACGCACAGATTAAATCAATGAAGAAAGTATCCGGTACATTAAAGCTTGATCAGGCCGCATTCCGTGAATTAGAAGCATTTGCAAAGTTTGGTTCTGACCTTGATGCAGCAACATTATCTGTAATTGAAAAAGGAAAGCGTAACGTAGAGATTTTAAAGCAAGCACAAGCTGATCCATATACTGTAGAAGATCAAATTGCAATTATCTATGCAGGATCTAAAAACCTATTGGCAAATGTACCTTTAAATAAAGTAAAAGAGTTCGAAACGGACTATATTCAGTATTTGAATGCGAAGCATAGAGGTGTATTAGATACTCTAAAAGCAGGAAAGTTAACTGAAAAAGTTACTGACACTTTAATAAGTGCTGCAAAAGAGGTTTCGGCAAAATACGCGTAAAAAAATATTTGGGAAATCAAGAGTAAAGCACTTGATTTCCCAACCATATAATACCATTAATTTATGGCAAATTTAAAAGAAATACGTAACAGAATTACATCGATTGGGTCTACTATGCAGATAACAAGCGCTATGAAAATGGTGTCTGCTGCAAAGTTGAAAAAGGCGCAAGATGCAATTACTCAAATGCGTCCGTACTCTGATAAGTTGACTGAGCTTTTACAAGGGTTGAGTGCTACTTTGGAAGGAGATGTTGGTGGAGTATATTCTAATCAACAAGAAGTTTCTAAAGTATTATTGGTAGTGATTACTTCTAACAGAGGTTTATGTGGAGCATTTAACTCTTCTATTATCAAGGAAACAACTAAAGTTGTTGAATCAAAATACAGCAATGTAGATGTAGATTTAGTAACGATCGGTAAAAAAGGAAATGACATCTTAGCAAAGTCTTATAATGTTGCTTCTAATGATAGCGCTGTATACGATGATTTAACGTTTGATAATGTTGCTGATATTGCTGAGCGAATTATGGATATGTTCGCGAATGGGGATTACCAAAAGGTTGAAATTATCTACAACAGATTCAAAAATGCCGCTACGCAAATCACTACAGTTGAACAATTTTTACCAATTGTTCCTCTTGAAGGAGATTCAAATACAAACCTGGATTATATTTTTGAACCTTCAAAAGCAGAGATTGTTCTGGAATTAATTCCTAAATCTTTGAAAACGCAATTGTATAAAGCAGTGAGAGATTCATTTGCATCCGAACACGGAGCTCGTATGACTGCAATGCACAAAGCAACTGATAATGCTACTGAATTGCGTGATAATTTAAAACTAACATACAACAAAGCAAGACAAGCTGCAATTACAGGAGAAATTTTAGAAATTGTTGGAGGAGCAGAAGCTTTGAATAACTAATTTCAAGAATATATAAAGAAAAGCCTTCCTTTTGGAAGGCTTTTTTTATGCAGTGTACTTATGTTTCAGAATCATTGATAGACTTCACGTTATCAGTGATTTATTGGGTTGGATCATTGGTTATAAAGGCTGTTTTAATACTTCTAAATCCGAGCCTTAAAAATCTTTGGCACAGAGTTTGAATTTTTTTTAACATAACCTTAAAACTTAATGGCATGAAATCGATCAAATTATTCTTCATAGCATTTACGGCCTTATTTGTATTTAATTCGTGTTCAGACGACTATTATTATGATGATCCTTATTATCCAACCTTGGAAGAGATTGTAATGGAATATGACTTATGGTATATTGACTACAACAGAACCACCGGAAGTGGTGATATTCCATTCTTATCAAGAGCATTTACTATTTCGTTTTTAAACGGTCATCAAGTCTATGCAAATAATAATATTGTAGGTATTGGATTTACTGGAGATGGATATGGTGTTGATGTAGGATACTGGGATGCAGATTTCGGAGAATTGTTTGTTGATCATGTCATTGATGGAGGATATTATTTCGACGTGGTTGTAGATGGATACAATCAAATAAGATTGGTGAATCACGATTTGAGAGTTACCTACTATTTAGAGGGCTATCAAAGTCGAAATTTTGACTATGATAAAGTGTTTTACGACAACATAGAATACTTCCTTCAAGAGTATGAAGCATGGGAGAAAATTTATACAAGTCCAGAAGGTGATATCAATGAGTTTGACAGTGAAAATTTCTTAGCTTTTACTCCGGAAAATATTACAACTTTTTACTCATCTACGGACGATTTTGGCACAGATGTTGCAAATATCAATTGGGATTATGTAGGAGACTATCAAGTTAGAAATATCATAGGATACGACAATTTGAAACATTTAACATTAGATTATGATTTCTTCGGAAAAGAAGAGTTTGAACTGAGCGTTATAAATGATGGAGAGATAAGTCTTTACCATCTAAATTCAGGAACTACATATGAGTTCGGAGGCCGAGAGTTTATCCAGTATTTGAAGTCTGGATCGAAAAAAGAAAATGTAAGTATTGAGAGCCGTAAACGAACTAAAGTACAAAGAGATTCAATAGAGAGACAAAGACATTTAAAATAAAGTTTGGTTAGTTGATTTTTGGTTGGTTATTGATATAACCAATTAATGATGGCCGCTCCCGCTCGGGAGCGGTTTTTTTGTATATTTATTTAGGCTATGAATGGTAGTTTAAACCAGGCAATTATTTATAATCACTTGATAAAAGTCGATCATAACTTATATAAACTTTTTACATGAATTACGATGCATAAAAAAACAGCTCTGATAACGGGAGCAACTTCCGGAATTGGAAGAGCAACTGCACAACTTTTCGCCGAAAAGGGAATCGATTTGGTTCTTTGCGGGAGACGTCAAGAACGTCTTGATGAACTTCAGAAAAATTTATCAAAATCAGTTCGGGTACATACTCTGAAATTTGACGTGGGAAATCGTGAAGAAGTACTTCAAGCAGTAGCTAACCTTCCTGAGGAATTTCAAGACATAGACATATTGATTAATAGCGCTGGGAATGCACATGGATTAAGCCCTATTCAGACAGGTAGTCTAGACGATTGGGATGCAATGATAGATAGCAATGTGAAAGGTTTATTATATGTTACAAAGGCTGTATTACCAGTTATGATGAAAAGAAATACCGGATTTGTAGTCAATATTGGCTCCATAGCGGGTAAGGAAGTATATCCGAACGGAAATGTGTACTGCGCTACTAAACATGCTGTAGACGCAATTAATAAGGGTATGCGCATCGATTTAAACGCATACAATATTCGTATTAGTGCCATTCATCCTGGAGCTGTGGAGACTGAGTTTTCTGATGTTCGTTTTAAAGGAGATACCGAAAAAGCAAAAACGGTCTATCAGGGGTATAAAGCTTTACAGGCAGAAGATATTGCGGACATTATACATTTTGTAGTAAGTCGGCCCTATCATGTCAACATTGAAGACTTGGTTGTATACCCATCAGCTCAAGCTTCACCGACCATTTTAAATAAAAAATTATGATTAATAAGCGACTTTTAGTCAAAAAATTATTAGCGCATAATGACGAGAATAGTTTTTATGATAAAAAGCAACGCATAGACCTGAGCTCCAAAGAGGGCAAAGCGAAATTTATTAAGGTAATTTGTGCACTTTCTAATTCGAACCCAACAAATAATTCCTATGTGGTAATTGGTGTTGAAGACAAGGAAAACAAACTAATTGGTGTTGATTTTTACGACGATAGCAAGATTCAAAACCTGGTAAATTCTTCTCTTGAAAATCCGCCGAAAGTCCAATATGAAAACATTCATTTTCCAGGTATGCAAAAACATAAGGTGATTGCATTAATTACCATTTCTGGCCGACCTGAAGTCAGTAGTCTGAAAAAAAGGATGTGGAAGTATGAACGTAGCCTTCGATTTTTTAGAAGAGGTAGTAATTCCATGTCGACTTTTGGAAAGTTTGAAATTAAAAACAGCAACGAAGCGGTTGTAAAAGCAATTGAAAAAAGCGCGAGTAATAACCTCGAACTAACATTGAATGGAGTATTCGATTTTATGGAAAACCATAAAAAGATACACAATCCGACGTATAAGGTCTTTCAGGAGCAATTTGTGATTTGTTGGGCTGGAAAACGCAAGAAAGTCGGAGAGAAAGTCTTCTATTCACGCGTAGACATTGAGCTAATCAATGAACAAGTTCGTTTGTTTTACTCTTCGCTAGACGAAGTGAAAATTGAGTTCAATAAAGAGACTTTTTTAATTACGGAATATGTCTTTTTGAAATTAGGAGAACATTTCGACTATCATCCTTTTGAGAAAACGATCATTCACTTCAAACAAAATGGACGATATAAAATTGTGACTGAGATGCTTTTCGATCCACCGCAATTCAACAGAGAAGAATTGTACCATGAATTTAATAATTGTAATTCTTTATTGGATAAATTGACAAAGCAACATCCACTTTCGAAGCACGATCTTCACGAAATCAACAAAATGCCGACTAATTTGCTTATCTGTGTTTTAAACGACATTCCAAATGCACAGGAAAAATTATTAGAGGCGAAGGAATATTTAAAGGCATTAGCAGATAAAACGGCCTATGTGAATTACAAGGAAGCAGTTCGAATTATCAGAAAATTAAAAGATTGATTTATCCGTTCAATTTGTGATACAATTGAATAGCATAACCATCGGTTAAACTCGCTACAAAGCCGCAAATTGCCTGAATACGTTCATATAAAGTGGTCTTAGGTTTCCTTAAACTTTCAGGGAGTAATTGAATCACAAGTTTATCGTAATTGCTTGCTGTATTTTCGAAGGTATTATTTGTAGCCTCAATAAACGTATGCAATAGAAAAGAAATCACTTTGTATCCTAGTAATTCCTTTTCAACCACACCGCGGCTCTTATAGATTTTCTCAACTGATATTTTGATAATATCGTTAATCTGAGCTTCATATTTGCATTTTTCTAGCAATGAGTAGTGGAATTCACCTTTCAAAATAGCTTCTTCATTTTTAATGAAGATATCAGCGGCTTCCTTGATTAAACTACCAATAGCAACGGCTCTTAAATAGCTAATTCGGTCGCTCTTGAATGGTAAATCATAGTATTTCTGATTGATGATATCGTCTTTAACCAGCTTGACCAAATATTCCAGTGCAAATTCTTCTTCGATTAGACCAAGATTGATACCGTCTTCAAAATCAATAATTGTATAGCAAATGTCATCGGCCGCTTCAACCAAATAGGCTAATGGATGTCTCTTGTAAGCGATATTTTCTTCAGAACCATTTTCGATTAATCCTAAGTCGTCTGCTACATCTTTGAAGAATTCACGTTCCGTTTGGAAAAAACCATATTTTTTGTCTGCTATTTGCTGTGTTGGTTTTTTCGGAAGGGATTCTTTAGGGTATTTCGTAAATGCACCTAGTGTTGCATATGATAAACGCAAACCTCCTTCAATTCCGGGCTTCGACTGATTCAAAATACGGAATCCATTCGCATTCCCTTCAAAATCCACTAAATCTTGCCACTCTTTTCCTGAAAGTGATGAGTTGTATTTTGTTCCAGAACCATTTTTAAAATATTCTCCAATCGCCTTTTCACCGCTATGTCCGAATGGCGGATTCCCAATGTCATGAGCTAAGGCCGCAGAAGCTACTATTGCTCCAAAATCGTTGAATGTATAACCTTGTTCTGCAAGTTCTTTGTGTTTTTCAATCAGCTGCTCTCCAACAATTCGACCTAATGAACGCGCAACCACACTCACTTCCATACTGTGCGTAAGTCGTGTATGAACAAAATCAGTTTTTGAAAGAGGAATCACTTGGGTTTTATCTTGCATACTTCTAAAAGCATCGGAAAAGATAATTCGGTCGTAATCTACATCGAATCCCAGTCGGGTTTCATTTTGATCTTTTCTTAATCTTGTTTCAGTATCTCCAAAGCGTTTCAGTGATAAAAGCTGTGTCCAGTTCATGAGGTTAAATTTTGCTGCAATATAGGCAATAAATCACGCAAAAAAATCGAAAAAAATGGACGGATTTAACCTTGGAGAGAACTAATCATAACATGTAATTAACAATTAAGTAATATGTAAGTTGTTAGTTTGCAAGGATTCAAGAAAATAGTGATGAGATTTATTTTAGTTGTAACCTTATTCTTTTCAAGTTTTTTAATTTCTGCCCAATCAAATAGATTGGCACTTGTAAACCCAATCAATAAAACAGTCGATTTAAAAGTTGTTGTTTTGGATGAGGAAAATGCTATGGAACCATTGGCTTTTGCCACCGTTATTGTAAAAGAAAAAGGACAGGAAAAAACAACGAATCTTGAGGGTGAATTTAAAGCCAGTTTAAGACCTGGCACCTATAATATCGAAATTCAATTTATCGGTTACCAAACCATTACTCTTTCAAATGTAACACTGGTTTCAGGAAAACCAGTCGAATTGAAAACTTCAATGAGAGCTCTGCAACTTGAGCCTAGCGTGAATTTCGACGAATACTTTAGTGAAAAAACAGACAATTAAGTCTTTGATTTCCTTCTGTTTACACTTGGTCGGTTAACATAGTGATAACATAGTTATAAGTATTGTTTAACCTGCTCCTAACGTTTTATTTACATATGGGGGTTTTCTTTGCCAGCAAAAGAATAACTCAGATAAATGAACAAAATTTTAACTGGCCTATTCATACTTATGAGTATGGTGGCCGTTGGACAGAGCAAGGGAACTATTAGCGGAATTGTTTTAGATAAAGAAGTAAACAATGAACCTTTACCGTTTGCAAATGTATATGTGAAAGGAACTACTCAAGGTGTTACCTCCGAATTTGATGGAACTTACTCGTTATCACTTGACCCAGGAACTTACATTGTTGTTTTTAGCTTTATTGGTTACGACACTGTTGAGGTACCAAATATTACTGTGGTTGCTGGTCAAATTGTAAAATTAGATCAGATATTAGGCGCTAGTCAAGGTGTATCTCTTGAAGAAATTGCTATTACTGGTTCAACCAGAAAAGAATCCGAATCGGCACTTTTAACAGAACAAAAGAAAGCAACTGTAATTCGAGAAAGTATTGGAGCACAGCGTTTGTCGAAAATCGGGGTGTCTAATGCCGCTGCTGCAACATCTAAGATTTCAGGGGTAACAAGAAGTGAAGGAAATGGAGATGTATATATCCGTGGTTTAGGAGATCGTTATTTGTCAACTACCATGAACGGTTTGCCAATCCCTTCTGATGATGTTGAAAGAAAGAACATTGATTTAGGTTTATTCAACACAAACATCATTGAAAATGTTGGAATTTCTAAGACTTATTCGGTTGATGGATACGCTGATCAGGTTTCAGGTAATGTGAACATCAACAGTAAAAAGTATTCAAAAGACATGTTCTCTATTGGAATGAGAGTTGGATCGAATACAAATGTGATGAAAAGTGATGTTTGGAATAATTTCAGAACATCTCAGGCATTCAACAACCAGACTTTAGGATTTTACACTCAAGACCTGGCTATTGTAGATGCTATTACACGTCAAAGCTGGAATACTGATAAATTGAGTACTCCATTAAACTTCAATTTGTCCTTAGCAGGAGGTACACGTTTTGAATTATTTGGAAACGATTTATCTCTTTTTGCAACTGCCAGACAGGACTTTTCTTATGAATATCAAACTGGCTTATTCAAGTCGTATCGTTCAAATGTATTGGATAATTCCTTTACTGATGTGGAAAACTTCGGAACTCAAATTAATACGACAGGTTTAATTGATTTGAACTACCGCATTGGTGATTATCATAAAATTAGTTACAACACTTTGTTTGTAAATAAGACAAACGACAATGTGTACGAACAGGGTAGAAACGGAGAAGGCTTTGTTTTTGACCAGGATCCACAGGAAGAAGGAGCATTTGTTCGTGACCAGAACATCAAGCAAACGAGAATGATTGTGAATCAGTTATTAGGTTCACATGACCTTTCAGAGTCTAATAGATTGACATGGGCTTTAGGATACAATTACGTTTGGGCAGCTGAGCCAAACCGAATCAGAAATGAGGTTAACATTTTAGATGAAAACACGGTGCAGTTTGCTCACGTTGGAGATTTTCAGCAAAGAAAGTCGAATCAAAAGATTGTAGATACTGAGATAAACGGATATATCAAAGATCAGATTACACTGAACTCAGAAGGAGAGAATCCGTTAAAACTGAATTTAGGTGTAAACTACCGTAATAAAGAGCGTGACTTTAACTCGTTATTCATCGGAGTTAGAGCAAAAGGATTTCAGGTAAGTTCAATTGACGATTTGGATGTAGCATTTACTCAGGAAAACTTTGACAGCGGATCACTTATTTTAAGAGAAAGAGCACCAGATTTATACAATGCAGAATTGGAAGCTTTAGCAGCGTATTCAAGTTTGGATTTTGAATTCTCGAAATTCTCAGGGAATGTAGGATTGCGTTATGAGGCTGATCAGATTTACCTGATTTGGGATGTTGCCAACTACGTAGGTCGCGTTGGTACAACAACAAACGATTATAATAATGTATTGCCAAGCTTAAACTTGAAATACACATTCAACGATGTTCATGCACTTCGTTTTGCAGCTAGTAAGACCATTACTTTACCGGAATTTAAGGAATTAGCACCTTTCGAATATGTTTCTCCAACAGGGCGCGTTACCAAAGGGAACCCAGAGTTGATGGAATCACACAACTTAAACTTCGATTTGAAATGGGAAATGTTCCCAACGTCAAAGGAATTGGTATCGCTTACTGGATTTTACAAGAATATTAAAGACCCAATCAACTTAGCTCAAACAAGAGGGTCTTCAGGAAACTTCTTATTTGAAAATACTGGAGAGGAAGCAAATGTAGTAGGACTAGAATTTGAAACCAGGTTAGAACTTTTAGATAAAGAGCATGCCAATTTGAATTTCAACTTCAATGCTACTAAAATGTGGTTTAATCAGGATTTATTGGCTGAATTCCAATATGCGAATAGGACAGAATCTGATCTACAAGGAGCATCTGACTTCATTTTAAATGCAGCGTTAAGTTTTTCAAATAATGCAGAAAATGAATTTATAGCAACACTTACCGGAAATTACTCATCTGATAAAATCTTTGCTCTTGGAGCGCCGGAAGATTTTGAAAATAGTGATGTGCTTTACAATGATGAAATTATTGAAAAAGGATTCTTCACGATGGACTTGGTATTGACGAAAGATATCAACGATCGTTTTTCCATGAATTTAAGAGGAAGAAACTTGTTAAACCCTGCCATTGAGCAAACTCAGAAGGTTCGAGATATTCCTACTCAGGTTGAAACAAATGAGTTGGTTAGCTCTTATAAAAACGGGGTTGATATTTCCTTAGGAATGAAATATACCTTTTAACTGAAAGTTTACAGAACAATTTGAATCGTAATAATTGAATAACATTTACACAACTTTTAGGTTGTTTTTGGGTGGTTCATTTGTAGAACAAAACTCAAATTAATTACAAAAACTAAAAATGAAAAAATCTATTTTAAACTTATTAGGAAAGAATTTAGCCTTAGCGGTTTTAACCATCGGTATTGCAAGTTGTGCACCTGATGATCCGGACCCGATTATCAATCCTGTTGATCCGGTACTTGACAATTTAAGAGAAGGAATTATGCAGGGATCTCTGGATGAAGATTTCACGCTAAATCCAAACACGAATTACAGACTTACGGGATCTTTCATTGTTAATGAAGGTGTTACACTTACCATTCCTTCTGGAACTCAGATTGAAGCTGATAATGGAGGAACAGATGTTTATATCGCAGTTTTAAAAGGAGCTGATATTAGAATTAACGGAACAGAGACGAGTCCGGTTGTTATGTCTTCTCCAAACGGAAACCCGGGAGATTGGGGCGGATTAACAATCTGTGGTAATGCAAGTACAACTGCTGGAGTCGATGCTCAGGCTGAAGTAGGTGGTTTTATCTACGGAGGAAACAACGATGCAGATAGCTCAGGTTCAATTAGAAACTTGGTAATCAAAGGAACGGGAGCTCAAATTAATTCAGAATCTCAATATAACGGAGTCTCTTTTTATGCTGTTGGATCTGGAACTGTAGTTGAAAATATTTCTGTTGTGAATGGAGCAGATGATGGCGTTGAATTTTTCGGAGGAACAGTTTCTGTTACAAACATATACTTGGAAAATAATGAAGACGATTCTATCGACTGGACTGAGGGTTGGAGTGGAACCATTGACAATGCATATATAAAAAATACGATTGCAGGTTTTTCCACTGTCGTTGAAGCTGACAAGGACAATGCAAATCCAAAAATTAATAATCTAACGGCTGTTTCAACTGTTGGAGGAACTGCATTACAGTTCAAAAAAGAGTCTGGAGCTACAATTACGGGATTATCATTATCTGGATATGATGAAACTATTGATATGAGAGACGGAGGTTCACTTACAAATGTAATTATTGACGGAGTGGCTGCTGATCCTTCGGAAAATTACAATGCACCAGCAACGGTAGATCCTTCACAATGGCCTTGGGCAGATGCGGAATTAGTAGAAATTGTGGATTTGGAAGGGTCAGTTTCATCTGACCGTACTTTAGATGCTTCAAAGAACTACAGATTGGTTTCTTCCTATATCGTTGAGCCGGGAGCAACTCTGACGATCCCATCAGGAACCAAAATTTCGGCAAGAGCTGGAGGAGTAGATGTTTACATCGCTGTTTTAAAAGGAGGAATGATTGACATTCAGGGAACGGAATCAAATCCGGTTGTAATGTCTTCAACAAATGGAAACCCAGGAGATTGGGGTGGATTAACTATCTGTGGAGATGCTGAAACAACCGCAGGAGTTAATGCTGAAGCTGAAGTTGGTGGATTCATCTACGGAGGAACCAACAATGAAGACAATTCAGGTTCAATTAAGAATTTGGTAATACGTGGAACGGGAGCTCAAATTAATTCAGAATCTCAATACAATGGAATTTCATTTTATGCGGTGGGATCTCAAACTGTGGTTGAAAACATCGCAATAATTAATGGGGCTGATGACGGTGTTGAATTCTTTGGAGGTACTGTTTCTGCTACAAATATTTACCTGGAAAATACTGAAGATGATGCGGTTGACTGGACAGAAGGATGGAGTGGTAAACTAATAAACACATACATTTCACATACTATTGAAGGTTTTTCAACTGCTTTTGAAGGAGATAAAGTAAACAACAATCCACAATTTGAAAATGTTACTGCTATTTCAACAACAGGCGGAATTGCATTGCAGTTCAAAAAAGAGTCTGGTGGAACTATTACAAACCTTTATTTAGAAGGTTATGAGAAAAATATAGATATGAGAGATGGTGGAGCTTTAAGCAATGTACAAATTGATGGAGTTGATGCGAATCCTGATGCGGCTTACAATACAGGTGTCCAAGTTGATATATCTGGATGGTCTTGGATAACTGCTGAGTTATAATAATTAGGGTTGTGAATTGTACAAATGAAATGCGTATGATTTTCAACCTGGAATAAACGGCGTTTTAATGCGGTTTATTCCACAAACATCCAAATTTTAAGGGCGCTCATTGAGTGCCCTTTTTTTATCTCAAAGTATTATGATTATAAAGCTTTCAGACGGTTTTAGTTACATGAACTTATTGTTTTGACACCCTTTATCTACAAAACAAAAAAGGCACTCACTGAGCGCCTTTTTTGTTATTGTAACAGGTGGTTAATTTACCGCAACGTCTTTTGTTTGAACATCAGTTATTTTGTTGAATTCATAAATAACAACTTTCACCTTTCCATCAGCATAATAAAGCCATTCTCCATGCTTTTTGCCGTTTTCATAGTTAGCAACGGCTGTCTTTTCTCCAGCTTGGTTAAATGTAACCCAAGTACCATGTAATTGCTTGTCTTTGTTAAAGAATCCTATGCGCTCAACAACATCGCTGTTATCAGCAAAATAATAAGTTGCTTTTACCAAGTTGTTATCTGCTTTTTCGAACTCTACTTTTTGCTCCTGTGCAAATGTTACTAATGTGAATAACATAATTGCTAAACTTAAAATCGCCTTCATATTCTATAATGCTTTAAAGTGTTTATCTTGATCTGATTGAACCAAATATATATTTTTTACATAAAAGGCACAATTTCTTAACGTTAAGTTTACATTATATTTTTCTGACGACTTTTTAAGTAGTCTAACAATTTTCTCTAAGACCTTAAAATATTGAGTTTAATGCAAAAAAAACCTCCGTAAAACGGAGGTCTAAAATTTATTTTAATTTTTTATCTATGCATTATTATTGTTATTACTCATGATATGGAAGTCATGGTATAATTGTAATAAACTCATCAATGCAGAAATCAAATCTTTAGTTTCTAACAAGACTCCAAAATATAATGTAGTATTCTTAGGACTTGTTTCTTCTGTTCTGATTCTTGCAATTTGTTTGTCAAGTGACTTAGAAACATGATTGAATAACTCTTGCTTTGCTTCAATAATAGTTAATAAATTCTCAAAGTTTTTATCTGCAAAGTCTTTTTCTAATTGAGAGAAAAGATCTTGTAGTTCATCATTAATAAGTTTAAGGTCATTAACCTGACTTTTCTTAAGATTCTTATGATTATTATTAACGTGTTTGTGAGCCGAAGCAGAGATATATTCAATACTTTGTGCAATATCTTGCAGGTATCCAAGTACCATAATATAGAATCTACTCGCTTCAACAGATGAATCGTCTAATGATTTGATGAAGTAGAAAACATCATCTTTAAGAGCGCTGATTTCAGCTTTTAATTTTTTAACGTGTTTACCCGTCTTTTGTAATTTATTTAAATCGTGACGTGCTAAATCGTTTACTACATTCGTATATAATTTATTTACGCGAACAACTACCTCTGAAATGTGGTTTGAACTTTCATTAATTACCTCGTTAATCGTGATTAATTCAGCTCTTGCCATGAATCGTTGTTCTTTCTTTTCTAAAGATTTCTTTTTGTGTGATAAGTAACTTCTCACTAATAAGAAAACTACTAAACATAAAAGTAACCCAATCACTAAAGCTCCTCCTAAATGGATGAGGTAAGCAAATGTACCTGCCGCAATGAATGCAATAAGTGCAGTTCCAAACCAACCTAAAATTACATTTACAACCCCAGCTACTCGGTATACAGCACTTTCTCTATCCCAGGCTTTATCAGCTAAAGAAGTCCCCATAGCCACCATAAAAGTCACATAGGTTGTAGAAAGTGGTAATTTGTATGAAGTTGCAATTGAAATCAAAATTCCTGCAACCATTAAATTCACAGACGCTCTTACCATATCGAACGCGGGTAGTTCGTAGGCTTTGTCTTTTGAAATATTTAAAACAGGTTTTTCGAATTGCTTGTCGATTTTTTGATTCATTGACTTAGGCAAAATATAATTCACTGCATTACTCATTCCAACAGTTGCACGAACAATAGCTCTTGAAAGGTTGTTAGGTTCAAATTTCTCATGACCTTCACCCTGACGCGCTAAGTTGATTTCTGTATCTGCAACAGTCCTTGCCTTTTTAGAAAACCATAAAGTTACTACCATAATACCACCAGCAATGAATAACAATACTGGTTGAGCAGGCACTTTTTCAGCAAGCACTCCCATAGCGAATTCATTTGCTGCCATTCCTGAAGCAGACCATGCTTCATAAGAATTTAAAGCGGCAATAGGCACACCAATAAAGTTTACCAAATCGTTTCCTGCAAAGGCCAATGCAAGACCAAATGTTCCAACGATAATTACTGGAATCAGTATGTTCTTTTTGGTGATTGTCATGTATAATTGCGAGAGTACCGTCAATAAGACAAAACTCGCGCCCATGATGTACATCTCATTTCCTTCAATGACACCTTTAATGTCTTTGTAATAAGGAGTTCCTTTCAATCCTTTCATAATAATGAAGTACAAGATTGCAGTCAACGCAAGACCTGCGAAAATAGCTCCGAAATATTTCAATTTCTTTTCGTAGTGAAAAGAGAATACCAATCTTGAAATGTACTGCACTATGGCTCCAATAGAAAAGGCCACAACGACAGACAGAAGGATACCTGAAATAATAAGTAATGCTTTTTCAGAATTGATGTATTGGCCTAAATCAGCTGCAGTTTGTGAATCTGAACTTCCAATTTTAATCAATGCCATGGCAACTGCCGCCCCTAATAATTCGAATACAATAGAGACTGTTGTTGAAGTAGGCATCCCTAAAGTATTGAATAAATCCAACAGGATAACATCGGTAATCATCACGGCCATAAAAATGATCATGATTTCATTGAAATAAAACTCACTAGGGACGAATATTCCCTTACGAGCTACTTCCATCATTCCACTTGAAAAAACAGCTCCAATAAAAATACCGAAACTTGCTACGATCATGATGGTTCTTAAAGAAACAGCCTTTGATCCAATAGCTGAGTTTAAGAAATTTACCGCATCGTTACTTACACCAACTACAAGGTCAATGACCGCCAGAGCTGTAAGGGCAACGAGCATTAATAAATAAATACTTTCCATTCTAAGTTATAATATAATTTGATGCAAAAGTAATTTCAAATGATAGGTTGAATATTAAATTAATGTTAAGAATTGGTAACCTTAAGTGTTCTTTTGCGCTAATAAATGTACAACATTTTTTGATTGTTATTAAAGAGAAACCCAGAGTATTGAAACTCTGGGTTTTACTTTGGGTTGACTCTAATTTACTCCTTAATTTCTTAAGATCCACACATTTCACAATCGTCCGGATTGTTTTGAGAAGCAATTAACATTGCTTTTAACTCTTCCGGAGTTAGAGGTTCGTCTTCAACTTTTTTCTCATTGCTAAGCGTAAATTGAATTGCGTTCACAGCACTCTTGGTTCTCAAGTAATACATGCCAGTTTTTAATCCTGATTTCCACGCATAGAAGTGCATAGAAGTTAGTTTCGAGTAATTGGCATCTTGCATAAATAGGTTTAGCGATTGAGATTGATCGATAAAGTACCCTCTTTGACGAGACATATCAATTATATCTTTCATACTCATTTCCCAAACTGTTTTATACAGTTCTTTTAGATCTTGTGGAATTACATCAATGTGTTGAATCGATCCATTTGCACGCATGATTTCTTCTTTCATTGCATTGTTCCAGAGTCCTAGCTCAACTAGGTCTTCTAGTAAATGTTTATTCACAACAATGAACTCTCCACTTAATACACGTCTTGTATAAATATTGGAAGTATATGGTTCGAAGGCTTCATTGTTTCCGAGGATTTGTGATGTTGAAGCTGTTGGCATTGGAGCGACTAATAGTGAGTTTCGAACTCCATGCTTTTTAATATTCTTACGCAATCCTTTCCAGTCCCATCTTCCGCTTAAATCATCTTCAGAAACACCCCATAAATTAAATTGGAAATCTCCTTCAGATATTGGAGACCCTTTGTAAGTAGAATATGGTTCCTTGGCTTTCGCAATTTCCATTGAGGAAGTTACTGCGGCAAAATAAATGGTTTCAAAAATCTCTTTATTTAATAATTTGGCTTCTTCACTGGTGAAAGGCATGCGCAGCATGATAAACGCATCAGCCAATCCTTGAATTCCAAGACCAATTGGTCTGTGACGGAAATTTGAATTTTCAGCTTCTTTTACAGGGTAGTAATTACGATCAATTACGGTGTCAAGGTTTCTGGTAATCTTTTTGGTTACTTCGAATAGTTTTTGGTGGTTGAAGAATTTTTCGCCTTTTTCATTTTCTTCAATAAACATTGGAATCGCAATAGATGCCAGGTTACATACAGCGACCTCATCTTTGGCAGTGTATTCCATAATTTCCGTACACAAGTTTGATGAACGGATCGTTCCTAAGTTTTTTTGATTCGATTTTCTGTTTGCTGCATCTTTGTACAACATGTAAGGGTTCCCCGTTTCAATTTGAGCCTCTAAAATTTTCTCCCATAATTCACGAGCCTTGATTGTTTTTCTTCCTTTACCAAGTTCCTCATAGCCTGTATATAATTTTTCGAACTCATCTCCATAGGTATCGAATAAATGAGGACATTCATTTGGACACATTAATGTCCAATCTCCATTTTCTTCAACTCGTTTCATAAATAAATCAGGAATCCACATAGCATAGAATAAGTCCCTTGCTCTCATTTCTTCCTTACCGGTATTCTTTCTTAAATCTAAGAAATCGAATACGTCAGCATGCCAAGGCTCCATATAAATCGCGAATGATCCCTTGCGCTTTCCACCTCCTTGGTCCACATAACGAGCCGTATCATTGTAGACTTTCAACATTGGAACAATTCCGTTTGAAGTTCCATTCGTTCCTCGAATATAAGATCCTGTAGCTCTTACGTTGTGAATAGAAAGTCCGATTCCACCAGCTGACTGAGAAATTTTTGCCGTTTGTTTCAAGGTGTCGTATATACCATCAATACTATCATCTTGAATTTGTAATAAGAAGCAAGAAGACATTTGAGGTTTTGGAGTTCCGGCATTGAATAAAGTTGGAGTTGCATGGGTGAAGATTTTCTTCGACATCAACTCGTAGGTTTCGATTGCTTCAGCAATATCATCCTGATGAATTCCAATCGCCACACGCATTAGCATGTGTTGAGGTCTTTCCGCGATTTCACCATTAATTTTTAATAAATAAGAGCGTTCAAGGGTTTTAAATCCGAAATAATCATATCCAAAATCACGGTTATAGATCAAGGTTGAATCTAGAGTAGCCGCGTTATCCATGATAACTTTATAAGTTTCATCAGATAGCAAAGGAGCCTTTTTCCCTGTTCTTGGGTTCACATAGTTGTACAGGTCTGACATTACTTCTGAGAACGACTTCTTAGTGTTTTTATGCAAATTTGAAACAGCAATTCTTGCTGCCAAACGAGCATAATCCGGATGTTGTACCGTCATAGTAGCAGCAGTCTCTGCGGCCAAATTATCAAGTTCGGAAGTCGTAACACCATCATAAAGTCCCTCGATTACACGCATTGCAACTTTTACTGGGTCGACTAAATTATTAAGGCCGTAACATAATTTTCTTACGCGTGCTGTGATTTTGTCGAACATCACAGGCTCTTTTCTTCCGTCTCTTTTAAGTACAAACATGAGTTATACGTGGTTTATTAGTTAGTTAAATTGTTTATTGGTTGAAAAGTACGTTGCTTTTCACCATAAAAACTTAAATCAAACGTGGGGTGCGTTTAATTTATATTGGGGTTCGGTTGGTTTATTGTTAAAAATCAGCGTCAAAGCTAATGTCACCTGTACCTCCGCTTTTTACTCCAGCCTTTTGGTATTCAGAAACTCTTTTTTCGAAGAAGTTTGTCTTTCCTTCTAAAGAGATCATTTCCATAAAATCGAATGGATTGGTTGCATTGTACACCTTGTCACACCCAAATTCAGTTAATAGTCTGTCTGTTACGAACTCTAGGTACTGCGTCATTAATTTGGCATTCATTCCAATTAGACTTACAGGCAGAGATTCAGTAATGAACTGACGTTCAATATCCAATGCATTCACAAGAATTGCAGTGATACGTTCCTTCGGTACTTTATTTATTATATGATTGTTGTGAAGGTGAACTGCGAAATCACAGTGCAATCCTTCATCTCGAGAAATTAATTCATTTGAAAAAGTCAACCCAGGAAGTAATCCCCTTTTCTTTAACCAGAAAATTGAACAGAAACTACCTGAGAAAAAGATTCCTTCCACCGCTGCGAAAGCGATTAATCGCTCTGCAAAACTCGGACTATCAATCCATTTAAGCGCCCACTCTGCTTTGTTTTTAATTGCAGGAAAAACTTCGATAGCCTTGAACAACTCATTCTTTTCGTTCTCATTTTTGACATAGGTGTCAATTAATAAAGAATACACTTCAGAATGAATATTTTCCATCATGATTTGAAAACCATAGAAAAATTTAGCTTCTGTATATTGCACTTCACTGACGAAGTTCTCTGCAAGGTTTTCATTAACGATTCCATCGGATGCTGCAAAAAACGCTAAAATGTGTTTGATGAAGTACCTTTCATCATCAGAAAGCTTGTTTTCCCAGTCAATAATATCTTGCTGAAGGTCAATCTCTTCAGCTGTCCAGATACTTGCTTCTTGCTTTTTATACCACTCCCAAATGTCGTGATGTTGAATTGGAAAAATTACAAATCGGTCTTTATTTTCCTGTAGAATTGGTTCTTTCTGAGCCATTAGTTAGGTTCTTAGTAGGGTTCTTTAAGTTAAATTGTTGTGAATCTTGGTTAACAAAGATTGAAAAAAAAGGGAGATAAAAAAAGGTCACTTATTCACATTTGAAGCGAAGTTTTTAACAAAACTTTAAATTTTTTAAAGCCGACAAAGAGGTCTTAAATATTAAAAATCAGGTAGTTATAGAGGATTGAATTTGTGAGCCCTTGATTTACTTGAGTTTCCCAAAAACCCCTTACCAAAAGGCTTTTCGAGCTGAAAATTGAAAAAAAAGCACCTTAAATATAAACTATTTCTTATAGTTTTGAGCAACGAGTTCAAGCTCTTCATACCAGTCGGAACCATATTTACGTATCAGTGCCTCCTTGACAAATTTGTAAACAGGAACTTGCAATTCTTTTCCTAATACACACGCATCATCGCAAATTGGCCATTTGTGATAATTTACAGCAGAAAATTCACTGTAATCCATGATGCGAACAGGATATAAATGACAGGAAATAGGTTTTTTCCAATCGATCTTACCTTGATTATAAGCTTCTTCAATTCCACATTTTGCGGTGTCATTTTCATCGAAAATAACATAGGCGCAATCTCGTTCATTAATGAGTGGTGTTTCGTATTCTCCTTCAGAGGTGATAAATAGCCCTTGATCCTCAATCGCTTTTACGCCCTCCGGACGCAGTAATGGTTTTACATGAGGGTAAATTTCCATAAGGGTATGTAGTTCGTCTTCTTCAAGAGGTGCTCCTGCCTCTCCGTCGATACAACATTTACCTTTGCAGGCAGCTAAATTACAGACGAATTCCCTTTCTAAAACGTCTTCAGAAACCAGAGTTTTACCTAATTGAAACATGTGGCAAAAATACGATTTTTTTAACTTGCATCGTCAGTAATAAAAAGTATACTATATTTGCAGCCAAATTTAAATTAACTTCTTATGGCGCTGAACGTTAAAGAGATTTTTACAGTAACAATGGTGTTGTTTGCTGTAATTGATATCGTTGGAAATATTCCAATCATTATCGACTTGAGAAAAAAAGCCGGACATATTCAATCTGAAAAAGCGAGTTTGGTTGCGGGTGTTATTATGATTTCATTTTTGTTTCTAGGAAAAAGCATATTAAACCTAATTGGAATTGATGTGAACTCTTTTGCTGTTGCAGGTTCTTTAATTCTATTGTTTTTGGCTTTGGAAATGATTTTGGGGATTTCATTGTATAAAGAAGAAGATACCAATCCAATTACAGCCTCAGTTTTTCCATTAGCGTTTCCGTTGATTGCTGGTCCTGGTAGTTTGACATCCATTTTATCACTTCGAGCGGAATATGATGCAACGACCATTGCGATTGCAATTGTGTTAAATATGATTTTTATGTATGTGGTATTAAAGACATCTTCAAAAATTGAAAGACTCATAGGTGAAAATGGGATTAAAATTGTGCGTAAGGTATTTGGAGTAATTTTATTAGCAATTGCTGTAAAATTGTTTGCTTCGAACATAAAATTGCTTTTTACATAGACACAATTATAGTAAAACAAAAGAGCCTCCATTTGGAGGCTCTTTTGTTTTTATACATATGGTAACTATTCTACAGTTACTGATTTTGCTAAGTTTCTCGGCTGATCAACATTACACCCTCTCATAACAGCGATGTGGTATGAAAGTAATTGTAACGGAATTGTTGTTAGTAAAGGTGTAAATGCTTCTTCAGTTTCTGGAATCTCGATTACATGGTCCGCTATTTCTTTTACTGTTTCATCACCTTCAGTAACAATTGCAATGATTTTACCATTTCTGGATTTGATTTCCTGAATGTTACTCACAACTTTCTCATAATGACCTTTTCTTGTAGCAATCACAACTACTGGCATTGATTCATCAATTAATGCTATTGGTCCGTGCTTCATTTCAGCAGCAGGATAGCCCTCAGCATGGATGTAAGAAATCTCTTTCAGTTTTAATGCACCTTCAAGAGCTACAGGAAAATTGAATCCTCTACCTAAGTACAAGAAGTTTGCTGCGTCTTTGTAGATTTTCGAAATCTCTTCAATTT
>CAXQVI010000030.1:0-110943 GCA_964227255.1 Flavobacteriaceae bacterium
AAAAACAATAACTGTCTCAAATGTTTCTTTAGTCTAAAAGAAACATTTGAAAAACTCTCCAATAAGTATGAAAAAAAATTTAATCTTATCCCTAAGTTTAAAGCCAGTATACATATGGGTACAGTTGTCATCGGTGAAATAGGAGTTCTAAAGAAGGAAATATTTTTTACAGGCGATGTACTGAACACAACATCTAGAATGGAGAGTATGTGCCATCAATACAAGGTAGAATGTCTCATTTCAGAACCTGTATATGAAAAATTAAACCCTAATAATCAAATTCAATTCACGTATATCGGACAATGCAAATTAAAAGGGAAAGAGCAGAAAATAAAATTATATACAGCTTTAAATAAATCTTAAAAACGAAAAAAGAAATTACACTAATTAATCTGCTTTCTAGTTTGTAACCTTGAATTTTCCTTATTGAATTTCTTCCATATCATGTAACCCTAAGTTAGCCCTACCATTTAAGGTTAAATTAATTATTACTTTTGTTATAACCTTATAACTTTCATGTGAAATTAAGGTCTTTTTATCACCGTCCATTTGAATTAGGTGATATTGAAAATCTTTTAATTCAACTGCCAGCCTCAAAAATCTGCATTCAAATCTATTTGCTGAAACGCGCGTCCACCTACTCTCATCGAAAAGATTTTTTACAGGTTGAAACTCCAATATTTCCTGACTTTCAACAATAGAATCTTTTGCTACTGTCTGACCAAATAAAGAAGAGATACTTAAACAAAACAATATAAACATTACCTTCATAGCTACAATATTTATACTGAAGCTACTAATTTTAAAATTAATAAAGGTAACCTACATTACATTTAATCGAATGGTTTTGACGTCAAATTATTGATGCATTACTGCACCTTTCATGGAATATAAAGTCGCTAGTAATTCATTTCTTGATGCTCTATCTACTTTGTGATTATCGAGCACCAATAAAATATCATCAATAGCATGCATGAAATCAGATTCCGAAATTTTTAATCCTTTATGTGTTCCAACCATATCTCTCCCTTTGTATTCAACATCACCTCCAGTTCCAGTACTGAGAAATGCTTTAACATGGTCTTTAAACTGCTCAAAATATTCAGGATCTTCCTTTAATGGAGCGAAGTAATGACTAATATGCTCATTTTGAAGATGCGTCTCTACTATATCATCTACTATTGCAGAAACTCCCTCTGCTCCTCCAAGTTTTTCATAAATAGTCTTTTCTTTTTCGACTACTTTTTCAACTTTAACTTCTTCGACAATTTGCTCTTTTTCTTCTGATTTTTCGGCTTGATTACAAGCAACTAATGATATCGCCAGTGCGCAGACCATTAGATAGTTCATTGTTTTCATTTGGTTATTTTTTGTTAATGAATAAAATTAATTACAGCCTTCAGAGTACTTAAATATAAGTAAATTAAACGATTACATTATTACAAACCTATTTTAATAATTTATGGATTGATTTATTTCGAGAGTTTTTTAAAACGTACTAAAAGTTTTAAAACAAGACAATTCAATTCTTTTTAATCAAATAATTGATAATTTCGAAGGTTTAAATCAACTCTTACCTAGCACTCATTTTAATTAGGAAATTATTCCATGCCTATTGCGCTAAAATTTGGTGTTTCATTCAGTGTAAGCTTCAATATGGCATTTGTTATCACCTTATAATCGCTACTTGAAATTAAAATTCTTTTATTGCCATCCATTTCTACCAAATGATACTGATAACCTCTCAATTCTACAGCCAGTCTTAAAAACCTGCACTCGAACCGATTGGGAGAAACACGTGTCCAAAGTTCTGCATTTAAAAGCTTTCTATCTGGTTGAAATTGTTGTATTTCTTGCGTATTCATGATTGTATCATTTTCCACATGTTGACCAAATATTGATTGACCAATAAAAAATAACATAAATAAAATTTTCTTCATAACACCGAGATTTATTTTTGTTAAAGTTCTGATTTTGAGCTCATAAAAAGTAACCAGAATTACATTCACAATTCAGTTTTACAACAGAGTTACGGGTATATAACTATGTTCTTCATAAAATAGAGTGTAGTAATTAATTTGTTTCATGCAGCCTGATCTACTCGAGGCTCTTCTAACACCAGAAGGGTGTCCTTAATAATGTCTAAAAATCAGAATACTAAATTTTTAGTCCATTATGAAAATCTTTCAAATACATCCCTTCATTTTCATCATTTCCTTCGGTTTTAGTCCCCGAGAATATTCTAACATGACTCTTGAATTGTTCAAAACATGATAGATTTTTTGTAAGCGATGTGAAAATATGACTCGCATAGTCGTTTTGAATATGAGTTTTAAAAATTGCATCCCAAAACATAGCTATTCCAGCCGCAACGCCTAACTTTTCACAGTTGGGTTCTTCAGAAACTACCAACTTATCAACTTTGACTTTACTATGTGATCTTTCAGAAATTTTAAACGCCTTAAAGGAAACTATCGGAAGGCGCACAAAAACATAAAACAATGCTTTCATTCGGTAAGTTTTTTAGTTAGTTTAAAGTCTTATACCTCTATTAATGAGGTGTTTAAATATAGTAAATTTTAGCATACTGCAATACATAAAAGGTTTTTTTTATAGAATAAAAGGTTTCTTTTATAGAATAAATGGTACTTTGTTTTATTTTAATAAGCTTTCAATGTTGTTGACATTCTTAATTTTCTTTACTTCCCTAATATTTACGTTTTCAATATTTTCAAAAAAGCTTATACAAACTCATAGAATTCATAACATGTATTACTTGCTCAAATCGGCTTAATTTTATTATAAGTGTTGATTTTCCAAGAATTTAAATCCTTTAAATTACGTTCATAAATACATTATTCTTCAATTGATGCATTATGGTCCCAATTGAATAGAATGTTGCGCGTAATTCGTTACAGGAAGCATGGTCAAAATTATGATTCTTCAATATTTTGAGCATCTCATCACTCGCGTGTATAGGGTCGAATTCCGAAATTTTCAATCCGATATGCACTGCAACCTTATCATTCCATATATAATATGCATCCCCTTACGTAGAAGCACTAAAAGGTCCATTGACATGATTTTTAAATTGTTCGAAATATTCAGGATTTTCCTTCAGTGGATTATAGCAATGATAATGTACCATTCTAGTTGGTTTCTAGTTCATAAAGATTATGAAATCAAGATCATAGGAGTATTTTACTTTTATGAATTCAAATAATCTACAAAAAAACAATATCTGTTTTCATAACAAAAATTAACTTCTTATGAAACTAGCCCTTTCTTGCTTCATTTTCCTTTTCTTAACCCTTCTGTTTTTCTTGCAAAGTTGTAACATCTATAATTCTTCTACTTATTCATTGAACATAGCAATTGATAATGAAAAATAATCAAAATGCTTCTACAGGCGCAAAAGTTGGGGCCGGAGCAATAGGTCTAGGAATAGTTGCAAGACTAGGATTGGTACTTCTGGCATTCAAAGGATTTTAGAAATTTCTCTTAAAAACCTGTTAAAAATTGTCACAGAAGATAAATCACTCTTTTTTAATCATATAATTTGTAACTTGTAGTTTAAATCCATTTCCAATGAACTAAAGCACCTGTCACTATGAAAACATTACATCATAAACTCAGCTTGAATAAAGGTTTGAACTTTGTTTTATTTTTGACCTTTTTAGTAGGTTATTCTTCAGACCTCTTAGCTACAAATTATATTGCAAAAGACACCGTTTCTTACGACGAATACAGAGGTGAAGTAATTGATGCAAAAACAAAAAAAGAACTCGTATTTGCCACTATTTCAGTGAATAATACGAATATCAGTACAATTACAAATACCCAAGGAAAGTTCTTATTGAAAGTCCCACATCGCTTGAATACTTCTCAAGTAACCATCTCTTTCTTAGGATATACCAGTAAAGTAATGAACCTTTCCGATATGCTCGGTGAAGAAGTGATAATTAAACTGGAAACCTATATAGAAGAACTCGATGAAGTGAAGGTGTCATTTAAAGATCCTAATTCTCTTATTCGAGAAATGTTAAGAAAGAGAGGAGATAATTATTTCGACTTTGAAACATCAATGACGGCCTTCTATAGGGAAACGATAAAAAAACGAAGAACCTACGTTTCACTATCTGAAGCTGTTGTGGATATAAATAAACAAGCGTATACCAATAGCCGAAATGATTTGATGAAATTATATAAAGCACGAAAAAGCACTGATTACAGCAAACTAGATACCATTGCGCTTAAATTAAAAGGAGGACCATTTAACACCCTATTTTTAGATATCATCAAGAATCCATCAACTTTCTTTACTGATGAGATTTTTGAACAATACAACTTTACATTGAAGAATTCGACAAAAATAGATAACCGTCCTATATATGTAGTGGGCTTCAAACAAAAGGCTCATATAGATGAACCTCTATATTATGGAACTTTATATATTGATGCAAATACCTATGCTTTAACAAAAGCACTGTTCCAAATGAATTTGGACGATAAGGAAAAAGCAAGTCGTATTTTCGTAATTAAAAAACCAAATAAAGCGAAAGTCACACCTATCCATACCCAATATCAGGTAGATTACAGAGTTAAAGATGGCAAATGGTATTATGGATATAGTCGCATTGAATTAGGTTTCAAAGTGAATTGGGATCGAAAATTATTTAACTCCATTTATTACAGCACTATAGAAATGGCGATTACGGACTGGGGGAAAATTTCAGATGAAACAGAAATCGAGCGCAAAGAACGCTTAAGACGCTCTATAATTTTAAGTGATGAAGCCAGTGGATTCTCAGACCCAGAATTTTGGGGAGAATACAATGTTATTGAACCTGAAAAATCAATTGAGTCAGCTATCAAAAAAATCCAAAAAAAATTGAAGAAAACTTCATAAAAAATACCTCAGAAAAAATCATTTTCAGAATCCGCTAAACTTAGGTTTGGCGGATTTTTCTTTAACAATATTTTAAGAGTATCCGATACATCAAATAGTAATTTAGGGCTTTTATTTAATCAAATACTTTTTACTTAAAATGGTCAAGAATTACATAACTGCTCTGCTAACATTATTTTTTGTTTTCGGAACAACAATGGATGCTGATGCGCAACGCAAAAACAAAAAATCGAAAAAGGAAGCGACTGTAGCTCCAGCCCCACCACCAAAACCTAAAAAAGGAGAACCTCTTCCTTATGCTAAAGTGGTTACTAAAGATGCCAAAACTGATGATGGATTATTTAAAATTCACACTATAGGAGACAAATATTTATTCGAAATTCCTGATTCGCTATTCGATCGCGAATTGTTAATGGTGAGTAGAATTGCTAAAAACGTAAACAACAATAGAACTTTTGGAGGTCAAAAAGCAAATACACAGGTCTTGAGATGGCAAATTAAAGGAAAGAAAGTCGTTTTAAGAATGGTCTCTCACAATATTGTTGCCGACGAAAACTTACCTGTACATGAAGCTGTTGTAAATTCAAATTTCGAACCGGTACTTTTTACCTTCGATATCAAAGCATTTAATCACCATCACTCAGCCGTAGTAATTGATGTTACTGAACTGTTTAGTACAGATATTAAGTTTTTAGGCTTGCCTGATAGTACTAGAAAAGGATATAAAATTACTCGTTTAGACACTAAAAAATCGTTTATCGAAAGTGTGAATAGTTTTCCCCATAACATTGAAATTCGTCATGTAAAAACCTATGCTGCAGGTGCACCTCCATCAAACTCAAGTACAGGTACTGTTTCGGTTGAAATGAGTGCTTCAATTGTATTACTTCCGAAAGAACCAATGAAGAGAAGATACTTCGACCAACGTGTTGGTTGGTTTACCACAACTCAAACAGACTATGGAAACGAAGCTCAAAAAAGTAAGCAAGTAACTTTTCTAAACCGCTGGAGGTTAGAAGTTAAAGATGAAGATATAGAGAAGTTTAAAAGAGGTGAATTAGTTGAACCTAAAAAACCTATTGTATATTATATTGATGCTGCAACTCCAGAAAAATGGAGGCCATTCATTAAGGAAGGAATTGAAGACTGGCAAGTTGCTTTTGAAGCTGCCGGTTTCAAAAATGCGATTATAGCTAAAGATGCACCAACACCTGAAGAAGACCCTGAGTACAGCCCAGAAGATATCCGTTATTCTGTTGTTCGCTATTTAGCTTCCCCAATTCCAAATGCTAACGGACCTCATGTAAACGATCCTCGCTCTGGAGAAATCTTAGAATCGGACATCAACTGGTATCACAATGTAATGAGCTTGTTACAAGGATGGTTCTTTGTTCAAACTGCTGCAATCAATCCTGAAGCTCAAAGCGTTGGATTCAAAGATGAAGTAATGGGAGAATTAATCAAGTTCGTTTCTTCTCATGAGGTAGGCCATACTTTAGGACTACCACACAACATGGGGTCAAGTGCTGCCTACCCAGTGGACTCATTACGTTCAGCTACATTTACAAAGAAATATGGAACTGCCCCATCAATTATGGACTACGCGCGTTTCAACTATGTTGCTCAACCTGGAGATACAGATGTGGCTATGATGCCTAATATTGGGGTATACGACAAGTATGCAATTTCATGGGGATACCGTCCTATTCTTGATGCTGAAACAGCAGTAGATGAAAAAGAAACTTTGAATGGATGGGTTATGGAACACGCAGGTGACCCATGGTACAGATTCGGACACCAGCAAGTTGGTGATGTTGTAGATCCAAGTTCTCAAACTGAAGACTTAGGAGATGATGCAATGAAAGCTTCAGCTTACGGGATTTCTAATCTAAAAATAATCATGCAAAATCTTGAAGATTGGGCTACTAAACCAGGTGAAACCTATTCTGATATGAATGAAATGTATGGTCATGTTGTTTCACAATTTAACCGATATATGGGGCATGTTTCTTCTAACATCGGTGGAGTATATGAAAATTACAAAACCACTGACCAAGAAGGTGCTGTTTATACCTACGTTTCTAAAGGGCACCAGCAAAAAGCAATGGATTTTGTACAATCGCAATTGTTCAACACTCCTAGTTGGTTAATCGATAAAAATTTAATTAGCAAAACTGAATGGGCTGGGGTTACCGAGCGCATAAGAGGTGTGCAGGCAAGAACTTTAAACAATATTTTAAGTCCGCCAAGAATGATGCGTCTAATCGAAAACGAAACTCTGAACGGCTCATCAGCTTATACTTTACGTCAGATGATGTACGATTTAAGATCTGGTATCTGGTCTGAATTGAGAACCGGAGCAAAAATCGATACGTATAGAAGAAACCTGCAAAGAGCCCATGTAGAGCGTTTAGACTACTTATTAAACGACGCTAAGGACTTGAGTGCTAGGAATACTTATTCATACATGAAAACTACATCTGTTACAATGAACCAATCTGATATCACTGCTATGGTGAGAGGGGAATTGAAACGAATTCAAAGAGATGCAAGAAATGCAGCTGGTGCAACAAGCAATACTGTAAGAAAATACCACCTACAAGATATTGATGACCGTATTGAAGACATTCTAAAAAGAGACTAATTTCTTTTAAATCTCTTACTAAAATCCGGTAATAAACTTACCGGATTTTTTTATTTGAACGCATCCTTCATTTATAAATAGGGTATCTTTGACTAAAAATTTCAAATGCGGTATCCCCTGCTTTATGTCTTATTGTTACTCCTAACTTTTAGTTGCAAAAATGATACGACTTCAACAGAATCTATTGAAGAATTAATCACTTTTTATAGGGGAGCAGACCTGTCCTATGTCAATGAAGTTCAGGATTGCGGTGTTATCTATTACAATCAGAATAGTAAGCAGGAAGATCCTTATACTATTTTCAAAAATTCAGGAGCCAATTTAGTTCGATTCCGCATATGGCATACTCCGCACTGGACGGCTTATAGCACTTATACGGATGTAGAAAAATCCATTCAAAGAGCAAAATCACAGAACATGAAAGTACTGCTTGATTTTCATTATTCAGACACCTGGGCTGATCCACATAAACAGAAAATTCCAAAAGCATGGGAAGCTCAGATAGACAATAAAGAAGTGTTAGGAGACTCTATTTACAATTACACTTACAAGGTGCTTTCAACCCTTCAGCAAAAGAATTTACTACCGGAAATTGTACAGGTAGGTAATGAAATCAACTCCATGATTTGTCAGGGAGATAAATTGGAATGGCCAATAAACTGGGATCGTAATTCATATCTTTTGAATAGTGGTATCAAAGCAGTCAGAGATGCTTCCAAAAACTTCAATCAGAAAATAGGAGTCATGTTGCATATTGCCCAACCTGAAAATGCTTTGTGGTGGTTTAAACAAGCAACAGAAAATAATGTGAGCGATTTTGACTGGATCGGACTTTCATACTATCCAAAATGGTCACAATACAAATTTGAAAATTTACCACAAGCTCTGGATTCACTCGTTACTACCTATGAAAAAAAACTAATGATCGTTGAAACGGCATATCCTTGGACACTGGAAAACAATGATACCGCCGGAAATATTTTAGGTGAAGACGCTTTAATAGAAGGATATGAAATGAGTCCGACGGGACAATTAAACTATTTGAAAAAACTGGAAGAAATTATAATCGCCTCTAATGGTCATGGTTTAATTTACTGGGAACCAGCTTGGGTCAGTTCAACTTGCGAAACACTTTGGGGTGTTGGATCGCACTGGGATAATGCTACATTGTTTGACCATTCAAATAAAGCTACTGTTGCCATGGATTATTACCACAATAATTAAGCTATATTGATGCCAGCTCAAAGAATACTAGCTGTTTTAATTATTTAATTATCAATGAATTACAACGATTTTTTGCAAATACATATCATAAAGTATTAAAATTAACGTTAAAATTTAAGTTGTCCTTTGAAAAATTTACAACTAATAGTAATTTGCGCACTAAACCCTAGCATTAAGTTTGAAGAACTATTTAAAATACACGATCGCACTATTGGTTGTTATATTCAGCAGTTTTGTACTAAGCACCAAACATGTTGACACCCCAAAAAAAATTCCAACATCCGCAGTAAAAGAAAATTCTGCCGAAATAGAAAATCCTAAAAACACCGTTTCTTTTTATCCGAAAACAGCTACTCAAACAGTTTCTAAAAAATTGGATTCTTTAATGGCTAGAATTAATAAGCGACATGATTTTCACGGTTCTTTACTCGTAGCTCACAAAGGAAAAATCATCTACAATAACCATATCGGATATGCAGATTTCAGGAAAAAAGAAAGTATTTCGGATTCGTCAATCTTTCAACTAGCTTCGGTAAGTAAACAATTTACGGCAGCTGCCATTATGCTTCTTAAGGAACGTGAAAAATTAAAACTGACCGATTCTGTAACAGTCTACTTTCCTGATTTTCCTTATAAAGATGTAACCATTACTCACCTTTTAAATCACACTGCTGGTTTACCAAAATATTTCTGGTTAGCTGAACACAAGTGGGAAAAAGAAAAAGCACCAACAAATAAAGAGATGATGAACTTATTAGCAGAAACAAATGTGGAGCGCTTCTTTAGACCTGGTCGAAATTTTGATTATTCGAATACCGCATATTTTGTTTTAGCCTCTATCGTTGAAAAGGTCTCTAAAAAGCCTTTTGCAGAATTCATGCAGTCTGAAGTTTTTGAACCTCTGAACATGGACGATTCTTTTGTATATAGTTTCGAGAATGCCCCGGTAAAAGAAGGTCAATTAATGGGATACAGACTTTACAGGGGATGGAGACACATTCCCATCGGAGGAACAGTAAATGACGCCATTACGGGAGACAAAAATGTTTATTCTACGAGTAAGGACTTATACAAGTGGATTCTTGGTCTTAATAATGGAAAATTGCTTAGCAAAGAATCAATGGACCTTATGTATTCAAAAGGGAAAACTGTTTACAACCGCGAGGTTCCTTATGGTTTTGGTTTTAGATTAGGGACTTCAAAAGATAAAGATCCTATTATTTACCACCATGGAAAGTGGAATGGCTTTAGTACTTCGTTAACTCAATATCCAGAAGATGATTTAGTAGTGATTGTATTGGAACATACCAGCTACAATGCCATGACCAATCTCAACAGAAATATAAAGAAACTAGTTTCAAACCATTTTAAGGCTGCATAAATAATTAATGAGCTATCCTCTTTTCGTTTACTTTCATAAGTTATAAACAAAAGTTGATTCCTATCCCCCTGCACAGTAACTTAGTAGGAGTTAACCATTTATAGCAGCGTATTATGGAATTGATGAACAAATTAGGTCAATTTATAAAGTACTACAGGAGAAAAAAAGGGTGGACTCAAAAAGAACTTTCATTAAAAATTTTTAAGTCACCAAATCAGCAATACATTAGTCGTTTAGAACTGGGTAAGCTGGGAGGAGTCAATTTAAAAACTCTGGAGAAAATTCTATTGGTTCTTGATGCAGATGTTAACTTTACTATGGGATCAGTGTATTTTAATGTTTTGAATAAAAACAAAGAAATGAACCACGAAGAACCTCTTATTGAATACGCATAAAATTATACAAAGCTTAAAGCCGAATTAAAAAAGGAGAGCATTGCTCTCCTTTTTTACGTTTATATTATACATGAACAAGCCTACAGGCCTAATACCTCAACTCCCTGATTGAATATGACATCAACAGGAATATTTGCTGCTTTTAATTTGTCTAAATCGGCTTGTAATTCGGCCGAGATAGATCCTTTTTCAGCGACTAATTTAGCAACGCCATCGTAATCTCCATTTCCTTGCAAAGTTAAAATCAAGGATGATAAATCTTTCATGGCAACTTCCATCCGGTCAAAGTTCACTTTGTAAGTCCCGTCTTCATTCTTCGAAAATGCACCTTTCTCTTTGAAATAATTAAAACGAATCATGTTCGCTTTCCCATGAGCGGATGAAGCTCCAAAACGAACAGATCTAAAGATACTCGCCATAAATGTGGTCATATAATCTTTTAAATCTCCATCCACTTCTCCTCGTGCATGCAATTGCTGCACCATGTACAACCCTAAAATATCAGCCTTTCCTTCTTCTAAGGCAGAAGCTAATTCTTTCAGTGATTCTCTTACAGTTCCCTTTCCGTTGATGGTATTTTTGATTCCCAATCCATGAGCAACCTCATGGAACATCGTATTTGCAAAAAATGCATCAAAAGTGATAAACTCACGTTGAGATGGATCAATTAAACTTTGAGAAATTGGAACTAAAATCTTGTCAAATTTTGCCTTCATAGCATTTTTCAGCTGTAATCTTCGTGTTCCTTTTTGCAATTGTACTTCCTCATCATTTGGTAAGTTAATTGCAATTGTTTTACTACCTGAATTACAATCCCCCGCATAGTATACAACATCATACGCATTCAAATCAGAGTCTGTTCCAGGTGTTTCTTGTTTATACGCATCATCCACTGGAATACCTCTTTGCAATTCTGGCAAGAAAGAAGCATACTTCGCCAATTTCGCGCTCCAATTTTGGTCTTTGATTAACACATAACCTTCATGAGCTGCTTTTGCTCCAAACAATTGATCTTCATAGGTTTCTATTGGGCCAATTACTACATCCAGTGTATTTGTTTTCATATCCATCCAAGCCAAATCACTTAATTGGTACTCATCATTTAAAAATGCCGCAGCTCTTAATTCCAAATACTTTTTCAACCCAGCGTCTTCTGCCAGAGCCGCTGCTTTTAATAACAAATCACTCACTTCCTCAACTTCAGCAGCAAATTTATCATGATATGGAACTGTTACTAATTTTCCATCAGTCGCTCTTTCAATAAACGTGTACAAACTAGACTTATCGTCACTTTCAAAAGCTTCAAATTCCTCTTTGGTCATATCTGCTGGATAGTAATTTGCTCCGGCAGGTTTCGCTCCTACTCCCTCTACAAATGGCTTATTTCCTTCCAATCGATCCCAAGGACCATAATTAATTCTTACAAACTTCTTCGTGGCTTCATCAGTAATCCCTTCTAACAAAGTATCTTTATCACCATAGGCTTCATACCAAAATAAAGCGTTCATTTTTTGGGCCGCCTCTATCAATATTGGCAACATAACACGCTCGTTTTCTGTCAATACAGAAACATCAGATGTCAATGTAAACGGAACATATTTCGCGAGATTACTTTCCATATCAGTTGCTGTTTTTTCTATTGTATCTTGTTTTACTGGTTTTCGCGCTTCTTTGTCTTGTTTACAGGCAACAATACTCAGCGTAATTAACACTAATAATAGCTTTTTCATTGTTAAAAATTAAAAATTGGTTTTGATTTTAAAGGTAAAAAAAAGCAACGATACATGTTGCTTTTTATATGGTTCTATGTGTTCTTATTTTCTATTTGAATCTTGGGAAACTGTTCTATCATTAACGTTTGTGAAGGGAACGCAAAATCAACACCAACTTTATATGACAAGTTAAGAATTAACATATTAATACTGTGTTTCGCAGCTAATTCGGTATCCCACGCTCTTGTAGGTAAATAGATATTGACAAATATATTGAGGGCTGAATCACCGAAACCAGTGAACTCAATATTAAAAGCGTCCTTTCTTGTATCAGGATGTGTACGAACAATCTCTCTGATTCCTTCCACAAATTCTTCAATTTTTTCTGGTGAAGTATCATAACGAATACCTAATTCTGTTCTATACAATCTAAACGCTCTTAGTCCAAAATTATTCACCACCATTTCTGACAACATGCTATTCGGAATTTGGTAAATGGAAGTATTTGAAGCTCGAACTATGGTAGATCTAAATCCTACTTTTTCAACGGTTCCAACTACTTCACCTGCTTCAATCCAATCGCCAATATGAAATGGTTTATCCAGGAATATCATCACAGTTCCTATGAGGTTTTTAACCGTATCCTGCGCTGCCAGTGCCACTGCTAAACCTCCAATGGAAGCCCCGGTTAATACCGTAGTTGGATTCACACCAAACAAGGTAACCATATGAAGTACACCCGCAATAACTACCATAATATGTAGAAAATCACGAACAATAGGAATCAACTGATCATCAAGCTTACTTTCAGTTCTATTTGCATAATAAGCATATACACTTACAACTACATTCACCAACTTCAGAAATACAAAAATCCAAAATACTGTTATCGCAATATCAAAACTTAAAAACAAGAAATTATTGATATCTATATCAAACTGAAATATTGGGATAACCATCTTAACTATATAAGCTAAGGTTACAAATACAATTGGTCGAGCTAGTTGTTTTAATGACGCCGTTATTTGAGCAGATGCCTTATGAGTTATTAAATACTGTAGCTTTTTAAGTATAAAGAAAAAGATCTTATCCAAGATAGTAAACAAGACAAAACAAAGTAAAATCAATACAACTATGCCTGTCCACTGCCATAATTCCGCTCCTAAAAATTTCTTATGTCCCCATTCCGGGATATGACGCTTAATAGCTTCCGAATATTCAGGGTAGAGTCCCAGATAAATATCACTAATCTGATTTACAATATCTTCTGAATAATACCAGTACCCACCTCGTTGAACAACAGTCAGCTCAGGAAATCTGAATGGAAATAGTGTATATTGACTAACCAATTGTCCGTCGATCGTATCTTTAAAATTTCGGTCCTTCGGAATCTTATTAAAATCTATTATTAGTCCTTTTCCTTCGAGCACTTTACGAATCTTAACTGCAAGCTCCTCTCCTTCTTCTCCTTTGTGTCCATAAATTGCTCTGGAGGATTTTGAAGGGTCATAGTTCCCCTCCTCCAAAAAATGCATATGGGTATAAACTGTGTTGTATGGTGAAGTAATATCTACATTCACTTGTTCCTGACCAAAAACACAGAAACTGACAAAAAATAAAATTCCGAGAATTTTCTTCATGATAAAGCAATTAACTTAAATCAAAGATATTATTTTTAATTCAATAAGTCAGGACAAAAAAAAGTAGTATCAAAGATTAACGACGCTTGTTAAATGAGCGGTTTTTCCTGGATTTCTTTTTAAATGGAACCGTATCATTGTAGGTGTCTTTTGCTTTTGACTTTCGGTCCTTCCAGTTATCCTTTCCACCTAACAATCGCTCCATCAAGTCAGTTCTCCCAACCTTGGACAGGGTCGATGAAATCCATTTGCGATTCTCCTTTTTATACCAGAAAAAGAATTTATGCTGATCGTCACGTTCTCGCTTTGATTTTGGTGTACGCATTTCCTTCAACGTATAAGGATGGTATCCGCTGTAGTAAATTACTGTAGCAACAGTCATAGGTGTAGGCGTAAATCCTTGTACCTGCTCCAACTGAAATCCCATATCCTTCGTTTCTGCAGCCAAATTCGCCATATCTTCCAACTCACATGCCGGATGACTCGAAATAAAGTAAGGAATCAACTGAAGCTTTAATTTCTTCTTGATATTAATTTTATCAAAACGCTCTTTGAATTTATGGAAATAGGTAAACGAGGGCTTACGCATTAACTTTAAAACAGGGTCTGAAGTATGTTCTGGTGCCACTTTCAACCTTCCTGAAACATGGTTCGTCATCACTTCCTCCGTGTAGGCATCTAATTCAGCTGGATCTGCTTTCTTGTTAAACTCCGGTACTAACATGTCATGTCTGATTCCGCTTCCAATAAAGGACTTTTTTACTTTCGGATGCTTGTCTACCGCTTTATATAATTCGGTTAAAGGTTTATGAGAAGTATCCAGATTATGACAAATCACTGGCGAAATACAGGATGGAGCAACACACTTATCACATATTTCCTGAACTTTCCCTTTCATCTTGTACATGTTTGCTGAAGGACCTCCAATATCGGATAAATACCCCTTGAAATCGTCCATATTAGCAACCTTGTCTACTTCCTTTAAAACAGACTCCTGGCTTCTACTGGCAATAAATTTCCCTTGATGTGCAGAAATGGTACAAAACGAACAGCCTCCAAAACACCCTCGATGGATATTAATAGAAAACTTTATCATTTCATAAGCTGGTATAGGTCCTCGCTTATTGTATTTTGGGTGTGGCAGACGTGTATAAGGTAAATCAAAAGAAGCATCGATTTCTTTTTCTGTCATCGTTTCGAACGGTGGATTGATAATCAATGTACGGTCTCCAACATCTTGAAAAATACGTCGGGCATATAATTTATTCGATTCCTGTTCAATGATTTTAAAATTGGATGCGAAACTTTTTTTATCCTTCAAACAAACGTCATGACTGCTGATTTCTACATCGTCCCAATTTTTATTCTTCGGAATTTTAGCATCTTTCTCCAATAAAAATGCAGTTTGCTGAATGGTTTTTAAACTTGAAAATGGCACGCCCTTTTGCAATAAGTTCACTACTTCTCGCAACGGCTGCTCTCCCATTCCGTATACCAACATATCTGCTCCGGAATCCTCCAAAATAGTCGGTTTTAATTGATCACTCCAATAATCGTAATGAGTTACTCTTCGAAGTGAAGCTTCTATTCCTCCCAATAAAACAGGAACATCAGGAAATTTTTCTTTTAATATTTTCGAATAAACAATGGTCGCATAATCAGGTCTAAAGCCTTTATCACCATTTGGTGTATATGCATCTTTATCACGTCGCCTTTTACTTGCTGTATAATTGCTTACCATGGAATCCATGCATCCACCTGTAACTGCAAAAAACAATTTTGGAGTTCCGAGCTTCGTAAAATCCTGTAAATTATCGTGTACACTCGGCTGCGGAACAATTGCAACTTTCAAACCGTAGCTTTCTAAAATACGACCAATAACTGCAGGTCCAAAGGCAGGATGATCTACATAGGCATCTCCACTGAATAAAATCACATCCAATTCTTCCCATCCTCTTAGTTTGACCTCTTTGTTAGTAGTAGGCAGCCAATCTGACAACTTGTTCATTCTCATACGCTGCAAAAATACGTTAATTAAATGATTTTAAATATCTCACTTGACACTTAGCAAGAATATGGATTAATGTTAATGTGTGTTAATCTGTGTTAAGAGATTAAACTCTTTAAATATTTCAAAGTCTTACAGATACATTTAAAAATAAACTCATTATGAAACGAATTTTATCAATTTTAGTACTGGTAGTAGCTGTTAGCATCCAAGCGAATGCCCAAGATGGTCAAAGAGGCCCAAAAAAAGGTCAAAATATGACTGCAGAACAAATTGCAACATTAGGGTCCAAAAAAATGACATTAGGACTCGATTTAACGGCTTCGCAAGAAAAACAGGTTTACAATTTACTTGAAGCTCAGGCAAAAGATCGTAATGCCTTGAGAACGCAACATCAAGAAATGCGCAAAAACAATGAAAAACCATCTGATGAAGACAGATTTAATTTCCAGGTGGCACAGCTTGATAAGCAAATCGCTTTTAAAGCCGAAATGAAAAAGATTTTAAACAATGATCAATATGAAAAATGGGCTGAAATGGCGGCAAAAAGAAAGCAAAAAATGAATAAAAAAGGTTCACAGGAACGCAGAAAACCTAAAGGAAACAGGGGTAATTAAACCGAGTTTCCAATTGTTTGGTTGGTTAAAAAGCACCTTTGGGTGCTTTTTTTATTTTTCTACTTTTAAAACTTGTCCTATGCTAATGGTGTTATCAGGAAGACCGTTCCAGGATTTCAAATCATTGACACTCACACCATACTTCCTGGAAATGGAATACAAGGTATCCCCTTTTGACACAATATATTCTTTCGAATTATCGCGATGCTTCTTTTTGTACTTTTTGCCCAATACTTGAGCATCGTATTGATACAGCTCGTAACGCTCTATAATTGCGACCAGCTTTGCTGGGTACCTTCTATCGGTTGCATATCCTGCCCTGCTTAAACCTCTGGCCCAGCCCTCGTAATCGTATGGTTTTAGCTCAAATAAATTAGCATAACGGCTTCTGGAAGTCAGGAATTCTGAATGGTCTTTGTATGAATTGTTCGGATCTTTATACACTCGAAAGCATTCCCCTTTTTCATCATCGTCATGATAGGTTCTGCTTCCAGTCCAGCCTTTATGACATTTAATTCCGAAGTGATTGTTTGATCGTTTTGTAAGGTCACTGTTTCCACTGGATGATTCTAAAACCCCTTGTGCAAGTGTAATACTTGCAGGAATTTTATGAACACGCATTTCATACATCGCAATATCCTTAAAGGCATTAATATACTCCTCCGTGGAATTGAAGGTATAGGTTTTCTTGTGTTTTTTAGCTAATTCCGTCTTTTGAGTGTCTTGTACAACCAAGACTTCTTTTTTAACTGGTGGTGGGGATTTACGAACGGTACTCTTCTTAGATTTACAACTCGCGGCAAATACAACAATTACAGCTAGCAATAGACATTTTCTGACATTCATATTTAAATCAATTGGGGTAAATTCTTCTCAGCTAGAAAGGTATTCATTCCTGCAATACCTTGCAAACCTCCTGTATGAATTGCTAAAATTTTTGTCCCCTTCTTAAAAGTTCCTTTTTTAATTAAATCAACAATTCCATATAACATCTTCCCAGTATATACAGGGTCTAAAGGTATATCCGTTTCTTCTTTAAATCGATTTATAAAGTCAATCAATTCAACCGAAATCTTGGCATATCCTCCAAAATTGTACTCAGTAATTAAACTCCAATTTTGTCTGTTTAGTACATATTTTGAAACCTCGTACTTTAAAAAGTCTCCTTTTAACGACGGAAAACCAATGACTTGCTGCCGATTATGTGTTGAATTTATAATCCCGGAGATAGTCCCTCCTGTTCCCATAGCGCAACAAATAACATCAAATCTAACGTCTTCTTTTTCCAATATATGCTCACATCCTTTTACCGCTAGTTTATTCGTCCCTCCTTCTGGAACCAAATAAAAATCGCCAAATCTATCGTGTAGGTTTTTAATGAAATCGGGTTCTGTTTTTGTTCTATAAGCACTTCGGGATACAAAATGAAAACTCATTCCGTTTTCATGGGCTAATCGAAGTGTAGGATTCTCCATTAAAACTTGAGGCAGTTTTGCTTCAAGTTCATCGCCTCGAATCACACCAATGGTCTTAAACCCAAAGTCTTTTCCCGCTGCAGCTGATGCGGCAATATGATTGGAATAGGCTCCTCCAAAGGTTAGAAGTGTTGTATGATTTTGGCGCCTGGCCTCTTCCAGATTGAAAGCCAGTTTACGGTATTTGTTTCCTGAAATTTCCGGATGTAATTCATCTTCTCGTTTGATAAAAACTTCAATACCGGAAGTATCTATTTCCGAAAAGTAGATTTGTTGAACTCGACTGTTTTTATCTCCTAAGAACACGCTTCAATATTTTCTTCCAGTTCAGACCATTCTTCCATCAACATATCCAACTCATCTTTCTTTGCTTGATAATTTTTAAAGAATTCAGGCTCAGCATTCACAGCTTCAGCATTCTCAAAAATCTCATGGTCCAATTCCATGATGGTATTCTCCAAATCAGAAATCATCTTTTCAACCTTACTCAAACGGTTCTTTAGTCTTTTAAGTTCTTTATCGCGATTCTTCTGCTCTATATAATCTTGCTTTCCGCCAGAGATTTTTTCTTCCTTTACAACATCTCGCTTCTCAACTTCTCTGAAATCTTCCAAATCATGCTGCTCTAAATAGTAATCAATATCTCCTAAATACTCTTTAATAACACGATTCTTAAACTCATATACTTTATTACTCAATCCTTGCAAGAAATCACGGTCGTGCGACACCAGTATTAAGGTCCCGTCGAAATTCTGCAAGGCTTGCTTTAACACATTTTTTGAAGCAATATCTAGGTGGTTTGTTGGCTCATCCATAATCAACACGTTAAATGGATGGAGCAGCATTTTACAAAGTGCCAGTCGGTTTCTTTCTCCTCCGGAAAGGACTTTCACTTTCTTATCTACATCTTCTCCACTGAACAGGAATGCTCCAAGCATATCGCGAACCTTCGTCCTATTGGAATCGGTTGCTGCATCAATCATAGTATCAAGCACTGTTTTTTCTCCATCTAAGTATTCGGCCTGATTCTGTGCAAAATATCCCAGCTGTACATTGTGTCCAAGCTTCAAGTGCCCGTCGAAAGGAATATCACCAACTACAATCTTGGCTAAGGTAGATTTTCCTTGTCCGTTTTGACCAACAAAAGCAATCTTACTATTACGCTCAATAAATAAATCTATATTGTCCAATACATGATTATCGCCATAACTTTTGGATATTTGTTCACCTTCTACGACAATCTTTCCAGGTTGAATAGACACAGGAAAACGCATTTTTAAGGTCGCATTATCATCTTCATCGACTTCAATACGATCTACTTTTTCCAATTTCTTTATCAGAGACTGAGCAAAAGCCGCTTTAGAAGCTTTATAGCGGAATTTCTCAATCAACTGTTCCGTTTGCTTGATCTCCTTTTCCTGATTCTTCTGTGCCTGTAATTGCTTTTCCTTGATATCAGCTCTCAACAACAAATACTGCGAATACGGCTTGTTGTAATCGTAGATTTTACCAAGACTAATTTCTATAGTTCTATTGGTAACATTGTCCAAAAACATCTTATCATGCGACACCACTACTAGCGCTCCCGGATAGGATTTTAAAAAATTTTCCAACCAGATAATCGATTCTATATCCAAATGGTTCGTAGGCTCATCCAACAATAGAATATCATTCTTTTGAAGTAAAAGCTTTGCCAATTCAATACGCATACGCCATCCTCCTGAAAAAGTTTCCGTCAGCTTTCCAAAATCGGCTCTTTTGAAACCAAGTCCTTGCAGAATTTTTTCTGTGTCTCCCTGGTAGTTATATCCACCTAGAACCTCATAACGATGTGTAAGTTCATCCAATTTATGTATTAGATTATTGTAATACTCAGATTGGTAATCGGTACGCTCAGCTAATTCTAAATTGATACGCTCTAATTCACCTTCTACCTTTTTAATTTCTTCAAAAGCTGTATATGCTTCTTCAAGGATTGTGCGTCCTTTGGTAAAATCGATATCCTGACGCAGAAATCCGATTGTTGTATCCTTTTCAAATGCCAAAGTTCCACCATCACATTCCATGTCTTTAGCAATTACCTTTAGCAAGGTAGATTTTCCAGCGCCATTTTTTCCAACAAGACCAACGCGATCTCCGGGAATTAGTTTGAATGTAATTCCGGAAAACAAATCTTCCCCACCAAATGAAACGGTAATATTATGAGCGTTTAGCATAAATTTTAATCCCTAAGTAGTTCGAATAATTTAACTTTGCAAAAGTATCATAATTTTAACAAAAAAAATGATTTCGAAAGGTACGAAACTATACAGTGTTTTAAACAACAAATGTCCGCGTTGTCACGAAGGTAATTTCATGACGGAGCCGAATATGCTGAAGCTTAGCAAAGCCTTTAAAATGAATGATTCCTGTAATTGCTGTGGATTAAAATACATGATGGAACCTTCCTTTTTTTATGGGGCTATGTACGTAAATTATAGTCTTACTGTTGGAGTAGCTATTATAACATTCATCATTTCAGTTCTAGGATTTGATTTAACCATGCTGGAAAGTTTTGTCCCGATTTTAATTATGTTATTATTGACAGCTCCAATTACAATTCGCTGGTCACGTATTATCTGGATTAACTTTTTTGTAAAGTATGACTCAACTATTGCGCTTGATTGTAAAAGCGAGTAATTGCAACCTCTTCTGGTAAAGGGGCTCCATTTTCAATAAACTGTAGGAGCTTTTTTGCATATTTAGGAGCAATCATAACACCACGGGTTCCCAAACCATTAAAAACATATAGATTTTTAACTTCGGAATGCTCTCCTAACAGCGGCCTTCTATCTTTAACGGTGGGACGAATACCTGCATTTTGTTGCACGACTTCAAAAGGTACATCTATTACTGTATTTAGCTTTTCTAGCAGTTCTTCCCTTCCTTCTTTCGTAGGTTGAATGGTTTTATCAGTCCAGTTAAAAGTTGCACCTACCTTAAACAAATTATTTCCCAGGGGCATTACAAAGACTGCAGCTTTCAGCAAGAAATTGATATCTAAATCAGGAGCTTTAATAACAAGTAGCTCTCCTTTAGCCCCCATAAGTGGCAATTCTTTGAAGTATGGATTCTTCTTTAAACCGTAACCTTCACAACAAATAATTTTTTCAGCCCTAATATTGTCATAGGTGAATACATCATTTGCGTTTAGCTTTTCATAATCAAAAGATTCCTTATATAAAACTCCTTCAGTATCCAACACCTTCTTGTAATCTTCTAACAAACGATTGACATCTATTCTACCTGTCCCTTTTAATGCTCCATAGCCAAATTCAGAAGGAATACCATGATATGATTCAAAGTGTAATTCAGATTTCATATAAGGGCTCAAACGAGGTTTATCAGCTGCAACAAACCAGTTATTTTGTTCTTCAACCGATTTAAATACACGGAAAATTGGAATTTTATAATCATATTGGGCTTGCAGTTGATTTTCCAGATTTTCGTAAAATGGCAAGGCAATTTTCAATTGTTCTTCAGAATCCCAGACGGGGGTGAATCTTTTTAAAATAACAGGATTGTACATTCCACCGGCAACTTTCGAAGAAGTCTGAGAATCATCTTCAAAAACGACAAACGATTTTCCGCGGGCTTTTAGTTCTTCAACCAAAGCCAAACCAGCCAATCCGAATCCTACAATTATATAATCTACCTGCATGCTGCAAAAGTAACTAAAGTGAATTAATCAGCACATTTCCTAAAACAAAAACTCCTGCTAAAGGCAGGAGTTTTTAATATTATTTCTTGACGGATTAATAATTCCACATGTCAAGTTCTTTATCTCGTATTTGTTCTCGAATTTTATTCGATTCAAGTACCTGGAATAATGAATTTCCTTTGACGTACTCAGCGATATCGCGGTTTCCATACATGTTTTCTACGCGATAGATAATGGAACTAAATCGTCTCGCATTTAAAATATGATCAAACGAAATTGGATATGCTGAATTCTTATTATTGAACACTTTCATATTGTGCAGACTCTCACGTGCGTCAGGGAACCATACCCAAAACAGAGGTAATCTCTCTTCCAAAGCAGCGTCACTAACATCGTCACGTCCCATAGTTTGTACATCTGGAGCTACTGGAGCCAATGCCAATAATCTGTATTTTAACTCACCTTGTCTTTTATCGAAATACCACAATCCTTTGATGTTAAATCCTTCAATATCTGCAGAAGTTAAATTCACCCGGTCAATATACTCCTCAATGTTTGTCGCACCAGCATTCAATTCATCAAAACCAGCATCGGTTGTATCCGTACGTGAAAGTTTTGCATTGATTTCCGATGAAGTCAATTTAGATGTGAAATAAGAATCGTCATAGATTTCAGTAACATCACCACTTTTAATAGCTCTTAAAAGCGTATCGTACAATGATCTTCTTTTTGTTGAAACACTCATCGTATCGATTGGATAGTACATAGGCAAGTTGATACGCTCATTTAAGTCGATATACTCCCATACTACCTTAGACCACAAAACATCACGGTCATCTACATAACCGTACTCCAGAGGCTTATCATTGTCATATTCCTCTTGTTGTGCGGTTTTAACACCAATACCGGAAGGTCTCTTTGCATTAAGCAAGTTAGATTGTGCAACCATGTTTTGTCCAAACAAAATCGCAAAAACTAAAATTCCAATATACTTCTTATTCATCATATTTTTTATAAAAAAATTATTATTGAATTTCGATACTTACGGCAGCGGCATTCTTCATTCTATAACTGCTGTTTCCTACTAACGAGGATTTAATATCAAAAATTGTCACTACGTCTCCACGTTTTGCTTTCGAGATAGCTCTTTTAGCCTGATCGTTCATCTTATTTCCTCGAACAACAACTGCAGATTCTCCAGGAACCTTAATGGTAAACCCTGTCGTATTTAATGTTAAATCAAAATCGAAATCTAAAAGGGCAACTCCAACAGTAACTTTCTCTAAACTTGTTTTAGGCATTTTTACATACCCTGCCTCATTACGGACTGTTCCACTTGGAGAAGGAATTCCTTTAATTCTAAAAGTTTGAGAGGAAGAAACTTTTTCTCCATTATCCAAAGTTCCAGTAACTGAAATTTTCACTTCTTTTCCTGCACCAGGATTCATGATATAACTGCTACCAGAACCAACTCTTTTCAGTCCAGGAGCACTCGCTACTACTTTATTTTGAGGTAAACCAGGAATAGAAATCGTCATAGGGTTGTCAACTCCTCTATAAACTACATTCATTTTATCCGCAGAAATAACAGCACTATTAGGTCTTGGAATAACTGCATAGGTCCCAACAATTGGAATTGATTTAGGAGCTCCATTTTCAATAAATACAAACTCTCCTTTTATTTCTCTATCTCCAATTGCACCAGCCGGGAAATCAAGGTTTGCCCCACCGTCTACAATATTCCCTTCTGAAACTTTCTGTCCATTAATTGAAATTTCTTGAGGTACCATGGAGGCATCAACTCTTCCTAGTACTACTCTACCTTTAAAATTTTCACCTTGGTAAAAAGCTGATTTCTCCGGTATAACCATTGCTTGATAGTTTTTCAAAGCAACATCACTTTCTAACTGACCAGCAGTCATAGTCTGAACCAATTCAGACTCCGTGATACGCACATCTGTAATCATTGCCGTAATGTTTGTTACGGAAGAAATTAAAGGAAAACCTTCGTAACGATTGCGCAACCAAGGTTCATTCCCTCCCTCTACGTCCTTATCAGATGTATCAAAACGAGCTGTATGTGTCTCAGCCAATTGAGCATTATTTTCAGAATTATCAATTTCTACCACTTTATTTTTGTAGGCCTCAATTCTATCTAAAAATTCTCGCCCAGCCGGCGTATAACCCTCTCCGGCAAAGAAATACGCATTTACCGTATCTTCTTTGTCCATGGTTTCATAGTCTTCTTTATCTTCTGAGTCAGCCAAAAAATCAGCTCTAACTCCTTCAAGGTAAGTCACGAACTCCTGACTTACTCTTTTTAATTCAATCGCTTTTTGATTTTCTTCGGCATACTTTTCAGGTTGATCAGCTGCTTTCAAAGCAAGTGCCTCATACCGTTGTTCATTTCTTGATTCAACAGTTTCTGAATAGTATACGAATCTTTCGTTCATTAGTCCAAAAGCAGAAAGAACCTCTTTGGACATCGTCATTGCGATCATCGCAATAAAGACGAGGTACATCAGGTTAATCATTTTCTGCCGTGGTGATAGTGTACCGCCTGCCATAATTAATTAGGGTTTAAAGGTTACTAATTATTTATTAGACATTGCAGATAACATACCTCCGTAAACTCCATTTAATGAAGAAAGGTTTGTAGCAAGTGATTCCATTTGTTCTTTCAATTTCCCAGCGTTATCTGCAACTTCGTTGTTGATTTCAGCCTGACGGTTAGCGCTTTCTAACTGCACTTTGTATAAGCTGTTCAACGACTCCATTTGAGATGCTGCTAATGAAAGTTGTTCACTGTATCTGTTTGTCGCTGCAATAGAATCAACCGCTGGTGCGATATTTTCTGCAGCTCCACTAAAGTTCTGAATACTAGTTCCGAGACTAGACATTAATTCAGAATCAATTTTAGCTTCTTTTAATAAATCATCTAATTTTTGTGAAAGCATACCTTGAGTTTCTCCTTCCTCTGAAGATTGGTATAACCTCTCTTTTTCACGGCCAGCTAATTCAGGATAAACGAGCGTCCAATCTAAATCTTCGTCAACTGGTTCAAAGGCTGAAATTGCAAAAACCACTGCTTCCACAATCATACCGATCGACAACATCATACCACCAGTAATGGGACCAAGGTTAAAGTGCATAATTTTAAACAATGCACCAATGATAACTATTGATGCCCCAAGCCCATAGGCCATGTTAAACATTTTTTTTGTAGATTTTGAAGATGCCATAATTTTTGAGTTAGTTTTTCTTTTTTTGGGGTTAATAAATTGAATTTCTAGTTCCCACTTAAATTAGTACCTAAGTAGTCTTGCACAGTTCTAAAACCGATATAGCTTCGCGCTGAATCGGAGTACTCATAATCACGTGTACTTACTTCTAAGAAATAAGCCACATCCTTCCATGATCCACCGCGTATAACTTTTCTGTGGTTAGCCTCGGATTCTACGTTAGGGTTCATAGTAGATCCAATATAATACGATGCTTCACTGTATGATGTATTGGTCCATTCCGAAACATTTCCAGCCATGTTATATAGCCCAAAATCGTTAGGGAAGTAAGACTCTGCTTCGACGGTGTACAAAGCACCATCTACCGCATAATTTCCTCTTGTTGGTTTGAAGTTTGCTAAGAAACATCCTCTGTCCGTTGTAGTATAAGGACCTCCCCAAGGGTAAGTCGCGTTTTCCAGACCTCCTCTTGCTGCATATTCCCACTCTGCTTCAGTCGCCAATCTAAATTGTGGAATAATTGTAGCTTTCTTTTTGGTTGCTAAATAATCATTCTTCTTTTTAGTACGCCATTTACAAAATGCCTTTGCCTGCATCCAATTCACTCCAACAACCGGGTAATCATTATATGCCTGGTGGTAGAAATAATCCTGATGCATTGGATCATTGTATGAATAATTAAAATCTCGCACCCAAACTGTAGTGTCCGGGTAAACTTCAACAATTTCTTCTTTTATATATTCTCTTCGCTGACCACGGTTCTTTGCAGCCGCTTCTTGATCTAACCAATAATACTTGAACTTTAGAATATCCGGGTTCACCATTCTTCTTCCTCCGAAACTATCTTCAATTGGAGTAAAAATGGAATCGATTAAAACCTCTGTGTATTGCTCAGACGGAAATTCATTCACATTCCAGATAATTTCCTCTTCCCAATTCAACATCTTACCCTGAGTAGGAGAATTTAAATCCCCTAAACTTCCGTAAGTATTCATCATGTACGTTTGATAAGGAGTCATATCTGACTCTTCAATATTCATGAACGTATAATCTTCCATTCCTTCTTCACCCATCAATTCAGCATATAATGCCAACTGAGTTCTGGTAATGGAATCACGAACCCAAACAACAAACTCTTTGTACTCACTATTTGTTATTTCAGTTTCGTCCATAAAATACGGTCTAACAGTTACAGTACGCGTAGGTGAATTCAATGCACCTGCAACGTCTTCACTTTGCTTACCCATGGTAAAAGAACCTCCTGGAACTAGAGTCATTCCTCTTGGAGTTTCCGGGTGCCACTTTTTGCCTTGACGCACTCCTACCAATTCTCCCTGATCATTCGAACCACAGGAAACTAACACTACGAATAGTAAAATATACAATGATATTTTCTTCATATTTTCAATCTTGTTCAATATTCGCAAACCTATTACATATTATTTAAATAAACAACATCTTGCTCTCTCCAAAAGAAAGAAAAAAATACCGTTTATTCTATACAATACGCGATTTATTATATTAATTTTTTTAACGTTCGTATCCAACGCTCAGGAATATGTTGGTTAGTTGCATCCACATAATCTTGATACGTACAAGGTATTAACGCATGTCTTTTAAATTTATTATTGCTACTTAAATCTATTTCCATCCACCAGCGTCCGCTCTTATTACTTTTGTGAAAATTTAGCACTTCGCTGTCAATTGGAACAATAAATTTTTGATAGTTCTCTTTTAGTCCGAACGGATAGTCGTGCGCCCGGTAATTCACACCTTCCACAAAGTACCAAATGGCCTGTGCTAAGAGCTGTGCTGTAATGTTCTGATTGTCAGATTGAGCATTGTATTCATAAAGTCCGAAAGACGACACTTTATCACTGATTCCTGAATATCTGGCTATAGCACATAATTCAGCTCCTGTTAATCCGTTTGGAGTTGCATTTCTATTAGCCGGAGCGTCAGCAAATCGGACTGCTGAAAGATCTATACTAACTATATCTGCATCACGTAAAACAGGCTCAACTAACTGAATATCATTATGAACCTCACCCAACCTATATGATTCAAAGAATAAACTTGTCAATAAATCAATTTCTACCTGAGGATTGAAATAGGTTTGATACCCAATATTTGAAAAATTAAACAAATTGCAAGGCTGATCCATCACAATTTTACTCAAATAAGATTCACTTGACAAATCATCTTCAATAGAGCCTAAATCGAATTTATTATCTACTGCTACTAAGTTTACAGTTTGTTCTAACTTATCATAAGCACGATAATTAGCATAGGTCAAATCCTGTCCACCTCCTAGAATAAGAGGTATAATTTTCTGCTTTATTAAATCGGATAAAATTTCACCTAAGGCAAAGTAGGTATCTTCTTTGGTATTTCCTTGAACCACATTTCCTATATCAACAATGTTGACAGGCCAGTTTCCAGGAAATAGTTTATAAAATTCTCTTCGAATTGCATCCAGGTTCAATCCTGTTCCATAGTTCATCTCAGAACCGCGGTCATCCATGACCCCGATAATCGCAATTTTTGCATCTTCTAATTCTGGAAACCCTGTTTTTTCAGAATAAATTTGCATGCAATTTCCAAACGACTGCTTGGACTGCATCAAACAATGTAACATTAAGTTATCATCTACAGGAGTTAGGTAATCAAAATTCATTTTGGGGTTATTGAACTTTATAAATGTATAAAATTATTTCTTTTTAGTCGTCTTCTTTTTTGTCACTTTCTTTCTGGCTGTCTTTTTATTTGGAGCTTTCTTCTCAATGAGCTCCTTAACCTCCTCCAGTGTCAACTTAGAAGCATCCACAGTCTTAGGTAATTCAATCTTTGTTTTACCCTTTAGAATATTGTGTCTACCCCAACGTGCTTTTTCAACGCGGATTCCTTCTTCCTCCCAGTTATGCACAACTTTTTCAATCTCCTTTCGTTTTTTATCCTCAATCAATTCAACGATATTATCATCAGTCAAATTATCAAAGTCGTATTTCCTGTTCACATTTATGAACATGTTATTCCATTTAATAAATGGTCCAAATCGACCAACTCCCTTTTGAACAGGTAGATCTTCATATGTTGCAATTGGTGCATCCGCTTTTTGCTTCTCAATAATCAACTCAACAGCACGGTCAAAATTCACATCCATTGGATTTTCTCCTTTAGGGATAGAAACAAACATACTACCATATTTAATATACGGTCCAAATCGTCCGTTAGCTACAATTACCTCATCCGCCTCATATTCTCCAATTTTTTTAGGCAATTTGAATAAATCCATCGCTTCATCATAGGTGATTGAATTCAAAGTCTGATCTCCTTGCAAACTCGCAAAGCGAGGTTTCTCATCATCTGCAGCCTCACCAATTTGCACCATAGCACCAAATCTACCCAAACGTGCATAAACATTTTTTCCAGACTCTGGATCAACGCCTAAAAGACGTTCTCCCTTGGCTCTTTCAGCATTTTGAGCAACATCATCCACAATTGGGTGAAACCTTTCATAAAACTCTTTTATCTCTTCAGTCCAATCTGCTTTTCCTTCAGCAATATTATCCATTGCTGTTTCTGCTAAAGCCGTAAATCCGTAATCCAATACATCTTTAAAATTAGCAACAAGGAAGTCATTGACAATATTTCCAATATCGGTTGGAACCAATTTCCCTTTATCCGCTCCCACCTTTTCAGTCAACACCTTAGATGATACATTTCCATCTTTTAAAGTCAATTGCGTATAATCTCTATCCTTTCCTTCAATCACCCCTTTCGCCACGTATTCGCGTCGCTGAACTGTTGAAATAGTTGGTGCATAGGTAGATGGTCTACCAATCCCCAATTCTTCCAAACGCTTCACTAACGAAGCTTCAGAATATCTGTAAGGTGCCTTGGTATAGCGTTCTGTGGCGTTGATTTCATTCGTTGCCAAAGCTGATCCAACTGAAAGATTTGGCAGCATTCCTGCTTGTTCTTCCTCTTCGTTATCTGTCCCTTCCAAATACACTTTTAAGAATCCGTCGAATTTAATCATCTCTCCATTTGCAGTTAGAATCTTATCATTTACTGAATTCGAAATTCGAACATTTGTACGTTCCAACTGAGCGTCACTCATTTGAGATGCAATAGTTCTTTTCCAAATCAAATTATACAAACGATCCTGATCATAGTCGATATTCACAGATGTCATTTCCATATTCGTTGGTCGAATTGCTTCGTGCGCTTCTTGAGCCCCTTTCGATCTCGTACTGTAGTTTCTTGGTTTGCTGTAGGAATCACCATATAAAGAGCTAATCGCTGATTGTGCCGATGCTTTCGCATCATCCGATAAATTAACGCTATCCGTTCTCATATAAGTAATGAGTCCGGCTTCATACAAACGCTGAGCTATCATCATGGTTCTTGCCACAGGAAAATACAACTTCCTGGACGCTTCCTGTTGCAAAGTAGATGTGGTAAACGGTGCTGCCGGAGTTTTCTTTGCTGGTTTTTTCTGAAGATCTTCGACTTCAAAAGCGGCAGATTTACATTCATTCAAAAAGTTCTCTGCCTCATCTCGTGTTTCGAAACTCTTTGGTAACGACGCTTTGAACTTCTTTCCTTCTACTGTTTCAAATTGTGCCACAACTTTATAAGAAGCGACTGATACAAAATTTTCAATCTCACGCTCGCGCTCTACAATCAAACGAACCGCAACAGACTGCACGCGTCCGGCTGACAATCCTCCTTTCACCTTTCTCCATAGTACTGGTGACAATTCATATCCCACAATTCTGTCTAACACACGACGTGCTTGTTGTGCATTCACCAAGTTATAATCGATACTTCTCGGATTTTCAACAGCTTTTAAAATAGCTTTCTTCGTAATTTCATGAAATACAATGCGTTTGGTATTGTCTTCTTTCAATTTCAATTGCTCATATAAGTGCCAGGCAATTGCTTCTCCTTCGCGATCCTCATCGGATGCTAACCAAACCGTATCGGCTTTTTTAGCTAAGCCTTTCAATTTTTTAACAACTGCTTTCTTATCGCTTGGGACTATATATTTCGGTTTAAAACTGCCTTCCACATCAATCCCCATCTCTTTGGAAGGTAAGTCAGCTATATGTCCAAAACTAGATTCTACCTGAAAATCTTTACCCAAAAATTTCTCAATCGTCTTCGCTTTTGCAGGTGACTCTACTATCACTAAATTTTTCGCCATAATTCTATTTAAGTGCTTCTTTTTCTACTTTTTATTGATGAAAAACCGATTTCAAATACACAGATTTCTACTCGTTCGGTTTTTTGCAAAAGTATATAGTTTTTTTTTAACCGATTTCGAAAACCCCTTAATTTGGATCATTTTACCCTATTTTAAACTTATTAATTTTCTGCCAATTTGTCATATTTATCTAAATTTTGATTGTATATTTGCATCGAATTTTTTTGAAAGGAACTAATGGGAAGCGAAAAAGTAATAGAAGAAAAAAAACAAGGTCAAGCTCTTTTAACTAAGCAGGTTGAAGGGAATAATAAAAAATTATATATCGAGAGCTACGGATGTCAGATGAATTTAAATGACAGTGAAATTGTAGCCTCAATTTTAAGTGAACAAGGATATAATACTACACATATGCTGGAAGATGCTGATTTAGTATTGGTAAATACTTGTTCTATTCGTGAAAAGGCGGAACAAACTGTTCGTAAGCGTTTACAGAAATACAATGCCGTAAAAAAGATCAATCCAGATATGAAGGTCGGAGTGCTTGGTTGTATGGCCGAACGATTAAAAGCGAAATTTTTAGAAGAAGAAAAAATCGTTGATTTAGTTGTTGGACCGGACGCATACAGGGACCTTCCAAATTTATTAGCTGAAGTCGACGAAGGACGAGATGCTGTGAATGTAATTCTTTCTAAAGAAGAGACATATGGAGATGTTTCTCCTGTTCGTTTAAATTCAAACGGCGTTTCTGCATTTGTTTCAATTACGCGAGGGTGTGATAATATGTGTACATTCTGTGTAGTGCCATTTACCAGAGGTAGAGAGCGAAGCCGAGACCCTAAAAGTATCCTAGAAGAAATTCAAAACTTGGTCGACAATAATTACAAGGAGATTACTCTTCTTGGTCAAAATGTTGATTCGTACTTATGGTATGGTGGGGGATTGAAAAAAGATTTTAAAAATGCATCTGAAATCGCAAAAGCAACTGCCGTTGACTTTGCTCAATTATTAGATATGGCTGCTACGCAGTTTCCAAAAACTCGTTTCCGCTTTTCAACTTCGAATCCGCAAGATATGAGCATGGATGTGATTCACGCCATGGCAAAACATGAAAATATTTGTAAGTACATTCACTTGCCTGTACAATCTGGAAGCACTACAACTTTGAAAAGAATGAATCGTCAGCATACCCGCGAAGAATACATGGCGTTGGTTGACAATATTAAACAAGTCATTCCAGATATTGCGCTTTCACAAGATATGATTGCAGGTTTTTGCGGAGAAACAGAAGAAGAGCATCAGGATACTTTGAGCCTGATGGAGTATGTGAAATACGACTTTGGATTTATGTTCGCCTACTCTGAAAGACCAGGAACACTTGCAGCTAAGAAAATGCCAGACGACGTTCCAAATGACATCAAAAAAAGACGTTTAAATGAAATAATTCAACTGCAACACCAACACGGATTGCAGCGTATGGAAACTTTTATTGGAAAAACTGTAGAAGTTTTAATTGAAGGAACTTCAAAGAAACGTGAAGATCAATGGAAAGGAAGAAATTCGCAAAATGCAGTTGTAGTATTTGATAAGACTGATGAGGCACTAGGTGATTTTGTGCATGTATTGATTGAAGAATGTACCTCTGCTACATTAATAGGAAAACGAGTAAAGTAATGGAGTCATTACAAGCCATAAAACAACGCTTTGGAATTATCGGAAACGATATCCACTTGAACCGTGCACTGGAAAAAGCAGTGCGTGTTGCTCCAACAGATATCTCTGTTTTGGTTATAGGTGAAAGTGGTGTGGGAAAAGAGAACCTTCCAAAAATCATTCACAACCTCTCACATAGAAAGCATTCAAAATATATTGCTGTAAACTGTGGAGCCATTCCAGAAGGAACTATTGATAGTGAATTATTCGGACATGAAAAAGGCGCATTCACCGGAGCTACTTCTACAAGAAAAGGATACTTTGAAGTTGCTGATGGCGGAACTATTTTCTTAGATGAAGTTGGAGAACTTCCATTAACCACTCAAGTACGACTATTACGTGTTCTGGAAAATGGAGAATTCATCAAAGTTGGCTCTTCAGAAGTACAAAAAACAAATGTGCGTATTGTTGCTGCTACGAACATCAATATGCAGGAAGCGATTCAAAAGAATAAATTCAGAGAAGATTTATATTACCGTTTAAGTACAGTTGAAATTCCACTTCCACCTCTTAGAGAACGCGCAGGAGACATTCATTTGTTATTCAGGAAATTTGCAGCAGATTTTGCTCAGAAATACAAAATGCCTACGGTACGTCTGACAGACGATGCGGTTCGCATGCTTGAAAATTATGGGTTCCCGGGAAATATTCGACAGCTGAGAAATATTGCAGAACAAATTTCCATCATTGAAGAAGAACGTCTTATTTCCCCAGAACGTCTATCTCAATACTTACCATCAAAAGGAACAAATCTACCTTCAGTTGTAAATAATGACAAGACAAATCACGATTTTAATACGGAGCGCGAAATTATGTACAAGATTTTGTTCGACATGCGAAATGACATCAATGACCTTAAAAAACTGACTTTAGATTTAATGCAAAGCGGGAGTACCGAAAAGGTACAGGAAGATAACAAGCAAATCATTCAGAAAATATACAATCAGGATTCTGATATTGATGAGAGTAGTAACGTGGAAGTCATGCGCGTAAACGACAGCTTCAGCGATACTCCAAATTATGAGTTTGCTGAAACCATTGATGCAGATGAAAGTTTATCGATTCAAGACAAAGAAATTGAATTGATAAAAAAATCTTTAGAACGCAACAACGGAAAACGTAAATTAGCTGCAAAGGAATTAGGGATTTCTGAAAGAACTTTATACAGAAAAATAAAGCAATACGATTTATAATTTAGGTTTTTAATCTATTTTTACGCTATGCAAAAAATAAAAATATTCCTTTCAATCGTACTTTTAAGCACAGTTGTGGGATGTGGTATTTATTCATTTACCGGAACTAACTTGCACCCAGATGTAAAAACCGTTCAGATTGACTATTTTCCAAACAATGCCATTTTAGTTGAGCCAACCTTGAGCCAAAAATTCACTTTGGACTTGCAGGACTTGTTTTTAACACAAACCAACCTAGACCTGGTAAAAAGCGGAGGAGATCTTCAGTTTGAAGGAGAGATTACAGGGTACAAGATCAATCCAATGTCGGCAACTGCTCAACAAACAGCTGCTCAAAACCGCCTAACAATTACTGTTAATGTACGTTTTTACAACAATTTGAACGAAGATGATAATTTTGAGCGCACATTTTCGCATTATTACGATTATGGAGCTAATGTTCAATTAATTGGTTCTGCGTTGGATGATGCTTTTGATGAAATCAACGAAAGAATTACACAAGATATTTTTAATGCTTCAGTAGCTAAATGGTAATATGACCCAAACTGAATTAACATACCTATTCAATCATCCATCTCAAATTTCTGAAAATCATTTGGAAGAAATCTCTGAAATTTTAGATGCATTTCCATATTTCCAGGCACCTCGTGTAATTCAGCTCAAAGGATTAAAAAACACCAATAGTTTCAAATACAATGATGCCTTAAAAAGAACCGCTGCACATACCATTGACAGGAGTGTCCTTTTTAATTTCATCACCAATTTTAGTATGGATAAGGAAACTCCGACTGAAGTTATATTGGAGCAAATTGAGGTTATAGACCCAATTACTATTGAAGCAAAAAATATTTCAGTTCAAAGTGAAGAACTATTAGAACAGAAATCACAAGAAAAATCTCCGGAAGAAATACTTGAAATAGGAAAACCGATTCAGTTCCAAAAGCACGAACCACACTCTTTTAATGAATGGATGCAATTAATCAGTAAAAAGCCTATAAAACGCACTCCAACATCTGTAAATACTGTTTCAAAACCTAATTCAGAAATTAGTAAAAAAGTTTCGAAACCAGAGGATGATACTACAATTATTAAGCGGGAAAAGAGCTCAAAAAAGACAGGTCATTTAAACCTAATTGACAAGTTTATTGAGAGCAATCCGAAAATTAAACCTGTAAAGAAATCTATCGAAATCAAAGACGTTTCCAAAGGTAGTTCGGAGCAAAATGAGAGCCTAATGACGGAAACTTTAGCAAAGGTTTATGTCGAACAGAAAAAATATGATAATGCAATACAAGCTTACCGTATTTTAAGTTTGAAATATCCAGAAAAAAGTGTTTTCTTTGCAGACCGAATTAAAGCGATAACAATCTTACAAAGAAATAAGTCATGACAACATATACAATATTTTTAGCTCTTATCATTATCGTAGCGCTATTACTAATTTTGATCATTATGGTTCAAAACCCAAAAGGAGGTGGATTATCTTCTTCTTTCGGTGGTGGTGGAACACAGTCTTTAGGGGGAGTTCAAAACACTACGAACTTCTTAGATAAAAGTACATGGACTTTATCTATTATTTTATTAGCATTGATCTTATTATCAAATTTCTCTGCTCCAAGACCTGATTCAGTGGATAACACTTCTGAAATTGAAAATACTTTAGATAACAGAGATGTACAGGAGACTCCAGCTCAACCAGCTGCTACTTTCCCTAACGACTCTGCACAATAAGCTTTTGATACAATATTTAAAATGCCAATTTGTTCTGACAGGTTGGCATTTTTTTTACGCCTAAAAGTGATGAAATCGTATATTTGACAGCATTCTTAATTTGGCATGCTTTTAGTCGAATTAAACTTAGAAATTAACACTTAAAAAATATTCAAATGAGTAAAGTAAACATCAAGCCTTTGGCAGACAGAGTTCTAGTAGAACCTCTCCCAGCGGAAACTACAACGGCTTCAGGTTTAATTATTCCTGATTCAGCAAAAGAAAAACAACAAAAAGGAACTGTATTGGCAGTTGGTCCAGGAACCAACGATAACCCAATGACTGTTAGTGTTGGAGACACAGTTTTATTTGGAAAATACGCTGGAACTGAATTGGTTTTAGAAGGAACAGAATATTTAATCATGCGAGAAAGCGATATTTTAGCAATCGTTTAATTAAAAAACACACAAAATGGCAAAAGAAATAATTTTTGATATAGAAGCACGCGACGGACTTAAGCGTGGTGTAGATGCTTTAGCAAATGCTGTTAAAGTAACATTAGGCCCTAAAGGTAGAAACGTAGTTGTTGGAAAAGCTTTTGGCGGACCAGCAATTACAAAAGATGGTGTTTCCGTAGCTAAAGAAATCGAATTAGAAGATGCTTTAGAAAATATGGGAGCTCAAATGGTGAAAGAAGTCGCTTCTAAAACAAATGACTTAGCTGGAGATGGAACTACTACCGCAACAGTATTAGCTCAGGCAATTGTAAAAGAAGGATTGAAAAATGTTGCTGCCGGAGCAAACCCATTAGATTTAAAAAGGGGAATCGATAAAGCAGTAACTGCAATTGTAGAAAACCTTAGAGAGCAATCAGAAGAAGTTGGAGACAACTCAGATAAAATCAAACAAGTTGCATCTATCTCTGCGAATAATGATGATTCAATCGGTGATTTAATCGCAAAGGCTTTTGAAAAGGTTGGAAAAGAAGGTGTTATTACTGTTGAAGAAGCGAAAGGAACAGCCACGTATGTTGACATCGTGGAAGGAATGCAATTCGACCGTGGATACTTATCTCCTTACTTTGTAACAAACGCTGATAAAATGTTAACCGATTTAGAAAGTCCGTACATTTTATTATTTGATAAAAAAATTACAAATCTTAAAGATTTACTTCCAATTTTAGAGCCAGTTGCTCAAAGTGGAAAGCCATTACTAATTATTGCTGAAGATGTTGAAGGAGAAGCTTTAGCTACTTTAGTTATGAATAAATTAAGAGGTGCTTTAAAGATTGCCGCTGTAAAAGCTCCAGGATTTGGAGACAGAAGAAAAGCAATGTTAGAGGACATCGCAACCTTAACAGGAGGTACTGTAATTTCTGAAGAGCGAGGATTAACGCTTGAGAAAACTACTTTAGAAATGTTAGGGACTGCTGAGCGTGTAACAATCGACAAAGACAACACTACAGTTGTAAATGGAGCAGGAAATGCAGAAGATATCAAAGCGCGCGTTGGTCAAATCAAAGCTCAGATTGAAACAACAACTTCAGACTACGATAAAGAAAAACTTCAGGAGCGCCTGGCTAAACTAGCTGGTGGTGTTGCGGTATTGTACGTAGGTGCTGCAAGTGAGGTTGAAATGAAAGAAAAGAAGGACCGTGTAGACGATGCTTTACACGCAACAAGAGCTGCAGTTGAAGAAGGAATTGTAGCTGGTGGAGGTGTTGCTTTAGTTAGAACTAAAGACATTTTAGAGTCATTGACTACTGAAAACTTAGACGAAGTTACTGGTATCAAAATTTTAGACAGAGCTATTGAAGAGCCATTACGCCAGATTGTTGAAAATGCAGGAGGTGAAGGTTCTGTTGTCGTTGCCAAAGTATTAGATGGAAAAGGAAACTTTGGATACAACGCTAAAACAGACGAATATGTTGACATGTTAAAAGCTGGAATCATTGACCCTACAAAAGTGACAAGGGTAGCATTGGAAAATGCAGCTTCAGTTTCAGGAATGATTTTAACTACAGCTTGCACATTAGTTGATATTAAAGAAGATGCTCCTGCTGGTGCTGGAATGCCTCCTATGGGTGGTGGAATGCCAGGTATGATGTAATCTTTTACAACATGATAAATTTAAACCGGCCTTGTGCCGGTTTTTTTATTGGTATAGTTGATTCTTTTTAGGACTTAAAGTGACGAGCACTCCAGATGTTAACCTAAACCAATGTGTTGATTGTACTCCTTCCTAATTGGTATCAACTAGCTGTCCTACCACAAATAACGCAGGGTTCTCCCGCAGGGTGTTACACCGATTCTCGGATTCAGAAGTTCCCCTGAGAACCAATTAATAATACACATCGTAAAATTCCTAAAAAGACCAAAACACATCAAATATTTCATGGAGCGAGTAACCAAAAAAGCTTCTATTCCAGTAGGCTCATTTACGAAATTAGATTGAATATAAACTCCTTACTTTGAAATTTTTTTATCAAAAAATAATGATTCCGAAATGAAACCCTGTTTATTTTATAAAAAATTGAAAAACATCAGTTTTTTAGACCTAATTAATGTTTAAATTTGTCTAATTAAAACGAAAACACAATGCTGATAATTGGAATTGCAGGAGGTACAGGAAGCGGAAAAACCACTGTTGTAAATCAAATTCTGAATGAATTACCTGCAGATGAAGTATGCGTAATCTCTCAGGATCATTATTACAACGAAACCGGTGAAATGTCCTATAAAGAAAGAACAAAAATCAACTTCGACCATCCCAATGCGATAGACTTCGATTTGTTGGTTGAACACATTTCCAAATTAAAAAACAGCGAAGTAATAGACCAGCCAATTTATTCATTTATTACGCACAACAGGACCAAAGACACTTTAAAAACTCACCCCAGAAAGGTGATTATTATTGAAGGAATTCTTATTTTCAACAGCAAAAGATTGCGTGATTTATGTGATATAAAAATATTTGTCCATGCCGATGCCGACGAGCGCCTAATTAGACGTGTAAGAAGAGATATAGAAGAACGCGGAAGAAGTATAGAAGAAGTGCTAAGTCGTTATCAAAACACCTTGAAACCGATGCACCAACAATTTATTGAACCTACAAAAAATTATGCTGATATGATTATTCCTAACGATCGTTACAATACCGTTGCTATCGATATCGTTAGAACTGTAATCAGTCAAAAATTATAAGATGACGTTCAAACAATTCAAAGAAAAGTCTACGGTAAAGTTTTTTTCCAACAAATATGTCATCATATTGCTCACATTTGCTGTTTGGATGGTGTTTTTTGATGAAAATTCACTCATAAATCATCTAGAATTCAACAAGGAAATCAATCAGTTGAATCAAGAAAAAGAGTACTACGAATCTGAAATCAAATCTGACAAAGAGCTCATTGAAAAACTTGAAGATGAAAAAGAACTTGAAAGATTTGCTCGTGAGACTTATAAAATGAAAAAAGAGAACGAAGAAATCTATATCATCGAATACGATACTATCAAAAAATAATTTATCCTAATCCAACTTAACCAAATTAGGTAACCCTTAAAACTACCTAAATGAAAAAAATTCTTTCTAACGATTTTGATTCTGTAAGCGCAAAAGCCTGGAAACAAAAAATCCAATTTGATTTAAAAGGAGCTGATTATAACGACACATTATTGAGTCAGACTAGTGAAGGAATCACCATCAAACCTTTTTACCATCAAGATAATTTTGAAAAATTAGCGATTCCTGTTAACGAAAACCCGTTCAAAGTTTCCCAAACTATTGAGCTCAAAGATGTCGTTGAAGCCAATGATTTTGCAAAAAAAGCCGCAACATCAGGAGTTGAAAACTTACGGTTCAATTGTGCGAAGAATTTCGACATTTCAGCAATAGTCGAAGGAATCTCAAAAACTGTAGAACTGCAATTTGTAATGAGATTCTTTGATCCGGAATTTATCAAAAACCTCAACGAAGAACTTGATGGATACAATTTCTCAGTGTTCATTGATCCTATAAGCAGACTTACACGAATTGGAAACTGGTTTACCTCAAAAGATGAAGATTTCAAATCATTACGTGAGTTACTGGAAAAGAAGCAAATTCAATTATTAGTAGATGCTTCAATTTACCAAAACGCAGGTGCTAACATCGTGCAACAGATGACGTACGCTTTAAATCACGCTGTTGAATATTTAAACCATTTCAAGGTTTCTGATATTCAGTTTGAATTTGCTGTTGGAAGCAATTATTTCATGGAGATTTCGAAATTTAGAGCTTTTAAATACCTATTTCAGCAAATTGCAAAGGAGTATGAACCGGAAATTACTCCGACCATCTTTGCAACTCCGACCAGAAGGAATAAAACATTGTACGATTATAATGTTAATCTGTTGCGCTCTACTACTGAATGTATGAGTGCCATTTTAGGAGGTGCGCATTACGTTTCAAATATGGCCTATGATACGGTTTTCAAAAAGTCGAACGACTTCAGTAATCGTATTGGAAAAAATCAATTACTGATTTTAAAAGAAGAGAGCTATTTCAATCAAAGTGATTTAATTACTCGAGATTCTTACTTCATTGAATCACTGACAAAACAGCTCGCTGAAAAAGCACTGAACCTTTTTAAAGACATTGAGGCTCATGGCGGATTGCTAAGTAAACTGTTCGACGGAACTATTCAACGTAAAATTCGAGAATCTAATAAGTCCGAACAAGAAAAATTCGACTCAGGAGAATTAGTACTTCTGGGAACAAATAAATTCCCTAATGAGGTTGAAAAATTAAATGACAGTCTTGAGCTGGCGATTAAGAAAAAGAAAAAACCTCGAAAGACCCTAATCGCTCCAATTAGCCCGAAACGATTAGCATACCAAGTTGAACTTAAAAGACTGAAAGATGAAGCGTAAAGATTTTTCAAAAGTTAGTTTAGCGTCATCCGACCAAAAAGAAAAAGTTTTTGACCACGAAAATTATGTAGCTGGAATTGCTCCAAATTTAAGAGGGCCTTATTCTACTATGTATGTTAGAAGACCATGGACTATTAGACAATACGCAGGATTCTCGACTGCAGAAGAGAGTAATGCATTTTACAGAAGAAATTTAGCTGCTGGTCAGAAGGGACTTTCAGTTGCATTTGACTTAGCTACGCATCGTGGATACGACTCAGATCATGAACGCGTTCAAGGGGATGTTGGAAAAGCTGGTGTTGCCATCGATTCAGTAGAAGATATGAAAGTATTATTCGACCAGATTCCGTTAGACAAGATGTCGGTTTCTATGACTATGAACGGGGCCGTTTTACCTGTATTAGCATTCTATATCGTCGCAGCAAAAGAGCAAAATGTTTCTTTAGAACATTTATCAGGAACCATTCAAAATGATATTTTGAAAGAATTTATGGTGCGAAATACTTATATCTATCCACCTACTCCTTCTATGAAAATCATTGCAGATATCTTTGAATTTACGAGTCGAAATATGCCAAAATTCAATTCGATTTCTATTTCCGGATACCATATGCAGGAAGCTGGTGCAACGCCAGAAATTGAATTGGCTTATACGTTGGCTGATGGTTTAGAGTATATCAGAACAGGAATTGCAAGTGGAATGGACATTGACGCCTTTGCCCCTAGACTTTCCTTTTTCTGGGCAATTGGAATGGACCATTTTTCCGAAATTGCAAAAATGAGAGCTGCCCGAATGTTATGGGCTAAGATCGTGAAGCAATTCAATCCGAAAAACCCAAAGTCACTAGCACTGAGAACTCACAGCCAAACTAGCGGATGGAGTTTAACAGAGCAGGATCCGTTTAACAATGTTGCCAGAACGACAATCGAAGCAATGGCGGCTGCTTTTGGAGGAACTCAGAGTTTACATACCAACGCTCTGGATGAAGCTATTGCTTTACCGACAGATTTCTCAGCGAGAATTGCGAGAAATACCCAGATTTACATTCAAACTGAAACTGGAATTACAAAGACTGTTGACCCATGGGCTGGCTCCACGTTTGTAGAACAACGCACCCAGGAAATAGCAGAAAAGGCATGGGAGCTAATTCAGGAGGTTGAAACCCTTGGAGGAATGACCAAAGCCATTGAAAAAGGAATTCCTAAGCTGCGTATTGAAGAAGCTGCTGCGATTAAGCAAGCTAAAATAGATAGTGCTCAGGACACCATAGTTGGTGTTAACAAGTACCAATTAGAAAAAGAAGACGAATTAAATATTTTAGAAGTAGACAATGCTGCTGTAAGAGCCAGTCAGATTGAAAGATTGAATACATTGAAAGCTTCCAGAAATGAAATTGAAGTTAAAGAGGCTTTAGCTAAATTAACAGCTTGCGCAAAGTCAGGGGAAGGAAACCTACTTGGGCTCGCTGTTGAAGCAGCTGAAAAAAGAGCTACTTTAGGGGAAATTTCTTCGGCATTAGAAGAAGTTTACGGAAGATTTAAAGCACAAATAAAATCTATTTCAGGCGTGTATAAAAGAGAAATTAAAAGCGATCCACATTTTGAAGAGGCTGTAAAACTTGCCAATGAATTTGCGAATATCGAAGGTAGAAGACCTCGTATTATGGTTGCAAAATTAGGACAAGACGGTCATGATCGTGGTGCAAAAGTTGTGGCAACAGGTTATGCAGACGTAGGATTTGATGTAGATATTGGACCATTGTTCCAGACACCTCAAGAGGCCGCAAAACAAGCCGTTGAAAACGACGTACATGTTTTAGGAGTTTCTTCATTAGCAGCAGGACATAAGACTTTAGTCCCTCAAATTATTGCTGAACTTAAAAAATACAATCGAGAAGATATCATGGTGATTGCCGGAGGTGTAATTCCTGCCCAAGACTACAATTTCTTATATGAAGCAGGAGTTAGTGGTGTTTATGGCCCAGGAACAAAAATTTCAAAAGCTGCCATCGACATCCTGACAAAGCTGTTAGAAGAAGAATAAAAAAAAGACCTCCCTTTCGAGGTCTTTTTTTTAATAGACGATACTTTGACTGTATTGAATCATTGATTTTGTACGACAGTTATATTATAATTCGTCGGAAACTGTTTGCGGCTCCAATTCCACAATCTTTTCTTCTCTACTGTGATTTATTTTTTCGTGCGCCAGCATGCGCCGTAATCGGATTATTAAGAACATGGCTACAAATCCGAGCACACCCATTACATACCAATTAAAGTCGTATCCATATTTTTCAATGAGTTCCATTCCAACCTTGGCACTAAAGATATGCGACAATGAAAACGCCATTGAATACCACGCCATGTAATCACCTTCTTTTCCTATTGGAGCTCTATTCATTGCAAAATTATTGGTAAATGGAAAGGCCATCATTTCACCTACAGTAATCAAAAGCATGCTTACAATTAAAATTGTTATAGAATGACCAAAATTCAGCATCAAAAAGCTCAGACCAAACATTGCCATACTCCATGTTACGATGCGCATTTTATTCAGCATTTTCTTTTCTATGGTATGAATCAAAGGCATCTCAAATAAGAAAATAAGAAAACCATTCATAGACATAATAAGTCCGATTTTCACTTCCGACAAAGCATAAATTTCTTTGTAATACAATGGCATTGTCGAGAACAATTGCAAGAATATAAATCCCATTAAAAAAACTGACACAAGAAATATGATGTATGGAAAATCCTTAACCATTTTTCCATTGCTTCCCACCGGACTACTTTCATCATCTGCAACATCTTCACGCATTGGTGCATCTGGCAAGACATTCATCATTAAAATAACCGCACCAATACAAGTAATTCCATCCACCCAAAAAAGTCCACCATACCCAAGTCCGGCAATGATTAAACCACCTAAAAATGGTCCGAAAGAGAATCCGAGGTTTATCGCCAAACGAATTAAGGTCAAGGACCTGGTCTGATTCTCCTTTTTGCTATAAGCTTTTAACGAAACAAATAATGCAGGTCTAAAAGTATCGGCAATCATTAGAGTGAAAAATACCGCAAGTACAAATCCCTCAAAAGTTGTAACAAACTGCAATAAAATAAACATCACTCCTGTCAGAAAAAGACTAACAGACATGACCTTATAATAGCCAAATTTATCGGTTAACTTCCCTCCTAACCAGGACCCAAGAAGTGACCCCAACCCGAAGCTACTCATAATCCAACCCACCTGTGTTAAGCTAAATTCCAGGTCTTCAATAAGGTACAAGGATAAAAATGGCAAAACCATGGTCCCAGCCCGATTGATAAACGTAATAAGCGTCAGCCACCAAATTTCTTTTGACAACCCGTCAAATGAATCTTTGTACAATAAAAATGTTTTGTTCAACATATCCCAAAATTAAAAAACCCAGCATTGCGCTGGGTCTTTATTAAATTGATTCTATTTATTTCTTAATAATCACAACAAATATAATACCCTTGCACATCGCGTAAACGACTTACATACATATTTATAATTTTGTGCGACTTTCATGATAATTTCTTGATTAAGAAACCAAAACTACAAAAATTATTTAAATAGCAAAACATTGCAAAAAAATTACATAATTTCGAAAAAATTTACTTCATGAAAACGCTATACATCTTTTTATTAAGCCTATTACTTGCAGCTTGCTCTTCGAAAGAAAAAAAACAAGAACTAAATAATACTCCTGTATCTGAAACAGGCTATGTCGAATCCATTCTTCTAGAACGATATCAAAAAAATATAAACTTCTCTGACCCTGAGGAATCTATTTTACCATCAGAAGACATTGCAGGCTTTAAAAGCTTGGATTACTTTGATGTGGACAAAAATTACAAAATTAAAGCTCGATTTGAGCGTACTGAGGGCATGCCTGTTTTTGAAATGCAAACCACAACCGATCGCAAACCATTATACACTACTTATGGTAAAGCACATTTTATAGTAGACGGGAAAGAGCACACGCTGCACATCTATCAAAATCAAAAGTTAATGACTTCAACTGAATATGCCGATTATTTATTCATTCCGTTCAACGATTTGACGAATGGCGTTACGACTTATGGAGGCGGAAGGTATTTAGATTTAACAATTCCTGAAGTGGGAGCAACTGCGATTACCTTGGATTTTAATAGAGTGTACAACCCATATTGTGCATATAATAAAAAATACTCCTGCCCTATCCCTCCGTTAGAAAACAATCTCAACATTGAGATAAATGCAGGTGTAAAAAATTATCATTAGAAATAAAAGAGCCTTCAAATAAAATTGAAGGCTCTTTTGTCTTAACAAATAAAATAGTATATCGATTAAAGTGTATTACAACTAACTTTTATCCATTGGTAACACTTTAAAACATATCATTACTTAATTAATGCTCATTAGTTCTAAAATCTGGATACGCGTCCATACCATGCTCGTGAATATCCAAACCTTCACGCTCCTCTTCTTCAGATACTCGTAATCCAATAGTAGATTTTAAAACTTTCAATATGATAAAAGCAGATATCAGACAGAATACTCCAACGGCTGCAACTCCGATTAACTGATTTAAAAATTGTCCTACTCCAGCTAAATCACCGAAGATTCCCACTGCCAAAGTTCCCCAGATACCACATAATAAGTGTACTGGAATCGCTCCAACAGGATCATCTAACTTCAACTTATCTAATAATGCCACACCAAGTACAATAATTACTCCGGCAATAGCTCCAATAACAATAGCATCGGTAATGGACATCATATCTGCACCTGCAGTAATTCCTACAAGTCCACCAAGAATTCCATTTAAGAACATTGATAAATCATATTGTTTGTATTTCATTAATGAAGTTACAAACGCAGCCAATCCCCCAGAGGCAGCAGCGATACTTGTCGTAACCAACACTAACGAAGTAGCTCCAGGCTCAGCAGAAAGAACCGATCCTCCATTAAATCCGAACCACCCTAACCAAAGTAAGAATACCCCAGCTGTTACAAATGGTAAATTATGCCCAGGAATTGCTCCAACAGAACCGTCTTTTTTGAATTTACCTAATCTAGCTCCTAATAGCCAAACTGCAATCAAAGCTGCCCAACCTCCAACAGAGTGAACAATTGTTGAACCTGCAAAATCATAGAATCCTAATTCATCTAACCATCCTGCACCCCATTTCCAAGAACCTGCAATAGGATAAATAATTCCCACATAAATTATTGTGAAAATCATAAAAGATCCCAATTTTACACGTTCAGCAACAGCTCCCGACACAATGGTTGCAGCAGTTGCAGCAAACATTGCCTGAAACAAGAAGTCTGTCCAATAAGTATAACCGCCATCAGCATATTCAGGTCCTAAACCATTTTCTGGTAAAGAAAGTCCGAATAAATCAATAAAATAATCAGGTAAAACTCCTCCAATAAAACTTCCAGGATACATGAGGTTAAAGCCAATTACAGTATAAAGAATTATTCCAATTGAAATAATAAATACGTTTTTAAATAAAATATTTACTGTGTTTTTCTGTCTAGTTAGTCCAATTTCAAGTAACGAGAATCCAAGGTGCATAAGAAACACCAAACCCGTACATATCATCATCCAGACATTGTTTACAGTCAATAATGTAGTTTCCATAATTAAATATTTTTAATGTTTTTAATTTGAGTTGATTACTTCAAGGAGTCTGGTCCTTTTTCTTTTGTTCTGATTCTATAGGTTTCAATGACTTCTGAAACAAAAATTTTCCCATCTCCTACATTACCAGTGTAAGCCGATTTGCAAATAGCCTCTACGGTTCTGTCTAAAAATGGATCAGAAACTACAATTGATAAATATCTCCTTTGGATATCAGAGGTACTATAGCTAATACCACGATAAACGTGACCTTGCTTTTCGTTACCTACTCCGGTTACATCCCAATAACTAAAGAAGTTCACCTCAATGTCGTGCAGCGCTTCTTTTACCTCGTTGAATTTCGATTTTCTGATAATCGCTTCAATTTTTTTCATTATTACAGTTTTAGGTTAGAATTCATTTTTTTAGTTCATTTTTAAGAAGTTAAAAGAAGTCCGGGGAGGGTTTCCCCAGACCTTCTTAACCAAACATCAATATTACAGAGAGAGTAATATATTCTTCAATAAGGTCTTCCTTTTCATGATATCTTTATTTTAGAATGAATACACCGCAGCTACCAGGAATGATGACAGATTATCTGTTGCCATTCCTTTTGAATCTGCATATGGTTTAATTGCATCTCCCCATGTATCCAATCTTAATTCTGGTTTTATCGTTAAATTTTCTATAGAAATACTTCCTGTCAAAGTCGCTGCAAAAACTGTAGAATCATCATCAAGTCCTTCAACGAACTGACCGAAATATTCACCTCTTAATCCAATTGAAAAAGTTTCTGAAGTTGCTAATTGTGGATAAACCGCTGCTCCGTAGAATCCATCACCGTCATTGTCGGCATAAGCAGCATTAATTCCTAAGAAGAATGAATCTGTCAAATCAAAACCTCCTGTGTAATCCACTTCAAAACCAAGCGCTTCACCGTCATCATAATAGAAATTCAGGTACTGCCCTTTAAATCCAAGCTGTGCTCCTGCTGAATAAGCACCTGTTAGGTTATTATTCACATCAGTCACGTTCATAAATGCCAGCATCAAACTGAAATCTTCTGATAAAGAGAAATCAGCTTTCAAACCTACATGTGAAAATGGTCCGCTTGAAAACAAGTACGAAGTACTGTAGTTAAAATTTCCTGTTGGAGAAATAACCTCATACCCTAAAAAGGTGTTAAATCTACCCATTGTTAACGTCGTGTTTTCCGAAACTCCCCAGTACACATATAATTGGTTTAAATTATATCCTCCCGTTGCTGCTTCTCCTCTTGGTCCAAAAGTCAAATCTATTACAGCTCCAACTTTTTCACCTTCATATTCTAGTATTGCATTTGCCATACCCAGGGCAAAACCTAATTCGTCTGCAAATGACGTCCCAAAAGATTGCGCCTGATTATCTGAAGCACTCAAATTCGTTTGATAATAACCATCTACTGAACCGCTAAGTGAAAATTTCTTTTCTTCTTGTGCGAATAGGTTTGTTGCTGTAACTACTAATAGCATAACATAGATTGTCTTTCTAATTGTTCTCATCTCGATTAATTTTAGTTAAGTGATATTAAATTTCATTTTATCAACTAACCCTGTATTTAATCTGTTTGGTTGTTCCAAATCTATATATTTAAAATACTACCCCCTAATTTTTTAGGGTATGTGGTGTTATTTTTACATTTTTAAAAATTATACCCCTATTTTTTTATAGGTGTATGAATTATTTAGTTTTCAAATTCCACTATTCGAAACTTAAAATTGAATTATTTTTATGTTTTTAGACTATTTTATAACATTTCGACAATTACGAAAACGTTATAGATTCTTATAGACATCTTTTTAACATTTTTTTTGAAAAAAATATAATGTATAGAACAAAAAAAAGGCGCCCATTAGGCGCCTTTTAAATAATATTAGGAATCTATCTTAATTCAGCTCAATATCTTCAATATCGGTCCAATTCCATTTTCCTGTTACAGTTCCCTTTTCAAGAGTTACTATTCCTGGATTCGCTCGAATTATTGTTTTTAATGTCGTCGAATCTCCAAACAAGAGTTCCATATTTAATCCAAATCGCGTTTTTAAAGCTTCAAAATCTTCTTCCATAGAGGATGAAAGGAAGTATACCTTATATCCTTTTTCAATAGCTTCATCAGATATCAGTTTCACTTGGACAAACCCTTGTTCATCACTAATATCGAGATTATAGGCCAAAACCCACATTACTTTTTCTTCTTCTAAAGTCTTAAATGTATAGTCTTCCCCATCAACAGTCTCTAAAAAGAAATCATGAATTGGTGGATCTTCATCTCCAATATACTCCATTCCCTGTGGAATGTTTTTACCTATAGCATAAGGTCTAAAATCGATAATAGGCAAATGAATCAATACGTAATAAGTAATGTATAAGCACAAGACAAAACCTCCAAAAGAAACCCATTGAGCTACTTGAAAGTTTTTAATTGGTAAAATTAACTTCCATTGCAAAACTAAAATTGCGATTAACACGACCAGTACAACATTCTTATAGAAAGTTCCCCACGTCGATAGTTTTACAGCATCACCAAAACAACCACAATCTGTTACCTTATTATAATAGGCAGAATACCATGTTAAGAATAGAAAGATTAGCATCATCAACATCAAACTCCACGCCGTAAATTTAGGCAGGTAACCAACCAGCAGCATCAGCCCAAGCAAGAATTCAGCAATAATTAACAAGATTGAAAATGGCAGCGCATATGGAATCAAGAATTCTAAATTAAGTACATCTGCTCCAAAATACTCCTGAAATTTATAGGCCGACCCGAGTGGATCTACCAATTTTACAAATCCTGAAAAAACAAAAGTTACTCCGACAAGCAGTCTGCTAATTAAAACAAGTAGTTTCATGGTTATTTAGTTTCGTTAATATGAATCAACGCAAAGATTGCGTAATTAATCATGTCCTGATAATTCGCGTCAATCCCTTCAGAAACTAATGTTTCCCCTGCATTGTCCTCGATCTGTTTCACACGTAATAATTTCTGAATAATAAGGTCCGTTAAGGAACTTACCCTCATATCTCTCCAGGCTTCACCATAATCATGGTTTTTATTTTCCATCAATTGTTTGGTGATTTCAATTTGCTCGTCATATAAGACAAGAGCCTCGTCATTGGTAATGTCCGGCTGTGTTGCCACACCTTTTTTCAACTGAACCAAAGCCATGACACAATAATTTATGATTCCTATAAATTCTGACACTTCACCTTCATCTACTTTTCTTGTCGCATTTTCCTGCAACTGTCGAATGCGTTGCGCTTTAATAAAAATCTGATCTGTCAATGACGGCAATCTAAGAATTCGCCAGGCAGCTCCGTAATCACTTAATTTCTTGATATAAAGAGAACGACAGGTCTCTACAACCTCATCGTACTGTTTTGAAGTTTCTTGCATGTAGCTTTAATTATTTCCGTAAATTTCGAACAAATTTAGGGAAATAAAAACTTTTTAATCTTTCATTTTCCATACATCAATTAAACACATATATATGAGGAGAGTAGCGGTATTTTGCGGTTCAAGTTTAGGATTCAATAAACAGTACAAAGCTGAGGCTGAAAAGCTTGGTTTATATTTTGCTCAAAATAGTATTGGACTTGTTTATGGTGGAGGAAAAATTGGAATGATGGGTGCTATTGCAGACACTATGATTACAAATAATGGAGAAGTTATTGGAGTAATACCAGGACTGCTGCGTCATGAAGAAGTGGCTCATGACAACATTTCTGAAATGATTGTCACAAAAACCATGAGCAAGCGAAAAGTTAAAATAAGCAAACTGGTTGACGGATATATTGCATTACCAGGTGGCTTTGGAACCCTTGATGAATTATTTGAAGCCTTAACTTTAAATCAGCTAGGCATTGAGAAAAAACCGGTGGGTCTTTTAAACACCAATCACTTTTTCGACCACACGCTGAGACAACTGGATGTAATGGTTCAGGAAGGCTACCTAAAACAAAGCAATAGAGACATGTTATTGGTGAGTGAAAATATTGAAGAACTCATTGCTAAAATGGATGCTTATTCTGCACCAGACATGTCAAAAGTGATCAATAAAGTCGTAAAATAATGACCATAAATTGCAAAGGACAACTCGTAGATTTAGGAACTCCTAAAGTAATGGGAATATTAAATATTACCCCGGATTCGTTTTTTGATGGCGGAACCTATGCTAACATTGACGACATCCTTGCTAAAACTGAGCAAATGCAGCATGAAGGAGCAACTTTTATTGATGTTGGAGCATATTCTTCTAGACCTGGAGCGAAACATATCAGTGAAGAGGAAGAGTTAAAACGCATCATCCCTGTCGTTGAATCGATTTGTCAATCATTCCCAAAAGCATTGATTTCAATAGATACCTTCAGAAGTAAAGTAGCAAAAGCATGTATAGAAAAAGGTGCGCACCTTATTAATGATATCTCTGCTGGAAACATGGACGCTAAAATGTTTACTACAGTGAGTGAATTGCAGGTTCCTTACATTATGATGCACATGAAAGGAACACCTCAAACCATGCAGCAAAATCCAACCTACGAAAACTTAATCACAGAGGTAATGCACTATTTTGCTGAAAAGATTTTTGAATTAAGAAAACACGGCGTAAATGACATCATTACTGATGCAGGGTTCGGATTTGGAAAAACCTTGGACCATAATTATCAGCTCCTCGCCAATCTGGAGTTGTTCAAAAACCTCGATGTCCCGACATTGGTAGGAGTATCCAGAAAATCGATGATTTATAAATTATTTGGTACTTCAGCAAAAGAAGCCTTAAACGGAACTACTTCTGCAAATACCATCGCATTAATGAATGGAGCAAATATTTTAAGAGTACATGACGTAAAAGAAGCTGCAGAAGCAATTAAAATCACACAAAAAATCAAATTCAATTCATGAAAATAATTTTCACATTATTTTTTTCAGCCTTATTTCTAATCTCCTGTTCAAATAAAGAAGTAAAACTTCCACAAATTGGCATGGAAGGAATTCATGAAATTCAAAACCATTCGGAAGTTTGGATGTTTTACAATGAAAATAATCTGGAAAATCCGTTAGATTTAAATAAGAACAACACCATTAGTACGACTCACTGGTTTTACAATATTGACCGAAGGATACCTCTTCAATTTATTATTCCACAGTTAGAAGTATTAAAATACAAACATGCTAACAGCATGCATTCCGAAGAAGGAATGCTAAATTACTTAAGTTATTCCGACACCTTAAGTAAAAAGCTTTCTTATGTTTCATTTGATAATATCATATACAAAACAGATAGTTTGCAGTCGAAGTTTTTCATCAAGGAAAATGCTAAAAACTATGAAAATTACAATAATTTAAATATCACCATAAACCCAAATAATACTTGGATTAACGATGCTAAAATGGAAGAAGGTGAATTACCAACTACGTTGCCCGACTTTATTAAATTCTCAGCGGAGGACCGTCAGACAATGCTTCATCTTAATTTCAATCAAGAAATTTCCTACCAGGACTACATGAGTTTTAAAGCTTATTTTACAAACCTTGCTAGTCCGGCCATCTTAATTAATCCAATAGAATTCGTTTTTGATCCAGCAAAGGTGCCGGATTGTGGTTGCGAGTAAATCTTTTTGCTATTTTTACCTAAAATAACCTTCATGTTAGATTTTTTAGACTTTACCTTTTTAGACGCTCTGGATATATTATTAGTTGCCATAACACTTTATTATATCTATAAGCTTGTAAAAGGAACTGTAGCCATTAATATTTTCATTGGAATAGCCGTAGTAGTTTTTATCTGGAAAATCACCGAAGCACTTCAGATGAATATGCTTAGTGGCTTGTTAGGCAATCTAATTAGTGTAGGTGCTATTGCCATATTAATTGTATTCCAGCCTGAGGTTCGAAAGTTTTTATTAATGATTGGCTCTACCAATTTTTCAAACAAGCGTAGCTTTTTAGCTCAGCTAAAATTTTTAAAGACTGAAATTCACAACGATACTAATTCAGAAGCCATTGTTGCTGCCTGCAACTCCATGTCAAAATCTAAAACCGGAGCATTAATTGTATTGGAACGTACACATAATTTAGATTTTGTAAAATCTTCTGGTGATAAAATGAATGCCGAAGTAAATCAACCGATGCTCGAAAGCATCTTTTTTAAGAATAGTCCGCTACACGATGGCGCATCCATAATAAAAGACAATCAGATTGTTACTACACGTGCCATTTTACCCCTCTCAAAGAAAACCCTTCCTTCACGATTTGGATTGAGACACAGAGCAGCTATTGGAATTACTGAAAAAACTGATGCGGTTTGTTTGGTTGTTTCAGAGGAAACTGGACAAATATCTTACATTCGTGATGGAGAATTCATCTTGTTTAAAAATATGAATGATCTGCTTGAAACCATTCGGTACGATTTAAATTAAGCTACTTTATCTGCAAATTGCAGTTCGTACAAACTCTTGTAATACCCGTTAAGTTTGAGAAGTTCATTATGAGATCCTTGCTCCATAATTTTACCTTTATCCATAACAATAATACGATCCGCTTTTTTAACTGTTGCCAATCTATGAGCGATAATGATTGAAGTTTGAGATTCCGTAATCTTGTCAGTAGCATCTTGGATTAACTTTTCAGAATTCGAATCCACCGACGAAGTCGCTTCATCCAAAATTAACACACTTGGCTTACTCACATAAGCTCTAAGGAAAGCAATTAACTGACGTTGCCCTGAAGACAACATAGCACCTCTTTCTTTTACATTATAATCGTAACCATTTGGAAGACTCATAATAAAATCGTGAATCCCTATCTCCTTTGCGGCTTCAATCACTTCCTTTCTTGAAATTGATTTGTTACCTAAAACAATATTATTATAGATGGATTCAGAGAACAGGAATACATCCTGCAGCACTATTGCAATCTCATTTCTTAAAGACGGTAATTTATAATCTTCTACATTAATGCCATCAACACAGATTTCTCCACGATCAATTTCATAAAAACGATTTACCAGATTAATAATTGTAGATTTTCCAGCTCCTGTCGCTCCAACAATGGCGATAGTTTCACCTGCCTTCACATCGAAAGAAATCCCTTTCAGTACTTCTTCACCTTCAATATAGCTAAAGTGCACATCTTTAAATGATAAGTCTCCTTTAAAATGAGGCGCTTCAATAGATCCCGTTCTAGCCACCTGGCTATCCGTATCTAAAATTTGAAATACTCGGTCACCTGCTACCATTCCCATCTGCAGGGTGTTAAACTTGTCGGCAATTTGTCGTAATGGTCTAAATAACATTTGCGACATCATAATGAAGGCAATCACTTGAGCAGCAGTTGCTCCTCCTGCAGACAAAATATCTAACCCTCCGTACCAAACTAGCAGTCCAACCGTGATAGAAGTCAATATTTCTGCAATAGGAAAAAATATAGAGTAGTACCAAACGGTCCTAACATGAGCCTTTTTATGATTATCGTTAATCTTTAGGAAATTTTGGTATTCTATTTTTTCTCTATTAAAAAGTTGTAAAATTTTCATTCCTGTTACGCGTTCTTGCACGAACCCATTCAAGTTTGCCACTTCTTGTCGGACATCCTGAAAAGCAGACTTAATAGCAATTTGAAATATTTTGGTTGCATAGACCAAAATTGGAAGAATTACAAAAGCAATAAGAGCCATTCGCCAGTTCATCCATAGCATAACCACCATAACAGCTAACATTTTTAGCAGGTCACTGATAATCATAAACAAACCTTGTCCAAAAAACTGCGCTATTGTTTCGGTATCTGACACCAAACGTGTCACTAGCTTTCCTACAGAAGAATTATCGAAATACGACATTTTAAATCGCAGCATATGTTTTTGTAACTGCACTCTGATATCTTCAATAATATTTTGTCCCAACCAGTTTACTTTGTAAATAAATACAAATTGCAAAATGACTTCTACCACAAGAACCGCGAATACCAGTAAAGAATAATTCAATAATCCAACTTCATCCTTATTGGCATAATACACATCAATGATACGTTCCAAAAGAACTGGCTTCATTACAGCTACACCCGACAATAGGATTGCTGAACATGTCCCTATAACAAATTGTTTTCTATAAGTTTTTGCAAATGCCATTAACCGTTTAAAAACGGCTAAATCAAATGCTTTTCCTGTTACTTTTTCACTCATTAATAAAAATGCTGGAAGGATATTTAACTTCTGTCAAAAACAAACCTTTTGCTGGCGCAGATGGACCAGCTTTTGTTCTATCCTTACTGTCTAAAATTGTTATAAATTCCTGGATGCTGGTTTTTCCAACTCCAACCTCAATCAATGTTCCTACAATTGCACGAACCATATTCCTTAAAAAACGATCGGCTGAAATATGAAATACTAAAGATTTACCTGATTTCACCCATTCAGCCCGACTTACATTACAGTTAAATGTTTTCACATCAGAATTTGTTCTTGAAAAACACTGAAAGTCGGTGTAAGTTAGTAAAATCTGAGCAGCCTCATTCATTTTAGCAACATTTAACTCTTTATTAATAAGTTGCCAGGTCGTATCAATTTTAAAAGGGTTTTTTATCAAACTAATGTGATACTCATAACTGCGCTTTTTTGCGTCAAAACGTGCATGAGCATCTTCTTTAACAGGAACTATATTGTATATGACAATTGAATCTGGAAGAATGGCATTCAATTTATACAAAACGATACCTGGATCAAACGGTCCATCAATTTGCACATGCGCGTACATCTGTGATGCATGTACTCCGGTATCAGTTCTACCTGCTCCTACTATTTCAATGGGCTTACGAAATACAGTTGTAAATGCCTTATTGATTAATTCCTGAATTGTCAATGCATTAGGTTGCACCTGCCATCCGTGAAAATCTGTTCCGTTATATGCTAATTTTACAAAATAATTCAATTGAAATAGTATTTTTGTGCAGCAGCAAATATACATCATTTTGAATGTTTGCAAATTCCAGTATGAAGAAAATCTTATTACTTTCCGATACACATAGCTACATAGACAAGCAGATTCTGAAACACGCTAAATGGGCCGATGAAATATGGCATGTTGGAGATATTGGAAACATTGAGGTGACGGATCAGTTAAATTCTATAAAACCTGTAAGAGCAGTTTATGGAAATATTGACAATGCTGAAATTCGAGCCGAATTCCCCTTAGACAACAAGTTTGAACTTGAAGGGGTTTCGGTATGGATGACCCATATTGGCGGTTATCCAAATCGTTATTCCCCAAGAATTAAGGATGAGTTAAAGGCCAACACACCCCAACTATTTATCAGTGGACACTCTCATATTTTAAAAGTGATGCATGATAAGAAACTGAACTTATTGCATATGAATCCCGGAGCTGCAGGAAAACATGGGTTTCATCAGATTAGAACCATGTTACGCTTCATTTTAGAAAAAGGAACCATAAAAAATCTCGAAGTTATTGAACTTGAAAAGCGCTAAAACAAAAAACCATCTCAATTTACATTGAAATGGTCTTCTTGCACTAAATATACTAAGATGTTAGGTTTATCTTAAACGATCTACAGATTTTACAAGCTCCTCATCCTTCTTAATAGCTTTATTGGCCAAAGTAACCAATACAACATTTATAATTGGAATAAGCAACCCAATACCTTTCTCAGAAACCGAAATTTCTCCAGATAAATTTTGTGTCACGTAAATAAGAAATCCTAATAAAATAAGATTATCCAAAATTGTTAAACGCCCAATCACAAATTGCTTTTTTCTATCCTTGAATTGGAATATAGCAAACAGTGTTAACAAGGCTGATACAAAAAACAAAATCGCGATGACCATCAATAGAGTGCTTTCACTCGAAAAAGCGTCCATTGCGAAATATTCAACATTATCTCCATTCGTCCATAAACTGAAAACTAACATACCAATACCAGTAATCAGCGTTGCTAAAAGAAGGTAAACAGATTGAATTCTTTGAATCATGATTTGTTTTTGAAGAGCCAAAATTACATTTAATTTTTAAAAATTTAAAGTTTCAATTAAAAAATAAATGCATATCTTTGCAAGAGCCTGTTTCCGAATATACTAGGCTACCACATCTTAGAATTTAAATTTCCACTCAGATTATTAGAACTGAAAATCTTAAAACTTAAGAGATTCATCGTTACATAAACTATTTATTAAATAACACTTAAACATAATGTTTGAAATTGACCAATTAAAGGAGAAAACCCTTGTTGAATTGCAAGAGATTGCAAAATCTATTGGTGCAAAGAAATATAGCCAGTTAAAGAAATTAGACCTGGTATATTTAATCTTAGACATCCAAGCATCTACTCCTTCAAAGGTTATTGCTACACAAAGCAAATCCGAAGCGAAACCTAAACGCAGGCGTATCGCTAAAAAGCCTGAGCCTAAAAAGAAACAAACTCAGGAGGTATCACCTACTTCTAATGAAACCGATGCCGCAAAACAATCTCAAGGTGATAAACCTAGACCTAAACGTAATAGACTTACGAAAGAACAACATACTTCTGAATCAAAATCAGAAGAACGAAAATCTGAACCTAAAGCTGAAATAAGTAAGCCTGTAAATAAGCCCGCTGAAAAGCCTGTGAACAAGCCTGTTGAAAAGAGTAATGAACAAAAATCTCAAAATGCTTCGCAAAATCAACAGAGTCAGCAGCATCAGCAGCACCAACAAAACAAACAGCGTCAGCCACACCAAAATCAGAATCAGAGTAATCAGAATCGCAACAAGAACCAAAACAAACAACAATCCAATCAGCCTAGAGATAACAAAAATAAAGGCAATTCAGGAAACCGTTATAGAGACCCTGACTATGAATTTGATGGAATTATTGAAAGTGAAGGTGTTTTAGAAATGATGCCTGACGGATATGGTTTTTTAAGGTCTTCAGATTATAATTATTTATCTTCTCCTGATGATATTTACTTATCGCAATCACAAATCAAATTATTTGGATTAAAAACCGGAGATACCGTAAAAGGTGTAGTTCGCCCACCGAAAGAGGGTGAAAAATACTTCCCGTTAATCAGAGTTTCAAAAATTAATGGATTGAGTCCAAATGTAGTGAGGGACCGAGTTTCATTTGAGCATTTAACACCTTTATTCGCTCAAGAGAAATTTAATTTAGCCGGAAGAAATAGTACACTATCAACGCGAATAATGGACTTGTTCTCGCCAATTGGGAAAGGACAACGTGGTATGATTGTTTCGCAACCGAAAACGGGTAAGACGATGTTATTAAAAGACATTGCAAACTCAATTGCGTCAAATCACCCAGAGGTTTACCAGATTATTTTATTAATTGATGAACGTCCGGAAGAAGTTACAGACATGCAGCGCAGTGTTCGTGGCGAAGTAGTTGCTTCTACTTTTGACGAGCCGGCAGAAAAGCATGTAAGAGTTGCAAATATTGTACTTGAAAAAGCAAAGAGACTTGTTGAATGCGGACACGACGTAGTAATTCTGTTAGATTCTATTACACGTTTGGCCAGAGCTTACAACACTGTTGCTCCCGCATCAGGAAAAATTTTATCGGGAGGTATAGATGCCAACGCATTACACAAACCGAAACGTTTCTTTGGAGCTGCCAGAAATATTGAAAATGGAGGATCGTTATCTATCATTGCAACGGCATTGACCGAAACCGGATCTAAAATGGATGAAGTAATTTTCGAAGAGTTTAAAGGAACAGGTAATATGGAGCTTCAATTAGAGCGTAATATTGCAAACCGAAGAATCTATCCAGCTATTGATTTAGTGAAGTCCAGTACGCGTAGAGATGATTTACTACTGGATCCAAAAACGGTTCAGCATATGTGGATTTTAAGAAAGTACTTAGCTGATATGAATCCTGTTGAAGCTATGGAATTCATTAAAGATAAAATCCAATACACGAATTCTAATGAAGAGTTTCTGATCTCAATGAACAGATAAATCTATAATAGACTATAATTCAAAAGGGAAGCGCATGCTTCCCTTTTTTTATGTATTTATATGTCGCTATTGAAACCTTAAGCCTTTTAGTCTTGGAAAGCGCAAAAAAAAGGCGAGCCTCACAGCTCGCCTTTTTCAATTTTATTTAAGTATTATTTTAGTAATACAATGCTCTGTAATCTTCAAGCTCAGCTGTTTCTTCAAGTACTCCGAATACTTGGCCACTTCTAGCTTGTAGAGATGAGGTTTTCAAATTTCTATAGTTTTCGTAGTTATCTAATTCTGTTGGAAGCTCACGCTTTGTTACTTTGATATAGAAAACTCCTTTATCTCCGATAATCATATCAGATACAATATCTAAAGGCATCGTCGATGCTGCAGCAACTACGTTTGCTTCATTCCCTACTCCAGTTACTAATGGACTTGCAAGATTTACACCTTGAGCCGTTCTAATAGCTGTTCCTTGAGAACTTGCGATTTCTTCTAAAGTACTTCCGCTAGTTCTATCAGCAATAATTCCTGCTCTCTTTTTATTGATTAATTCTGGTCTGATTTGAGTTAATAAGTCAGAGCTCACAACAATACCATCTTCTTCAGTTTTCCCTGTAAGAATCGCAACAACATATCCTCTTTTTCCATATACATCAACATCGAATCTTCTTACGTCATTTAACTCTCTATTTCTTTCAAAAGCCCATTGAACCATTGCTCTTTGATTTCCTAATACAGGAACCATTTCATCCAAAGCTTTTACACTTTGAGCAGTATTAACAGTGCTACCTGCCTCAACAACCAACTCATTGATGTCTCCACCATCAGTCAATTTTGCAGCTAAAGTTTCAGCATTTTCAAAAATTTGATTTTCTGTAGCTTCAGAAGCTTCGATACTTCTTGCGAAAGTCGCTAGACGAACCGCTTCGTTTGCCTCTTTCTTTTCGTCAATACGAATTACGTGATAACCAAATGCAGTTTCAACAACCTGAATACTTCCAGTTCTGTTTTTATAAATGAAATCAGCGAAATCTTTATCAAATGCAGGAGAGAACGCCTGATCTTTTCTAACCCATCCAATGTCTCCACCTTTTCCTTTCGTTCCATCAGTGTTAATGAGATCAGCGATTTCAGTAAATTTCTCTTTGTTATTTCTAACCAATGCATAAATACTATCAGCTGATTTCTTAGCTTCTTCTTTGGTCTTTAAAGAAACCGATCTTGTTGCTCCTGAATAAGGAACTAAAATATGACTTGACTTAACTGAATCAGCGATTTGAATTTTTTCAACAACTTTTGAAATTTTGAATGCATTGTTGTGTTTGTATGGTCCAACAACATCTCCAATATTTGCATCAAATACTTCATCTGCGATTTCTGCAGGAACTTGGTTCTTGTACTTGTAACCGTTATCAATTCCTAAGTCAGAACGACTTTCATTTAAAAACGCTTCATAATCTGTTGCACTCTTTAATCCTGCAACTGTCACAGTAGTTTTAGCAGCATTGCTATACTCCTCTCTATCGTTAATAAATGCCCCAACTTCAGCTTTCACATCATTCTCATCGATATCAGATGATTCAATCGGAAAGTATACAAATTGAAACGTTCTTGTCGCCTCAGGCTTAAATCTCTTTTTATTATCATTCAAATAGTTCTGAATTTCTTCTTTACTAACCTTGCTATTTTCATCATCAACGGTAGTAAATGGAACATACACAAAACTCATATCCATTTTTGTGTTGTTATAGAAATAATCACGTTCCCCTTCAGGTAAAGAAGCTCCTAAACCAGCTCTTACTAACGTCGTGTACATTTGGCGTTGCAAATTAGCTTTAATACTATTTTCAGTAGCTAACCAGTTTGTCCAAGCCTGTCCTCCTTCATCTCTTAAATTAGCAATGTATTCTTTCACTCTTTCCTCATCGAAAAGGTTAGCTTCATTTCTAAATAATGGCGAATTCTGAATTTCAGGTACCGAAATCGTAGCATTCCAAATATCTTCCTCTCCAACTACAATTCCTGCAGCTTCAATTTGAGCATCAAATATCTTCTCACTTACCATTCCGTTCCAAATTGTATTTACAGCCTGCATCTGAGTTACTCTACTTCCGGCCTGAGATCTATATGCCTCAACCTGTGCTGCAAATTCTTCTCTACTAATCTCCTCTCCATTCACTTCACCAATTGCATGAACTTTATTCGAATCAAAAAAGTTTTGAACAGAAGTAGGATCTAAAACAAAAGCGAACAATGCTAACCCAACTATCAGGATTAAAAACATTCCTCGATCTCTAATTTTTGATAAAATTGCCATTTCTAATATTTAAAATTATTTATAGGTTGCGAATGTACAATATCCTATTCACTTATGAAAGTGAATAGACTACATTTCAAAGGTAAAAAGCGATAAAATTAACGGACTTTTTCAGGAAGAAATTTCCCCTCCGATTTTTAATCTGACCTCCATAATTTTAGAGGAATCTACTGTAAGCATTTCGAATGAATTAGCCCCTATTTGAATCACCTCGCCTTCAGATGGAATATCTTCATTAAAATAAACAATGTAACCACCCAAAGTTTCATAAGCTTCATTCTCTTCAAGTTCAAGACCATAGGTCTCATTTAAGTAATCGACTTCCAATCGTGCAGAAAAATTAAACTCTTTTTCACTGATCATTTCTTCCATTAAATCCAACGTATCATGTTCGTCAATTATCTCTCCGAACAACTCTTCTACAATATCCTCAATAGTTACCAGGCCTGATATTCCACCAAACTCGTCCAATACAATCGACAAGCTACGTTTCTTTTTAATCAATGCATTCAGCACATTGTTAATCATCATAGTTTCTGGCACAAATTCTACCGGCATTAACATAGAACGAATATTTCGCGGTTTTTTAAATAAGTCAAATGCATGCACATAACCCAGAATTTCATCCAAATTCGACTTATAAATAAGGATTTTGGAATACCCGGTAATAACAAAAAGATCTCTCAGATTCGTAATACTATCATTGATATCTACAGCCACTATTTCAGTCCTGGGAATCATAATTTCTCGTGCCTTGACGTTGTTAAACTCCAATGCATTTTGAAAAATCTGTATTTCCGAATCTACCTCCTCTAAATCATCTGCATTCTCCAATTGCTCCGTTATGTAATTCCCAAGTTCTTCCTTTGAAAATTTCACCTGTTCATTTTCCTTCGGAGATTTAAAAAACACTTTCAAAAAGAAATCTGATATAACCGATATAATCGTTGATAAAATATAAAACAACCAATAAAAAAAATAGGAAACTGGTGCAAAAAACCAAAGCATTTCATTGGCATAAATTCTGAATATCGCTTTTGGTAAAAATTCAGCATTCACCAAAATAATAATTGTTGAAATCAGCGTTTTCAGCAGTAAGGCACTTATCTCATTAAAAATTCCTTCCGGAATAAAACCGATAATTAAATCGCCCATAAACATACTATAAATAACTAGTGCAATATTGTTTCCAATAAGCATAGTTGTAATAAATCTAGATGAATCTGCAGTGATTTTGGTTAAAAAACGAGCATTCATTTCTTCCCGTTTTTTTTGCATTTCGATCTGGAATTTATTGGCCGATACAAATGCAATCTCCATACCTGAGAAAAAAGCAGACAAAAGTATGCACGATCCAATGATAGCCAATTGAATTTCCATAAAACTAGGAGTTCTTATTCATTTTATTGCGCTGTACTTTTTTGAAATAATACATAAACACAAAAAAGGCCGCAAACACCATAAAGATGTATGACTTTTCTCGTGCATCATTCCAGTTTACTACGGTTTCAACGATACAAACTATTGCAATGAATAAATACATATATTGTATTACTAAAAATGCTTTCTTCATATTATTCTGAAAGTTCTATAATTCCGCTTTGATTCTTTACCCACCATCTATCAAGACCTTGAGTAGCCTCAAATCCTTTTCCATAGATGGTATCTGTTTTTGTATAAAAAATGAAATTTCTCTCCGTAAAAAAATACCCTGAAACTTGATCCCAGTAGATTTGATCCGTTGTCAGCTTGTGCTCTAGGGCATGATTTAAAACAACTACATTACCAATCATCTCTGAAACAGAAGTTTTTGTATAACTTCTGGCAAAATCACCTTTTATCGTAGTTGAGTCACCATTTTTTTCAAAGGTTGTAATTTCTAATCCTTCAGGGAATTCTGAATAAGGATGGTCCTCACGGTTTTTGAAATCCAGCATAAGAGGTGTTTTCATTTTTACATCGACCCTGCCTGAATCAGTGTGAATATGATTGATGTCGAAGGCCTCACCAATAGGTAGATTCTTATCGGCTAGAAAGTCGTTTACCTCTTTTACACTATTAGTACAAGAAAAAAGCATTGCTATAATTAAAATTACAGCAACGCTTTTCATATGTTTCATAATTGATTCCTGCATAATGCAAATATATCAATTATCTAAAATAATCATCTATGGTACTCTAACAGATTCATTAATCCAGCAACCAATCTTATGTGTACTTCCAGAAGCAACACCTGCTACAAATAAATCCTTTTTAGTTGGAATGTTCGCTGAGTAAGCTTTGATGTACTTATTACAAACACTTGTCAAACTTGGGTCTACTGCTTTAGCCTTTCTAATTTTGTTTAAAGCTGCCACATAAACCATTCTTTTTGAAACTACGTCGTCTCCACAAGAGTTTGCGCTTGACGCATATAAAGTTGCAATGATAATATAGGCTTTACCGTTACTAGGAGCATATTTTAATGCTTCATAACAATATCCTCTAGCTTCAGACTTTCTTCCTCTTTTAGCCATGTTAGAAGCGATTGAAGTTAGGTACTTCGATTTTTTATAAGGATCTTCTTCTTGTTCAACAGCCTGCTTAAAGTATTCAGTTGCTTTTGCAGTTTCTCCTTTTTTCTGAAGGATTCCTGCATAGAATACGGATGCTTGCGGTGAAGGATCTGCTTTCACATAAGCTTCAACTAAAGTATCGTAGAAAGCATCTTCCGTACATTCTTTATTAAACATACGAGATACAGCTCTTCTCAACCACTCAGGATCATTTCTGAACTGCTCGAAGTTCTTTTTATTTAATGGAATTAAGTTTTCGCAAGTAGAAATAGATGAAATCTTCGCATCTAATCCAGTTTCAATCTGAGATAATGCAGTTAAATTCTTTTGGTAGATCGTTCTGTTCTTTTTGTCTTTCGAACTTAAAGTAGTGGAATCTTTTGCATTGATAGCGTCAATTTTTTTAAAATAATTGTTTCTTTTCAACTCAACACCTTCCATAACTTCATCATAGGTATCAAATACAATTTGAGGATTGGCGTCTTTATTCCTATCCATAATTCCATCAAAATATCTATAAATATTTTTTCCCGACATGGCGGTAGCGTCAGCTTCAAAAGCTTTCTCTAACAACTCAAAAACTTCTGCTTCAGATCCACCTTCCTCACCTACGAAAGTAGCCCAGTCACTATAAACTTTACCTTTATCTTTTGGAAAATGCTCTAATCTTTGTGTATACACACGTTCAATAAGTGCTTTAGCCGTTGCTTTTTCACCAGCAGGAGCATTCTCAAATCTGTTTTCAGCGATTTTAATACCGTATTTATAGATATTAACTGATAATGTTGGACAATTATCCATACACCACATCCAGTTTTCATAGGCTGCATCATATTTTTTCGCCTTATAATCTCCTTTAAAAAGATTATATTTAATTGTACAGTCCGCATCTGCCTGAGCAAATGCCACAGGGGCCGTCGCAATTAAAAATAATAAAGCTAAAGTTTGTTTAATTTTTTTCATCTTTGTTTTCTTTTTGTTAAAAAATCTCTACTTTTCTAAACCATTTATCTGTTAATGAAAGACTTAGCCTCAGGTTAAAATAATTTTCCTGGACTAAACCGTTTGTATCTTCTCCTCGTTTTCCAAATTCGAACCCGACATTAAAGCTTGAAAATTGCTCACTTACTGGTAAACCAACACCAAAAGATATGCCAAAGTCCTCTATTTCGGTATAGTTAGATTCATTACCTGAAATATCGAGTAACAATCCAGAATATTCCTTTTTCACTCCAAAGCGATAGGTTATTCTATCCCAATAACTCGTTATCGAATTAGCTTTAGGTGTATAATATCCTCCAATTGCAAATTTAGAATAATCTCCGTATTTCACATCTGGATTTTTTCCATAAACACTTCCCTCATAATCGTAAGGCTTCTGAAAAATATATTCAGCTGTTGCAAACCATTTCTCCTTTTCTCCTATACCGACTCCTATAGACGATTTTATAGGCACTATAACCGTACCTCTACTCGACTTATTTAAAATGGTGTCTTTTGGAATATCAAAATTACCCAAAGACACTGAATATAAATATTCTTTCTCTCGAGTTGTCGTCGAATTTTCAATTTCGAAATTTGCACCGACAGTTGCGTACAACTTCTCGGTTACAGGTGTTTCAAATAAGAATCCTGCACTTCCTGAAAATCCTTCTACGTCAACTTCAGTTTGATATCTCGTCGCCAAAGATACTTCATCAACTTGATTTACAATAGAGTTATCAATATTCCCAAAGAAATAATTCCCTTGTAAACCTATACTAAATCCTTTCAACACCTCATAACCTGCTCCAAAAAACAAATTATTCATACCTCCTGATCCATTGTAGAGGGATATTTCTTTTAAGGACCCTTCATCATCAAAAATATCTGACCGCAATGAATATCCCACAGTCGTATTCGGCAATAAACCAAATGCAAATCCTCCTTTCGGCCCTATTGGAATTCCTAATGCCAAATAAGATAATGAGGTTGCAGCAGCGGTCTCGGATTTAGTTCCGTCATCAACAATCATATTTTTATTCTCCAATGCCATTGTATATGTCGTTCGAAGTAACGAAGAATACGCAGCTGGATTTGAAAAATTCATTCTATAATACTCCTTCATCGCAACTCCAACGCCTCCCATACTTAACTGTTCCGCCGTTCGTTTAGCATTTCCGTTCCCTAGACCAAAAAAAGAATATGCTGAAGTGCTATTCTTTTGTGCAGACATTCCCACAGTTATAAAAAGTATGAGAATAACTAATTTTCTACCTATCATTTAATGATTGTTATATATCAAAATCGTATTTAAACCCCTTAACAAAAAATTGGGTTGCGCAAATATGTCAATTTTTAGTTTATTAGCCAAGTAATTTGCGTCTCCTCCTGTTAAAACAACTGTTAAAAAGCCATTTTTTTCTTTATACAACCTTACAAAATTATCGATTTCTCCTATAACACCATGAATAACCCCAGAATGCATAGAATTTGCGGTGGAATTTCCTATGAAATTCACTTCCTTTTGTCGACTTAGTTCAGGTAATTTATTGGTAAAACTATGCATGGCTTTGTAGCGCATTTCAATTCCCGGAGAAATTGCACCTCCAAAATATTCTTTTTTTGCCGATACATAGTCATAAGTTATGCAGGTTCCGGCGTCAATTACTAATACATTTTGTTCTGGAAAATCATTTATTGCGGCCGCTACAAGAGCAATTCTGTCAACTCCTAGAGTTTTTGGGGTTCCATAATTATTTTTAAAGGGTACATCCACCTCTGAATGCAACTCTAAAAGGTCTATTTTTTGTGAAATTTCAGCAATTCTATCCTTCTCTAAAAAAATTACTGAAGAAAGTATTCCCTTTTTTATAAAATGTTTATCGATTAGTGAAAGAGCTCTTTTTTCAAAGTCGTTCTGTGTAACAATTTCAATATGAAATAGTTCTTCATCCTTAAACAATGCTAATTTCGTGCGGGTATTTCCAATATCAATGATTAGGTTCATTACAAATTATTAATGCGTTCAAAAATACAACAGATTTTTTTTAAAATTGTTTGGTAGTATGAGAAAATTGTAGTTATATTTGCATCCGCTAAGGCAATGGTACCTTAGCTCAGTTGGTAGAGCAAAGGACTGAAAATCCTTGTGTCCCTGGTTCGATTCCTGGAGGTACCACAAAAATCCCAAATAATTTGTTTGGGATTTTTTTTGTTTAGGATTATAGTTCTAAGCTTAATTTTTCTGCCAACATCGATTTTAACTCTTTGGTATTTGTTGGGTCGAGTATATTCAAGGCCTTTACATCGCAAAGATTTTCAACTAAATTTCGCCCTGCAATTGTATTCGTCGCTATTCCTGTAACAAAATCTGGTTTTAAATTAAAAGCTTTCATAATACCATAGACGGCATATGGGTCCGATGCACATAAAACAACACATTTTATCTGATCTTTAATCATAGAAATTGCTAAATCGCCATTATATGGTTCTATCGGTGATGCGCCTATTTCTACTACCGCAAAATCACTGTTTACAGAGCTTATAAAATTCATCATATACTCCATCTTCGAACGAAATATTTTTCGCAGACAGATTGATGATGGTAATCCCGCATCTACGAAATCAATTACAGCGTCTACACCCACATCCTTAACTGCAAGGATGTCCTTATACCTGCCGGCACCAGTAATTTTAGCTCCAACTACACTATAGTTAGCTTCAAGTAATAATTTTGCAATAATCCTTGCTGAGGTTGTCTTACCAGCAGACATTGAAGTTCCAACCAACAAAATTACAGGAGTATTAAATGGCTTCTTTTCAATTGGCTTAACAAACATATCCATGGTTAATTTGTCCTCTTTCCTTAAAATATGCCCCAAATATTGTACTGTAATCATATTCCCTGAATAAAACGATTTTGACGTCAACTTGCCTAACAAACCTGCTGCGGTTAATACCGAAAGTTCCAGATTGCTTTCAACTTTTTTCCACGTCCCGGTTGCATCCAATGTTGCAAATCGCTCCCCTAAAGCACCAACTAACAATTCCCCTTCCATGACACCGCGCATCCTTCCACTAACAAGCTCAATTACAGCATCATTTCTTCCAGTATCCAAAATTTTACAAACAACATAATCCCCTGTTTGCCATTGTAATTTTGGCAGCTTCTTGACTTCGAATTTTTTCTTCTCCAAATCGGAAATTCTGGTTAATGACGTAAATATATATTTATGTTTCATGGTGTAGTATTTAAAGGATCGTTCGTCAATAACATTGTTAGCAATGCTGTTCGTTCTATTATTTTATCTATAAAAACAAACTCATGTTTCGCATGAGCTCCATCACCAGGAGTACCGAGACCATCTAATGTTGCAGTATACTTGCTGGTTGTATTCCCGTCTGACCCCCCGCCCGCGGTCGCTTGAGTAAGATTAATTCCCAGGAGTTTTCCATTGGCTTTTGCTAGTTTCCAAAGATGATTATTACGTTCTGAATATTCCATAGGAGGACGGCGAATTCCTCCTTCAACAATTAATGAAACATCCTTGTTTTTGGGCTTTAGACTCATGATTTTTTTAGTAATATCCTTTCCATCCTCAACAGTTAGCACCCGAACATCTACAACTGCTTTACTTTCAGGTGCAATAACATTTGCAGAAATACCTCCTTCAACCATTCCGATGTTAACACTTACTCCTCTTTTAGCATCATTCATGTTGTACAATTGTTGTATTTGATATGACAACTCAACGATAGCATTTACTCCCTTCAATGGATCCAGTCCCGCATGAGCGGCTCTTCCCTTAACCGTAATTTGAAATCTACCAACTCCTTTTCTGGCCGTTTTCAATTTCCCATCCAATCCCAGAGGAGGCTCTAAAACAAATACTCTATTGGATATTTTAGATAGCATGGATATGATATGCGTAGACTCAAGACTTCCTATTTCTTCATCAGAATTTATTAGAATAATTGGTGTAACCGTCAAATCCAAATTCAACTCCTTAATGGATTTCATCGCAAAAATTATTTGAGTTAAACCAGCCTTCATATCATAAACTCCAGGCCCCTTTAATTTACCGTTCAGATGAGTGATTGGCATCTCATTCAAAGTTGCTTGGGGCCATACAGTATCACAATGACCAAGAAGCAACTGTACAGGCAGCTTTTTATTTCTGTGTTGTGGTCTTGCATATAAGTAGCCTCCTGTGAGTCTTGCTGTTGATTGAACACAGTAGTAATCGACTTTCTCAAGTTCCTCTTTTAGTATGTTGAAAATTTTGATTTGAGTACTGACCTCTCGTGAAGGTGTTTCAATAGACACTAAACATTTAAGAAACTGTATCATTTCTAACTGATGCAATTCCAAATAATTTTTAATTTTATTTACATAGTTGACCTTATTCATTATTTTTCGAATCCTTTCGGTAAAGGAAAATTATACGTGTCCGTAATTTTTGCAAACCGTCCATGAGCAATATATGCAAGCAATGGATTGTTATAAATTTGTTTCTGTTCATCTGTATCTGAAATTCTCAAATACTCGCTATCCACATACGCTTCTATTATTTCACCAACAATAATGCTGTATTCATCAAACCCATCGAAAATTTTTGTGAGATTGCACTCAAAATACAAATAGGAATCTTTTAAAATAAGCGCATCGATTACCTCACATTTTGAAGTAGGAAGTTCTTTTACTATTGGTTTTTTATCCAATTGTTTTTTACATCTAGGTGATGCGCTTAAAGATGCTAAAACGACTTGGTCAGGAATGGGAAAACTAACAGAAAATTCTTTGTTTTTTTTAATGTTATGATAGGTCGAGTGATTTGGAGTACAGACAAATGCGAAATAGTTACTTTGTCCAATAGGTGTTGCCATGTGCTTCGGTGCCAAATCATAATTTATTCCTTCCTTAGTACCAATTACAATTAATGGTGCCACTGTAAACACAGATTCCCAAATTGAATCCTCATTATTGAGCCTAACATATTTTTTTGTCAATTCGTTTTTCATGACCATTGAATTAGTCAATATGTTAGTAATTTACAAAAGCAACAGCGTAAAATAAATGACAGCCGTCAATACGACAGTCGACAGTACAGATTTAAAAACTATAAAAAATTTTATTTTTTGAACCTACATTTTTAGGAGTTAAAAAGGCTAATTGAAATCTAAATCATTAACGTAAAGTCCCATCTTTACGAGCTTTATTAAAATCATCCCAACCAATACCAACTACCTTATCGGCAATCAAAATTACAGGTGTGCACTCTCTTTTGGATAGTACTCCATTCTGGTCTCTTGGAGTTGTAAAATACCAAAGCACTACAACTTCACTTTCTGTATTTGGTTTAAAGACATTCATAAACTCTGGCTGTTTAAAAAGTTTATCTAATGGTTTCATTTTGCCCACCTTCGGAATTTGAACACGAATTGGTCCTCCGAAAACAGCCTCTACTTCTTTTTTTGAGGAACCTTGAATTACCTGAGCCACCTTTTTATTTTGTTCTTCTAGAAATAAATCAAAGGTTTCATATTGCTTCACCTCTGGTTTTTGGGCATATCCATTAAGAACAACGAATAAAATGAACGTAATAATTAGGAAGATCTCTTTTTTCATAGGCAAAAAATACGAAATAGCAGGATAAAAAAAAAGCAGTGATTTCGAACGAACACTACTTTTATCAAACGACAATTATTTTACAATTGCGCTCTGTTAAATAATCTTTATGCACTGCGTAATGTATTATGTTCTCTATAATAATTCATCTCTTCAAATAGCTCTTCACTTATTTTTACCAAATAAATGTATTCATCATTTGAAACCTCTAATGCTTCGATATACTTTCCATTCGGGGCCGTAAATTTTATTACATCCCTTATCCCATAGCCGTCAGAGAACTTCTCATTCAATAAAGAAGTGATCTCCGGAGTGAGCTTGGTGTGGTCGACAATTAATCTTTTCATTTGTAATTGTTTTTGGTTAATACTCTTTTAATTTCTTTAGTCTTAACTAAATATAAACAAAAAAAGATAAATTGAAATATTAACTTAATGTTAAATTTGTAATTTGAAGAGCCAAAAAAAGCAGGATTAATACCCTGCTTCATTTTATTTTATTTGAATAATCTTATAACATTCTTAAATTATTCACTTCCATTTCGGTGAGGTGTCGATAGTGACCTCGGGGTAAATCTTTCTTCGTTAATCCCGCAAATACCACACGGTCTAATTTAACAACACTGTAGTTAAAGTGTTCAAATATACGACGAACAATTCTATTCCTTCCTGAGTGAATTTTCACTCCTACCTCATTTTTAGGCATTCCCTGAATATATGAAATTTCGTCTACCTGAACTCTAAAGTCGTCCATATAAAATCCTTCAGAAATTTTATTTAAATCGCTCAAAGAAAGTTTTTTATCCAATTGTGCATGATACAATTTTTGAATATTATGTTTTGGATGTGTTAATTTCTTTGCCAATTCTCCGTCATTTGTAAACAATAACAAACCTGTAGTATTTCTATCCAGTCTTCCAACGGGATAAACACGTTCCTTTGAAGCTTTCGAAATCAGTTCCATTACTGTTTTTCTACCCCGATCATCGTCCATGGTAGTAATGTAATTCTTAGGTTTGTTCAGCAATACGTAGCGCTTTTTTTCAGGACTAATGACACTGCCATCAAAGCGGACCTCATCATTTGGCATTACTTTATAACCCATTTCAGTTATAACTTTTCCATTTACCATTGCTGAACCAGCTCCGATAAAAACATCGGCTTCCCTACGCGAACAAATTCCTGCGTTTGCAATGTATTTATTCAGTCTGATACCATCTTCCGGAGATTTTTGAACTAGTTTTTTAGCAGGCCTTTGTTCAAATTTAGTATTGGAAAACTTTTTCTTTGGATTGAAGTTTCTTTTATTTTCCTGTGGTTTTCCTTTTCCTGCTTGTCGTCCTCTCGACGAGTTTTTATTAGATTTCATCTGTATATAATTTTTTGCAAAAGTACTCTTTTTCTACCTTTCCACACCCATTTATCAGATTAACTTATTAATTATGACTGAATAATCAATTAAGCATAAACTAACTACACCTAACGCAATTAAAATCTTTAGTAAAAGATGCATTATTTTATAATGATTTCTGTTTTTAGCAAACCATATGAAGATCCCGAAAAGTAGTAAAAACCCTATGCTGAAGAAAAAATAATAACGCATTCCTCCCAATCCTTCGAACTTCAACAAGAAGTAAATTGGATTAAACGTCAACACAACTAGCAGTGTCATTAAAATCTTCGAAAAATGCTCTCCATATTTCACTGCAATGGTCTGATAATTCTGAGTAAAATCACCTCTTAAATTTTCCAGGTCTTTCACAAGTTGGCGAATTAAAAGAATGAAAAACAAAAACGCCGCATGGGCAAAAATGATCTCAGAAAAATTTTTGAAGTAGACGAACACCGCAAAAAACGGAAGAATACTTAAAATAGCCGCCGAAAACAAGCCCAATAAAGGATACTTTTTAAGCTTATGACTGTAAAACCAAATTAGGAAGATATAAATTGAAAAGAATAATCCTGCCCTCCAAGACACCATAAATCCGAACAATACACCCACAAAATTCAGTAAAAAATAGATTTTCAACTTGGTTCGCTGATCGACATATGCATCTATTTTAGACTTAATTGGGCGGTTAATTTTATCCGTTTCAGAATCGTAAAAATTATTTATGATATAACCAGCCGCAACAACAGAAATAGTAGCAAGTACTAAAAAAAACAAATGGAGATCAAAAACCACATCTTTGATGGCTTTCTCAGGTGCAAAAATGAAGATTGCTGCCAGATATTGTGCAAGAACTATTAGAAAAATATTATACCCTCTAACTACCGAAAACAAGCTCAGTAGCTTTACATGGAGTGGTGCATTTCGTTTCGAATTTTGCTTGGCAAGTTCAAGTAAGTTCATTTCATTAGAATCTGTATACCAATTCTAACTTATAATCTTTCAAAATATTTTTAGTCTTCTCATAATCTTTTGTGAAGCCTAAAATATATCCTCCACCACCAGATCCACATAATTTTAAGTAGTAATCATTAGACTCAATTCCATTCTTCCAGATATTGTGAAAAGAAGAAGGAATCATCGGTTTGAAATTATCTAAAACTACTTTCGACAATTGCTTTACGTTTCCAAAAAGGGATTTGACATTTCCGTGTAAGAAATCATCTATACAAGCATCTGTATATTTTGCAAAATCTTCGTTTAACATTCTTCTAAATCCTTCACTCTTCATTTTATTCATGAAGATTTCAATCATCGGTTCTGTTTCTCCAATAATTTCAGAATCCAATAAGAATACAGCACCTTTACCTTCTTTTTGCGAAGGAATTCCAGTGGCCTCTAAATTGTCTTTTGAATTAATTAAAATTGGAATACTTAGATAAGAGTTTAAAGGGTCTAATCCCGAACTCTTCCCATGGAAGAATGACTCCAATGTAGAGAATATAACTTTTAATTTCAACAACTTCTCTCTCGTAAGATTTTCAAGAACAGTGATTTTTCCATTTGCGTACTTATCGTAAATAGACGCTACCAAGGCACCAGAACTTCCAACGCCATATCCTTGAGGAATGCTGGAATCGAAATACATTCCTTGCTCTAAATCGTTCTTCATTTCATTCAAACGAAATGACACAATATCACTATCTAAAGTTGTCAAATACTCGTAAAACTTCCACAAGTTCTGATTGGATTTTCGTGCGACATCAGAGGTACTACCATCTAACTTCAATGCACCTTGAAAACTATTATACGGAATCGCTAAACCTTTTGAATCCTTGATAATTCCATACTCTCCAAAAAGGAGAATTTTAGCATAAAAAAGAGGTCCCTTCATAGGTTAAATCATATTGGATAATTGTTTTGCCCCATTTCCAACATTGTCGCAAATATAACGATTTTCTTGACAAAATAGCGCTAATTCTTTCTCAATAAACTGTTCTACAGCGACTTTCTCATCGAAAGGATACAATACGTGAACATTTGCTCCTGCATCCAAAGTAAAACAAACATTTGAATTTGTTTCCTTTCTAAAGGACCAGATTCTCTCGATAATTTTCAATGTATTTGGCTTCATCAAAATGAAATAAGGCATACTTGTCATCATCATTCCATGTAAACTCAAAGCCTCGCTCTCAACGATTTCAATAAATTTTTTTAAATCTCCCGAAACAAGTGTTTCAGAAATTAATTCGATATTTTTATTGGCCTGAATAAAACGCTGCTCTGCAAATGGATGTCCTTTCATCAAGCCATGTCCGACAGTGCTAGACACCACTTTTTCTCCTTCATCCACCAATAAAATAGTATCCTGATAGTTTTTAAAATTAGCGTGCACTTTTTTATCGAAAGGCACTCCATACAAATCAGAACTACCTGATATTGTTGGATGGGCTCCCCAAACAATTAATTCCCCTTCAATACTTCTACATGCACTTCCAGAGCCCAAACGAGCAAGGAAAGACGCTTTCTGATTGAAATACTCCTGAGTCATTTCTGTATTCAAGGCTTTTTCAATACTCATGATACAAAGTGCCAGCGCTCCCATTCCACTCGCGGAAGATGCAATCCCACTGCTATGAGGAAAGGAATTTTGAGAATCAATTTTAAATTGGAATTCCTTTAAAAAAGGTACATATTTTTCAATTCTGTTAAAAAAAGTTTCAATTTTTGGACGAAATGATTCCTTTAATTCTCCTTCGAAATAGATATCAAACTTAAAATCATTTGTCGGTTCCACTCTTTTATAATTCAAAGTGGTAATCGTATGGCATTGATCTAAAGTAAAACTAACAGAAGTATTCTTTGGGATTTGAGGGTCAGACTTTCCCCAGTATTTTACTAAGGCAATATTACTGGGAGTTTTCCAAGTAATTTCCCCATCAGCTATTGGAGTAAGATTATTGATCTGAAAGATGAAATCGTTCTCTGTCAAAATGAAATTTTTTTTGGCAAATATACTCGATTCGCTATAAACTCTCTAATCTGCTTAACACATCTTTCTTATAACTTCTGCTAATAGGAATCGCTTGCTTGCCTACTTCAACAAATTCGTTCGTAAAAATCTCGATTTTTGCGATGGAAATGATAAAAGAACGATGGATTCGAATGAAATCAGATGCTGGGATTTTAGACTCAATATTTGTAATAGACTCGCGCGTGACAATTATTTTATCCTTCAAGTGAATTTTCACATAATCACCTAAACTTTCAATATATGTAATGTCTGAATAATCGATTTTCACCATTTTTCGATCAGCTCGGATAAACATGAACTGCTTGTTATTGGGAATATCGACTTCTTTTGAGGAACTTAAATCATGATGCAACAGAACTTTTTGAACGGCTTGTGACAATCGCTCAAAAGAAATTGGTTTTAGCAAATAATCCACTGCTTGTAAATTGAATCCGTCGACTGCATATTCACGATAAGCGGTTGTAAAAATAATTTTTATATCGCTATTGATGCTTTTTGCAAAGGATAATCCATCTATTTCAGGCATATTGATATCGAGAAAAATCAAATCGATGTCCTGCGAATTAATGGCATTGAAAGCTTCCACAGCATTTTTACAACTCGCTTTAATATCAACTGCATTCAATTTATTCAAATGCGTCTCCAAAATTGACCTTGCTATAGGCTCATCATCTACAATTATGCAGCGTATTTTATCCATTGACCTCTAAATTATCCACAATTAACTCAATTTTAAAACTTTTTGTCTCAGAAATCACATCAAGTTTGTAATTCTCCGCATACAAAAGATCTAATCGCTTTCGAATATTTGTGAGACCGATACCGCTAGATTGAAGCAATTCTTCATTTCTATTCCATGAATTTTCCACTGTTAAGTACAGACCTCCTTTTTGCATTCCAACATCAATTTTAACTTTAAGCCTCTGATTTACTATTTTTCCATGTTTAAATGCATTTTCCACAAAAGGAATCAATAACATTGGTGCTATCTGAACGTTTTCAAAAACCTCTCCTTTTTTTAATTCAACCTCAAGCGTATCCTTAAACCGCAAACTTTCTAAAGCTATATATTCTTCAATATGATTTACTTCATTCTGCAGACTAACCAATGGTTTTCCTACCTGATACAGGATATAGTCCAACAGGTTTGACAGTTTCATTATCACATCTGGAGTGGCTTCATCCTTGCTTAATGCCAGGCCGTAAATAGTATTTAAACTATTAAATAAAAAATGAGGATGTATTTGTTTTTTCAGATAATCTAACTCCTGTTTTTTAAGTTGTAATTCTGCATCTAAAATTTTATTCTCTAATTCCTTGTTTTTTGCATCTTTCATGAAGTTTTCGCTTAAAACTTTCACAAAACTAACAGACAAAACAATTAAATAAACAAGGATGACAATGTAAACAAACTGTTGACTCATAAAAGGCATGCGCCCTAATTTCATATTTGCCCATAGCAAATAGTAAAAAGCAACCGTAAGTCCAATAAAATCAACAGAAATAACGAACGTATACAAACTGTAAAGTCCGAATTTCACATAGCGTTTTTGTAATAGATACTTCGGAATTAAATAATAGATGAAAAAATAGGTTATAATCATCGTTAAAGGGAGTAACATCATAGAAAATGTCGGTCCATTAATACCGTTATTCGTACTGTATGCAAAAAAATACCGGTAAAATAAAAATACCAGCACCCAGAACAACAGGTGAGTTAACAGTTTTTTCGATTGTATCCTTGAAATTATATTCACGTGGTAAATGTCGTACAATTATAGGTTAAACTTAATTAATTTGGATGAAACACAGTTTAAGGACTGCATTTTACCAATTTAATAGGAACATTACCGAAATACGTCCTTTAATTGTATATTCGGTTGCATTAACTGTAATCTGTCGATTTCAAAATATTTAGGCTTCTTATAAACTTACATTTGGAGAAGTTTAATCAAAAAATCTAAAAACTATGACCACATTTTTATCTGACGGAGGTGCTTTTTTCATGTATCCAATCTTATTAATCTTAATTTGTATCATAATACTATTGGCATTAGCTTTTAACAGTACATCTGATTCTTTCAAAAAAAATATTAAAGTCGTTAATGCCCTAGCCGCTTTCGTAGTAGCCTGGGGTTTTACTGGGCAAATAGTTGGCCTTATGAGTGCTTTTGAGGCAATCGAACTCGCAGGAGATGTTTCTCCTCAACTTATGGCAGGAGGTTTACGCATCAGTTTTTATACTCCGCTATTTGGACTTTTTACTTTTCTGATAGCAAAAATAGGCCTTGCTGTGCTGCATTGGGTCAAAAAATAGCATCGCAAAAAAGAGTCTCTGCAGAGGCTCTTTTTTTTATTATATGGATTCTCCAATTTTAGGAATGGTTCTTGATAAAGTTCTGTGATAAAACTAAACTAATTACCAAATGAACAATCAATTTATTTCCCTGGCCGTTGCCATATTATTATTCGTCTCTATTCCAACAGTTGCTCAGGAAAAAACTTCCGACGAAAAACACATTACAGCAAGCATCCAGTCAGAAATTCTGAATGAAGAAAGAGATTTTTGGATACAGCTTCCAGAAACTTACAACCCAAAAAGTGAGGAAAAATATCCCGTAGTTTTTCTTTTAGATGGTTTTTCACTCAAACAAAATTTACAAACGGTTTACAATAACTATTGGGGGCATTATATACCGCATGTAATTTTGGTAGGTATCTCAAATCGCACTAACAGAACAAGAGATTTGACTCCTACAAAAATTGAAAGTCGTCGCGGAGGCCCTATGAATGATGAATCAGGTGGCAGCGCAAACTTCAGAAAGTTTATTGCTGAAGAATTGATTCCACACATCGACTCCAATTATAAAACTACAAACTACAGAACACTTATCGGACATTCTTATGGTGGGTTATTTGTAATTGAAACCCTGATAGAACAACCGGAATTGTTTAAAAACTATATCGCAGCTGACCCTAGTCTGGACTGGGACAATCAAGTTCTTCTGACTCTGGCAACAGATAAGAATCAAAATTTCACAGGACGCTCATTATTCATAAGTTTAGCAGCAGAGCAATTACATATGTTTGATGCGAATGTGACGGTTCAAAATTTTAGAGAGGACACCTCGGAATTCACCTTATTTGCCAGATCCATTGCCGATTTCACCGATTTAGTTGAGAAATCAAAAGATTTAAACTTTGGATATAAAATTTATCCGGAAGAATTGCATGGAACAGTTCCATTGCCAACAATGATTGACGGTTTACAATTTACATTCAACTGGTTCCAATTTAAGGAACCTCAAAAATATAACAATCCAGAAACTACTGTTGAAGAATTAGAGAAGCTACTTTTAAATCAAGAGAAAATCTACACTAAAAACTACGGTTATACAGCTGCTCCTATGGTAGAGGAACTAATCATAGCATATGGCTATATGAATATGCAAATGGGAAGTCCCCAGAAAGCTGAATTATTCTTCAGAAACGGGGTTAAATTCTATCCGAAAAGTGCAAATGCAAACGACTCCTATGGAGAATTCTTAGAGTCACAAGAAAAATTTAAAGAAGCTTTACGCTACGCCGAGAAGGCTTTTGAAATAAGTGGAAGCGAATACCATAAAGAGCGTGTTGCAACCTTAAAATCAAAAATCAAGTAATAAATAAAACTCAATTATTCGCTTTTCATTTTTAATTACATTTGCTTTCAGAAATGAAAAGCGCTTTACTTGTACTTAATGGTTCAGAACCTAAGAATCTGCCTAGCCCAGACAATTTTGATATTGTCTGTGCTGTAGATGGAGCATATCATCAATTAAAAAAATTACATGTCGTTCCCAATTTAATAACGGGTGATTTCGATTCATTAGAAAAAATTCCTGATTCTATTGAAATTATTAATACACCTAATCAGGATTATACTGATTTTGAAAAGGCATTGCAAGTACTTTATGATCGTGACGTTTCAAAAATTTCAATATATGGTGGTTCCGGAAATGAATCGGATCACTTTTTAGGAAACATCAGTGTAGCACTTGCCTGGAAGAAAAAGCTCAGTATTCGTTTTTTTGATGAGTTTGGCACTTATTTTTTTATTCCGAACAACTTTAAAATAGCTAATGTAGCTTCAAAAATCATTTCAATTATTCCTATACCAGTCGCAGAAAATATGACTACAATAGGATTGCAATACACACTTAAAAGCGAAACCTTAGAATTTGGAAACCGGATAGGTACACGAAACAGAGCAATTTCAGATGTGATTCAAATTTCCTATAGTAAAGGAAATGTACTCTTGTATATTAGCAACTAAAAAACATGAAAAATATTAAGTTGATTTGGGATTTTAGAGGCTTAAGCAGCAAACAAACCGCAAACCATCATTGCATTCACCTCAAAGAATTTGCCATCATCGAAAAATTACCCTATTCAGAAATTGGAACGACACTTATTTCAGAGATGCATTGTATTGCTTTTATTATTGTGCCTAAATCACATATGATTACCTATCGGAATGCTTTGAAACCACATCGCGGACAACAGGCCTAGTTCCCTACGGAATTCGCTACAATCCACCCTCCAGTCCAGGCATTTTGAAAATTAAATCCACCAGTAATGGCGTCAATATTCAAAACTTCACCTGCAAAAAATATATTTTTGTGTTTTTTACTTTCGAAGCGTTTAAAATTTACCTCTTTTAGATTGACTCCTCCAGCAGTCACGAACTCATCTTTAAACGTACTTTTACCATCCACCTCATATTCACCTTCAGTTAATTCCGTAGCTAAACGTTCCATTTGTTTACTATTCACATGACTCCATAATGCAGTGTGAGATATTCCGGCCACAATAACCAATCGCTCCCATAATCTTCTCGGAATTTCATTAAAAGGAGAACGAGCTACTGCTTTTTTCTGAGCATTACGTTTTTTTATCCCATCCAATTTTTGCAAAACATCTTCTCTATGAACACCCAGCCAATTCAATTGGATTTTAAATTGGTAATTCTTCTTTTCTAGTTCTAAAGCACCCCATGCTGAAAGTTTTAAAATTCCAGGTCCACTCAATCCCCAGTGGGTAATTAAAACCGGACCAGATTCCTCGAGTTTTGAACCCAATACCTTTACATTTCCATTTGGAACAGCGATTCCAGGGATTCCATTTAAACGCTTGTCTTTTATGTTGAATGTAAACAAACTAGGAACTGGCTCTACAATTGAATGTCCCAATTTTTCCAGCATATTCCAGACTTTGGTATTAGACCCTGTAGCTACCAAAACAAAATCGGTTTCAAACTGACCATTGTTGGTTGTAACTATAAACCCATTTTCTTTTGGAATTATTTCCGAAACCCGTGTACTCAATTTAATCTGAACTCCTGCTTTTTTAGCAACTGACAGAAAACAATCAATAATGGTTTGGGATGAATCACTTTCAGGAAATATGCGATTATCGTCTTCAATTTTAAGAGCAACCCCATGATCATCAAACCAGCCCATGGTATCGCCTGTCATGAATGTATGAAAAGGACCGAGTAATTCTTTTTTCCCTCTTGGATAAAATTCTACAAGTTCTTTTGGTGTAAAGCAGGCATGTGTTACATTACAACGACCGCCACCACTTACTTTTACCTTTTGCAATAATTTATTGCTTCCTTCCAGAATTATCACTTCCAATTCCGACTGTAATTCTGCCGCATTGATGGCAGCAAAAAAACCAGCTGCTCCTCCTCCAATAACTAGAAATTTTCGCTTCACTTTAAAGAATTAAATCGGTGAATTTTAATACCGTATGATAGCCTTTTGATTCAAAATAAGCCTTGCTATTGTGATCTCCTGTCGCAAGCACAAAATCACCTCCCCAAGCCCCAAGACTTTTGACTGCTCCGTAATAATCGTAGAACAATTTTTCCTTGACAGGTGCGAGCTGAATCACTTTCGACACCAATGCTTCATGAGCTTCGATAAGCAGCTCAAATTCATCTATATTTTCGCACTCTAAAAATTGCTTGGTTATTGCATTAATCTGAAGTATTTCATCACCCAATTCGCCACGAAGTCTTTTGTAGCGTTGAATTCCTTCTCTACTATTTTGTTTTTGGTTTAAATACACAAAAAACAATTCATCTTTAAATGGCGGATCAAAAGTAACATCTAAAACCTCAGCATTTCCCGCATTCAAATTGTAAACTACAGGACCTTGAGCTTTAGCACAAGCAATATCGTATCCACTTCCTCCGAATGTTATTTGCAACAATTTATATGGATCAACATTCGCCCATCCTGCAATATTTACAATCAATGTAGAGGACGTCCCCAAACCCCAGTTGCGCGGAAAGGTCAGGTTTGTATGAACTTCTAATCCGTTAGAATTGATTAAAAAATCAGGATTTAATTCACGAACAGCAATTAAAATGTCTCGCAAACTTTCGGCAAGTGTATCATTTCCTCCGTCTTCGGAAGCTTCATATGTTGCAGAAATCAATCGTAAGCGCGGCAGGTCAAATTCGGCTTCAAGCCAGGTTTCACCTGTATTTGAAAAACTCTTCCAAGTCAACACCTTATCACTTTTCGGGGCAACAATTAAATCTTGTCCACAAGTCGTTGGCAAAGCCAATCCTTTTGCACCATCAAGAATAAAGTACTCTCCTGTAATTAATAATTTACCATTACTGTAAAACGATTGTTTCATTAGTTTGCATTCATTAAATCTTGAAAAATAGCTACAAATTCGCCGACACTCTTACCATCCATAAGCGCATGATGCACATGAATAGAAACCGGCATTTTATTGTTTACTAACTTACCAAAAGAAATCTTGGGACAACTATCTTTGAACTTAAAACTTCTGGCATGTGATAACGAAGTAAATTTCAACCATGGAATAGAGGAATAATGAATCACATTCGCTCCGGATGCAGCAGGCGTGAGCCCTGATGAAGCCTGTACAAGATCTATTTCCGTTTTTGCTGCAATTTTGAACACATCGAAAGTCGGTTGAAAATCCATATAGGCAAATCCGAAAGTACCATCTGGTCTGTTAATTGTAGGTGATGCATGAACCGAATCATACTCATAAACTTCATCTTCAACAATACGATATCTGAAAGGATCCACCTGATTGGCTGCATTCAAAGACTGATATAAATAATACAAAAAGAAAGATTCGTTGTTTGTTTTACAATGGTTATAGGCCTTTTCACAATCAATTTCGACTGTTACTCCAAAAAAGGGTTCCTCAAAACCTTTGAAAAAGTTATAATGATCTTTTCTGGACCAGGATGTTATATCTATTTCTTTTCTCATTTCTTTAATAAGTGATGTACTTCAGCAATAGTTTTAACTTCTGGATAATGGTTGTTATGACTGGATTTACATATTTCCTCATGTGCCCAGGTTGTATGGAATGGCACATGGATGGCATTTCCTCCCAATTCAATTACAGGTAATATATCCGACTTTACAGAATTTCCAACCATTAAGAAATTCTCAGGTTTGCAATCGAGATGCTTTAGCAATTTTTTATAGTCTTTTATCTTCTTATCACTCATGACTTCAATATGGTGAAAGTGCTTTTCCAGTCCTGACTTTATTAATTTGCGCTCCTGGTCTAATAAATCCCCTTTGGTTGCCAAAACTAAACGATAATCTCCATTGAGGCTTTTTAAAACCTCTTCAACACCGTAAAGCAATTCAACAGGTTTATTAAGCATTGCCTTTCCAAGTTCCAATGTCTTTTGTACCAGCTCCAATTTGGCATTATTATCAGAAACTCTGCAAATGGTTTCCACCATTGAAAGCATGAAACCTTTAATTCCGTAACCGTAAATTTCAAGATTTTGCATTTCTACTGAAAACAAAATTGTCTGTACCTCGTCCTCTGGTAAATATTCATTTAATAAAGATCCAAAGGCCTCTTCGGTTTCTCTAAAATAAGGTTCGTTTACCCAAAGAGTGTCGTCTGCATCAAAAGCAATGACTTTTATATTAGCTAAATTCATCTAGTTATCTTGTCCAAGTTTTTCATAAGCCTCAACTACGGCATTATGAGTCACGGTTTTATTTTCAAAATAATTAATTAAAAATTGTTTTTCTTCTTCCGTTGCTCCAAGTTGCTTGATGATATTCGTAAGGTGCATTTTCATATGACCTTTTTGAATACCGGTGGTTGTTAATGCTCTTAATGCAGCAAAGTTTTGTGCCAACCCTGCCACAGCAATAATCTCCATCAATTCCTTCGCTGAAGGGTCATCTAACAAATGTAACGACAATTTAGATAAGGGATGCAGGGTTGTAAGTCCTCCGACTGTTCCAAGTGCCAGCGGAATTTCAATCCAAAATTTAAACGTGCCGTCTTCTATTTTGGCATGGGTTAAACTGCGGTATTTTCCGTCTTTTGCAGCATAGGCATGTGCACCTGCTTCAATTGCTCTGAAATCATTGCCGGTTGCCAAAACAACGGCATCAATTCCATTCATGATTCCTTTGTTGTGTGTAACCGCTCGGTGTGGTTCCACCTGTGCAATTTGCACGGCTTGCACAAACTTTTCTGCAAACAATGCTGAATTATCATGGTATAAATCACTCACCGAACAACTCACTTCTGCCCTAACCAAACATTCAGGAACGTAATTCGATAAAATACTCATTACTATGTGAATCTCTTCATTTTCGAACACATTAGCAATCGCCTCTAGACAAGAATTAATGAAGTTAGCTCCCATACTGTCCTTGGTTTCAAAAGACACATGAATCTGGTAGTAATTTTCTAATTCTGAAGTTTTATCACGCAACTCAATAGCAGTAATTCCCCCACCTCGTTTGCGCATATTCTTCGTAATATCGGCAGTTGCTTCGTGAAATTTTGAAAGCATTGAATTGAAATACGTTTCCAACTCAGACTTATCACCTTCATACATAAAATGTACTTGTCCGATTTTCTTCGTCGATAGCACTTCCGCCTTAAAACCACCTCGAGTACTCCAGAATTTTGCTACCAAAGATGCCGCAGCCACAACAGAGCTCTCTTCAATAGTCATAGGAATTGCATAAGGCTTGCCGTTTATCACAAAATTTGGAGCTATCGCAAAAGGCATGTAGAAATTTGAAATGGTGTTTTCTATAAAATCATCATGCAAATCCTGCAGCACTTTATTAGCATTCCAATACTGCTGCAGAATGGTATATATTTTTTCGTTTCCTTCAAAAAAATTCTCGACCATCCAGTCTATTTTTTGAATTTTGGTGAATTTCGAGAAGCCAGAAACCGTTTTACTCATGGATAGTAATTTAAAATCTGGACAAAGATAATTCAATAAAAACAAAAATCCGTGACCCTTAATAACTGAAGATTTATGATTTTTGACAGCTTAGAATTGCCAAATTTTTCTTAAACTTGGCACTTTATTTCATTTTCAATAACACCTATGAAGAAAACCCTTGTGTTTTTATTAGTGCTTGGTCAATTTGCTTTGGCACAGAAAAAGGAAATCGCCTTAGAGGAAATTTGGGGTGGAGCATTCAGAACAGAACGCATGAATGCATTGAATTCCATGAATGGTGATTTTTATACTCTATTGAATTTCAACAAGCAAGCACAAGAATCCACTATTGATAAATACAGCTACAAAACTCTCGAAAAAGTTGAAACCATAGTCAATAGTAAAGACATTAAGGAACTGAAATATTTCGAAAGTTATGCTTTCAATAACAACGAAACTAAATTAATCCTTGGTATAGATATCGAACCCATTTACAGAAGATCTAGGCTAGGGATTTTTTATGTATACGATTTAGCAACAAAAAGTCTGATTAAAGTCGATGAAGAAAAAATTCAGGAACCAACTTTTTCACCAGACAGTCAGAAAATCGCTTACGTAAAAAACAACAATATCTACATTAAAAATTTAGTTTCAGGTGAAACTACTCAAGTGACCTCCGATGGTGTAAAAAATGAAATCATCAATGGTATTACGGACTGGGTCTACGAGGAGGAATTCGGATTTGTACGTGCATTCGACTGGAATAAAGACGGTTCTCAATTAGCATTCTTAAGATTCGATGAATCTGAAGTACCAACATTCTCAATGGACATTACCGGAAACGGCTTATATCCAACACAACACGTGTTCAAATACCCGAAAGCTGGAGAAAAAAACTCAGTGGTAACCTTACATATTTACGCACTATCATCGGAAAAAACATCAAATATTGATTTAGGAGATTACGAGTATATCCCTCGAATCAAATGGACTAATGATACCAAAACTTTATCTGCTACAACCTTGAACAGACATCAAAACAATTTGAATTTGTTGTTTGTCGACACTCGTTCAGGTGATGCATCAGTTGTTATGAATGAAACTGACAACGCCTATGTGGATATTCATGATAATTTGACATTTTTAAAAGACAACAGCTTCATCTGGACAAGCGAAAAGGATGGATTTAATCATTTGTACCACTTTAAAAACACGGGTGAGTTAAAGAGACAAATCACTTCAGGAAACTGGGAAGTGACTCGGTTTTACGGGATGAATGAGGATGCAAAAACTTTGTATTATCAATCTGTAGAAGATGGTTCCATTAATAGAACAGTGTACTCTGTTGGCTTAAACGGAAAAAATAAACAGCGGCTGACAAATGCTTCTGGGACTAACACTGCTTCCTTCAGTAAAAACTTGCACTTCTTTATCAATACGTTTTCAGACGCTAAAACTCCACCAGTATATACCTTACACGACGGGCAAGGAAACTTGATAAAAGAGGTATTAAACAATAATAAACTAGCAGCTCAATTAGAGTCGTATAACCTGAGTCATAAAGAATTCTTCACCCTAAAAACAGCAACAGGAGAGTTTAATGCATGGATATTAAAACCATTAAATTTTGATGAAAACAAGCAATATCCAATGTTCATGACACAATATTCTGGTCCGGGGTCTCAATCTGTTAGCAATAGCTGGATGGGAGCAAATGACTACTGGTTTCAGCACTTGGTACAACAAGGCTATATTGTTGTATGTGTCGATGGCAGAGGCACTGGATTTAAAGGAGCTGAATTTAAAAAGGCTACCTATTTGAATTTGGTGAAACATGAAACCGTCGATCAGCTAAACGCTGCCAAAGAGCTCTCGAAACGCTCTTATATTGATGAAAATGAAATCGGAATCTGGGGATGGAGCTTCGGAGGACATATGAGTACAAATGCTCTGTTAAAAGGTAGTGAAGTATTTAAAATGGCTATCGCTGTTGCCCCGGTAACATCCTGGAGATTTTATGATACGGTGTATACAGAGCGATTCCTAAGAACTCCTCAGGAAAATCCTGCAGGATACGACGAAAACTCACCTATCAATTATGCACACCTGTTAAAAGGACCGTATTTATTGGTGCATGGTTCAGGTGACGATAATGTTCATGTGCAAAATACCATGCGTATGACCAATGCATTAATTGAAGCAAATGTTCCTTTTGATCAGGCAATTTACCCCGACAGAACACATGGAATTTACAGAGGTAAAAACACGCGTTTGCACCTTTACAATAAAATGACCAATTTTATCAAGGAGAACCTTGGTAACCAAACCAACAACCTAGAACTAATTAAAAATTAACACTTATAATTATTATGACAAATCCAATTAAAGAAGGGCACCCAAGAGGACTGATGACCCTGTTTTTCTCAGAAATGTGGGAAAGAGTTTGTTACTATGGGATGAGAGTACTTTTGACTCTCTATTTAGTAAAATCGTTAATGAAGGGTGATGCTGATGCTGCTCTTATTTATGGAGCTTATACAGGTCTAGTTTATGCCGCTCCGATCTTAGGAGGTAAAATGGCCGATAAGTTTTTAGGATATAGAAATGCTGTATTGTTAGGGGCTATCTTAATGGCAATTGGAGAATTTCTGATTATTGTTGAAGAATCTCAACACTTCTTATTAATCGGTATGGGAGCTTTAATCGTAGGTAACGGTTACTTCAAAGCGAACATTTCTACAATTGTAGGTAAATTATATGAAGATGGTGACCCTCGACGTGATTCCGGATTTACAATTTTCTATATAGGAATTAATATTGGAGCTCTAATTGCTACCACAGTAATTGCATATGTAGGTGAAACGTACGGATTCAAATATGGATTCGGACTTGCTGGATTTGGTATGTTATTAGGACTTTTGATTTTCTGGTTTGGAAGGCATAATTATGCTGCTGCAGAAGGTTTAAATTTCACAGAAGAAGGAAAACAAAAAGTAGCCGGACCTTTAAACAAGGCTCACATGGTAGGAATTCTTTCATTATTGTTGATTCCTGTTTGTTACTTTTTGATTACATACAACGGAGCCATGGATTACATCCTTGTTGGATTATTCCTGTTCATCTCTTATGTCCTTGTGAAATCAGGAAAAGCTGCCGATGCTGCTGAAAATGTTTCTATTTGGAAAGACCGTATGTTTGCTTTAATCATCTTTATGGTGATTAATATTTCTTTCTGGGCATGTTTCGAACAAGCTGGAACTTCACTGACATTATTTGCTGATAGAAATGTTGATCGTATGATTATGGGATGGGAAATGCCTGCTTCAATGACGCAGTTCTTTAACCCATTTTTCATCATTGTATTTGGATCTATTTTCTCTGTAATGTGGGTGAAATTATCGAAGATCGGAAAGAACCCAAGTATTCCAATGAAGTTTGCTTTTGGTATCTTACAATTGGCCTTAGGATTCTTAGTTACAAACATCGGATTACAGTTTGTAAATGAGGCATATCAAGTTCCATTATTAACTTTAGTAGTACTTTACTTATTACACACTACAGGAGAATTATTCTTGTCACCTATTGGTTTGTCTATGGTTACAAAATTATCGCCTAATAAAATTGCAGGAACTGCAATGGGAGCATGGTTCTTGAGTTTTGCAATTGCGAATTACGTAGGAGGAAAAATTGCTTCTATAACTGGAGGTCATGGAGACTCAGGAGTAGCGCTAACAGCTGCTGAAGGTTTAGATAAATATATTTCAGTCTTTAGCACAATTGGAATTGTGTTGGTTGTTATTGCTATCTTGATTGCGCTTTGTAACAAGCCTTTGAAAAAATTAATGCACGGAGTCAAATAATTGAAATATCAAATTAATAGACACGAATATAAAACCACAAAAAGCTCATGTAATTTATACTTGAGCTTTTTATCTATTACATAAATTATGAGCACAGATACATCATTTTTTCAAACCTTAAAATCTTTCAATAAAACCTTTTGGCTAGGAAGTTTTATGGAACTAATGGAGCGTTGGGCCTGGTATGGGTTCTGGACGCTTTTCGCAATGTACTTAGTAGCATCTACCGATGATGGCGGATTAGGTTTTAACCACATTCAAAAAGGTAATATCATGTCTGATATTACTGCTTTATTGTATTTTCTTCCTGTGATTACAGGAGTTATTGCAGACAGAATCGGGTACAAACTATCGCTCAGTATTTCTTACATCATTTTAATTATTGGATACTATCTGATGGGTGAAGTAAATACCTATTGGAGTATGTATTTCATTTTCATGTTTGTTGCAATTGGAGCGGCGATGTTTAAACCAGTAGCATCTGCAATTATTACCAAATCTACAACCAAAGAAAACGGAACCTTAGGTTTTGGGATTTTCTACATGATGGTAAACATTGGGGGATTCATTGGTCCTGCTTGTTCATCATACTTAAGAACTACTTACGGTTGGAAATTGATTTTTATCCAGGCTTCTGTGGTAATAGGAATCAACTTATTATTCTTGTTGTTATTCTTCAAAGAACCATACAGAGAAAAAGTTGAAAAGGAACCAATTGGGGCGGCAATTTCAAATTCATTTAAAAAGATTATTGAAGCCTTAAAAGACACACGTTTAACAGTGTTGTTATTGTTAATGATTGGTTTCTGGACCATGTTTAACCAGTTATTCTATACACTTCCAAACTTTATTACAGATTGGGTTGACAGCTCAGTATTGAGCGACTGGATCAACACAAACGTTCCGGGACTTGCAAATACTATGACAGAAAATGGTCAGGTAAAAGCGGAATGGTTTACAAACATCGATGCATTGATGATTGTTACCCTTCAGATTTTTGTTTCGTATTTCGTAACAAAAATGCGTCACGTAAGTGCCATGATTCGAGGTATCATTATTGCAACTATCGGAGTTGGATTGACATTCTACACAAACAATGTACTATTTACAATTGTTGGTACTGTGATATTCGCGATTGGTGAAATGATGACAAATCCGACCTTCTCCGCATTTATTGCATTGATCTCTCCAAAAGGAAAAGAAGCACTGTACCAGGGAACCTATTTCTTGCCTGTTGCTGCGGGTAACTTCTTTACAAAATTTATCTCTGGTAACCTCTACCAAAAATGGTCTGATAAAATTTCTTTGTTACAAACAGAAATGACTAACAGAGGAATTGAAATGCCAGAAATTAGCGAAACATTCACTAAAAACGACTACTTCGCTTTAGCGGAGCAAAAGTTAGGAATGGGGCACTGGGAAATGACCAGCATGCTTTGGCAAACCTATAATCCGAACAGATTGTGGTATGTGATTGTTGCAATTGGTGTTTTCACCGTTATTGCCTTGAGTATTTACCACAAAATGGTAATTGAACCAGCTGAAAAAGCTGCAGAAAACAACTAAAAAAACATGGGCAGAGAGCATAATGAATTTTTTAAAACTCAGGTCTTAGGACATCCGGCAGGATTGTTTGTGTTGTTCTTTACTGAGATGTGGGAGCGCTTTTCCTTCTATGGAATGCGTGCCCTTCTTGTACTGTTCCTGGTAAGCTCATTCGGAATTGGCGGATGGGACTGGCCTCGTGAAAATGCACTTGCACTTTACGGAACATATTTATCGCTTTTGTATTTAACTCCAATTATTGGAGGAACTTTAGCCGATAAATATTTAGGAAACAGAAAAGCAATTATAATTGGAGCCATAATTATGACCCTCGGTCACGCAAGTATGGCTATAGAATCGAATCCTTTGTTTTTATACTTAGGGTTATTTCTATTAGTAATTGGAACTGGATTTTTCAAACCGAATATGAGTTCTTTCATTTCTATTTTATATGAAGATTTTCCTGAGAAGAAAGACGGTGCTTACACTATTTTCTATATGGGTGTGAATGCCGGAGCGTTCTTAGGAATTATGCTTTGTGGGTATCTGGGTGAAATCGTAGGATGGAGCTGGGGATTCGGATTAGCAGGTATTTTTATGTTGCTTGGACTACTGCAGTTTACTTTTGCTCAGGGTATTTTTGGGGATGTTGGATCGAAACCAAACAAAGATGAAAAAGCTGCAAAAACTAACAATGTTGAAACGGATGGTGAAGACAAGTTAAATCCGTTTACGTTCATCGACAAAATCCTGATTGTAGTTGTAGCTATTTCTGGATTAGTTTGGGTAATTAACGACCCGCTATCTAAAATTGGAAATGTCAATCTACTCGAATTCGGAGGAACCGATTATTCAGGATACACCATAATTGTGACTCTGGTGCTATTCTTATACCTTCTCGGTTCAAGAATTATGCGTTACAGTCCAATTACCAGGGATAAAATGCTGGCGGTAGTCATCTTTGCATTTTTCATTATTTTCTTTTGGGCTTCATTTGAACAGGCTGGAGGATCCATGAGTATTTTCGCGAAAGATTATATGAACAGAGTCCTTTCAGGAACATCAGCTTTAGTTTTCAATATCATTGATATAATTATAACGGTTGTTCCGATCGGAATTATAACATGGGTACTATTCTTGCTATTCAGACAAACCTTCCAGAAATATCTGATATCAAATGCCATACTAGGTTTCAGTTTTGTCATTATCTGGGGAATTGTAGGTTGGAAAATCTACAATAACTTCCATACTTATTCCTATGAAATTACTTACAAAGCGTATCAGTTAACAGATGATTCTGCTAATGAAAAAGCAATGGCAATTTCGTCAACAAGTGAAGTCCCGCAAGATGCCTCAATAATAGATAAAACTACGGTGATTCGTTCTTCAAACGACTTTGTTGCAAGTGATGAAATAACCATTATTGATATCGATAAAAAAGGTGTAAACTTCAAATATTTATCGGATGAAAAGGCTAAAAATGTCGAAACTACTATTTCGGCAAGTATCGTTCGAAAAAAGGAGAATGAAATTGAGATTCCTGCTACCTGGTTTTTAATTCTGAATTCCTTGTTCATTATTGCATTTGCACCGTTGTTTTCAAAATGGTGGGAAAGTAAATACAACCCTAAACCTGCAAATAAGTATGCTATCGGATTGTTTTTGCTTGGAATCGGATTTGCCTTTTTGGCATACGGTTCATCTGGAATTCCACAAGGAGCTAAAACTGCCTCCGTGAGCATGGTTTGGCTAATTGTGGCTTATTTATTTCACACCTTGGGTGAACTTTGTGTCTCACCAGTGGGACTGTCATATGTAAGTAAATTGGTGCCAGCAAGAATGATTGCTTTTATGTTTGGAATCTGGTATCTGGCCTTAGCAATAGGAAATAAAACGTCTGGAAAAATGGGTGCAATGATCGATGATATTACATCAAAATACGACATCTCAACCTTTTTCCTAATATTCACTTTTGTACCAATCATTATTGGAATCATCGCTGTTCTTTTGAATCCAGTATTGAAAAAATTGATGCATGGAGTAAAATAAAAAACAAAATACACGATAAAAAAGGCTTCTTAATAAGAGGCCTTTTTTTTGTAATTTTGAAACTTTATGAACGACCCTACTTATATGAATAAAATTCTATTATTAACCCTTATCGGATTGTTTTCCTTGTCCATGCAGGCGCAGGAAATTAATTGGATGACCTTTAATGAAGCTTTGGAAGCCCAAAAGGAAACCCCTAAAAAAATCATGGTAGACGCATACACCATTTGGTGCGGCCCATGTAAACTGTTAGACAAAAATACGTTTCAAAATGCTGACGTAGCCACCTATATCAATGAAAATTACTACGCCGTTAAATTTAATGCTGAAGGCAACGAAAAAGTAACTTACAAGGATAAGGAATTTAAAAATCCAAATTATCAATTTGGAAAATCTGGTCGAAACAGTCAGCACGAATTGGCTGAAGTGCTGAGAATTGGTGCATATCCGACAATCATTTTTATGGATGAAAAAGGAGAAGTTATTGCTCCACTTCCAGGGTATAAGTCACCACAACAATTAGAAATCTACTTAAAACTTTTTTATACTGATGCTTATAAAGCAATCGATTCTAGGGAAGCATTCCAGGAATATGTGAACACTTTGAAACTTGAATTTGAAGGTGAATAAGTAATTTATTTGTATAATATAAAAGCTCCTTTTTGTGATGTATCATAAAAAGGAGTTTTTGTTTTTTTAGCGCTCCACTCCCACTTTGTCACATAGCTTCTGTAATTTGATCCATCAGCAACAACTACTAATGGATTCAATTTACCAACCAATCTATCCAAATTAATTTTAGGAGAATTCCGAAGTAAAACAATCGGATTTTTAACAGTAGAATAATTATACAGCCCAAGGCTATCTATCAGGACAATCTGTTGCTTATTAAAAAACATAAAGTTTGAAAACTTCTTACTATACGTAATATTCTTAACCCCTTTTGATGAAAGATAATTTTTTATAAAACCAAGAACCTCGCTCTCATCACTTCCCATAATCTGCATATGTCGCCCTTCAAGTTTTCCAATTAATGTAGTCCGACTCTTATGAAAAAGAACCAATTCATGTTGTTCTTTTTGCTGACCTACTTCATAAAACAAGACACCGTAAAATACCATGATTGCAAAAAAAGCTAATCCAAATCGGAACCATGTTTTACTTTCTATATACTTAAAAAAAGTCACTAATACCAAATAGGCAGTGATTAGTAATCCGGCCGACCAGAAAATATGCTTGATTACAAATGATTCAAATCCTGCTATGAATGCAATAATCTCATTTAATACTGAAATCACTTTTGAATAAGCCTCAATTATCAAGGTTGCCTGAATTTCAAACTCTATAAGCAGTAATACAAATATTCCGATTCCTAATAACAACCCAAGAATTGGGATAATGATGAGGTTACTGAGAAAAAACAAGGCAGGGAACTGATGAAAATAGTACAAACTCAGTGGCAACACCCCTAATTGTGCAGCGCATGAAACCGTCATGAGCTTCCAAAAGTAATTGAGCATTTTAAATTTTGGCTTCCAAAGTCGTTCAATTTTCGGTTGTAGCCAGACGATAAAGAACACAGCTGTATAACTCAGTTGAAACCCAACTTCAAACAAAAATCTTGGATGTATTAATAACAAAATAAATGCAGATGCTATCAAACTTTGATAAACGGAATTTTTCCGATTCAAAAATATACCGATAGAAATAAAGGAAAACATGGTCACTGCTCGAACAACTGATGGTGATAAACCAGCTAACATAGCAAACAACCACATGACAATAAGAATTAATAGTTGAGCTATGACATTCCCGAATGGCAAACTATGCAGTGGCTTCAGCATGAATGAAATTAATAAAAACAAAATACCTACATGTAAACCTGATATAGCCAGTATATGAATGGCACCTGCGTTGGTATAAGAGTTTCTTAATTCAGCCGACAAATAATCGCGTTCTCCTAATAAAAGGGCACTAATCACCGCTAATTCATCTTTCTTGATGCCTTTCTTTGAAATTTTCTGAATCAATTCAGCTCTAAACTTTTGAAGTCGTACAAAAAATGGAAATGTTCCTCTTTGAACAAACTCGATTTCTTTCGATTCGACAAAAACCTGGTGATAAATCTGTTGGTGAGCCAAATAATTCGCATAGTTAAATTCATAGGGATTTTTAGGAGTGATAATATGTTGCAATTGTGTTTTTGCAATAAATAAATTTCCTGCTTGAAGAGAAATATCCGTGTCCTTTTTAAAATTCAATAAGACTGTTCCTTTCGAATTAGAGCCATTCACTTGAACAACTTCCGCCTTGAACCGGTCAAAACTTCTATTTGATTTCAAAGTTTCTCGAATTTCCATTGCAACCATAACAGCAGCATCTTCTAAACACTTATTACCATAAAAATCCTTTTCTTTTCGAATATCATTTACGCTAAAAACGAAGACTCCTATAACCGAACACACAATGCAAAATAAAGCTGCTTCAAGGAATTTGGAAAAAGACCTGGACTTCATGCAGATCATTAGCATCAGAATAGCAACAGCACAAAAAACCATTATACAAAGTACTTCAATCAAATCAAAAGCATATTTTTTTCCAAGTACAATGCCAAGCATTGTATTCAGTAAGAGCAATAACGGCGGATAATTGAACAGCTTTCTCATAGCAAACTAAAATTAAACAGTTCAGCTTATACACTCGGTTTTAAACATTTAAACTCGTAAAGTATGCATAGAACTGATTTTAATCAGTATAAAATGATTTTAGCAATTGTAAATTTGGTTATCAACCTAACTTTATCTTATGAAAACTCTAATAGTAACCTGCCTCATAACAATAGGTGTGTTCTTCAATAGTTCAGCTCAAAAACTGGCTCCGTATATCAAAGTCGGTGAATCTTCAAAAACGGTTGAACAAGTTTCAGAGGAGATTCAAAAAACATTAATAACAAATTCATTTGAAATTTTAGGAACGTACAATCCGGAAGGAAAATCAAATTTAAAAGTCATTGTATTTACAAACGACAAACTAAAAAATACTGTCGTAAAAATCAATGACCGCGGGGCTCTTGCAGCAGCGGTAAAAGTCGGAATAATCCAAAAAGATGGTAAAACGACTGTTTCATATACAAACCCAGATTATATATTGCGCGCCTATTTAAGAGATAATTACGATTCATTTCAAGCTACTTTCCAACAATTTAGCAAAGACGTGAAAATTGCTTTTGAAGCTGTGGGATCTGAATTTAAACCATTTGGTGGAGCAATTGAACAAAGAAAACTGAAGGACTACCACTACAAAATTATGATGCCCTATTTTACTGATCCAATTTCTTTGAATGAATTTCCATCTTTCGAGGAAGGTATGCGCATAATTGAAAATAATTTAACTGCTCAAAAAGGATATTCAAAAGAGGTGTATCGCATTGTATATCCAGACCAAAAGATAGCCGTATTCGGAATTGGTTTGGCAAGCACAGATGATGGAGAGCAGGTATTTCTTCCAATCATAGGAGAAGAACATATTGCCGCTATGCCATATGAAATTATATTACAAGATAAAGAAGTTACCATGTTACACGGAAAGTATCGCATAGCATTGCATTGGCCTGAATTAACAATGGGAACTTTTATGAAAATTATGAGTACTCCTGGAGATATAGAAGACACATTAAAAGAAATCTGTATCCAATAAAGAAATCTGAGATGAGAGTCGCTACTTTATCAATTTTAATTTACCAAGCTTAAAAGCTTAAAAGTTAATTATCATTAGTGTTTTTCGCGATAAAACTAGCGGCTCTTTTTGATGCTCCAGGACCCCCTAATTTATTTTCTAATTCATAGAAATCAAAGTACATCCTTGTCCTGTGCTTATCTTTCAAGATTTTCCCAAGCTCTGTAGCCAAAGTTTCTTCGTTACATTCATTCTGAATCAGTTCGCGAACTACTTCCCGATTCATAATTAAATTCACTAATGAAATAAATTTCAGATTGATAATTCTTTTTCCAATTTCATAGGACAAACGACTTGTTTTATAACAAACAACTTCTGGCACTTTAAACAACGCTGTTTCCAAAGTCGCTGTTCCAGATGTTACCAATGCTGCTGAAGCAATCGATAATAAATCGTACGTCTTATTTGAAATAAAAGCCACGTTATCTTGTTTGATGAATTGCTGGTAAAATGAATACTCCTGACTCGGTGCTCCTGCAATTACGAATTCATACAATGGAAAACGTTTTGCCATCTTTAACATTACTGATAACATTTTTTTTATTTCCTGTTTTCTACTACCTGGAAGCAAGGCGACAATGGGCTTATCAGATAAATTATGTTCGGTTCTGAACAGCTCCTCATTGACAAGTGGTCGGTTACTAACGGCATCTAGTAAAGGGTGTCCGACAAAGGTCACTTCGTAATCATATTTCTGGTAGAAATCTTTAACAAATGGCAACACCACATACATCTCATCAATATCACGTTTGATAGCTTTTACCCTTCCGGAACGACTGGCCCACACCTGAGGAGAAATATAATAAACCGTTCTAAAACCACGTTGTTTACCCCATTTCGCTATAGGTAGATTGAATCCTGAATTATCAATTAATATTAGCTTATCCGGATTGAATGACGCAATATCATCTTTGCAAAATTTCATAAACCCTAAAATGGTTCTCAAATTCATGATTACTTCAGCAAAACCCATAAAAGCACGATCCTTGTAATGTTTTACAAGGGTTCCCCCTACTGATTGCATTAAATCTCCTCCCCAAAAGCGAATATCGGCTTCAGGGTCCTCTTTATACAAGGCCTTCATAAGGTTAGATCCATGCAAATCACCAGATGCTTCTCCCGCTAAAATGTAATACTTCATCTTAAATTAAAACGACATTATTGTAAATGTAAAAACGGCCAGAGCTACTAGCATCGACTCTAACAATACACCTCTGGCTCTATAAATTTGCTTCTTTTTCAGAAAAATGAAAAATACAAAAAAGTTAGCGAGCGCTCCTAAAGTTAAAACCTTTGCTTGCAGTTTCCCTTCAATTACATATGTAATGGTTGTAGCTAAATCCTGATCAGTAAGAAACTCCAAAAACACAAAAACTCCGAAGCTAGTTGCTAATAGTCCAACTAAAAATCCTATTAATAGTTCTTTTTTCATTATAAATCCCACGAATTTAGACGTTGAATAAAGTGATGCGCCGTTAAATCAAATTGTACCGGAACAATCGAAATATAATTATTTTCCAAAGCCCACTCATCCGTATCTTCTCCATTATCCATGTTCACAAACTTCCCTGTCAACCAATAATAGGTACGTCCTTGTGGATTTATACGTTTATCAAACTCCTCTACCCAGTTTGCACGAGCTTGTCGACAAACTTTGAGTCCTTTATAAGAGTTCGCTTTTGGAAAATTCACATTTAAAACTACTCCTTCTGGCAATCCATTCTCTAAAACCTCCTCAACAATCTTCTTGACATACGGCTTTGTAGCTTCAAAATCGGCATTCCAGCTGTAATCCAATAAAGAAAATCCGATAGCCGGAATTCCTTCAACTCCTGCTTCAACAGCTGCACTCATAGTTCCAGAATAAATCACATTAATAGATGAATTTGACCCGTGATTAATTCCAGAAACACATAAATCTGGTCTTCTGTCAAGAATTTCACTCACCCCAAGTTTCACACAATCTGCCGGAGTTCCGGAAGTTTTATACTCGACCTGCGGACCTTCATCAATAATTACTTTATTACAATACAAGGTTTCATTCAAAGTTACTGCATGCCCCATTCCACTTTGTGGTCCTTCAGGAGCAACTACATAAACTTCACCTATTTGATTCATAATAGAAATCAGGGTTCTAATACCCGGAGCGGTAATTCCATCGTCGTTTGTAACTAAAATTAAGGGTTTATCTGCCATTTTTTTGTAATTAACAGAACAAATCTACTACTAATTATTTGGTTTGATCTAAAGAAAGTTTAACATTTTATAAAGGTTTCTCCGCATAAATTATGAGTATAATTGTACGTTCGAGGCATAATTATTGCTCGCTATAATTTAAATGAAATAAGTTTTTAAATTTTCATGCGAATCACTTAACTTAGATTTTACGTGAAAAAATCAGCCTAGAGCTCTCATTAAACTACTAAAGAAAAGAATTATGATGTTTAGAAAAATTTCCTTTGTTTTATTGTTCATCTTCACCTTTGGACTATTTAACACCCCTGTTCAGGCAACTAACAACGATCCAAAAGACAAGGTCTTAATGACCATACTAAAATATGTTTTAGCGTCACATTATGAACCTGAAGAAATAAACGATGAATTCTCTGAACGCGTATACAATGATTTCCTTGAAAATTTAGACCCGTTAAAAAGATATTTCTTGGCATCGGACATTGAAGAATTTTCACAATACAAATACAAAATTGACGATCAGTACAAAAAAGATGATTTGACATTCTTCTTTAAGGTGTATGAACGATTTATGACACGCACTGAAACTTCAAAAGGTTTTTATAAAGAAATATTAGCGGCTCCATTTGACTATGATAAAAATGAAACCCTGAACATCGATTATGAAAATAGAAAATATGCTTCGAATGAAAATGAATTGATTCAACGATGGCACAAGCAATTGAAATTCAGTGCCATTTCTCGCTTACATGATTATACAGAGCAGGAAGAAGACAAGTTGAAAGACAATCCTGAATATCAAAAAGAATCATGGACAGTTTTGGAAGTAAAGGCCAGAAAAATGACCGAAGAAAATTTAGATGAATTCTTCATTAGAATGGATCAATTGACCTATGCAAACTGGTTTTCGACATATATTAACACGATCACATCTGAATACGATCCGCATACAACTTATTTCGACCCTTCAACTAAAAAGAAGTTCGACCAAAACATTTCTGGAAAACTAGAAGGTATTGGAGCACGTTTGACCATGAAGAACAATTACACAAAAGTCAGTGAAATTATTGTAGGTGGACCGGCTTGGAAACAAGGAGAACTTGAAGCCGAAGATTTAATTCTGAAAGTCGCTCAAGGAGATGAAGAGCCTTTGGACATTGTAGGTATGCGACTGGATGACGCTATTGAATTTATCAAAGGAAAAAAAGGAACAGAAGTAAAATTAACCATCAAGAAAATTGACGGCTCAACGAAAGTTATTTCTATCATCCGTGATGTGGTTGAAATTGAAGAAACCTTTGTGAAGTCGAGTGTAGTTGAGAAGGATGGAAAGAAATTTGGAATGATTCACCTCCCTTCTTTTTATGTGGATTTCGACGATAAGGACTACAGAAACTGTGCATCTGATTTGGCGCAGGAAATTGAACGTTTGAAAAAAGATAAAATCGAAGGAATTATTCTTGATTTAAGAAATAATGGTGGTGGTTCACTGCCAGCCGTTGTTGATATTGCCGGGATGTTTATCGATAAAGGACCAATGGTTCAGGTGAAGTACAGAGACCGTGCAGCGGATGCCAAGAAAGATAGAAATGCAGGAATTTTGTGGGACGGACCACTAGTTGTAATGGTGAACGAATATTCAGCCTCAGCATCTGAAATTTTTGCAGCTGCTATGCAGGATTATAAACGCGCCGTAATTATCGGTGGAAAGCAAACCTTTGGAAAAGGTACCGTTCAAAGTATTTACGACCTGAATAAATTTCACAATTTAGACGATGACATAGGGGCTTTAAAACTTACAATTCAAAAATTCTACAGAATCAATGGAAGCTCTGTACAGTTGGAAGGAGTTAAATCTGACATCAAATTACCAAACAGATTGAGCTATATGGAAATCGGAGAACGTGAAGAAAAAACAGCTCTTGGTTTCGATAAAGTTGCTCCAGCAGAGTATTCAGAATGGAATAATTATACAAATTTCAACGACGTTGTAAACAATAGTAAGAAAAGAGTTTCTGGAAATAAATATTTCAGATTAATCGACGAACATGCAAAATGGCTAAAAAAATCAGCTGATGACAATGTCGTTTATTTAAACTACACAGCCTATAAAAAGGATTTAGAGCAACACGAAAATTCCGCTAAAAAGTTTAAAGAAATTCGTGATTATAAAACAAATCTGACCTACACTTCTCCTGCATATGAGATTAGCCTATTGGAAACAGTACCTGGTTTAAAAGAAAAAAGAGCAGCATGGCATAAAAACTTAACGAAAGATATTTATGTAGACGAAGCACTAAATGTTTTAAGTGAATTAAAAATAAAGCCTGAATATTTATTGGTTAAAAATTAATTGCTAACATTGTACCTTTAGTCAAGGTAACTATGCTACAGCATTCAAATAATTCACTAACATCACAAGCACTCCAGCGGTTCAAAAAAAACAAACTCGGGGTGCTTAGTTTTTGGTATATAGTGCTTTGCGGATTCGTGGCTATTTTCGCCTACGCTTTGGCACCTGACAATTCTAGCAATGCCAACCAGATGCACCTGGAAATTCACTCTAAAAAACCTGGTTTTGAAGTCGATTTACTTTCAATCCCAAATCAGAATGCCTCACCATACCAATCTTGGTTTGACCAAATACTTCATGGGAAAAAGAACAATCCCACTGAAATTGCTATCAGTTCCTACTATATAAAAAAGGACACACTTTTTTACAGTACCTATGCAACACTAGAACATCTGCAACAAGAGAAAACTTTTGTCCCACAAGATGCTTCTATACCCTTAGATTCTTATGTAAAGAATAGAAAATTTTATTTGGGAACCGATAAATACGGACGTGATTTAATGAGTCGTATGCTAGTTGGTGCACGCATCTCATTTTTTATCGGATTCATTGCTGTATTCATATCCTTACTCATTGGTATAACCGTGGGTGCTATGGCTGGGTATTTTGGCGGAAAAGTGGATGCATTTATTATGTGGGTTATCAATATCACCTGGTCTATTCCGACACTGCTTTTAGTAATTGCAATCACATTGGCTCTAGGAAAAGGCTTCTGGCAGGTATTCATTGCCGTTGGATTAACCATGTGGGTTGAAGTGGCACGTGTGGTACGCGGACAAGTAATGAGTGCTAAAAAATTACAGTATGTCGAAGCGGCGAAAGCTTTAGGATTTTCCAACAGCCGTATTATTTTCCGACATATTTTACCAAATATTATGGCTCCAGTGATCGTTATATCAGCTGCCAATTTTGCTGCCGCCATTTTGATTGAGAGTGGATTGAGTTTCCTAGGGATTGGAGCTCAGCCTCCTACTCCTTCATGGGGCGCTATGATTAAAGACCATTACAGTTATATCATTTTGGGCAAGGCTTATTTGGCCGTAATTCCAGGATTGGCTATTATGAGTTTAGTGATGGCTTTTATGCTGATTGGAAATGCCCTTCGCGATGCGCTTGATGTGAAGAATTAATGATTAAGGGACTTTGAACTCGAGACTCGGAACTAGTCTCTGTGTTGATCATTAACATAAACTAAGGCCAAAACTTTTGTGGTTAACCAATAACAGGAACGTACAACTGACTGGTGAACGTTAACCGATATCCGATGTCCGATGCGCGTTAAAAAAAAGCGAAAAGCGATAGACGGAAAGTGGTCGATGCAAAACCCAGTCCCAAGTCTCAATAAACAAGAACATTTAACACCTTCACAACAATTGAAAAAGAGCATTTGTGTACATTTGGGCTTTTAATTTTTGAATATGAATTTTGAAGTAAATTTTAATACGAAGTGGTCAGACTTTGATCCGAACCGGCATATGCGTCACACTGCCTATAATGATTATGCTGCGGAGGTCCGCGTACGATTTTTCCAGGAACACGGTTTGTCGATCAACGAATTTGCAAAACTGAATCTCGGACCAATTTTATTCAAGGAAGAAACCTCCTTTTATCGTGAGATTCATATTGGGGAAAACATCACTGTAAAAATGGAACTGGAAGGGATTTCAGAAAATATAGAACGCTGGAGATTCAAACATGAAATCTACAACCAACGTGGCGTTCTTTCAGCAGAAATCAAAGTGTACGGAGCATGGATTGACTTAGACAAAAGAAAGCTGGCAGCCCCACCTAAAAATTTTATTGACATGTTCAACGACCTGCCAAAATCGGTTGATTTCAAAACTATAGCGCTTTCAAAAAAGTAGAAATATAAACCACCTTATAGCAGTTTTTTATATCCAAATCTTACTAATGGTTTTAGAGGTGAATTTTTAGTTATATTTAATTCATTAAAAATATCTTATGAGTTTAGTTACTATTAGAAAAGCATCCCATGAAACTGAATTGTTGGTTCTAAAGAGCAAACTGGAATCTGAAGGAATTCGCTGTTACCTTAAGAATGAATACAACACCCAGATTTTATCTCATATGGTAAATTTCATGGTAGAATTACAGGTGTCTGATAAAGACATGGACCGTGTTATTGAAATTATGGATGCCATCGAAGGAAATTAACTAAATGAAATTGATTCACCAACAGCATTGATTGAAATTCTTGATTATTTATAACACCTCAAATTTTGAATCAGCATATGAAAACTCAATTGTTAGTGGTAGAACCGGGTAAAGCTTTTAATAAAACCAATCTTGAATGCTGCAGCAAGGTTTAATAAATTAAAAAAATATTCATTTAGATATCATGTTTTCAAAAGCAATTGTCCGAAAACCAGGAGCCAACTTTTCTGGAGGACTTACAAGTTCAGACCTTGGAAAACCTAATTTTCAAAAGACACTTGAACAACACCAAGCTTATATCAATGCTTTAACGCAATGTGGAATTGAAGTAACGATTTTGGAAGCTGATCCAAAATTTCCAGATGGTTGTTTTGTTGAAGATGTAGCTGTTGTGACCGAAGAAATGGCAGTTATTACCAGACCAGGTGATATTGCACGTCTTGGAGAACAGGAAAAAATTGCTTCTCAATTATTCGCACATAAAAAACTAGAATACATTTTTGAAAAGGGCACATTAGAAGGGGGAGATATTATGCGTGTGGGAAATCATTTCTATATCGGACGATCCAAGCGCACAAATGCGGAAGGGGCTAAACAGCTCGCGGAAATACTTGAAAAATATGGCTTTTCTTCTTCTGAAATTCCTGTGAAAAATGTACTTCATCTAAAAACAGGAATCACACACCTTAAAGAAGACATGTTCGTTGCTGTTCCAGAATTTCTTCCTTATTTTAAAAATAAGCGTGTGATACCCTTAGCCATCGATGAATTTTATATGGCCAATTGCCTCTATATAAATGACCAGCTCCTTATCCCAAAAGGATTTTCAAAAATGAATCTCAAACTAGAAAATTTAGGATTTAAAACAATACAAATTGAAATGTCAGAGTTCGAAAAAATGGATGGAGGACTTACTTGTTTGTCGTTACTGTTTTAATGTTATTGTTCTCATGAAGTGTCGGTGATGTACCTGAATTGTTTGAAACGAAGGCAATGTAGTTCAAAAACAAAAAATCAAACAACCTATTGATTACTAAATATTCAGATGATAAATTATAATTACACGACTTATAACTATTTCTTATCGCATATTCTTTTCCTATCTTTACAGCTTGAAAGAGATAAACTGAACTCCATTTTTAGTCTTTCATCTACCAAATATGAAGATTAGGTATATTAACAGAAAAACAGGAACCCTCGTTACAGAACGACCTCCGGCAGAAGGCTTATTGAAATTGTTATACGACAACCCTTTTGGTAAAACGGCGGTATTACCTATTGCCAAACGCAAATTGATCTCTGAAATTTATGGTAGAAAGATGAACAAACCTTCATCTGCTAAAAAAATCGAGCCATTTATTTCGAAGTTAAATATCGACATATCTGAATCAGAAAAATCAATTTCTGAATTCACATCATTCAATGATTTTTTCTACAGAAAACTAAAACCCGGGGTACGTAAAATTGAAGAAGGCCTTGTTTCACCTGGAGACGGGAAGCTATTAGCATTTGAAAATATTGCCGATTTAAATGCCTTTTTTGTTAAAGGTAGACGGTTCACCTTAGAAAAGTTCTTAGCTAATTACAAACTCGCAAGGAAATATAAAAACGCTTCACTGATGATTCTGCGATTGGCTCCAAATGACTATCATCGATTCCATTTTCCTTATTCTGGCATTCCTTCGGAACCAACCAAAATAAGAGGCCGTTATTATTCTGTATCACCGTATGCGGTGGCCAGGAATTTTGCAAAAGTATTCACTGAGAACAAACGTGAACACTGTATTTTAAAAACTGAAGACAAAGGGAATATTATTATTGCACCTGTTGGAGCAACCATGGTAGGAAGTATTTTCAACACCTTCACTCCTGGAACCAAAGTGGCAAAAGGAGATGAAATGGGATATTTTGCTTTTGGAGGATCTACAATTGTCATGATTGTAGACAGCGATAAAATTACCATCGATGCCGACCTTATAGAAAACACCAAAAACAGAATGGAAACTGCGGTTCAAATGGGGGAAAAAATAGGAAGCTAATAGCTTAATAAAAAGACATAAAAAAAAGCGAAGATTGAATCTTCGCTTTTTTGTTTTTATTTGTTTTTAGTTCCAAAATAAGGCGTATAATGCCGCCAAAATCAACATAATTGCAAAAGCTCCAACATTAAAGGTTTTACTTGTTTCAAAGAATCCTTTGTTCAATTTAATTCCTTTTTCGTCGTTTTGACCTTTATTGTCTTTTATACTCACTACTGCAATCATCACACACGTCAATAAGAACGTTAATCCCATTTGATCCATCCAAGGTAAATCGACAAAAATAGCGCTGTCTGACCAGCCTTTTGGTGCTACTTTAAAGTACAATGCGATTGGAATAGAAGACAAGGCTCCTGCAATAGCTCCTTTGTTTGAAGTCTTTTTCCAGAACAATCCTAACAAGAAAATTGCTAAAATTCCTGGACTTACCAAACCTGTATACTCTTGAATGAACTGGAAAGCCTGATCAATTCCTCCTAGAAGTGGTGCCATGATACTCGCAATAATTAAGGCTACTAAAGCTGAAATACGTCCTGTATTCACAGTTTGTTTATCTGTAGCATTCTTATTGATGTATTCTTTATAGATATCCATTGTAAAAATTGTTGAAGTAGAATTCAACATCGAAGCTAAAGAAGAAACAATGGCTGCTGCCAGTGCCGCAAATGCAACCCCTTTCAGTCCTACAGGTAAGAATTGCAATAACCATGGATACGCTTTATCGGCTTGTTCCGGTGTTGGTATATTGTTCAATCCAGCTTCACCTAATGAAGCCATGATAGCAGGGTCATTAACCATTACATAGGCCGCAATTCCAGGAACAACTACAATTACAGGAATAATTAACTTCAGAAAAGCTGCCATTAAAATCCCTTTTTGAGATTCTCTCAAGGATTTCGCTGCTAATGTACGTTGAATGATATACTGGTTGAATCCCCAGTAATATAAATTCGCTACCCATAATCCACCTACTAACACTCCAATTCCGGGAAGGTTTTTATACTCTGGATTGGATTTATCTAAAATCATTGCAAATCGATCCGGTGCAGCTTCATAAATGGTTTGTACACCTGCAATAACTCCTTGACCACCTGATACTGTATCAAGGGCTAAATAGGTAGTTACAATCCCTCCTAATATCAAAAATATCACCTGGATTACGTCAGTCCATGCCACAGCCGACAATCCGCCATACAATGAATAAGCTGCAGAGAATAGCGCTAATCCAATAACACCATACACCATTGGAATCCCCATGATGGTTTCAAGGGCCAAAGCTCCTAAATACAATACTGAGGCCAAGTTTACAAAAACATACAAAGCAATCCAGAAAACAGCTAAAATGGTTTTCAAATTATTTGAAAATCGCTTTTCTATAAATTCAGGTATGGTATACAACCCTTTTTCAATAAAAATTGGCAAGAAATACTTTCCGACGATAATCAATGTCAAGGCTGCCATCCATTCATAGGAAGCAATTGCAAGCCCTAGCGCAAATCCTGATCCTGACATTCCAATAAATTGTTCAGCAGAAATATTTGCAGCGATTAACGAGGCTCCAATAGCCCACCAAGGCAATGATTTACTTGCTAAAAAATAATCTTCGGCATTTTTCTCATGCCCCTTTTTATCTCTGGAAACATATAATCCTACACCTAAAATAATGAGGGCATATGTCACAAAAATGAAATAGTCCCAGAATTCAAAACTAGTCGTCATGTTTTTCTAAAATTTTTATGAATGGTAAAGGTGCCGAAATTACAAATAGCATCAAAACCTGATCATGCATTTTGTCATAAACCATCAATTATTTGAAAAAAATAGATCAATAATCAATGCACTGAATAAAACTGTCTGACCTAATTCAAAAAAGAGAACATTATACTTCGCTTTAATTACAATGCAACTATTGCCAATTTAAAATTGAAAAAAATTGAGAAATCAACGCTTCGAATAATGTCATTAAACCGAAGTCATTTGAAGGGTATAACGGCGATTAACTGCAAGGAACTAATAATCGCTTTTTACTATTTTAAACTTGTTGTCTTTAAAGATATACGACTCAACAACATTTATTTTTCTGTTATAAAACCTAAACACCTTGTCTTCAAGACCTAAAAATCGTTTGTAAGGAGTTTCAATATAATTTCCGAAAAGAAACTTATTCATGTCTGATTCAAAAAAAAGTACTGCATAGGAATTTGTAATTCCACCACCTTCAACGGGGACAGCATCAAATTCAAATAGCACTTCTTTCAGTCCATCATTATTTATATCGAATGTATGAAGTCCTGTAATTTCTTCTAGACGAAAAATCCAATTTAACTTCACCCCTTGTCTTCTGATCTCAGCATCAAAAAACGCATGAAATGCAGTATACATATCAGCTTCTGAACTCTTCTTATTAGTTTGACCAAAACTCAGAGTTGACATATATAAAAACGATACTACTAAAAATACTTTTTTCATTAAATTCAAATGTACAATTAATGCATAATTTGAGCTAAACAATTCAATATCAATGCATAAAAAAAGCCTCTCGATTGAGAAGCTTCTTTGTGCGGGCGGAGAGACTCGAACTCTCACACCTTGCGGCACTAGATCCTAAGTCTAGCGTGTCTACCAATTCCACCACGCCCGCTATTGAATTGTGGGTGCAAATATACACAATAGTTATAAAATGCAAAGTAGTTCTGAAAAAAAAATATCTTTTTAAAAAACGTCGAAAACAACTACATTTACTCCAAACAAACAATCTATTTATGGAAACCATCAAATCTTATGTAGAACAGCATAAAAACCGTTTCATCGACGAACTCATTGAACTTTTAAAAATTCCTTCAATCAGTGCAGATTCTGCATATAGCCAAGACGTGCTTAACACTGCTGAGGCTATAAAAACAGCTCTTGAAACAGCCGGCTGCGACGCCGTTGAGATTTGTGAAACTCCAGGCTACCCAATTGTATACGGAGAAAAAATAATCGACCCTAGTAAACCTACAGTATTAGTATATGGGCACTACGATGTGCAACCAGCAGATCCAATTGAACTATGGGACTCTCCTCCTTTTGAGCCTGTAATCAAAAAAACCGACAAGCATCCTAAAGGAGCAATTTTTGCACGAGGGGCATGTGACGATAAAGGACAGATGTACATGCATGTTAAAGCATTGGAATACATGACATCTACAGGAAATCTTCCATGTAATGTAAAGTTCATGATTGAAGGGGAAGAGGAAATCGGTTCTTCCAGCTTAGCTTGGTTCGTTGAACGCAATCAGGAAAAACTGAGCAATGATGTGATTTTGATTTCTGATACTGGGATGATTTCGAACGAACAGCCTTCTATTACCACCGGATTAAGAGGATTGAGTTATGTTGAGGTTGAAGTTACCGGTCCTAACCGTGATTTACACTCTGGACTATATGGAGGAGCTGTTGCGAACCCAATAAACGTTCTGACGAAAATGATTGCTTCTTTACACGACGAAAACAATCATATTACTATTCCTGGTTTCTACGATAAGGTGGAAGAATTATCTGCAGACCAGCGTGCTGAAATGGCTAAAGCACCATTCTCATTAGACGCTTATAAAGATGCGCTCGACATTGAAGATGTATACGGAGAAAAAGGTTATGTTACCAACGAGCGTAATTCTATTCGTCCTACTTTGGATGTAAATGGAATTTGGGGAGGATACACTGGTGAAGGTGCAAAAACGGTAATTGCAAGTAAAGCGTATGCGAAAATTTCTATGCGTTTAGTTCCAAACCAGGACTGGAGAGATATTACAAAACTGTTCACAAAACATTTTGAAAGCATTGCTCCAAATGCAGTAAAAGTGAAAGTGACACCACATCACGGGGGACAAGGATATGTGACGCCAACCGACAATATCGGTTATCAGGCAGCAAGCAAAGCGTATGAAGACACATTTGGAGTAAAACCAATTCCTCAGCGTTCGGGAGGAAGTATTCCAATTGTAGCGCTATTTGAAAAAGAACTAAAAAGTAAAACGATATTAATGGGGTTCGGATTGGATTCTGATGCCATACACTCACCTAATGAACACTTTGGTGTCTTTAATTATCTAAAAGGAATTGAAACAATTCCGTTATTCTTTAAGTATTTTTCAGAACTAAACAACAACTAAAACCAATGAAACTCAAACTTACCATGTTTGGAGTAGCATTTATGGCTCTCTGCATGACCAGTTGCGACTCAAATCAAAAACCAGTCGTAACCCTCGAAGACTACCAAAATGCCACCACTCATTTAAGCTCGAACCTTAATCAGTACGTGTACAATTCCGTTTCGGGAAGTCAATGGAACTCAAATGAACTGCTTACCTACCAAAGAACAGTTAATGGAGGGAAAGAATTTATGAAAGTGGATGTTACTAGTAAGCAAAAATCAGCTGCTTTCAATCATCAAAAGGTTGCTGACCAATTAAATGCCTTATTGAAAAAAGAATATACTTCGAAAACACTGCCTTTTAGAAGTTTTCAATTCAGTGATGATCATTCATCTATTGAATTTTCAGTTGGAAGAACTAAATATACTTGCGACTTAAATTCGTACGAAATTATGGAATCTGGAAAAGCCACAAGCCGCTGGTCCAGAACCGAGTCTATTTCTCCAAATGGAAAACTAGCTGCCTATATTAAGGATTATAACCTTTGGGTAAAAGATCTTGAAACAGGAAAATCGAAGCAGGTAACTTTTGATGGGATTGAAGATTTCGGATACGCTACTAACAATGCTGGATGGATTAAGAGTGAAGTTCCTGTTTTGAAATGGTCTCCAGACTCAAAGAAAATAGCAACTATGCAACAAGATGCACGTGGTGTGGGTGAAATGTATTTAATGACAACCAACGTTGGTCACCCTAAATTAGAGGCATGGAAATACGCTTTACCTGGAGATAAGGTAATTTTCCAAATCGAACGTGTTGTGGTACATGTTGATGGGACTCCAAAAACGGTGCGACTTAAAACTGAACGCGATTATCAACGTTCAACTACTACTGATCATATCGCCGACTGGGATGGAACTTTCCTTGACCTGAACTGGAGCGATGATAGTGAAGATATTTACTTCATTTCATCTTCTAGAGACCATAAAATTGCAAACTTAAAAGTGGCAAACAGCAATACTGGAAAGGTGCGTTCTATTTACACTGAAGAAGTAGCAACTTATTACGAAAGTGGAGTTGATGCTGAAAATTGGTTTGCATTACCTGCTTCAAATGAGTTCCTTTGGTTCTCTGAAAGAGACGACTGGGGACATGTATATATGTACGACCTGAGTTCAGGAGAAATGAAACATCAAATCACGAAAGGTGACTGGGCTGTTCAACAAGTGTTGAAAATCGACGAAGAAAAGCGTCAGATTATTTTTACTGCTGGTGGAAAAGAAGAAGGAAATCCATACCACAGATATGTGTACCGCATCGACTTCGATGGAGATAATTTGGTGAATTTAACTCCAGACAAAGGAGATCACAGCATTACTCCAAATGCAGACTGGACTTATTTTATTGATACTTATTCCACTACAGATACACCTCCTGTTTCAGTCATTAGGGATGCAGAAGGAGCTGTAGTTGTTGAATTGGAAGCTACAGATATTACTGATTTGAAAACAAATGGTTGGCAACAACCAATTGAATTCACTACGAAAGCACGTGATAATGAAACTGATTTATACGGAATCATGTATTTGCCTAGTCACTACGACGAAAGCAAGAAATATCCTGTTTTAAACTATATCTACCCGGGACCTCAAGCTGGTTCAGTTGGAAACTATAGCTGGAGAGCAACGAGAAGAGATAATCAGGCTTTAGCTGAATTAGGATTTGTAGTAGTTGCTGTGGATGCTATGGGTACTCCGAAAAGATCTAAGTCGTTTCACGATGCTTACTATGGAAACATGGGGGACAACGGATTACCTGATAATATTACAACCATCAAGCAATTGGCTGAGCGTTATAAAGGAATGGATATTGAGCGCGTTGGAATCTGGGGACACTCAGGCGGAGGATTTGCTTCAACGGGAGCTCTATTGCGCTACCCTGACTTCTACGATGTCGCCGTATCAGGAGCCGGTAACCACGATAATAGAAACTACGAAGCTGACTGGGGTGAAAAATGGCACGGACTATTAGAGACTAACAAATTAGAAAGTGAAGGTGATGGCACAACGAATTACGACAGCCAGGCAAATCAATTGTTAGTTGATAACTTAAAAGGAAAATTATTAATTACACATGGAACCATGGATAACAACGTTCCTCCATCGAATACCATGCTAGTTGTTGAAGCTTTGATTAAAGCGAATAAAGATTTCGATTTCATCCTATTCCCGAACAAGCGTCACGGGTATGGAGACATGACCAACTATATGACACGTAGAAAATGGGATTATTTTGTAAAGCATCTCATTGGTGCTGAACCACCAGAAAACTTCTCATTTAACTAAATAAAGTGCATTGAAACGCACCTTATATATTTGTTATGTCACATTTAAACGTGACATAACGTTTAAAAAGCCTGCAATTGCAGGCTTTTTTTTAGTATTTACCCAGTTCTCGACTCCGCTCGAACTGACATGAGTTTTACATCTTCTTCACATACTTCGTGAGAATCACAATCTGTTGCGCTCCTACTTTTCCTTCAATATATTCTGCATTGTTGTGATCCAATGAAATTCTTCTTACCGCAGTACCTTGCTTTGCGACCATACTGGAACCTTTCACCTTTAAATCTTTGATTAAAACAACAGAATCTCCAGCCAGTATTTGCACTCCGTTTACATCTCGATGCACTAATACATTTTCATCTTCTTCAGCTCCTTCTCCTGTCGCCTTTGCCCATTCAAGTGTTTCTTCATCCAAATACATCATATCCAACAAATCCTGTGGCCAACCTTCAGATTTCAACCGACTTAACATACGCCATGCGACAACCTGAACAGACACATGTTCACTCCACATACTGTCGTTCAAACAACGCCAGTGATTCGCATCCGTTTTATCTGCATCTTCCAACTGCTCATGACAAACACCACAAGTAAGGATACTATCATTTATAGTGTTTTTTGAATTCGGTGGAAGATTGTACACTTTTAAATCATGGTCACTGCCACATAATTCACATACATTTCCACTTCTCTTTTCCAGGTCTTTTAATAAACTCATCTGCTCTTTTTTATAAATGCAAAAGTACAATTTTCCATCGGCACGTATATGAATCAGCTATTATAAATCGTACACTAACAGACAATCAAGCATTTAAAAACCATCCCTTAACAATTTTTTAACTCTACATTTGTAGAATTAAAAAGTTTTATTCTATATTTGTAGAACAAAATTTGAGTTTTTATGCAATTATCAAAAACAGAAGAGCAAGTAATGCAATATTTATGGAAGCGTGAAAAAGCTTTTATGAAGGACTTGTTACAGGATTTTCCAGAACCAAAACCAGCAACTACAACATTGGCTACGCTTCTTAAGAGAATGACTGATAAAGGTTTTATTGCATACAATGTTTTTGGAAAATCGAGAGAATATTTCCCGTTAGTTAAGAAAACGGATTATTTTTCGAAGCATGTAAACGGATTGATAAAAACTTTTTTCAATGATTCTGCCAGTCAGTTTGCCTCCTTTTTCACGAAAGAGACAAACATGTCTAAGGAAGAGCTCGAGGACTTAAGATCTATCATTGAACAACAGTTAAAAGATCAAAAATAATGGCAATTCTTATTTTAAAATGGATTCTTTGTTTGGCAATTCTATTGGCATTTTATCATTTGCTATTAGAAAAGGAAAAAATGCACCGATTTAACAGATTTTACTTGTTGATGAGTGTTATTCTTTCAATTGCAATCCCATTTATCACTTTTGAAATCGCTTCGGGAGAAACCTCAAATCTTCAGATTCCATTTGTAGTATCTGAGGCTATTGAAGGAGAAATCACAAAAGAATCTACTTCTATTCACTGGGAAAGAATTTTACTTATTTCCTATGCAGTTGTTGCTGCTCTACTGCTGATACGATTCGCCAGAAACCTCTATAAAATTTTAGATACAGCCCACACAAATCCGAACATTGAGCACAAGGGTGCTAATGTGGTATTGGTGAATGACACTATTTTACCCCACTCCTTTTGGAACTATATTTTTGTAAATAAAGAGCAATTCAAAAATAATAAGATTGAAGAGGAACTCTTTACTCATGAGCTAGCTCATATACGACAAAAACACACTTTTGATGTACTGTTATTAGAAATCTTTCAAATATTCTTTTGGTTCAATCCACTGGTTATTTGGACGAAGAAAACTGTACAACTCAACCACGAATTTTTAGCCGATGAACATGTTATTTCATCGTATAACAATATTTCCAGGTATCAGTATTTATTATTGGATAAAGCATCCTGGAACAACACCTATTACTTGGCCAGTAATTTGAATTATTCATTAACAAAAAAACGATTATTAAAAATGAAAACA
>CAXQVI010000031.1:0-45857 GCA_964227255.1 Flavobacteriaceae bacterium
AAGCAGCTGGTGCAGATTATGTTGGTTTAGATGAATACCTTCAAAAAATTAAAGGAGGTTGGACAGACGTTGACGTTATTATTACTATGCCTAGTGTAATGGGTAAATTAGGACCTTTAGGACGTATTTTAGGACCGAGAGGATTAATGCCTAACCCAAAAACTGGTACAGTAACTATGGATGTTGCAAAAGCAGTGAAGGATGTAAAAGCTGGTAAAATTGACTTTAAAGTTGATAAAACTGGTATCGTACACGCTTCAGTTGGTAAAGCTTCATTCGACGTTGAGAAGATTGCTGAAAATGCAAATGAATTGATTCAGACTTTAATTAAATTAAAGCCTACAGCTGCAAAAGGAACTTATATTAAGAGCATTTATATGTCTTCTACTATGAGTCCAGGTATTAACATTGATGCAAAATCAGTTTAACGGTTAAAACTTAGAAATTATGACGAGAGAAGAAAAATCACAAGTAATTGAGTCTTTAACAGCAAGTTTAACTGGTAATGACATCATATATTTAGCAGATATCTCAGGTTTGAACGCTTTAGACACTTCTAATTTAAGAAGAGCTTGTTTTAAAGAGAACATTAAACTTGCAGTTGTTAAGAATACATTGCTAGCTAAAGCAATGGAAAATTCTGATAAAGATTTTGGAGAGTTACCAGGCATTTTGAAAGGAAATACTTCTATCATGTATGCTGATACTGGAAATGCTCCAGCAAAATTAATCAAAGAATTTCGTAAGAAATCAGACAAACCAGTTCTTAAGGGAGCTTATGTTGAAGAAGCAGTCTACATTGGGGATGACCAATTAGATGCACTTGTAAACATCAAGTCGAAAGAAGAATTGATTGGAGATGTAATTGCATTACTTCAATCGCCAGCTAAGAATGTTGTTTCAGCATTACAGTCTGGAGGTACTAAATTGACAGGAATTCTGAAGACGTTATCAGAAAAATAAAATAGCGCACTAATAAACTAAATAATAAAATTAAACAAAGAGAAATGGCAGATTTAAAAGATTTCGCAGAACAACTTGTTAACTTAACAGTTAAAGAAGTAAACGAGTTAGCTGATATTTTAAAAGAAGAATACGGAATTGAACCAGCAGCAGCTGCAGTAGCAGTAGCTGGACCAGCAGCAGGTGGAGAAGCAGCAGCTGAAGAAAAAACTGAGTTTGACGTAATCTTAAAAGCAGCAGGAGGATCTAAATTAGCAGTTGTAAAATTAGTTAAAGAATTAACTGGTTTAGGATTAAAAGAAGCTAAAGGTATCGTAGATAGCGCACCAGCTCCAATTAAGGAAGGTATCGCTAAAGACGAAGCTGAAGGTTTAAAAGCTTCATTAGAAGAGGCTGGAGCTGAGGTTGAGCTTAAATAAGCTCCCTAAAGCAATCAAAAATAAAGGTTTAGGTCGAGGGTTTCCCTTAGGCCTAAACCATTTTGCGTATATAATCGTTCTTTATATTTAATAGTTTTTTTTAACCTAAAGTTTTTGTCCATTGGATACAAAAAATTTCACCGAAAGAGTAAACTTTGCTTCAGCTAAATTGGTAACTGACTATCCAGATTTTCTAGATATTCAAGTGAAGTCCTTCCAGGATTTCTTTCAATTAAAAACAAAAGCTGATGAACGAAGTGACGAAGGACTTTACAAAACCTTCTTAGACAACTTCCCCATTACAGATACTCGAAATCAGTTCGTTTTAGAGTTCATTGATTATTTTGTTGATCCTCCGAGATATTCTATTCAAGAATGTATAGAGAGAGGTTTAACATATTGTGTTCCTTTAAAAGCACGTCTAAAACTTTACTGTACTGATCCAGAACATGAAGATTTTGAAACGATTGTACAGGATGTATACCTAGGTACTATTCCGTACATGACTAATAGTGGAACATTTGTTATTAATGGTGCGGAGCGTGTAGTTGTATCTCAATTACATCGTTCACCTGGTGTATTCTTTGGCCAGTCATTCCACGCAAACGGTACAAAATTATATTCAGCAAGAGTTATTCCTTTCAAAGGATCTTGGATTGAATTCGCTACCGATATCAATCAAGTGATGTACGCTTATATTGATAGAAAGAAAAAATTACCTGTAACTACGCTGTTTAGAGCAATTGGTTACGAAAGAGATAAAGATATTCTTGAAATCTTTGACCTTGCAGAAGAAATCAAAGTTTCAAAAAGTGGTGTTAAAAAAGTTTTAGGTAGAAAATTAGCCGCTCGTGTATTAAAAACGTGGTTTGAAGACTTCGTAGATGAAGACACAGGAGAGGTAGTTTCTATTGAAAGAAACGAAATTGTATTGGATCGTGATACAATTTTGGAAAAAGAACATATTGAAGAAATCGTAGATTCCGGTGCTAAAACCATTCTATTGCATAGAGAGGATAATGAATTAGCCGACTACGCGATTATTCACAATACACTTCAAAAAGACCCTACAAACTCTGAAAAAGAAGCTGTAGAGCATATTTATAGACAATTACGTAATGCTGAACCGCCAGATTTCGAAACTGCGAAAGGTATTATCGATAAATTATTCTTCTCTGAACAACGTTACAACCTTGGTGAAGTAGGACGTTACAGAATGAATAAAAAATTAGATTTAAATGTTGATATCGATCAAAAGGTATTGACAAAAGTAGATATCATTACCATCATTAAGAACTTAATCAAATTGGTTAATTCTAAAGCTGAAGTTGATGATATTGACCACTTATCAAACCGTCGTGTACGTACGGTAGGGGAGCAATTGGCATCGCAATTCGGTGTTGGTTTGTCTCGTATGGCCCGTACTATCCGTGAGCGTATGAACGTTCGTGACAATGAGGTGTTTACTCCAATTGATTTGATCAATGCTAAGACGCTGTCTTCTGTAATCAACTCATTCTTCGGAACAAACCAGTTGTCTCAATTTATGGATCAAACGAATCCGTTGGCCGAGATTACGCACAAACGTCGTTTATCTGCATTAGGACCTGGAGGTTTATCCAGAGAAAGAGCAGGATTCGAGGTTCGTGACGTTCACTTCACGCACTACGGTCGTTTATGTCCGATTGAAACTCCGGAAGGACCGAACATTGGTTTGATTTCTTCATTAGCAGTGTACGCAAAAGTAAACAACTTAGGATTTATTGAAACTCCATACCGTGAAGTTGCTGAAGGTAAAGTAAATGTTACCGACGAGCCTAAATACTTAAGTGCTGAAGAAGAAGAAGGAATGAAATTCGCACAATCAAACCTCCCTTTAAATGAGGATGGTTCGTTTGTTGGTGATAAAGTTATTGTTAGAGAGGAAGCAGATTATCCAGTAGTAACACCAAGTGATGTCAACTACATGGATGTAGCTCCAAATCAGATTGCATCTATTTCAGCATCGCTAATTCCATTCTTGGAGCATGATGATGCGAACCGTGCATTGATGGGATCTAACATGATGCGTCAGGCAGTTCCATTGTTACGCCCTGAATCTCCAATTGTTGGTACAGGTCTGGAGCGCAGAGTAGCGAAAGATTCTCGTATTCTTATGAATGCTGAAGGTGCTGGTGTAGTAGAATATGTTGACGCAAATACAATTAAGATTAAGTACGATAGAACAGAAGAGGAAGCTTTAGTAAGTTTCGATACGGATGTAGTGTCATACGACTTAATTAAGTTTAGAAAAACAAACCAGGGGACTTCTATTAACCTAAAGCCAATTGTGAAGAAAGGTGATAGAGTAGAAGAAGGACAAGTTCTTTGTCAAGGTTATGCAACTGAAAAAGGTGAATTAGCACTTGGTAGAAACATGAAAGTTGCCTTCATGCCTTGGAAAGGATATAACTTCGAGGATGCGATTGTGATTTCTGAGAAAGTTGTTAAAGAGGACATCTTTACTTCTATTCACATCGACGAGTATTCTTTAGAAGTGAGAGATACAAAATTAGGTGCTGAAGAATTGACAAACGATATTCCAAACGTTTCTGAAGAGGCTACTAAAGACCTTGATGAAAACGGAATGATTCGTATCGGAGCAGAAGTAAATCCTGGAGATATCTTAATTGGTAAAATTACTCCAAAGGGTGAATCTGATCCTACTCCTGAAGAAAAATTACTAAGAGCAATTTTTGGTGATAAAGCAGGAGATGTAAAAGATGCATCATTGAAAGCTTCACCTTCATTAAGAGGTGTGGTAATTGATAAGAAGTTATTTGAACGTGCTGTTAAAGACAAGTCAAAAAGAGCACAGGATAAAATCAATATTGCAAACTTAGAATCTAAGTATGCCGCTAAATTGGAAGAATTAAGAACTGTTTTAGTTGAAAAATTATTCCATTTGGTTACAGGTAAAACTTCTCAGGGAGTTCAAAACGATTTAGGTGAAGAAATTTTAATTAAAGGAAAGAAATTTACATTGAAGATGTTAAATGCAGTTCCTGATTTCGTACACTTAACAAAAGGAACCTGGACTACAGATAGTCACATCAATAGTTTAGTAAGTGAATTAATTCACAACTACAAAATTAAGGTGAATGATTTACAGGGTGCCTTGCGTCGTGAGAAGTTTACAATTTCAATTGGAGATGAATTACCAGCCGGAATCTTGAAACTTGCTAAGATTTATGTCGCTAAGAAACGTAAGTTAAAAGTTGGTGATAAGATGGCAGGACGTCACGGTAACAAAGGTATTGTGGCAAGGATTGTTCGTCAAGAGGATATGCCATTCTTGGAAGACGGAACACCAGTTGATATCGTATTGAATCCATTAGGGGTACCATCGCGTATGAATATCGGACAGATTTATGAAACAGTTCTTGGATGGGCTGGTCAAAAATTAGATCAAAAATATGCAACTCCGATTTTCGATGGAGCAACAATCGATGAGATTAATGAAATTACTGATAATGCAGGTGTACCGAAATATGGGCACACATACTTATACGATGGTGGAACTGGAGAGCGTTTTGATCAGCCAGCTACAGTTGGAGTAATTTATATGATTAAGCTTGGTCACATGATTGAGGATAAGATGCATGCGCGTTCTATTGGTCCTTACTCATTGATTACTCAGCAACCATTAGGTGGTAAAGCACAATTTGGAGGTCAAAGATTTGGTGAGATGGAGGTTTGGGCACTTGAAGCATATGGTGCATCAAGTACACTACGTGAAATCTTAACAGTTAAGTCGGATGATGTATTAGGTAGAGCTAAGACATACGAGGCAATTGTTAAAGGTGAAACGATGCCTGAACCAGGATTACCAGAGTCATTTAACGTATTAATGCACGAGCTTAAAGGTCTTGGATTAGACGTTAGATTAGAGGAATAATATTTTTGAAAGACCCCGAATTTGGTTTCGGGGGATTTAACTTTTTACATTAAAAAAATTCGAATCCATCATTATGGCAAGAAAAGACGATAAGTACACTGTAAAAAAATTCAATAAAATTTCTATTGGATTGGCATCTCCAGAAGCAATTTTAGAGAAGTCAAACGGAGAAGTTTTAAAACCAGAAACTATTAACTACCGAACTCACAAACCAGAGAGAGATGGATTGTTTTGTGAGCGTATCTTCGGTCCTATTAAAGATTATGAATGTGCTTGTGGTAAGTACAAGAGAATTCGTTATAAAGGGATTGTTTGTGATCGATGTGGTGTTGAAGTTACTGAGAAGAAAGTACGTAGAGATAGAGTTGGACACATTAACTTAGTTGTTCCGGTTGCTCATATCTGGTACTTCAAGTCATTACCTAACAAAATGGGATACCTTTTAGGGTTGCCATCTAAGAAGTTAGACATGATTATTTACTACGAGCGTTACGTAGTAATCCAGCCAGCTGGGGCTAAGAATGCTGAAGGAGAGCCTGTTCAAAAAATGGACTTCCTTACTGAAGAGGAATACTTAGATATTCTTGAAACATTCCCAGTAGAAAATCAATATTTAGACGATTCAGATCCTGAGAAATTTATCGCAAAAATGGGGGCTGAATGTTTAATTGATTTATTCAATAGATTAGATTTAGATGAATTGTCTTACCAATTACGTCATAAGGCAAATACTGAAACTTCTAAGCAACGTAAAAACGAAGCTTTAAAGCGTTTAAATGTTGTTGAGTCGTTTAGAGACGCGAATAAAAACAGAGAAAACCGTCCAGAGTGGATGATTATGAAAGTAATTCCGGTAACACCCCCAGAATTACGCCCATTAGTTCCATTAGATGGTGGACGTTTCGCAACATCAGATTTAAATGACCTCTACCGAAGAGTAATTATCCGTAACAACCGTCTGAAGCGTCTTGTTGAGATTAAAGCTCCAGAGGTAATTTTGCGTAACGAAAAACGTATGTTACAGGAATCTGTAGACTCGTTATTCGATAATACTCGTAAATCTTCAGCAGTTAAGACTGAATCTAACAGACCGTTAAAATCGTTATCTGATTCGTTAAAAGGTAAGCAAGGACGTTTCCGTCAAAACTTACTTGGTAAACGTGTTGATTATTCTGCACGTTCAGTAATTGTTGTAGGTCCAGAATTGAAATTATTTGAATGTGGATTGCCAAAAGATATGGCAGCTGAGTTATACAAGCCTTTCGTAATTAGAAAATTAATTGAAAGAGGTATTGTAAAAACAGTAAAATCTGCTAAGAAAATTATTGATAAAAGAGAGCCAGTTGTATGGGATATCCTTGAAAATGTGTTGAAAGGACATCCAGTACTATTAAACCGTGCTCCTACGCTTCACCGTTTAGGTATTCAAGCGTTCCAGCCTAAGTTAATTGAAGGAAAAGCAATTCAATTACACCCATTGGTTTGTACGGCCTTCAACGCCGATTTCGATGGTGACCAGATGGCGGTTCACTTACCATTAGGACCTGAAGCTATTTTAGAAGCTCAATTATTAATGTTGGCTTCTCACAACATCTTAAACCCTGCGAATGGTTCTCCAATTACGGTACCATCTCAGGATATGGTATTAGGATTGTACTATATGACGAAAGAGCGTAAGTCAACTCCAGAATATCCAATCAAAGGTGAAGGATTGACGTTCTACTCTCCGGAGGAAGTTACTATTGCTTTCAATGAGAAAGCGGTGGACTTGAACGCGTCGATTAAAGTAAAAACGAAAGACTTAAATGAAAATGGTGAGTTAGTAGACATGTTAATTCAAACTACTGTTGGTAGAGTTCTATTCAACGAAGTAGTTCCTGAAGAAGCTGGCTATGTTAACGAAGTATTGAATAAAAAGTCTTTAAGAGATATTATTGGTAACATTCTTAAAGTTACTGACGTACCTACAACTGGTAAGTTCTTGGATGATATGAAAGGAATGGGATACAACTTTGCATTCCGTGGTGGATTATCATTCAGTTTAGGAGATATCATTATCCCACCAGAAAAGCATGAGATGATTGCTACAGCGAATGAGCAAGTAGACAATATCATGATGAACTATAACATGGGTATGTTAACAAACAAAGAACGTTACAACCAGGTTATTGATATTTGGGGATCTACAAACAACCGTTTGACAGAGCTTTCTATGAAGCGTTTGCGTGAAGATCAACAAGGATTCAACTCGGTATTCATGATGCTTGACTCTGGAGCGAGGGGTTCTAAGGAACAAATTCGTCAGTTGACAGGTATGCGTGGATTGATGGCGAAGCCTAAAAAATCGACTGCAGGTGGTGGAGAAATTATTGAGAACCCGATTCTTTCGAACTTTAAGGAAGGTCTATCGATTCTTGAATACTTTATTTCTACACACGGTGCACGTAAGGGTCTTGCCGATACTGCATTAAAAACGGCCGATGCAGGATACTTAACGCGTCGTTTGGTTGATGTTTCTCAAGATGTTATTGTAAACGAGCATGATTGTGGTACTTTAAGAGGATTGAATGTTGAGCCATTGCGCAAGAATGACGAGATTGTTGAATCGTTAAGCGAGCGTATCGTAGGACGTGTATCATTGCACGATGTAGTGGATCCAATTTCTGGTGAAGTTTATGTCAGCGGAGGTGAAGAAATTTCAACTGAAGTTTCTAGAATCATCGAAAATTCTCCAATCGAATCAGTAGAAGTAAGATCAGCTTTGACATGTGAATCTAAGTCAGGTATCTGTGCGAAGTGTTATGGTCAGAGTTTATCTACTCGTAAAATGGTTCAAATTGGTGAAGCAGTTGGTGTAATTGCAGCACAATCAATTGGAGAACCTGGAACACAGTTAACATTGAGAACATTCCACGTTGGAGGGGTAGCAGGAAACATTTCTGAGGACAACGCATTAACCACGAGATTTGATGGTGTTGCTCAAATCGAAGACATGAGAACTGTTAAAGGAAAAGACGGAGATGGGAATGAAGTTGAAATCGTAATTTCAAGAACTTCTGAAATCAAAGTTGTAGACCCTAAAACCGGATTGGTATTAACTACAAATATTATTCCTTACGGATCATTTGTTTACATGCAAGATGGACAAAAAGTGAAGAAAGGTGATGTAGTTTGTAAGTGGGATCCATTTAACGGAGTGATCGTTTCAGAATTCGGTGGTACAATCAAATTCGAGAATATCGAAAAAGGGGTGAACTACTTAGTAGAAATCGATGAGCAAACAGGGTTCCAAGAAAAAGTAATTATTGAATCTAAAAATAAGAAGGTAGTTCCTACTTTATTGTTGAAAGATGATAATGATAATACAATCAGATCATACAATTTACCTTTAGGTGCTCACTTAATTGTTGAGGATGGAGATAAGATTGAATCAGGGATGATCATTGTAAAAATTCCTCGTAAATCTGGAAAGGCAGGGGATATTACAGGAGGTCTTCCACGTGTAACTGAGTTATTTGAAGCACGTAACCCTTCTAACCCAGCCGTTGTTTCTGAGATTGATGGTGTGGTTTCTTTCGGGAAAATCAAGCGTGGTAACCGTGAGATTATTGTAGAGTCTAAATTAGGTGAGATTAAGAAATACTTAATCAAACTATCTAACCAAATCTTGGTTCAGGAAAATGACTTTATTAAAGCGGGTATGCCATTGTCTGAAGGAGCAGTTACTCCAAACGATATCTTGAACATTGAAGGTCCTGCAGCAGTGCAAGAGTACTTGGTAAACGAGATTCAGGAAGTATACCGTTTACAAGGGGTAAAAATTAACGACAAGCATTTTGAAGTTGTTGTGCGTCAAATGATGCGTAAAGTTAGAATTATCGATTCAGGAGATACATTATTCTTGGAAAACCAATTGGTTCACAAGAATGAATTTATGGAAGAAAACGATAAGATCTACGGAATGAAAGTTGTTGAAAATGCTGGAGATTCTGAAACTCTGAAAGAGGGGCAAATCGTTTCAGCACGTCAATTAAGAGATGAAAACTCTGTATTGAGAAGAGAGGACAAAGCATTAGTTGAAGCTCGTGAAGCGAGACCAGCAACTGCCGAGCAAATTCTTCAAGGTATTACAAGAGCTTCATTACAAACGAAATCATTCATTTCTGCAGCGTCCTTCCAGGAAACTACAAAAGTGTTAAACGAAGCTGCTGTAAGCGGTAAGATTGATAACTTAGATGGATTGAAAGAGAACGTTATTGTAGGGAAGCGTATACCAGCAGGTACAGGGATGAGACAATATGACAATATAATTGTTGGATCTAAAGAGGAATTGGATAACTACTAGTAATTATGAGTGATTCTAAAAAGCCAAATGAGGGACAAATAAATATTGAATTGGATGATGCCGTTGCAGAAGGAACGTATTCTAACCTAGCAATTATCAACCATTCAGTTTCAGAATTTATTGTAGACTTTTTGAGTATTATGCCTGGAAGGCCAAAAGCCAAGGTGAAATCTCGTATCGTTTTAACACCTCAACACGCGAAACGATTAGCAAAAGCATTAGCTGATAATGTGCGCCGGTTTGAAAAGCATCACGGAGAAATTAAAGAGTATGACCAACCTCCAATACCAATGAATTTTGGTCCGACAGGAGAAGCATAAATGAAAAGCCCGAACAATTTGTTCGGGCTTTTTTATTTTTGGATAACCTTATTATAGGCCTTCTTTAATTTTTGAACTACAATTGTAAGTTCTTCCTCGTTTAAATGGCCAAAACCAAACCGTATTGCACATGTATTCCTATCTTGATAAAGTATGGTTTTTGGTAGATGTAAATTAACTGCTTCGGCTGATTTCGCAAGTTTTATAAGCGATATTTCAGGGCGGAATTGCAACCAGATTGCCAGTCCTCCAGAAGGAATTTTCCATTGAGCAATTTCTTGGAAATAGGAGGAAAGTAAATCTGTTAAACAATCGCGTCGCTTTTTATAGATCACGATATTTTTTTTCAATAAACGGTATATTTCACCTTCTTCAATTAATTCGGAAAGCATTTGCTCCTGAATTAAATCACCTTGTTTGTCTATGAGTTCTAGATAATTTTTGGCTTCAGAAATGAGATTTTCAGGAGCTATCACAAACCCAGTTTGAAAATTTGGAAACAAGGACTGTCCGAATTTCCCTAAATAAATTACCATGCCATTTGCATCGGCACTGGCCAAGGGTAACATAGCTGATCCTTCGTACTGAAAATCATAATCGTAGTCGTCTTCAATAATAGCAAATCCATATGCGTTCGCAAGTTTTAATAATTCAATCCTACGCTCTGCACTTAAAGTTACAAGCGTTGGATAATCCCTATTTCCACAGATATAAACACACCGAATGCTATTTTTTACAAAATGCTTTTTTATAAAGTCTACTACCAAACCATTTTCATCTACGGGAATGGTTTTAATACGGGCACCTGTCTCTTGAAAAATGGTATTAGCCGCATAATTGCTCAAATTTCCTACAAGTACAAGGTCATTTTGTTTTACTAAAAGCTGTGTGACGATGTACAGACTCATCTCCGTACTTCGCGTATTTAGTAGGTTTTTAGGACTCAAATGAAATCCTCGGGTTGCATTTAAGAAGTTACATAGTTGCTTTTGAAATAAAGAATTTGAATATTCGTCTTGTCTGCTCCATTTATTGACTAAAGATTTCCTTTTCATGGCAGCACTATACCATTTTGAAAACTGATGTATCGGATGTAAACGTACGTCAGGTTTCCCATCATTGATTGCATATTTGGCATTTGAATGTTGATCAGCAGAAGCTAAATGCAATGACTGTTGAAAAGTAAATCCAGTTGTTTTAGCATAGGTGTATGCTTCATTTACTTTTTGAGAAGTCGCTTTTATTTTAGTTTTTAGCAATTTCGGTTCAATGACGAATGTCCCTTTGTTTGGTATGATTTCAACCCAGCCTTGTGAAGCTAATTCTTCATAAATAGCTACAGCGGTATTTCTGTGAACATTTAATAATTTACTGAGTATTCGAGTCCCAGGCAGAATGGTTCCTTTAGTTAAATAGTTGCGTTGAATTGCATTCGTAATTTGTCCGGAAACCTGTAAGTAAAGAGGTTGAGGTAAAGATTTGTCTATTTTGACAAGCTGTTTAAATAAAGAAATAACCGGACTATCTATCATTTTAAAAGTGGACTATATTAATCGTCCGGCAAGTTACTACATTTGCCACTTATTAAAATCACTAATTATGAGAATTTCAAATAAGATCTTATATGTCTTATTATTTATTTGTGCTTCGACCTATGCACAAAAGGACACAATTAACTTAAAAGAGGTTGAAATTACTTCGAACAGAATCTCTATTCCTTTTGAAAAAAACTCTAGGAGTATTGTCTTAATTACCGCTGAACAAATTCAAAATTCCCCAGCTGATAATATCGCCGAATTGTTACAACAAGTTGCCGGAATTGATGTGAGAACAAGAGGTGTTGACGGTATGCAAAGTGACTTGTACATTCGTGGAGGTAGTTTTGATCAGACTTTGGTTTTAATCGACGGGGTGAAGATGGATGATATTCAAACTGGACACCACAGCATGAATGCAATATTACCATTGGAAGTCGTACAACGTATTGAAATAATTAAAGGTCCTGCAGCGAGAATTTTCGGTCAGAATGCTTTTACTGGTGCGGTGAATATTGTTACTAAAGATGTGTCAAATGACCAGTTAGATCTTGGAGTGAACTATGGTTCCTACGATAATTTTAAAGCTGTTGGATCTTGGGGACAATCTTTTGAAAATGGAGGTATATTAACATCTTTGACCTACCAAACATCTGATGGATACCGTTACAATACGGACTTTGAGAATTATTCTGCGTTTATAAAAACTGAAGTAGATGGTTACCAGTTTTTAGGAACTTTTACAGAACGTAAATTCGGAGCAAATGGGTTCTATGCGAGTCCGGCGTACATTGATCAATACGAAGAGACTCAGACTAGTGTTCTGGCAGTTTCAAAAGTGTTTGAATCTGAAAAAACTACGGTAACACCTCGAGTTTACTGGAAACGCAATCAGGACATGTATCTTTTTTTACGACAAGATCCGGATTACTTCAGAAACCTGCATATTTCAAATAACTACGGAGTAGAAGGAAACATGGAACTACGTTCAAATCTTGGAAAAACAGGAATTGGGGTTGATGTTTCAAGAGATTTTTTAGCGAGTAACAATTTAGGAAATCACGATAGGACTTCTGTCACAGCTTTTTTTGAGCATCGTTTTGAATTTGCTCAGGGAAGATTTGATTTGACTCCAGGTGTTGCGTTGAGTTATTACTCGGATTTTGACACGCAGGCATTCCCGGGAATTGATATGGGATACCGTATTTCTGACGCCGTAAAGTTCTATGGAAATATTGGATATACCTACAGAGTTCCAACGTTCACCGATTTGTATTACAACGGTCCAACTACTCAGGGAAACCCTGATTTACAGCCTGAATCAGCTTTAGCGGAAGAGCTAGGTATTAAAGTAAATTTAAATGCGTTCAATTTTGAATTGGCTATTTTCAACAGAAATTCAGACGATTTGATCGACTGGACGAAGGAGAATGAAGACGATAAATGGCAAACACAGAATTTTAGTGAAGTTCAAACAAAAGGATTCGATTTGAACGCGAACTATAACTTCATTTTAGGAGCACAACCACAAAGAATTAATGTAGGATATAGCTTTATTGATGACGATATCAGAGATGTAGATGTTGCTTTTACTCGTTATTCTTTGAACAGTATCAAACATCATTTTACAACTGATCTAGTCACGAGATTTTCAGATGTTTTTAGCCAGGAAATTGCTTTCAGATTTGTGGAAAGAACGGATGGTACGACGTACAATTTGATGGACACAAAATTTGTAGCGGCACTTAACAAATGGGAAATTACTGCTGTATTTAACAATATTTTTAATGAAGAATACACAGAAACAAATTTAGTTCCAATGCCAAAAGGAAATTATATGCTTGGCGTAAAGTACCGTATTTACTAGGTGAAATAATATAGAAAAAAAAGACCGAACAGCTGTTCGGTCTTTTTTTATTACCTTGTTTTACCTACTAAACTAGTTATTATGAAAGAAGAACGCATTGAAACCTACGAGGAATTTTACAAGTTCTACTTATCAGAACATAGCAATAAAACCTGTCGTTTGTTACATGTAATTGGAACCACTATTGTGTTCGCTTTGACCATTACAGCCTTTTACCACCAGCAATTTTATTTATTGTGGTTTGTTCCTTTAGCGGGGTATGGATTTGCGTGGGTCGGACATTTCTTTTTTGAAAAGAACAAGCCTGCTACCTTTAAATATCCGTTGTGGAGTTTACGCTCCGATTTCAAAATGTACTTTGATATCCTTCAAGGAAAGATATCACTTGACGCTTCAAAAGATTAGTTTTATAGAATGTTGATATTACTTAAATAAAAAGTTCTTCAGAATCAATGGCTAAATTTTGAATGAATCCTACTGTTTTTTCGATTTCAGTACTCAATACTTTATCATTTTCAATAAAAGGAACTTCTGAGCGATACATTGCTAAAATTGATTCAATAAAAGGGGACGATTTCTTGTCTCTAAATACCAGTCCTTGTGATGCATTGAGTAATTCAATCGCCAAAATTGTTTCCAGGTTATCTACCACGCGTTTCGCTTTAGTTGCTCCATTTGCACCCATACTCACATGATCTTCCTGTCCATTACTCGATACAATAGAGTCTATAGAAGCCGGAGTTGCCAATTGTTTGTTCTGACTTACAATGCTTGCAGCTGTGTATTGAGGAATCATGAAGCCACTATTCAAACCAGGGTTTTTTACCAGGAATGGAGGTAAACCTCTTAAACCTGATACCAACTGGAAGGTTCTTCTTTCTGAAATATTTCCTAATTCAGCCACTGCGATGCTTAAAAAGTCTAAAGCTAAAGCCAAAGGCTGCCCGTGGAAATTTCCACCTGAAATTATTTCGTCTGAATCTTTAAAAATATTCGGATTGTCTGTTACCGAATTAATCTCCGTATAGAAAACTTTTTTACAATAATCCAATGCGTCTTTACTAGCTCCATGCACCTGAGGCATACAACGGAAAGAATACGGATCCTGCACATGTTCTTTTGGCTGCGAAATTAATTCACTTTCAATCAAAAATTCTTTGATGCGCTTCGCAGTGTTTATTTGTCCTTTATGCGGACGTATGAAATGAATCAACTCATTAAAAGGTTCAATTCTGCCGTCAAAAGCTTCCAAAGAAATAGTTCCGATGAGGTCAGCTAAATAAGACAATTTATATGCTTTCAGAATCAAATGAACCCCATATGCACTCATGAATTGAGTTCCATTTAACAGCGCTAAACCTTCTTTAGATTTTAATTGAATTTTTTCCCAGTTGAACGTTTTTAAAAGCTCAGCTCCAGAAATGCGCTTTCCTTCTAAATATACTTCTCCTTCACCAATTAATGGTAAAGAAAGATGTGCTAAAGGAGCAAGATCACCTGAAGCACCTAGTGAACCTTGTGTATATATTACAGGAATAATGTCGTTATTGTAGAAATCCACTAAGCGCTGCACAGTTTCTAACTGAACACCCGAATGACCGTAGCTTAAGGATTGAATCTTTAAAAGGAGCATTAGTTTTACAATTTCGGCATCAACCACTTCACCTGTACCACAAGCATGACTCATTACAAGGTTTTCTTGCAATCTTTGAAGGTTGTCTGCTTCAATTTTCACATTACATAAAGACCCAAAACCAGTATTGATACCGTATATAGGTGTACTGTTTTCAGCCATTTTGTTATCTAAATAGGCTCTGCATTCATTAATGTTCTTTGCAGCCTTGTCAGATAATTTTAATGGTGTCTGATTGGTTATTATATCGGATAGAAGAGTGAAATTTAATGCATTTTCACCAATTAAGAATTCCAGCATTTTTGAAATGGGTTTAGGTTGCAAATTTGCCGATTCCTATACTATTATGCAAATAATTTGTTAAAGTAGTTATATCGTAAAAAAATACCTTTTTATGTTTTATATTTGAGACGGATATTAACAAAATAAGACCAATTATGAAAAAATTATTGATTCTGGCTGCGGTTTTTGCAGTGGCTTCATGTACTAAAAAAGCTCCTGTAGACTATGCAGTGCTTACCGGACAGATAACTAACCCTGTACCTGGTGAATTATCAGTTAACAGTTATGACCGAACAGTTAAAGAAGTAATTGATGTTTCTGAAGATGGAACATTTACGGATACTTTGACAATTAAGAGAGGAACATATATGTTATACGATGGTAAAAACAGAACTGAGATCTATGTTGGCCCTGGGGATGTTTTAAATGTATCATTCGATGGAAATGACTTTGCTAACACTGTAGCTTTTACAGGTGAATCAGCGGGACCTTCTAATTACCTTTTATCAAAATCTGCTAAGCAAAAAGAATTACGAGGAGAGGACAATCCTTATATGCTTGATGAAGCAGCTTATGTTGAAAAGCAAAAATCTGATGAAGCAGCAATGAACGAATTGTTAGCTGCTGCTGAAAATGTTTCTAAAGACTTTGTTGCTTATGAACAAAAGGGATTGGAATATGGAAGATTTGCAAGTATGATGAATTACGAAAGAGCTCATGCTTATTACACGAAGAAAGAGGATTTCAAGGTTTCTGAAGGATTCTATACAGAATTTGAATCTTTAGATTATACTAATGAGGCTGATTTCGAAAACTACTCAAGTTACCAGTCTTTAGTGGGAAGTCACTATAGAGAAAGTGCTACAGACATGGCTGAAGCGGAAGGTATCGAAGAAGATGTTGCTTATTTAAAAGCAATAAAAGCTTCTCCAAGTCAAATAATCAAAAATAAATTGGCTTACCAGTCTGCGCAATACGGAATTACCTATACAAACGATTTAGAAGGATTCTATACGGCATATAAAGAAGTTTCTACAGATGAGAAGAACAATATTGCAATAGACGATAGCTATGCAAAATTGAAAACTGTTGCTCCTGGACAGCCTTCTCCATTATTTGAAGACTATGAGAACTACAAAGGAGGAACTTCTTCTTTAGCAGATTTCAAAGGGAAGTATGTTTATGTTGATGTATGGGCTACTTGGTGTGGACCATGTAAAGCAGAGATTCCATCTTTGAAAAAAGTTGAAAAGGAATACCACGGAAAGAATATTGAGTTTATCAGTATCTCAGTTGATAAAAGAGCTGACCACGAAAAGTGGATGAACATGGTAGCTGAAAAAGAATTAGGAGGAGTACAGTTATTTGCTGAAAATGACTGGAATTCTAAATTTGTTCAAGATTATTTAATCAAAGGAATTCCAAGATTCTTATTAATTGACCCTGATGGAAATATTGTTAGCTCGAATGCTCCTAGACCATCTGATGGGAAGTTAATTGAACTATTTAATGAATTGAATATTTAGAAATAGAAGATGAGATTATTTTCTTGGATTGTTGTAGCGTTATTAATTGTTTCTTGTGAAAGTGAAACGAAGCAACAGAATTATGTGGCTTTAAAAGGAAAGGTGAATTCAAAGTCGATTTCTTCTTTTCAGGTAGTTTCAAGAGACTATTTAAAAACAATTAATATTGATGAAAATGGGGTATTTGACGACACCCTAGCTGTAAAAGCTGGTTATTACGGACTTCTTAACGGACAAAGCGATGGCCTAAATGTATTTTTAAGAAATGGCTACGACCTGGAAATTACTTTCAAAGGAGAACGTTTTTCTGAAGGAGCGTCTTTTGTAGGTAAAGGTTCTGAATCGAACAATTATTTAAATGAAAAGACTGCTTTTTTTACAAGTGACGATGCCAATCCTGAAATGTTTTTCACTTTAGATAAAGCCGAATTTGATGCCAAAATTTTAGAGACTAAATCTTCTTTCGAAGCAATGAAAGCTGGAAAGATCTTAGATTCTATGGTGGTAGAAATGGATGTTAGAAATGACGAAATGTATTTTAATTACTTAGAGTCAAACTATGAATCTATGCATGAGATGGCTGTGAAATTTGCTAAAGGAGCACCTTCCCCAAAGTTTGAGAACTACGAGAACTTTGAAGGAGGAAGCAATTCATTAGACGACTATAAAGGAAAGTTTGTATATCTGGATATTTGGGCTACCTGGTGTGGACCTTGTAAAGCAGAAATACCTTTCCTTAAAGAGTTAGAAAAAGATTATCACGGGAAAAATATTGAATTTATTAGTATCTCGGTAGATAAACCTCAGGCTTATGATAAGTGGCGCAAAATGGTTGAAGAAGAAGCTTTAACTGGAGTTCAATTGTACGCCGATAATAATTTTGAAAGTGAATTTATTAGAGCTTATGGAATCAATTCTATCCCAAGATTTATTCTAATTGATCCTGATGGAAATATTGTGAATGCAAATGCAAAACGACCTTCAAATCCTACCATTCGGGACTATTTTTCTGAATTAGGAATATAATATAAAAGCCCTCCAATTTGGAGGGCTTTTTTTAAGCATTATTTTCATCTGGAATTTCAGGAGGGTGCAACAATTCGAGAATGGCGTCTGGAAGGTATTCGATTATATGTCGTGCATTGAAAGAAGCTAATCCAAAGTCCTTAGTTCCGATATCCGAAGTGAGTCCGTGCAGATATACTCCTAAAATAGCGGCTTCAAGCGAACCGTAATTCTGTGCTTTTAATCCAGTTATAATTCCAGTTAAAACATCTCCGCTTCCCGCAGTTGCCAATCCGGTATTTCCAGTAGAGTTGAAAAAGCATTTTTCCCCATTTAAAATACAGGTATGAGCACCTTTTATCACTAAAATTAATTCATGTTTTTTGGACAGCGCAGCAGCTTTTTCAAGCTTTTCAAAATCGTTTTTCCAAGGGCCAATTAATCGTTCTAACTCTTTTGGGTGTGGCGTCAAAATAGATTGTTTAGGCAAATAATCGAGCAATTCCTTTTGCTGTGATATAATGTTAATAGCATCGGCGTCAATAATCAATGGTAAGTTGTTCTCTTGTAAAAATTTCGCGAATCCTGCGATTGTTTTTTCGTGGGTCCCCAATCCGGGGCCGATTCCAATACACGTAGGTTTTGTTTTGTAATTGAAGTAAGAGATATAGTTTTCGTTGTCTACTTCTACCATAACTTCCGGAATTGCGGTTTGAACAATATTATAGCCACATTTTGGAATAAATGCTGAAACCAAGCCACTTCCAATGGAAAGTGCAGCATGACTTGCTAACGTAATTGCACCAATTTTTCCAAAGCTTCCTCCAATAATCAGGCTATGACCGAAATTACCTTTGTGTTCCCATTTGGTTCGGTGACGATAAAGTTGCGCCACCTCCTCTTTTATTGCAAGATGATATTTTGGGTTTAAAGATGCTACAAAATGTTCGTCCAATCCAATAGGAATTAATTCCCAGCTTTGAATGGAGTCTTCATTTTCCGGTTGAAAAAAAGCTAGTTTTGGGTACTGAAAGCTAAGAATGTGGTCTGGTTTGATAATCGCATTTCCGATAGAAGATTTACTTGTGTATGCTCCAGAAGGAACATCAATGGAAAGGATAAAACCATTTGTTTTGTTGAGGTATTCAATCAGGGTCTTGGTAAAACCTTTTGGTGGTTTGCTTAGTCCATTTCCAAATATTGCGTCGATGATTAAATCACCTTCCTTGATTTCAGGAAAATTAGATGCTTTGTTTATTACTTTAGGCCAGTGTCCGTCATCCTTAAGTCGGTCGTAATTTTTTAAAAATTCAGGTGTGCGTTTATCGCTGAAATTCACAATATAACATTGGAGATCATAATCTTCCATTAAAAGATGGCGGGCAATTACCAATCCGTCACCACCATTATTTCCAATTCCGCAAAAAATATGAATTTTAAGAGATTTGTTTTGCAAACGATCGTGAATCCAGTCGGCACATGACGTTGCCGCCCTTTCCATTAAATCAAGTGAAGATATACTCTGATTTTTGATCGTAGCCTTATCGGCCTTAGCGAATTGTTCGGAAGTAAGAATAAACATAGAATAAAAATAGAAAAAAACCTCTCAATAATTTGAGAGGTTTTAGTTTTTTATCCGTCATATTCACCCATGTCGGCGTATTTGGCCATACGCTGCACAACGAGTTCATCTGGTGAAAGCCCTTTTAATTCGTCATAAGCTTTCAAGATATATTTTTCAACTTCTTTAAAGGCAGTCACTCTATCGTAGTGAGCACCTCCAAGAGGCTCTTTTATAATTGCATCAATAATGTCTAATTTCTTCATGTCAGTTGCTGTCAATTTCAAAGCTTCAGCAGCTTCTTCTTTGTGTTCCCAGCTTCTCCATAAAATTGAAGAACAAGATTCCGGCGAAATTACTGTGTACCAGGTATTCTCCATCATATAAACACGGTCACCTACACCAATTCCTAGGGCGCCACCTGATGCCCCTTCACCAATTACTACAGTGATAATAGGCGTCTTTAAACGTGTCATTTCCAAAATATTTCTGGCAATAGCTTCACCTTGTCCACGCTCTTCAGCTTCCAATCCAGGATAAGCTCCAGGAGTATCCAATAAGGTTACTACAGGGATTCCAAATTTTTCAGCCATTTTCATCAATCGTAAAGCTTTTCTATAACCTTCTGGATTTGACATACCAAAGTTTCTGTACTGTCTAGTTTTGGTATTGTATCCTTTTTGCTGTCCGATGAACATGAAAGATTGATTACCAATTTTTCCTAATCCACCAACCATTGCTTTATCATCTTTTACAGTTCTGTCACCGTGAAGTTCCATAAAAGTTTCACCTGCAATTGCTCCAATATAGTCTAAAGTATAAGGGCGGTTTGGATGTCTTGATAACTGCACACGTTGCCATGCGCTTAGGTTTTTATAGATGTCTTTTTTTGTCTTTAGTAGTTTTTTTTCGATGTTGCTACAACTTTCTGTCATATCAACCTCACTTTCTTTACCGATAAGAATACATTTCTCTAATTGTTCTTCTAGTTCTTTAACTGGAAGTTCAAAATCTAAATATTCCATAAGTGTTTTAGTTTTAGATGTAACAGCAAATATACTAACTTCGTCAAAATATAGTCAGCGATTTACTTTTTTTTGTTCTTTAATATTCCGTTGAGTATAATCGTGAAAATGATGATAATAGTGCCCACGTAGAACTCAGGGCTCATCTTTTCTTTTTCACCAAAAATCATAAGTGCTAAAATAATAGCGTAAACAGGCTCCAGATTAATGGTAAGCATAACCGTAAACGGAGTTAGGTGCTTCATAACTTTCACAGAAACGATAAACGCATAGGCTGTACAAATACTGCTTAACAGCAATAAATAGCCAAAATCCGAAGCGTCAATACGGAAGTCATCAATATTAAACCCAGCAAATAATAAAACATAACCTGTAATAAACAATGCACCAAACCCAAGCTGGTAAAAGGAGATCACACTAGCATCGTAGTTTCGTACAAATAATCCGTTTAATACCGTAAACAAGGCAGATAGGAACGCTGCAATAAGAGCGTAAATGATTCCGAGGGAATACTGTGATTCGACATTGAAAATTGTATAGAGTCCTCCAATCACAATCAATCCGAAGATTAATTCGGTTGGGATTAATTTTCTTTTGAAAAAAAATGGTTCAATAATCGAGGTGAACAAGGCACCAGAACTCATGGCAACTAAGGCAACTGAGACATTCGATACTTTTATAGCAGAAAAAAAGAAAATCCAATGCAGAGCGATGAGAATTCCACCGAGCAGGAATTTCATTAAGGCGCGTCCGTCGACTTTTAATGACCGCTTTTTAAATTGAAAATAGAGGTATACAAAAACGGTTGCAAAAACCATTCTGTACCAAACCAATGGAATGGCATCTATTTTTATCAGTGCACCAAGAATTGCTGTAAATCCCCAGATAAATACAATTAAATGTAGGTGCAGGTAATGTTTTAAATCAGTTGTTTGCATTCTGAATGTACAAGTAAACGGCTAGGCCTCCGAAAAATAGATTCGGCATCCAGACCACTAATAAGGAATTAACATCTGCCCCGGCACCAAGTACTTCGGCAATTTTAAGAATGAATACATAAACGAACATCAGGGTAATTCCCAAAGCTAAGTTGACACCCATTCCTCCACGTTTCTTTCTAGAAGATAAACATACAGCAATTAATGTAAGTATGTATGATGCTATTGGTAAACTTGTTCTTTTATGCAATTCAACCAGATAATTGTTCAAATTACTAATACCTCTGCTTTTTGCTTGTTTTATGAATTTTTGTAGGTCTATGGAATTCATTTCCTTAGCCATATTGTCTACATTTACTAAATCGTTTGGCATGAAATTCATAATCGTGTCCATTTTAGGACCATTTGAAATGATATCACGGTCTTTTAAAAGAGTCCTTTTACTCCAATTCACTAATCGGAAAGTAGTATCACGCTCAATCCATTTAATATTGTCGGCTCTTAATTTGAATTTCAATTGTGTTCCTTCAAATTTTTCATAAGCGAAACGGTAACCAAAGGTCCTGTCTACTGTGTATGTCTTGATGTAAATGTATTCATCAGGGCTAATTTGTAGGTTGATATCCTGAATTTGATTTTCGTCAAATTTCTTTTTCTTAATGTAGGTCTGTGTAAATTCGTTAAATGTTTTATTACTTTTTGGCACAACAAAATGATTCATCAGTAAAGAAAAAGACGCCACGATAGTTGCACCAATGAGATAGGGATACAGGAAACGTGTAAAAGAAATTTTGGCACAGTGAATTGCAATAATCTCAGTATTGCTAGCTAGTTTTGAAGTGAAGAAAATCACTGCAATAAACAGGGCTAGTGGCATGAACGTATTCCCGAAAATGATTACAAAATTAACGTAGTAATCTTCAATAATTTTTGTAAGAGTTAATTCAGGGAAACGTAAAAATTTATCTACTTTTTCAGAAACATCAATAGCAATAGCAATTGGCAGAAGAAGGAGTAAAATCAATCCAAAAGAGCTCAAAAACTTTTTTAGTATGTACCAATCTAATTTTCTCAAGGCTATTTTTTTACAGTCTGTTGTTCATTTGTTTTACCATCCTGTTTTTCCATTCGGTAAAGTCTCCTGCTAATATATGTTTTCTTGCTTCACGAACCAACCACAAATAGAATCCTAGATTGTGGATAGAAGCAATTTGTTTTCCTAATAATTCATTTGCGACAAATAAGTGACGTAAATACGCTTTGGAATATAAGGTATCTACATAAGTGATTGCCATTTCATCAATAGGAGAGAAGTCGTTTTCCCACTTTTTATTTTTGATGTTAATAGTACCGTAAGCAGTGAATAGCATACCATTACGCGCATTTCTTGTAGGCATCACACAGTCGAACATATCAACACCCAGTGCAATGTTTTCAAGGATATTAATAGGAGTTCCAACACCCATTAAATAGCGTGGTTTATCTTCTGGAAGAATTTCCGTTACTACTTCTGTCATTGCATACATTTCTTCCGCAGGTTCTCCAACAGACAACCCTCCAATGGCATTTCCTTCAGCTTCACAAGAAGCGATAAATTCAGCAGATTGCTTTCTCAAATCCTTGTAAGTACTTCCTTGAACAATTGGGAATAGGGTCTGAGAATAGTCGTATTTATACGGAGTTTTTTCTAAGTGACTTATACAACGTTTCAACCAGCGATGTGTCATATGCATCGAACGTTTTGCGTATTTATAATCGCAAGGATAAGGCGTACATTCGTCAAATGCCATGATGATATCTGCACCAATAGTGCGTTGGATATCCATAACGCTTTCAGGAGAAAAGAAGTGAAACGACCCGTCGATATGACTCTTAAATTTCACACCTTCTTCATTAATTTTTCTTCTTCCTGATAACGAGTAAACCTGATACCCACCACTGTCGGTCAAAATAGCTCTGTCCCAGTTCATGAATTTATGTAATCCTCCCGCCTGTTCTAAAATGTCGGTTTTAGGTCGAAGGTATAAATGATAGGTGTTTCCTAGTATAATATCTGGATTGATTTCATCTTTCAATTCCGTTTGATGTACTCCCTTTACGGTTCCCACAGTCCCCACCGGCATAAAAATTGGTGTTTCAATTTTTCCGTGATCTGTAGTAACTACTCCAGCTCTCGCTTTACTTAAAGCGTCCTTTGATTTTAATTCGAATTGCATAGTTGGCAAAGATAGTTATATATAGCGGATTCCCATGGTCAAAAAGCCTCAAATTATTCTAAAAGTTAACGTCGATTTCTGCCTCTTCTAGGTTGGAATTTTGACTTTAAATTGGGTGATTTATGAGGGTTTAAAGGCTTCTTTTTAGCATCAACTGAAGCCTCTTCTGTTTTTGATGAAGCCGCCACCATAAGATTAATTTCCTGTAGTTCTTTGGAAGTCAGTTCGCGCCAGTCTCCGTATTTTAAGTTTCCCAAACTGACGTTCATAATACGGGTTCTTTTCAGTTTAGTGACTTCGTAATGCAGGTATTCGCACATGCGGCGAATCTGACGATTCAGTCCTTGTGTTAGAATTATTTTAAAGGTATAATCATTAATTTTCTCAACCTTGCATTTATGAGTGACAGTCCCTAAAATTGGAATTCCAAGACTCATTTTTTTTATGAAATCGGGTGTAATTTTTTTGTCTACCGAAACGATGTATTCCTTTTCATGATGGTTCCCGGCGCGTAAGATTTTATTTACGATATCTCCATCGTTCGTCAGGAATATCAATCCTTCCGAAGGCTTGTCAAGTCGTCCAATTGGAAACAATCGCTGTGGATGCCCCACATATTTTACGATGTTGTTTTTCTCTTTTGAATCTGTCGTACAAACAATACCAACGGGCTTGTTTAAAGCGATATACAAAGTTTTAGGTTTCACCCGTAATGGTTTTCCATCAATTTTCACTTCATCTCCATCAAAAACACGATTCCCAAGTTGGGTAGGTTTGCCATTGATGGTAACTCGGCCCTCCTGTATGAGTTTTTCGGCCTCGCGACGAGAACAAATTCCAGTGCTGCTGATAAATTTATTAAGATTGATCGATTGTTCGTTTTTCGATTTCAAAGGATAAAATTTAAAGTGCAAAGGTACAAATATTAACATCTTGGAAGGGTATGTTAAAATAGTTTCAAAATTTGGTTGTGATAGCTAAGGAGATGTTTATATATTTAAACAAAATTCAACCAAACTAATATGAACTCAAGAAGAACTTTTATCAAAAAATCTGCAATAGCAGGAGCGGGAATAACTTTAGCCCCTAATTTATCCTTCGGAATGGGAAGAGACTTTACTAAAGATAAACTGAAAGTTGGACTCATTGGTGTAGGATTACGTGGAACGAATCATTTGGTTAATGTATTGAATCGTGATGATGTTTTAGTAACGGCTATTTGCGATATCGATCCTCGAAGAATTGATATTGCTTTGAAGAAAATTGATGAAGCGGGAGAAAAGAAACCAAAAGTATTTTCGGCGAATGAATTTGATTATAAAAATCTGTTGGACCTAAAGGAAGTTGATGCGGTTATCATTTCAACACCGTGGCTATGGCATACACGTATGGCGAAAGATGCAATGAGAGCAGGAAAGTATACAGGACTTGAAGTTTCGGCAGCAAATACAATGGAAGAATGCTGGGATCTTGTGAATGTACACGAAGAAACTGGTACACATTTGATGTTGTTGGAAAATGTGAATTATCGTCGTGATATTTTGGCTGTTTTGAATATGGTAAAGCAAGATGTTTTTGGAGAATTGGTGCATTTCCGATGCGGGTACCAGCACGATTTGCGTTTTGTAAAGTTGAATGATGGTAAAACGGCCTACGGATTGGGTGTTGAGTTTGGAGATAAAGGAATTTCAGAAGCAGCATGGAGAACACAACATTCCTTATTGAGGAATGCCGATGTGTATCCTACACATGGAGTAGGACCAGTAGCAACGATGTGTGATATTAACAGAGGAAATCGATTTGTGTCTATAACTTCAAATGCAACAAAAGGTATAGGGTTGAACAATTATATTAAAAAACACGGAGGTGAAGACCATCCGAATGCGAAATTGAAATTTAAGCAAGGAGATGTGATTACTTCAACCATAGAGACTGCTAACGGAGAAACTATTATTGTAACACATGATTGTAATTTACCGCGACCTTATTCATTAGGTTTTCGCGTCCAAGGAGCCAATGGATTATGGGAAAAGGATGGAAATCGTATGTATATTGAAGGTGTTTCAGACCCTCACAGATGGGATTCTTCAAAAGAATGGTTGGAGAAATATGACCATCCACTTTGGAAAAAGTATGGAGAACATGCCATGGGAGCCGGTCATGGAGGAATGGACTTTTTCGTAATACATGCGTTTATTGAATCTGCTAAAGAGAATATTGCACCGCCAATTGATGCCTATGATGCTGCGGCTTGGAGCGCAATTACGCCACTATCGGAAGTATCCATTGAAAATAATGGAGAACCACAAATGTTCCCTGATTTCACAAGAGGAAATTGGATAAAGAGAAAGCCTTATAACTGGATGAAAGAAACCTTTTAATTAATTAAAAACTAAAGTTAAAATTAGTAAACACAAATAGTAAAAATAATTACTTTTGGCACGTAAATTGATTTTTCAAAATAACAACCAAAATCAACCCCATGCAAAAATTTATACTATTTATAACAGTTCTGGCTTTATTAATATCGTGTGGAAGTGCAAAGACTGCTGAACAAGCATTGAATGCAGGAAACTATGATGATGTAATTGCAACCTCTCTTCAAAAATTGCGAAGCAATAAGACAAAAAAAGGGAATCAGAAATACGTTCTTATGTTGCAAGATGCCTTCGCTAAATCAGTTGAACGAGATGAAGCCCGAATTGAATTTTTGAAAAAAGATTCCAATCCGGAAAACGTCGAAGAGATTTTTAACTTGTATACCAAACTGAGAGTTAGACAAGAGCAGATTAAACCACTTTTACCATTGCCAATCTTCGAATCAGGAAGAAACGCCGAGTTTGTTTATAAAAATTATGATGAAGCATTTATAGCAAGTAAAAATGATTTGTCAGAACATTTATATCAAAAAGCGTTACCATTTGTAAATTCAGAAAACAAGGTAACCTTAAGATCGGTGTACAATGATTTGCAGTATATTGATCAAATTAATCCAAATTATAAAGATGTACAATCTCTAATGGCACATGTGCATGAGTTAGGAACAGATTATATTGTCGTTTCTATGAAAAATGAAAGTGAAATGATAGTCCCTGAAGAGTTACAAGAGTATTTGTTGAATTTTGATACCTATGGATTAAATGATTTTTGGAGTGTTTATCACAATTCTGAATTAGATGGTTATAATTATGATTTTGGACTGGAATTAAACGTAACAGATATTTTAGTTTCACCTGAAAGAATAAGAGAAAAAGAATTTGTTGAAGAGAAAATGATCAAAGATGGCTTTAAATATGCTGTTGATGATAAAGGAAATCAATTAATTGATAGTTTGGGCAACAAAATTAAAATTGACAATATGATCAAAGTTCGTTGTCATTTATATCAATTTTCTCAGTCGAAATCCTCTAAAGTGAATGGGCAAGTGAAATATGTGGATTTAAATAATAATCAGGTTTTTCAGGTATTTCCAATAAGCAGTGAATTTGTTTTCAACCATGTTTATGCAACCCACAGAGGTGACAAAAGAGCTTTAAAAGCTTCATATATAGATTTATTGGAGTTAAAAGCAGTTCCATTTCCAAGCAATGAACAAATGGTATATGATACAGGGTCAGACTTAAAAAACAGATTAAAGCAAATTATTCAAAGGAATCATTTCAGATAGAAAAAAAAGCAGTAATAATTATTCAGAAATACAAAAAAATCAGCTCCCATGGAAGCTGATTTTTTTTGGTAAATACTTGTTTTTAATTGTGTTCTGTGCAGTGCGAGGAAACGAGTATTGTTTATAACACTAAATATTAGACGTGTTAATGTCTAATATTTAACTATATTTAAATGACTGACCAAACTATTATTATTATGAAATCAATTGAGAAACTTAGCCTTAGTTTGTTCGCTGTAGTTTTAATTTCTTTTGGGGCTTGCAAAAAGGATAAAAAACAAGCTGAATATGTGAAATCTGAAACTAAAAAGGAACAAGTAGTTGAAATACTAACAACTCACATGGAGTTTCAAATGCCGGATACAATTTCATCAGGTTGGAATACGTTCCGGTATATCAACAAATCGAACCAGACGCACTTTTTTATGATTGATAAGTATCCAGAAGGTAAAACCATGGATTCTGTCAAGCAACTCGTAATTCCTTATTTTGATAGTGGCATGTTGTTATTGAATGAGGGGAAACAAGAAGAAGGCTTTGCTGAATTTGGTAAACTACCATCCTGGTTTGGAGAAGTTGTTTTTATGGGAGGAGTTGCGTTGATTTCTCCTGGATTGACAGGAGAGACTACAATTAATTTACCTTCCGGGCATTATTTTATTGAATGTTATGTAAAAATGACAAATGGTGTGTTTCATGCTTCTGCAGGAATGTTTGATGAGTTTTACGTTTCTGAAAAGAATTCAGGAAATACAGAAGCAAAAGCTGATTATGCCTTAGAAATTTCAAGTACTGAAGGTATGGTATTTGATGGCGAAATTAGTTCAGGAACCAAGACATTTTCAGTCTTTTTTAAAGATCAGATTATGCATGAAAATTTTGCAGGACATGATGTTAATATTGGAAAATTAAAAGAGAATGCCGATCTAGATGCAATTGAAAAATGGATGAATTGGGTAGATCCTGAAGGTCTTATTGAGCCAGCTCCAAAGGGAGTCACATTTTTAGGAGGAGCTAATAACATGCCCGCCGGAAGTACGGCCTATTTCACTGTAGAATTAAAACCTGGAAAGTATATCCTGATTTCTGAAGTACCAAATGCAGGCAGCAAAAATTTATTGAAGACTTTTGAGGTTAAAAACCATAATGAACAGCCTTAAACACCAATGGGTTTACCTTTTTTTATAAGCTGGATTTTGTGCGTCTTCAGCGATATTTGAACTTTTCAGCCCAAAATTTAAGAGGTTCCTGTCACTTTAAAGAAATATGCGACAAATTACATAAACATGAGATTCAGGCTATAATTTTATCCTTGACTCACAATACCCGCATTTCTCAATCGATCAGGTATTTGTTAATTGAATGAAATAATATGTTTTTGTCAATTGGTTTTGATATATAAAAATCAAATCCTTGAATTAAAGCATTTTTCATGTCGGATTCCATAGCGAAGGCGGAAATTCCTATAACAGGTATTTCAGGATTATTCTCTTTTATTCTCTTCATGCAGTCAATACCATTCATTACAGGCATTTGAATGTCCATCAATACGAGGTCTATATTGGGATTTTTAAAATACAAATCTAGAGCCCTCTTTCCGTTTTCTGCTTCAAGAATATTAAATGTTGTCTTTGAAAATAACTCTTGAATATATACTCGATTGAATAATTCATCATCTACTACTAAAATAGTAACATCTTTATCAGTCAGCTCAACGTCAAGTTGAGTTTTTTCTACAGTCGTATTATCTATAATTGTAGTCTTTTTGTTATATGGGATCCTGAAATACATAGTTGTCCCACTCGAGTTTGAATTAAACCAGATTTTTCCTCTCATCAATTTTATAAATTTTTTACTGATCGATAAACCAAGACCAGCTCCTGCAGATCGATTTTCGCATTCGGCATCCTCTCGATAGAAACGTTTAAAAACTTTGTTTTTGGATTCCGGTTTGATACCAATGCCTGAATCAATAACAAAAAATTCTAATTCATTTTGGATTAACTTATAACCAAATTCAATCGTTCCTTGATTTGTATACTTTAGTGAATTGGATAATAAATTTTTTAATATTTGTCGGAGTTTTATTTTATCCGATTTAATGATGCTTTCGTGATTTTGTAAACCTTTGACAGACTTCAAGCTTAAATTCTTTTCTTGTGCTTTATTAAGGTAGAAAACATATAATTCGTCAAGAAGTCTATTTAAGTCAAAGGTGTCTTTATTAAGCTTTATCACCCCAGCTTCGATTCTAGAAATAAATAATATGTCATTTAAAATTGTCAATAAATTTTTACTGCTATCTAATATAATTTGGGCATATTTTACCCTGTTTGTATCTGATAAATCCTTTTGGAGTAATAATTCTGAGAAGCCTATAATACCATTCATAGGTGTTCTAATTTCATGACTCATATTTGCTAGAAATGCCGATTTTAAATTATCAGCTTCTTTTGCTTTTTGCAAGGCAATATTTAAAGCTTCTTTTGCCTTTTTTTGCTTCGTGATATCTTCTCTTATGGAGAGGAAGTTTGTTATTTCCCCTTGCTCATTTTTAATTGCTGATATTGTTGCGCGCTCCCATATTAATTTACCACTCTTAGTTTTGTTTCGAAACTCTCCTTTCCATATTTTTCCTGCTTTAATGGTTTCCCACAGAATAGAATAAAATTTATTTGAATGTTGCCCAGAGCTTAAAATATTTGGGTTCTTACCTATTACTTCATTTTGTGTATAACCTGTAGTTTTCGAGAAACTTGGATTTACGTACTCGATATTTCCGTTTATATCTGTAAGAATTATATTATTTGCACTTTGTGATACGATTGTTGAAAGCTTTTTATTTTCTTCTTCAAATTTTTTATGTTTGGTAATGTTTTTACATATCTTCATTACTTTCGTCTCGCTCTTATTACCAGAAGATACTCTATAGTAATAAATAGACAACCATACTTTTTCATTGAAAAGTTCTGTTGTTACCTCATCTATTTTACTTAAACCAGTGTTTCCTACTTCTTTTATGCTTTTAACTATTTGAGTTGCTAACGTATTTTCAAAAATATTAAAAGGAGTTTTACCTAATATATCGTTCTCCTTAATTGGAAATTTTGAAGTTTCATTATAGTACAAACAGACGCCATCAAGATTATGAATGCTAACCATATCTTCAGATGATAGTATAATTGATTTAAATTTATCATGATCTTCTATGATTCTTTTTACAACTCGCAAGTCCTTTCTTTGCAATTTTATTTTGTCTTTATAAATCTGGTTTTTTAATATGATTGTTATTTTAATTGCAGCAACTTTTAAAATTTTTTCAATAACAAATGTGTCGTAGGATAGCGGTTCCTTATCCATAAGTGCTATAAAACCAATCCTTTTTCCATTTGAGCTCTTTAAAGGGATTCCTATGTAGCTTTCGGCATTCAAATGGATCAACGAATCATCTTTTGGAAATTTTTCTTTAACATTTTTTGGAAAAATGCAAAAATTAGTATGTGTTAATTTTTCTTCAGGCGTATCCGCTATTTTATAGGAAATATTTTTCAAAAATCTACCTTCGTGGCAAATAACTATTGTTTTAGCCTTACCGTTACTTGTTGATGAATATGTGTTAATTAAAATAGTATTAACACGAACCAAATTCACCAAAAATTTTGAAAATTTTTTTAAAAATTGAAAATTGTTATTTGAATAAGCCGTTTCTGAAATAAAATTTAAAAGATCATCGATCTCATCAACTTTGTTAAGGTAGTCGTAATTTTTCATGTCATAGAGGGGCATTAAAAGATTTAACTAAATAGACCTTTGTAACCTAAAGAAAGCTTTACCAATAAGACAGGAGTAAATATGGTTTAAATATAATCACAATTTATATTTAATCCAAATAAAAATAATTTTTTGAATATATCAAAATTAATGGAATTACGCTCGGTTTGAACTATCGTATTTTAGTAGTTGAAAGTTGTTGTTTAGAAGGTATTTCGGGTTTCAAATAGTCTTCAATAAATGCGATTAAATTTAAATGTTTGGAATTAATAAAAATTGGAAAATCGCAAGCTCAGTGTTTATAACTGGTTGCGGTTTCTGTTGGCGGAGAAGGAGGGACTATTTTTCAATGTTCCCTATTATGGAATCCTGAGCAAGCGCAGAAAGCCTTAAATGCTTTCGCTTGTTGTCTTTTTTATTTCCACCCACTTACGAAAATAAATTTTCGACTTTTCTGGAAATAAAAAAGCCGAAACAACTGTTTCGGCTTTTTTTTGCGGAGAAAGAGGGATTCGAACCCCCGGAGGTGTGACCCTCGCTGGTTTTCAAGACCAGTGCATTCGACCACTCTGCCATTTCTCCAATAGCGGTTGCAAATATATAATCCTTTTTTGATTTCCTAAAGCTTTTTTGAGAAAAAATTCATAAAAAATCATGTTAAAATATTTTACTTTTGGATTTCAAATACTTACATGGAATTGTTTTTAGAAATATTAATGCTGGTAGCTATCGGTTTCATAGCTGGAGCAATTAATACCGTCGCTGGAGGAGGTTCATTATTAACCCTTCCAGTACTAATATTTTTAGGATTACCACCAGCTGTTGCAAATGGTACAAATAGGATTGCAATATTGTTTCAAAATATGTTTACAACGGCCGGATTTAAAAGTAAAGGAGTCCAAACTTTTCCTTTCAGTATTTATCTCGGAATTTCGGCCTTACTTGGTTCAGTCATTGGGGTTCAGATTGCAATAGACATAAAAGGTGAGACCTTTAATAAAATGCTCGCAGTGATTATGTTACTGGTTGTTATTTATATGATTTCTGGACTTAAATCAAAACCTTTAGATTTAGCTGAACGTGTCGAGGGGAAACATTTATGGTTAAGTGTTGTGTTGTTTTTTTTCGTTGGAATTTATGGCGGATTTATACAAGCGGGTGTTGGATTTATAATGTTGGTTATATTGACCTCAGTAAATAATTTGTCATTGGTAAAAAGTAATGCAGTAAAAGTCATGGTAGTACTTATTTACACTGTGGTTGCGTTGTATTTATTTTGGATAAACGACAGCCTTAATTGGAAGTATGGATTGTTACTGGCCTGCGGCAATTCTTTGGGAGGTTGGTTTGCTAGTAGATGGTCGGTAAAGAAAGGTGATGGAATTGTTAGAAAAATTGTAGTGGTGATGATTGTTATTATGGCAATTAAATTGTGGTTTTTTTAAAATTAATTCATGCCACATTCAGAGTGCCAATGAATTAGTTTTTTTACATTTGTTCTATAAACTTTTGATATGTCGAATACATTTGGAAAGCTATTTAGTCTTACAACTTATGGAGAATCTCACGGACCTGCAATAGGTGGTGTTATTGATGGTTGTCCGTCAGGTGTTGAATTGGATTTACAAGCCATTCAAAATGAGTTAAACCGCAGAAAGCCTGGTCAATCTAAAATTGTTACTCAGCGCAAAGAGCCGGACGAAGTGAAATTCCTTTCTGGAATTTTTGAAGGGAAAACAACTGGTGCTCCCATCGGATTCGTAATTGAAAACGTACATCAGAGATCGAAAGATTATTCGCATATCAAAGATGCCTATCGTCCTTCACATGCCGATTTTACCTATACTCAAAAATATGGAAATCGCGATTATCGAGGAGGAGGAAGGACTTCCGCCAGAGAAACTGCCAATTGGGTTGTTGGTGGTGCCGTGGCTAAGCAGGCGTTTCCTGAGATAAAAATTCATGCATTTACGTCTTCGGTTGGTGACATTTTTATAGAACAGCCAATTGAAGAGCTAGATTTTTCCAAGATTGAATCCAATGCTGTGCGTTGTCCACATGAGAAATCAGCTCAAAAAATGATTAATAGAATCCTCGAAATTAAAAAGAAAGGCGACACTATTGGTGGGACTGTAACATGTGTAATAAAAAATGTTCCTGTCGGTTTAGGTGAACCTATTTTTGACAAACTGCATGCTCAACTTGGAAAAGCCATGTTGTCTATTAATGCAGTAAAAGGATTTGAATACGGAAGTGGATTTGGTGGAGCAAAAATGAAAGGAAGTGAACATAACGATTTGTTCAATGAAGATGGTTCTACCGAAACAAATTTAAGTGGAGGAATTCAGGGAGGTATTAGTAACGGAATGGATATTTATTTCTCTGTGGCATTTAAACCAGTTGCGACAATTATGCAAAACCAACAAACCATAAATAGTAAAGGTGAGTATGTTGAAATGCAAGGAAAAGGACGTCATGATCCTTGTGTGGTTCCAAGAGCGGTGCCAATTGTTGAAGCAATGGCAGCTTTGGTTATTGCCGATAATATGAAATTGTATAAAGCAAATAAGTAAAAATTGAAAAGAGCCCGAAGGCTCTTTTTTTTATAGATAAAAAATTAAGAAAATTATGGGAATTAGGATTCCCAATAGTGTGTAAATACCTCCTCGACCTTTCAATCCTTTTTTTCCTTTCACCATGAATAATGAGGTCAATGCAAATAGAATTAGTGCCGCAGCAAATGCATCGGAAAACCAGGTCCAGAATCGATTTGGGTTGTAGTGCAGGTAATTTGATTCATAAATAAGAGGTCGCCTTTTAAGTAGTTCAGTAGTCGTATTCCCCGTCGGCAAATGAACTACTATTGATGAACCTCCTTTTAAAAAAATCTTTAACTGCTCTTTATTTGGGAAATAATGCTGTTTGTAATTGTGCTTGTAATTTATGTTGTCAACAATTTCTAAGACTTCAGTTTTTGTCATTTCTGAGTTCAATTTAGAAGAGACAATAGTAGTATGTTCAATTGTTACTGAATAGTTTGGATTCCAATCGCTCATATGGTTTAAAGCGATTCCAGATATCCCGTAAATCAAAGTTGTTCCAATAAAAAAGAAACCTATATCCCGGTGCAGAATTCTACTCCACTTTCGAATCAGCTTCGTTTTCATTTTGAGTCTCTTTTTCTTTTAGTGAAACATATTCCAAAGAAAAGTTGGAAACATAATCTTTACCTGAGTCAACCATCGTTTTGCGATATTCAGCGATGTGTTTCTTTTTAGCTTCAAACTGTTCGTCAGACGACATACCTTCGGAATGACTTTTCATATTGTCTTCTTCCATCTGTAAACAAGTCGCTTCACTAATGCGTTCTTCTTTTACAATTCCGATAAGGTTGATTTCACTACCAATTAAGTCTTCTGAAAATCGTTCTTCGGAAGTAATGTGAACCTGAGCATCATTGTTTACTAATAATAATTTTTTCCCACCATGCTTACATACGTGATCTACAATTCCGGTTACTCGTACTTCTTTACCAATATAATTGACAGCTTCAGTATCGAAGTTTTTTAGTGCTATTTCATTTTGAACAGCACTTGTTTCAGCTTCTTTACTCTGTTCTTTAGTGTTGCATGAAAGCACGAAGAGCGCTAATAATAAATAGGTTAGTTGTTTCATGATTCGTGTTTAAAAATTCATGAGATAAAAGTATTTGAAGCATTTTTCAAATGGTATGATTTTAATCAATCAAAAGTGTGATTATGTGTAACCTAAGTAGCAAAAAAAAAGAGCCCGAAGGCTCTTCATGCGAATGAATAAACAAATATTTAGATAGCGGGAAGATCGCCACCACCTTTTGTTGGCAGGTTGCTGCTTCCCATCAAATAGATGTCAACTTCTCGGGCCGCTTCGCGACCCTCGGAAATGGCCCAGACAATTAGGGATTGTCCTCTTCTCATATCTCCAGCTGTGAAGATATGTGGCACATTTGTTTGATAATTTGTGGCTTCATAATTCGATCTTGCATTTGTCTCAAGTCCTAACAAATTACTCAAAGTATTTTCTGGACCTGTAAATCCTAGTGCTAAAAGTGCTAGTTCACAAGGCCATTCTTTTTCAGTTCCTGGAACTTGTTTCAGTTTTGGTCGCTCCCCTGGAATAATTTCCCATTCGACTTGAACAGTAACTAAACTTTTTAAGTTTCCATTTTCATCCGCTTTGAATTCTTTTGTAGAAATCAACCAGTTACGGTCGCACCCTTCTTCATGAGAAGATGAAGTTTTCAACTTCAATGGCCAGTGAGGCCAAGGGGTGCTTTCTGCACGTTCCACAGGAGGCTTTGGCATAATTTCAAAATTCGTAACTGAAGCAGCACCATGTCTGTTTGATGTCCCAATACAGTCAGATCCGGTGTCTCCACCACCAATGACAATAACATTCTTTCCTTCAGCTGAAATCTGATCTTTAATCTCTTCTCCAAAGATTGATTTTGTTTGCTGCGTCAGAAAATCCATTGCTTGTTCTACTCCCGGAATATCGATACCAGGGACTGGCAGACTCCTTTTTACTGTAGCTCCACCACATAAAACCAGAGCATCGAATTCATTTAATTTTTCCACTTCATAATTCACTCCAACATTGCAGTTTGTCTTAAAAGTAATGCCCTCTTCTTTCAAAATGTCAATTCGACGATCTATGATTTCTTTTTCTAATTTAAAATTTGGAATTCCATAGCGCAGTAATCCGCCCAGTGCATCATCTCTTTCAAAAACTGTTACAGTATGTCCAGCTCTGTTTAATTGTTGCGCAGCAGCCAATCCTGCAGGACCAGAACCAATAACCCCAACTGTTTTTCCAGTTCTTGTTTTTGGCGGTCTTGCTTGTACCCAGCCTTCAGAAAAACCTTTTTCTACAATGCTTTTTTCTAAATTCTCAATGGTAATCGCAGGCTTAATAATACCCAGAACACATGATTGCTCACAAGGCGCCGGACATAATCTTCCTGTAAATTCCGGGAAGTTATTTGTGCTGTGTAAAATTTCCAACGCTTTTTTCCATTCTCCATGGTGTACCAGGTCATTGAAATCCGGGATTAAATTCCCCAGCGGACAACCACTGTGGCAAAATGGAATTCCACAGTCCATGCAACGAGAACCTTGTTTTTCAATTTCCTCAGTGTTTAGAGGTTTTGTAAATTCTCTATAATTCTTCAGACGGTCAATTACTGATAAGTTTGCTTCGTCTTGTCTTTCATATTCTAAAAATCCAGTAGTTTTTCCCATAATTAAGCGATTGTTGAGTTAGATAGTTGCTCTTCTGCCAAACGTTCAAGTGCTTTCTTGTAATCCGCAGGCATAACCTTGACAAATTGAGGAAGGTAATTTTCCCAATTGTCCAGAATTTTATAGGCCAGTTCACTTTGGGTATACTTCAAATGATTTTTAATAAGTTGCATTAACTCCTTTGCTTCTTTCGGTTCTATGCTTTCAAAATTGACCATTTCCATGTTGCAATTGCCATTTTTGAATTCATTTTCAGGGTCCAAAACATAAGCGATTCCTCCGCTCATTCCAGCGGCAAAATTTCGACCTGTTTTTCCAAGTACAACAACTTTTCCTCCAGTCATATATTCACATCCGTGATCTCCGACTCCTTCTACAACTGCAGTTGCTCCCGAGTTTCGTACGCAAAAACGCTCTCCTGCAATTCCGTTAATATAAGCCTCACCATTGATAGCTCCATAAAGTGATACATTACCAATAATGATATTTTGATCGGAGTCAAAAGTTGCTTCTTCCGGAGTTTTTACAATTAGTTTTGCTCCTGAAAGTCCTTTACCGAGGTAATCATTCGTATTACCTGTTACCTTCATTGTAATTCCTCTGGTTGCAAACGCCCCAAAACTTTGTCCGGCCGAACCTGTGAAATTTAGTTTTAAAGTATCCTCAGGTAATCCAGTGTCACCATAGATTTTTGAAATTTCATTACTCAAAATCGCTCCTACACTTCGGTCTGTATTTTTAATATCGAAGTGGTAGTTCATTTTCTCTTTTCTATAAATCGCTGGATGCGCAAGACGAATGATTTCGAAATCCAATACATTGTCTAATCCGTGATCCTGTATTTCTGTATTGAATAAAGGTCTCGTAGTTTCTGGCTTATATAGAATAGAGCTTAAGTCTAATCCCTTCGCCTTGTAATGATCAATAGCTCTTGCTGTCTGAATCTTTTGAGATTGCCCAACCATTTCTTCTACTGTCCTGAATCCTAACTTCGCCATAATTTCACGCAATTCCTGCGCTACGAAATACATGAAGTTAATAACATGTTCAGGAGTTCCTTTGAAGTTCTTTCTCAATTCAGGATTTTGAGTTGCAATCCCGACCGGACAAGTATTTAAATGGCAGGCGCGCATCATGATACATCCTGAAGCCACCAGTGGTGCTGTTGCAAATCCGAATTCTTCAGCTCCTAATAATGCTGCAATAGCAACATCACGACCAGTTTTCAATTGTCCGTCACATTCTAATACAACTCGGTTTCTCAATCCGTTTAAAACCAATGTTTGTTGCGCTTCGGCAACACCTAATTCCCACGGAAGTCCGCAGTGTTTAAGAGAGGTTAATGGAGAAGCTCCTGTCCCTCCGTCATATCCGGAAATCAGAATCACATCGGCTTTTGCTTTTGCAACTCCGGCAGCGATGGTTCCTACTCCAACTTTAGATACGAGTTTCACATTAATTCGTGCCGCTCTGTTTGCATTTTTTAAATCGTATATCAATTGTGCTAAATCCTCAATTGAATAAATATCGTGGTGTGGAGGCGGTGAAATCAAACCGACATATGGCGTCGAATTTCTCGTTTTTGCAATCCAAGGCAATACTTTTTCCCCTGGTAATTGTCCTCCTTCTCCTGGTTTTGCACCTTGAGCCATTTTAATCTGAATCTCTTCAGCATTGGTCAAATAGTTGCTCGAAACTCCAAACCTTCCCGATGCTACCTGTTTGATGGCACTGTTTTTTAAATCTCCGTTTAACTCTTTTCTGAAACGCTCAAGATTCTCTCCACCTTCACCTGAATTGCTTTTACCACCAATACGGTTCATGGCGATAGCTAAGTTCTCATGGGCCTCTTCACTAATAGATCCGTACGACATGGCTCCGGTTTTAAATCGTTTTACGATTTCGGTCCACGGTTCAACTTCATCTAAAGGAATCGGGTCAAAATTGTCAAATTCGAACAAACCTCTTAATGTCATAAGCTCTTTTGACTGTTCGTTGATATGTTCAGCATAATCCTTGTAGGTCTTATAGCTGTTGGAGCGAACGGCTTGCTGTAATTTCGCAACTGTCGTAGGATTAAACATATGACGCTCTCCAGTTCTTCTCCATCTGTAGTCTCCACCAATTGGCAGGTAGGTGCTATCTGTAATAGTTTTCTTAGGAAAAGCATTGCTATGTCTATTAAAGACTTCTTTTTCTACTTCATACAACCCGATACCTTCAATTCTCGATGGGGTATTTGGAAAATATTTTTCCGTGAAATCGCTGCTCAATCCAAGGATTTCAAAAATTTGAGAAGCTCGGTAGGAGTGAAGTGTCGAAATACCAATCTTGTTCATGATTTTCAATACTCCTTTTGCGATTGCTTTGTTGAAGTTTGCAATGGCTTCGTTGGCTTCGATGTTGTGGAAAGTCCGCTCGGTTACCTCTTTTTGAATAATCTCATTAATCATATATGGATTAATCGCGCTTGCACCATAACCAAATAAGGTTGCAAAATGATGAGGTTCTCTGGGTTCAGCAGATTCAATAACAATTCCGAAAGTAGAACGCTTGTTCAATCGGCTTAATTCATTGCTGATATTTGAACATGCTAATAACATTGGAATAGGAGCATATTCTTTTGAAACACTTCTATCAGAAATAATTATGATATTACACCCTTCAGAAACAGCTTTATAAACTTCTTTGACCATATGTTCCAGCCGGGCTTCCATTCCGTTCAGCCCTTTTGAAATTTTATAAATTGCATCTATGGTACACGCTTTAAAATGCGGATGATCAATTTGTTTTAATTTGTCCAAATCCTCATTTGAAATAACTGGATTTTGAATCTTTAATTTCTGACATTGTTTTTCTGAAATGTCAAATATATTCACATCACCTCCTATGGCTAGACTGAAGTCAGTCACAATTTCTTCGCGAATACCGTCTAACGGCGGATTCGTAACCTGAGCAAATAACTGCTTGAAATAATTGTAAAGTAGTTGTGTGTTGTCGGAAAGCACTGCAAGCGGTGTATCTGTACCCATGGAGCCAATAGCTTCTTTTCCATGCAAAGCCATTGGAGTAATTATCTTTTTAATTTCTTCCTGAGTATATCCGAAAATTTTCTGTCTTTTCAATAAACTGGTATCTTCCACCGGACATAAATTTCCAGTATATGGTACATTTTTTAATGGTAATAAATTTCCATCTAACCATTTCTGATAAGGACGTTCAGATACAATCTTCGATTTGATCTCTTCATCATTCACAATGCGCCCTTCGTTCATGTCAACCAAGAACATTTTACCAGGCTCCAAACGACCGTGTTTTACAACATCTTCTGGTTGAATTGGAAGGACACCAGTTTCTGAAGACATAATAACATATCCATCTTTTGTAACTGTATATCTTGAAGGTCTCAATCCATTTCTGTCCAGTAATGCTCCTATAAAATTTCCATCAGTAAAAGGTACAGATGCCGGACCATCCCATGGCTCCATAATACAGGCATTATATTCATAAAATGCCTTTTTATTTGGATCCATTTGTTCGTCTTTTTCCCAAGCTTCAGGAACTAGCATCATCATCACCTCAGGAAGAGACCGTTCAGTCATTAACAATAATTCCACAGCCATATCCATGCAAGCAGAATCTGATTTCCCATCAAGAATAATCGGGAATAACTTTTTGATATCATCTCCAAATAACGGGCTGTCCATTAATTCCTGTCGCGCCATCATTCTGTTCACGTTTCCACGCAGTGTGTTTATTTCACCATTGTGACACATGTATTTAAAAGGTTGTGCCAAATCCCATGATGGAAATGTATTTGTTGAGAATCTTTGGTGTACTAAGGCTAATCTGGTTGTTAATGTCGGATCCGATAAATCTGTATAATAATTTCGAATGTCTTCAGGCATTAACAATCCTTTATAAATGATTGTTGTGTTTGAAAAACTAGGGAAATAATAATGCTGACTTTCTGAAAGTTTAGAGTTGTTAACCAGGTGTTCGCTGATTTTTCTGGCAGCAAATAATTTCGCGTTGAACTCTTTTTCGGTCAATTTAAGATTGTTCTTTCCAATAAATACCTGCTCGATAGAAGGCTCTACTTTCGCAGCGGCATAACCAAGCGCTGCTTTATTTACAGGGACTTTTCTCCATCCTAAAACTTCCAGACCTTGTTTTTGTATTTCGTTTTCTAAGAGGTTCTTGCAAAAACTTCTTTGGTTTGAACTAGGCGGTAAAAACGACATGCCAACAGCATACTCTCTGGCATTAGGTAGATCAAAATCAACTTTTGCTTTGAAAAACTCATGCGGAATTTCAATTAGAATTCCAGCTCCATCCCCGGTTTTACCATCAGAACTAACGGCCCCCCGATGCTCGAGTTTAACAAGGATCTCTAAAGCATCATGTATAATTTTATTAGATTTTTTTCCATGGAGGTTACAAATAAATCCGGCCCCACAATTATCCCTTTCAAATTCAGGTAGGTATAGTCCTTGTTTCTGCATATATTGTGTTTTAGTAATGTTCACAAAATTAAAGATTTTATTGAATATCTTTCAAAGGAAATTACTAAAACGTTGTAATTATGACAATCAAAATAAAAAATAACTGAAAATATGATAATCGGATTTTTAACAATTAAAATTGGTTATTTCATAATTGCCAAAAAGGTCTTGATGTGACTTTTAGCTAAAATTGTTGTTAGTCCGTCGTTTTTAAACATCTGTATTCAAAGTCAGGTAACTTGTATAAAAAACTATCTAAATACAAGATAAAATTTTATCTTGAACGAGTATTTTATAAAACTATAGTCACAACTAATCAATCTACAATGAGTAACTATCACATTAAAAATCTAGAAGAGTATTTTCAAGTTTATCGCAAGTCGGTAAGAAATCCTGAGATATTTTGGGAGGAAATTGCTGAAGAGCATTTTGTTTGGCGTAAACGATGGAATCAGGTAATGGAGTGGGATTTTTCCAAGCCCGAGGTGAAATGGTTCGAAGGCGCTCAACTCAATATTACTGAAAATTGTATCGATAGACATCTCACAATTCGAGGAGATAAAACAGCGATTTTGTTTGAACCAAACGATACTAAGGAGTCTGCAGAGCATATTTCCTATAATGATTTGAGTATTCGGGTGAATAAATTCGCGAATGTATTGAAAGCGCAAGGCATTAAAAAAGGAGACCGCGTTTGTATTTACTTACCAATGATTCCTGAATTGGCTGTAGCTGTTTTAGCGTGTGCCAGAATAGGAGCAATTCACTCTGTTGTTTTTGCGGGTTTCTCATCAACAGCGCTTTCTACTCGAATAAATGATGCAACATGTAATATGGTGATTACTTCTGATGGGTCTTTTCGTGGAAGTAAGACTATTGATTTAAAAGGGATTGTAGATGAGGCTTTGAAAGATTGTTCTTGTGTTGAAACCGTATTAGTTGTGAAACGCATCAATTCTGAAGTTGAAATGAAAGCGGGGCGCGACAAATGGCTGGCTCCATTATTAAATGATGTGAGCAGTAATTGTGAGCCTGAAATCATGAATGCGGAAGATCCACTATTCATTCTATATACTTCTGGATCTACGGGAAAACCAAAGGGAATGGTGCATTCAACCGCTGGATATATGGTGTATTCAGCCTATACTTTTAAAAATGTATTTAACTATAAGGAAAATGATGTGTACTGGTGTACAGCTGATATTGGTTGGATTACGGGGCATTCGTATATTGTGTATGGTCCACTAGCTAATGGGGCTACCACAGTGATGTTTGAAGGTGTTCCAAGTTATCCTGATTTCGGACGTTTTTGGGAAATTGTTGAAAAGCATAAAATAAATCAATTTTATACTGCGCCGACGGCAATTCGTGCGCTAGCAAAGGAGCGTTTAGAGTTTGTAGAAAAATATGATTTGTCATCTTTGAAGGTTTTAGGTTCTGTGGGAGAACCAATTAACGAGGAAGCATGGCACTGGTATAATGATAATGTTGGTAAGAAAAATAGCCCTATTGTTGATACCTGGTGGCAGACAGAAACCGGAGGAATTATGATTTCACCCATTCCATATACCACCCCAACAAAGCCGACGTATGCGACTTTACCCATGCCGGGAATTCAACTGGAATTGATGGATGAGCACGGAAATGTAATTAAAGGAAATCAGGTGGACGGTCGACTATGTGTTAAATTTCCTTGGCCATCTATGGCGCGAACTATTTGGGGAGATCATAAAAGGTATAGAGATACCTATTTTTCAACCTTTGAAAATAGATATTTTACTGGCGATGGAGCGCTAAGGGATGAAGTAGGTTATTATAGAATCACTGGTCGTGTAGATGATGTGATTATTGTTTCAGGTCATAACCTCGGAACCGCACCAATTGAAGATGCAATAAATGAGCATCAGGCAGTGGCTGAGTCTGCTGTTGTTGGATTTCCACATGATATTAAAGGAAATGCTTTGTATGGATATGTTATTCTGAAGGAAGCAGGTGAAGGTCGTGTGCATGACAATGTGCGAAATGAAATCAATCAAATAATCACCGAACATATTGGTCCTATAGCCAAATTGGATAAGATTCAGATTGTAGCAGGACTGCCAAAGACGCGCTCTGGAAAAATCATGCGACGTATTTTGAGGAAAATCGCCTCAAACGATACTGGTAATTTAGGAGATATTTCAACCCTCTTGAATCCGGATGTCGTAGAGGGTATTATAAAAGGTTCTCTGGTCAAAGAATAGCCTAAATAATTTTTTTAAGCGCTTTTTGAACCAGTTGTATGTATTCTTGCCCATGAGGTACAAAATAGTTTTTACTGGTTATTTCTGAAAAGTGATCAAATGGAATAAGTTTTAATTCTGCGACTTCCGATTTTTGAAGTGTCAAATCACTGGGTTGGAAGTCGATTTTACATATATAGATGTAATGTAGCTCGTGATCCAAAATAGCATTGGGATGATTTGCTCTGTGCTCGAAGGTTCCAACAGACTTGAGTTTTTCCGGAGGAATAGTTAAACCGATTTCTTCGTTAATTTCTCTTACAGCAGAAGTCAATGGGTTTTCGCCAAAACTTATATGTCCCGCAACAGAAATATCCCATAGGTTAGGGAAAGTACTTTTGGTTGCGACGCGCTTTTGAATGAGGATCTCTTTATTCATATTACAAATCCACACATGTACACTAGGATGAAAGACACCATTTTTGTGGGCTTCCGATTTCAAAATCGACTTTCCGGAGAAGGTTCCGTCAGGGTTTAGTATTTCAATTAATTCATCCATAAAAAAAGACAGCCGAAGCTGTCTCTAAAATTAGTTAAAATAACTGAATCCATTTTTTGGATCTATTTTCTGAATTGATTCATAAATTAATTTAATCACATTTTCAACATCATCTTTGCTGACCATTTCAACAGTGGTGTGCATATAACGCAATGCAAGTGAAATTAAAGCTGATGGCACTCCTCCGTTACTATAAGCAAAAGCATCAGTATCTGTTCCGGTAGCTCTTGATGAAGCTATTCTTTGGAAGGGAATTTTATTGGCTTCGGCAGTCTCAATAATTAATTCTCTTAAATTATTTTGAACAGCAGGAGCATAACTGATTACCGGTCCATCACCACATTTTGTTTCTCCTTGTTCCTTTTTATTAATCATTGGAGTGGTGGTATCGTGACAAACATCTGTGACAATAGCAACATTTGGCTTGATGGTCTGCGTGATCATTTCTGCGCCTCTTAAGCCAATTTCCTCCTGAACAGAATTGGTAACGTATAATCCAAACGGAAGTTTAATATTGTTCTCTTTTAGTAAACGAGCGACTTCGGCAATCATAAATCCACCCATTCTGTTGTCCAATGCGCGACAGACGAAGTTATTTTTATTTAAAACGAAAAATTCATCTGGATAGGTAATGACACAGCCTACATGAATCCCTAATTTCTCAACTTCTTCCTTTGTTTTACATCCGACATCAATAAATATATTGTCGAGTTTTGGAGCTTCTTCTTTTCCTGCTTTTCTAGTATGGATTGCAGGCCATCCGAATACACCTTTTACAATTCCTTTTTTTGTATGAATATTAACCACTTTTGAAGGTGCAATCTGATGGTCACTTCCTCCGTTTCTTATTACATAAATAAGTCCTTCTGCAGTAATGTAATTTACATACCATGAAATTTCGTCCGCGTGACCTTCAATAACCACTTTAAATTCCGCGTCAGGATTAATCACTCCCACGGCAGTTCCATAGTTGTCGGTGATAAATGTATCTACATAAGGAGTGAGGTACTCCATCCATATTTTTTGCCCTTCGCTCTCATATCCTGTTGGGGATGCATTGTTTAAATAGCGCTTTAAAAATGAAAGGGATTTTTTATTGATGATGCTTTTAGACATATGTATTATTTTTATTTGTTGCGAAGATACTAAATAAGATGAAAGCAATTTTAGGTAAAATCTTTATGTTTTTATTTAGATGAAGCTGATGATATATTATTAAATTTGGGCTGAATTATATTTGCATTTGTGAAAGGGAAATTTCTACATATAATATGTGTTTTGTTTTGTCTCGCTGGATGGGGGCAGGTATCAGATAAAGATTCTATTCCTTTATCGGAGCGTTATATTATTTTTGAAGGCGATACCTTGTTAATTGAATTGGATGAAATTACTTTACTGAAGAAGTTGAATTTCAAAACTGATTTTGATCGAAGAGTATATTATTGGTACCGTAAAAAAACAATTAATGCATATCCATATGCAAAGTTGGCTGCAGACCGTTTAGAGGTTTTGAATCAAAGACGTGAAAATATTCAGTCGAAACGGAAAAGGAAGATTTACACGAAGAGAGTTCAGAAGTATATGGAAAGTGAGTTTACGGATAAATTGAAGAAGCTCACAAAAACTGAAGGGGAAATTCTCATTAAATTAATCCATCGTCAGACCGGAGATACAGCGTTCGAATTGGTAAAGGATTTACGCAGTGGGTGGAATGCCTTTTGGTACAACTCAACAGCTAGTATTTTTGACCTTTCCTTAAAGGCTACATATGATCCGGAGAACAGTAAGTTCGACTATGTAATTGAAGACATATTGCAGCGTGCATTTTTAGATGGGATTTTAGAAGAGCAACCCTCTAAATTAGACTTCAATTATATAGAGTTAAGCTCAAAATGGATTGATGTACCTAAGCCAGATTTAAAATAGTACTGATTTTTAGTGAGTTAACTTGCGAGATTCTAAAAAAGGTATTACTTTAGCTATCCGCCTCAAAAAAAAGGGGTTTTCCAACAAAGGTTTTTTGTGAATAATACGAGCTGATTTTCAGTCTTTTACTTTGGCTTGTAAAATTAATTTCAAAAAAGATTTTAAAAAGTTTGTTGGTAAAAGAAAAAGGGTTGTATATTTGCACCCGCTAACGGGAAAAGGTTAGAGTAAGTTCTTAAAAAGTTGGGATAAGATTTTTAAAAAAAAAAGGTCAAAATTATTTTGGTTTATAAGTTTAAAAGTTTGTATCTTTGCAGCCGCTAAAATGCTGAGCATTTTGGTGAGAAATTTAGGAA
>CAXQVI010000032.1:0-86634 GCA_964227255.1 Flavobacteriaceae bacterium
ATTATGTCGAATGTGTTCACCTTAAGTATGATTAATCATGTTTGACTTAAAAAGCGAAGTTAACATAAATGACGAAGTCTTTAAGAGTTTCATTTATCTAATCAAAGAAAAGTGTCCTTAAAACAACATTCCATCTCCGAGATCTGCCTTGAACCAATAATCTGTCGAAGCTAAAATCTGACCATTAAACGTAAATATGATCATCTATAAAACTCATATTGTATAAGGTAAGCGATGCTAATTTGTTGCTTAAGGGGATCCAACTCTCTCCAAAATCCTCAGAAACATAAATACCGTTCCTGGATAATGCAGCATATAATTTATTTTCATACGCCTTAAAATCGTATATGACCTCGTTACATGGAAGGCCAACTCCAAATGTTTGCCAGGTCTGACCACTATCAATAGAGCGATATACGGAGTTAAAGGAAGCTCTGAATAAGAAATCATCAACTTGAATAGAATACATGGCTCTTCCACCTTTAGGAGCTCCATGTGACACCCATTGACCGTAGGAAATTGTATGAATGAAAACTATAAATATTATAGCAAATTTTGCCTTCATTAAGTTGGTGCTAGCTCGGCCAAAATAAATAAAGAGCACTTAACATTAACTTATTTTTATCATATTATGAGAAGTTATTTTTAAAAAAATCCAACTGTTTGAATACCTGTAAATTACATGATGTTTCTTCGAGTATTTTAATTGGAAGTTGTCATTTATTTGGAATTTGATTTTGTTAATAGCACTATTAAAGAGAATATTCTTATCAATATTGCTCCCTAATTTAAATCGGGTTCTTATATTTAGAACTTTAACACAACCTCTATCAAATAATGGCTACAGGAAAAAAATTTGGAACTTTTGAGGGTGTCTTTACACCGTCTATCCTTACTATTTTGGGTGTAATCATGTACATGCGTTTAGGCTGGGTTGTTGGAAATGCGGGTCTAATTGGAGCTTTCGGAGTAATCTTATTGGCACATGTGATTTCCGTAACTACAGGATTAAGTGTTTCATCCATTGCAACCGATAAAAAAATTGGAGCCGGAGGAATTTATTATGTACTCTCTCGAAGTATGGGTATTCCTATTGGAGGCTCCATTGGAATTGCACTGTATGTTGGAACAGCATTTTCAATTGCTTTATATTTAATTGGTTTTGCTGAAAGTTTCAATAACTTTTTCGGATTGGGATCTACAATAAACGATTATCGCCTTACTGGAACGCTAGCGCTGGTATCGCTGACAATTTTAGCCCTTATCAGTACTTCTGTAGCTCTTAAAACACAGTTTTTAATTTTAGCCGCCATTCTTATTTCCTTATTAGCTGTCTTTTTTGGGACTTCACAATTTGAACCTGAAACTATTGCATTAATGCCTTCGGAAGGAACTGTTCCTTTAGAACTGGTTTTTGCGGTATTCTTCCCTGCTGTTACCGGGTTTACCGCTGGTATTGCTATGAGTGGAGATTTAAAAGATTCTAAAGCTTCAATTCCAAAAGGAACCTTAATGGCAATAGGGACCGGTTTGGTTGTGTATTTGGTATTAGCGACTTACTTAGCTTTTAACGTGAATTCTGAACTATTACGAAGTGATTATAATATTTTAATGAAAATTTCTCTCTATGCTCCAGCAGTTGTAGCGGGTATATGGGGAGCAACGCTCTCTTCTGCCATTGGTGGAATACTTGGAGGACCAAGAATTTTGCAAGCCATGTCAATGGATAAGGTCACTCCAAAACTCTTTGGAAAAGGACACGGAAAGAACAATGAACCAGTGAATGCATTGTTTCTAGCGTTTATTATTGCTGAAGCCGGTATTTTAATTGGGGAGCTGGATGTAATTGCCCGTATTGTATCCATGTTCTATTTAACAGCGTATGGATTTATAAATATTTCCTTTTTTCTTGAAAGCTGGGCAAACCCCGACTTTCAGCCGAGTTTTAAAATCAAACGATGGATTGGTTTTCTTGGATTCTTAGCCTGTTTTATGGTGATGTTTAAGCTGGATATGTTGGCCATGTTTGGAGCATTGATTGTTATTGGATCCTTATATTTCATGCTGCAACGTAAAGAGGTTAAGTTAAACACCAATGATGTCTGGAAAAGTGTATGGGAAAATGTCGTAAATAAAGGACTTAAAAAGATTGATGACAAGCCGGTTGATAGTTCCAGCTGGAATCCGAATATCATCTTGTTTAGTGGTAAAAGCTCACATCAAAAGCACTTGTTACAATTAGGTAAAACCTTGTCGGGCAGGACTGGTATTGTCACAAACTTCAAATTAATCCTCGATAAAAACGACGATAAACCTTTAAAACGAAGTGAACAGATTGTCAAAAATGACGAATTTAAAGAATTGGGTATTTTTGGCCGACAAATTAAGGTAAACAATATTTACAACGGAATTACTACGATCGCATCTGCCTTCGGATTTTCTGGTGTTGAACCGAATACCATTATGATGGGTTGGCCTAAAGGGCTTGAAAACTCTAAGGAATATGCTAAAATGACTCAAACCTTATTGTATTTGGATTACAACTTACTCTACCTTGATTTTGACCATAAAGCAAAATTCGGGAATTATAAGTCGGTCGATTTCTGGTGGCGGGAAACAGACAGTAAGAATGCAGAAATGATGTTGAATATTGCCCGGTTCATTATTGCTTCACCACGCTGGGATAATCCGAGTATTCGTGTCTTGTTTGTAAATAACAATAACGTCGACAAGAAAGTGATTTATCAGAAAATAGTAAATCTTGTAGACGATTTAAGAGTGAATGTCGAAATTGTTATCATTAATAATGCAGTGGAACAAGAATCGTTTTACAGTATTATTGAAGAGAATTCCATCAATACCAATTTGACAATTATTGGAATTCCAAACTTTAAGATTGAAAAACAGGCTGAATTTGTTGTAAAGACAAATCATTTATTTGAAGTATTAGGTTCTACGCTACTTGTAAAGGCTTCAAATAATTTCAATGTTCTGGATCTCGATTTTAACAAGCATGGAAAAAAACAAACACTGACTTCTTAAAATAAGTTCAGTTTCTAAATTGAAAATATTCTTAGTAAGCTATTTTTATCCAATATGCTGAACCTCTTAATTCAACTTCAAGTACCACATAGGCCTCATCTTTCATTGTTGTATAAACTACATTTTCATATGCCGCGGTACCCATTTTTCCTCCGCGAACATTTCGTTGACTCAGGCCATAAATCAAATCATTTTCTTTTGGAATAGCACCAATTTGCTCTTCAAAAACTTCAAAATATGCTTTTCCGGTTGACTCAGAGAACTGCACATAGCCTGAATTATCATATATTGTTTTAAGTAATTCAATGGCATCACTATAATACACTGCTTCTTTTCCAAAATCTTCAATGTAATTAAGAATTAAATTGTCATCATTTGCATCTTCTGCTCTTTTCCATGTATTGATTTCATATTCGAGCTCATTCAATTCTTTGATGATTTCTTCAGCAAGTGATTTGTGACTACAATTCTCATAATTTTCAACATGCTTTTCATATACCGTTTTCTCAGCATCATCAAGAATGCTGTCCCAATCCTCCTGGTCTGACAATGGTACTTCAACTTCTGTTATTTGAGTAGAGTCTTGTGGTGTTTCAATTATCATTTGAGGCTCCTCACTTTGATCATCAATTACATTATTATTATTTGTTTCGGGACCTCCATTAGGAAATAAGTCACCTCCAAAATAGATGACAGCAGTCATTGCAAGGACTACAGCGACATATATAAGGGTGCGGTTCTTTTTCTTCGGTGTTTCTTTTGGGACATCAGTAACCTTAGCCTGATCTGTTTTTTTAAAAGATTGTTTTGGTGCCGAATGCTCAACATTAAGGGCATTCAATAGTCGATCAAAAGCTTTGTCCTCATCTTCAAAATAATCGAGGTGCTGAATCCTTCGTAAACGGAAATTCATTTCACAATCTTCAATTCTAATCGGAATAACACGTTTGTTTTCTTCCAAAGCATAAGCAACTTCATCCATGACATTATTCGACTCCATGGAATTTTTTGAAGCCATAATCAAGATATCATTACAACTTTCAAGAGCGGTTTCAATGGAATTATCCCAGCGTCCGCCGAGTTTAATATTTTTATCAATCCATAAGTTAACACCAGCTCCTCGCAATCTCTCTATAAAACGGTTGACAAAATCAGTATCTTTTCTGGAATAGCTGATAAAAACAGGTTTTGCAGACATAACAATAGTTCAATTAGTTTCGATTCTTAAGATACTAAATTTTACTATGACTTTAATTTATCAACTCAAATTCAAAAGGTTCTTCAGTAATAGTACTATCAAAAGGAACTATTTCAACAGCATCCTCGTCAATACAAGCGAAGCTCATAAATAAAAGGGACATCAATCTCTGTAAAGCATTTTTGAACATCACAAATCATATTAAAAGTAAAAGTCAATGCGTCCAATGCTAGAAGAGATGAAGAGGAGTAAATGTTAGCTAGCTGACACAAGACTAATTTAGCAGTGTTTCTTTTAGAAATTTCATAAAATCATCCTCTGAGTCTGTTGTATTCATAAGATGCGAATAAGCTTTCGAAGCATTGGTATACATAGAAATCTTGTCCCTTACTCCTGTCATGGACGCTGCTTTTTCATAATTTTCTTTACAGGCATCCATACGATTTAAATACAAATTGGCTTCAGCCACTGTAGCTATTTTCCAGAAGTTATCACGACAGGCATTTGCAGCATCCAATGCCTTTTGTGCGAATTGTTCCATTTGAAACTCATCATTTTTATAAACGCAGCTCAAAAAAGCAAGATTGATGGCCTGATAGTAAATTTGAGAGTTGATTTTATTTTTTTCTGCCATTTCAAGTCCTTTTAAATAATAATCATATGATTTCTGACCTAAACTGGCATTGTGATTAAATAAATAGGAACGTTTATACTGACCCCCCATAACACCCATAATATCTGGGTTTTGAGTTGACTCTACTCTTTCAGTTAGTAATTGAATGGCTTCATCCTGACGATCGCTGGCTTCAAGACTCAATACCAGTTTTGTAAGATGTGCATCATCCAATTCTGCTGCTTTTGGAAGCAATTTTTTAATTACACCATCATATTTTCCTAAGGTGATATTGATATCCTCTGCTGAAGTGTATGCATTTGTAAATTGATTCCCTGTGAGAGTATTTACTATTAACTGGTACGAATCATTGTAAATATCATCTGGTTGTACCATTGTAAAGTGCTTTCCTTCAACAACTTCATGATATTCTTCCGAAAATGCATCAAAATTCGATTTAAGTGATACATATTCATCCTTAGTACCAGCTACGACCTTCAGATTGAATTCAGGATTTTTAAAATTTTCAGACCATTGTTTTCGAAGAGCTTTAATGAAATTCCCTGAAGAAGCTAAATGCATTGTCTCCTGTTGGTCAGATTCAATTCCATTATTAGGACTACCAAATAAAATTAGGTGTGATAATTTGGTTCGTAGTTCAGGTTGTAAATCGTTTAAAGCTTTTTGTACTATGAGTCCTCCAAGACTATGTGCAACTATAGCTATACGGTCATATTTGTCGAATTTATACTTAAAGCAAGTCTTTAAGTAATTTGCAATTTTCTCAATATCTTCAACAGCTCCCCATATATTCTTCCCCATGCTTGGTTGCACATTTTCTGTATAACCTAAAGGCTTTAAATCCCAACCTTTCATACGTTCATCTTCCATTAGAAATGATGGAATTTTTCCGAAGGTCCCAGCGGATTCACCTGAGAACCCATGGATAAACAACACTAAATTGTTGGCGTTTTCTGATTCTCTAAAACTGGTTACAACCTCTTTAAGCTGCTTACTTTCTGGCTTTATGTTCTCAGATTTTGTATCAAAATTTATCTCTTTACGAACTCCTTCAGGAACATAACTTAAAACAAAATTGTCATACATCTGAAGGTTGACATACGGGTTTTGTTGCACTCCGTTTTCTTCAGCCAATGCTGGTACTTTATATTGTAAATAACCAGACACTTCCATAATACGAATAAAAGCTTCTTTAAAGCTATCCCTGTGTTCTCCTTTTAGAGCTTCAATTAAAGACTGTGTAAAGAAACTGTTATAACCTTCTGGTTGAAACGATTGTTGATCTTCTCTACAACTTGAAACAATTGAGACCCCGCGTTCGTTATCAATTTTTTGTCCTAGACCATCTCGAATTTCTTCTTTGTCAATAACCACGCCTGATTTGGCATTTACAGAAGTTCCTGATAGTCTCGTAAAACCTTGAGTCAGACCTGCTGCATGACAGCAATCTAAAAAGAAGATGAGGCGTTTTGAGGTTAACTCGTTTAGTTTTGCTTTAATTTCTTCATCTGTCACCCATTTCTCCTTAAGTTCTTCACCGGAAATACCGTCGTAAATACCATAAGCCTGAATAAAATAATGTCCGTCATAATATCCTCCATGACCCGAATAATACAAGAAAATAGACGAGTTTTTATCTGTGATTTCCTGAAGTTTATTGAAACCATTAAAAATATCTTCTCTGGTAGAATTTTCACCACTTACCAGAATTACATTTTCTTTTTTATAGCAAGAAAGGGTTTCATCGATTAGAATATCATATACTGCTCGGACATCCATTCCCGTATCCAAATGGGGATCACCAATTCCAATTACAAGTGCATAAGCATTTTCTAATGGGCTCATAATTCTTTGCTGTAACTATTAAACAATAATTTGACTTTGTTCACCTGAGCCATCGTAATATTCTGATCAACGGCATTTGTAAGATGCACAAGTCGCAACCAATTTTTATGTTCTTTGGAAGTGATATCATTATTTGTTTCTAATACATCTAGCAACTGAGCTAAAGATTTTCCCGAACTGTCGACACCTGCGGAATCTGCTTTTTTTAGAATCTTTTGATTCAATTTATCGCGCAGCTCCAATAAGTTAGCAACAGGTGATTTTGGTTTATCTAATTTAGATTCATCACCTATCTTAACTCCGGATTTTGCCACAAGTTTAGGTTGTTCCTCTTCTTCCAGCATTTCCTCTATTGCCCCGTCAAGTTCTTGTTCAAAACTCATTGATATTCCTGTGCTTGATGCATCAATGGAATTCAATTTGTCCATTTTTCTGACAATCTGTTTTCTGAAAACAAGAAAAATAAGAAGTATGGTAATAGGCCATATCGTATGACCAATAAAGGTGTTTACAATCTCTAAAATAGAGTCGTCACCTTGATCTTGCAGTACAATTAAAAAATTCATAATTAGTTAGTTTAGTTCCAAAAGTTCAAAACCTGTTGAAATTCTTCTCTTTTGGTATAGTTTGTAAATATTGGATCGTTTTGAAAGGATATAGGACTGTATTGACATCCCTGTCCTACTGCTTTTAAAAGATGTCTGAATACTTTTTTATCATCCTCTTTAAAAGCATAGTATTGCGCCAAAGCGTAATCAACAGCGCCGTATTGGTGCGGTGCTCGCTGCCGTTCTAACTTGGATAATATTTCATTTGCGACAACCTCATTATTCATTTTCAGATAACAAGCTGCGAGGTAAGGATATAAATTAAGATTATCCGGGTTTTCTTTCAATAAAATATCAAGCAACAATGAAGCTTTTGAATATTCACCTAAATAAAAATACGTAAGTGGCAAATAATTATTTAAATCTTCATTAAGACAAGATTCCTGTAATTTTGAAATCATTTTTTTAGCCTGAACACTATTTTTCTGTATCTGAAATTCTTTAAAAACGTGATATTGAAGATTCTGAATTGAAGAGATTGATTCAGTTAATTCCAAACGATCGAGAAACTGATTCATTTTAGAAAACTGTTTTTTTCGCATATAAGCCGTAATCAAAGTTCTTTGCAAAAAATCACTTTTCAATTCGGTTGTCAAGTCCTCAATCAAATCTATCGCTTCAGAATATGATGCATCTTCAATAAGTGACAAGGCCCTCACATACATGCGATATTCGCAATAAGTACAATTCTTGAAATCTAAATTATCAAAGGTAATTTCATTAAAAATTTCTTCAACCTTATCAGGTCTGTTTACAAACTGCATGGCAACGACCATAAAACTTGTATTATCAACAATATCAAATGGTGTAATCTGATACTCCTTTTCAACATAACGATAAACATCGTCGTTTTCACCATTTAATAAGGCCTGATACATCATTAAAAGATTTGCCTGACGTTTATTCGATTGTGAAGTGGGGATCACAGTTTGAAGTAAGGAATCTGCTTTATAATAAGCGCCTTGATTGTAATAATAAGCAACTCGCAGCACTTGAGGTTCAAAGTGCAGACTATCTCTTTCAATAGATGTATTCAAGAATTCCAGATAACGAGGGTCCTCTTCGCTCATCGATTTTGAATCTATCAATGCTTTATATGATTCATATTTAGGAGGAGATTCTTGCTGCAAATTTAAAGAGCGTTCCGCTTTTGTGCTTAAGTAACCTAAAACCAATTGTGTCAATTCTTCAATACATTCCAAAGGCTTATTGTTTGCGCACTTTACCATTTTAAATGAAATTAATTGTTCATTATTGTTTCCATCTATTATAGAGCCTTGAAAGAGTAATTCCCCATCATCCAGATAGAAATTACCAGAAACAATCTGCTTTGGTTTTAGATAATTGCGGATAACGGTTTCAGTCTTGAGGCCATCTTCTTTCAATAAAGCCGAATAACTTTCAATAATTTCATTCGATATAACTTGTCCTACGTTATTCTCTGTAATCTTATGTGAAATCCAATCTGCAGACATCTCACTGATGATATCAAATTCCGCATTACCCGTATTATTTCCAAACTGTAAAACTGCAATTTTGTTATCAATGTCGTTAATCACCAATTCGTTGCTCGTGCCAAAAAGTTTATTTTGTGCAATAACCATTACTGTTGTAATACTCAATACAGCAACAATAGAAAGTACTGAAAAATACATTTTTTGAAAAGGACTGTTTTTCAACTGTCGCTTTACCATTTCGCCTTCCTCATTCATCTTGGCCTTTTTATAATCTAGATCGATTAAATGAAAACGCCAAACCAAATACATGTTGATTGGAAACCCTAAAAGCAACATTAAAATAATAATTGTTGCCGATTGTTCTGGAAGTCCTAAAGGACCTTCTACGACAGTAACAACTTGAATGAGTACCCAGCTGGTAACGACGTATAATGACAGTTTTTTAAAAACTTCTTTATCGTGGCATTCATTAAAAAAATTCTTCAATTTCATTGAATACAGGCGCCTTTAGACTTCGGAATATGAAGTGGTTAGTTTGGATAAGTTATTAATTATCACTAATATAGTAAAATAAAGCGCATTAAAAAACGCTTTAAACTTTAACATGAAAATCATACATATTTAGTTCAAAAGTATGCTGTCCAAAATTATTAACTAACCTATATAACTATGTCTGAAGAGAATTTAAAACCAAAGTCAGGAGTAAAAATCAAACCTAAATCCGGTGTAAAAATCAAGCCTAAATCAGGCGTAAAGATCAAACCAAAAACTGGTGTGAAAATCAAGCCGAAAACAGGTGATGATGCAAATAAGTAATTGAACTAACATTATAGCCTATAATAAAAAGAGCCTCGACAATCGAGGCTCTTTTTAATTCTATATTTCGAGGGGGTTACCAGGTAAATAATGGTCGGTCTGACATCATTTCACTCACTCTATGTCCGATAGCCTCTAATTCAGTTTCGTTTTCGTGATTGACAATTACAGCATCAATTACATCTGCAATTTCAATCATATCATCTTCCTTCAATCCACGTGTTGTAACCGCAGCCACACCAATACGAATTCCAGAAGTCACAAATGGTGATTTGTCATCAAATGGCACCATGTTTTTATTCACAGTGATTTCAGCTTTACCTAAGGCAATTTCAGCATCTTTTCCTGAAATATTTTTATTTCTTAAGTCGATTAACATACAGTGGTTATCAGTTCCATTAGAAATAATCTTGTATCCTTTTTCAACCAATAAGTCTGCCAATACAGAAGCATTCTTCTTTACCTGAATTTGATAGTGTAAGAATTCATCCGTTAATGCTTCTCCAAAAGCAATTGCCTTACCAGCAATAACATGCTCTAACGGTCCTCCCTGGTTTCCAGGAAATACCGCAGCATTGATTAACGTGGACATCTTCTTTAATTTACCACTCTTCAATTTCAATCCAAATGGGTTGTCGAAGTCTTTTCCAATCATAATAATACCACCTCTAGGTCCACGTAATGTTTTGTGAGTTGTGGTAGTAACAAAATGACAATGTGGAATTGGATCGTTAAGGATTCCCTTTGCGATTAATCCAGCAGGGTGTGAAATATCGGCCATTAATAAAGCTCCCACTTTATCAGCAATCTCTCTGAATCGTTTAAAATCGATGTCTCTTGAGTATGCAGAAGCACCAGCTATGATTAATTTCGGCTGCTCTTTAATTGCAGTTGCTTCAATTGTATCATAATTTAAAACTCCGGTTTCCTCTTCTACTCCATAAAAAGAAGTTTCATACAGTTTACCTGAAAAATTTACAGGGGAACCATGTGTGAGGTGACCTCCGTGTGATAAATCGAATCCAAGAATTTTTTCCCCTGGTTGCAATACTGCATGGTAAACAGCAGCATTTGCTTGTGATCCTGAATGCGGCTGCACGTTCACATATTCTGCTCCAAATAATTCCTTCGCTCTGTCAATGGCAATCTGCTCTACGATATCTACAACTTCACATCCTCCGTAGTATCTTTTCTTAGGATAACCTTCGGCATATTTATTAGTTAAAATTGAGCCGACTGCCTCCATTACAGCTTCGCTAACGAAGTTTTCAGAAGCGATTAATTCCAATCCGTTTAGCTGTCTTTCTCTTTCGTCTTCTATTAAATCGAAGATAAGTTGATCTCTTTGCATTCTTATGAATCCTTAAAAGTTAAAAATTGTGGCTAAAATAATAATTTCATGTTGCAATAAAGAAGATTCTTATATATTTGATATCATAATTTATTAAACATTAAAATTACATACTAAAAATGGAAATATCTGCTAATAATCCCGACATTAAATCTTGGTTGCATGTCGACGAAAACTGCGATTTCCCTATTCAAAATATTCCTTTTGGAGTCTTCATTACAAAAGACGACATAATCACTATTGGTACGCGTATTGGCGAGTTTGCGATAGATTTAGCGGCTTTTCAGCAGCTAGGTTACTTCGAAGGAATACCTTTGACTGGAGACATGTTCATGCAGGACTCTTTGAACGATTTTATAGCCGACGGGAGAATCACCTGGAGGCTAGTACGAAATAGAATTTCAGAAGTTTTCAACAATGAAAATCCAAAATTGAGGGATAACGCGCAACATAGGGATGTCATTATATTTGATGTGAATGATGTTGAAATGTTACTTCCAGTTGATATTGGAGATTATACCGACTTCTACTCTAGTAAAGAGCACGCTACAAATGTGGGTGAAATGTTCCGCGGAAAGGACAATGCACTTATGCCTAACTGGTTGCATATACCTGTTGGTTATCACGGAAGAGCTTCTTCAGTTGTTGTTTCAGGAACGCCAATTAAGAGACCTTACGGACAAACAATGCCTGTTGGTGCTGAAAAACCAGTATTTGGACCTTCTCAGCGACTCGATATGGAGCTGGAAACTGCATTTATAACTACAGCAGCAAATCATTTAGGAGAACCTATAAATATTGACGAGGCTGAAGAATACATCTTTGGAATGGTGTTGTTAAACGACTGGAGTGCGAGAGATATTCAAAAATGGGAGTATGTTCCGTTAGGACCTTTCTTAGGTAAGAATTTTGCCTCTTCAATTTCTCCATGGATTGTAACTATGGATGCCTTAGAACCATTCAGATGTGAAAGTCCGAAGAAAGAAGTTGAAGTATTGCCTTACTTACAGGAAAAAACAAGTAACAACAGCTTCGATATTAAATTAAACGCTTCGGTAGAAACTGAAGATGGAACATTGACAAGCCTATCAGATTCGAATTTCAAGTATATGTACTGGACCATGAATCAACAATTGACACATCATGCCGCAAACGGATGCAATGTGCGTGCAGGTGATTTAATGGGAAGTGGAACTATTTCTGGTCAAACAAAAGAAAGCTATGGGTCTATGTTAGAACTGACTTGGGCTGGAAAAAATCCTGTGAAGTTAAATGACGGAACTGAACGTATTTTCTTTAAAGATGGGGATAATGTTATTTTAAGGGGCTACTGTAAAAAAGACAATGTACGTATCGGATTTGGAAAAGTGACTGGTAAGATTTTACCGGCAGACTAATCTGATTTACTCAATTATAAAATAAAAAAGCCCAGATTCTCTGGGTTTTTTTCATTCTAAGCGAACCAAGTAAAGTGTGGAAATACATAAGGTTTATGACCTAAATTGATTATTGTTGTCAACCTATATCAAGGACGTACCCCCCTAATACCGAGTCCCATTCCCTTTTTCCTATTTCAATTCCCCAGTCCCTAAAAGTTAATATCAGTGATAATATCATAATGTGAAGCACTCGTAACTGCCTCTTCATTTTTTATTACTAATACTTGAGGTGATTGGTGAACGATATTAAATGTTGATGCAATTTCATTTGAAATAGCTCTGAATTTGATAAGATCCAAATGGTAAAATTCGGCATTCGAATTAGAATTTGACACTTTACGTTCAAATTTGCTTTTTACCATCTTACTAATAAAACAACGAGTACTGTGTTTGAAAATCACGACCTCTTTAGTTGTGCTCCTTTTCTTAATTTCTTCTATACCTTCAAGGCTTTCTAATGGAATCCAATTCATACTTTTCTTGCCAAAATGTCGTAAAACGTTTAAAATCAAGGTTAAAATCGGTCAAAACGTCCGATTTATCAAAGATTTAGCCGTTGGAATATTTTTTGAACGCCAAAAGTAGTAATAACAAAAAGAATTAAATACATGAACTTTAATAATTTCACTATCAAATCTCAGGAATCCATTCAGCAAGCGCAGCAAATTGCGCAAAGTTATGGACATCAGGAGATCGAGAATTCACACATTTTAAAAGGAATGTTTGAAGTAGATGAAAATGTACTTCCTTTTCTTTTTAACAAACTTGGTATCAACAGCGACTTATTAAAATCATTACTGGATACTATTTTAAAAAGTTATGCAAAAACTACTGGAGAATTAACACTTTCAAGAAACGCTTCAAAAATGCTGAACAATGCAGCTAACGAGGCAAAGAAAATGAAAGACGAATATGTCTCTCTTGAACACTTATTACTGGCAATAGTTACTAATAAAGACACTACAGCACAATTATTAAAAGATCAGGGAGTCACGAAGGACACTCTTTTAAAGGCCATTGAAGAGCTTCGAAAAGGGAGTAAAGTGCACTCTCAAAGTGCTGAAGACACCTATAATTCCTTAAATAAATATGCGCGTCATTTGAATCAATTGGCCCGCGACGGGAAACTCGACCCTGTAATTGGACGTGATGAAGAAATTAGACGTATTCTTCAGATTTTATCGAGACGTACCAAAAACAATCCGATTTTAATTGGTGAACCTGGGACAGGTAAAACGGCCATTGCAGAAGGATTGGCGCATAGAATTGTAAAAGGAGATGTTCCTGACAACTTAAAGGATAAACAAATCTATTCCTTAGATATGGGGGCCTTGATTGCAGGAGCAAAATACAAAGGTGAATTTGAGGAGCGTTTGAAATCTGTTGTAAAGGAAGTCACATCATCTGACGGAGAGATTGTATTGTTTATCGATGAAATCCACACTTTAGTTGGTGCCGGTGGCGGACAAGGCGCTATGGATGCTGCAAATATCCTAAAGCCTGCTTTGGCTCGTGGTGAGTTAAGAGCTGTAGGTGCAACTACTTTGGATGAATATCAAAAGTATTTTGAAAACGACAAGGCTTTAGAACGTCGTTTTCAAAAGGTAACCGTAGACGAACCAGATACTGAAAGCGCTATTTCAATTCTGCGTGGTATTAAAGAAAAATATGAAACCCACCATAAAGTACAAATCAAAGATGAGGCTATTATAGCGGCTGTTGAATTGTCGCAGCGCTATATTTCAAACAGGTTTTTACCAGACAAGGCAATTGACCTTATGGATGAATCTGCTGCAAAATTGCGCATGGAAATTAATTCAAAACCTGAAGAACTGGATGTTTTAGATCGTAAGATTATGCAGCTGGAGATTGAGCATGAAGCAATTAAGCGTGAAAATGACCAGCAGAAGATTCAATCCATTAAAAAAGAACTAGCCAATTTAAAAGAAGAACGCAATGCCATTAATTCAAAATGGAATAGTGAGAAAGAATTGGTTGAAAAAGTACAAACGAGCAAAGAAACCATTGAAAATTTGAAGCTGGAAGCTGAAAAAGCAGAACGTGAGGGTGACTATGGAAAGGTTGCTGAGATTCGTTATGGTAAGATGAAAGGAGCTAAAGAGGAATTAGAAACACTTCAAAAGGAACTGATTGAAAATCAGGAAAATGCATTGATAAAAGAAGAAGTGACTCGTGAAGATATTGCTGAAGTCGTTGCAAAATGGACTGGAATTCCAGTTTCAAAAATGATTCAGAGTGAGCGTGAGAAATTGCTTTCTTTGGAAGATGAATTGCACAAGCGTGTCGTTGGTCAGGATGAAGCGATTGAAGCAGTGGCAGATGCTGTTCGCAGATCCAGGGCTGGACTACAGGATATGAAAAAACCAATTGGCTCATTCCTGTTCTTAGGTACAACTGGAGTCGGAAAGACGGAATTGGCAAAAGCCTTAGCCTCTTACCTATTCGATGATGAAAATGCGATGACAAGAATTGATATGAGCGAATATCAGGAGCGTCATGCCGTTTCAAGATTAGTCGGAGCGCCTCCGGGATATGTCGGATACGAAGAAGGCGGGCAGTTAACTGAAGCTATTAGAAGAAAACCTTATTCAGTAATTCTTCTGGATGAGATTGAAAAGGCTCACCCTGATACGTTTAACATTCTCTTGCAGGTGCTAGATGAAGGTAGACTGACAGACAATAAAGGTCGTGTAGCTGATTTCAGAAACTCAATTATCATTATGACTTCAAATATGGGCGCTCATATTATTCAGGAGAATTTCGAGAAACTGGACATGGATAAACGTGATGAAATTACGGAAAGCACTAAGGTGCAAGTTTTAGGTTTATTGAAAAAGACAGTCAGACCTGAATTTATCAACAGAATCGACGAAATAATTATGTTTAAACCTTTGAACAAAGAGGAGATTACAGCCATTGTTAAAATTCAATTAAACGGTTTACAAAAAATGCTTGCTGAAAAAAATATTGAAATCGATTTTACGGAAGAATTGATTGCAGACCTTTCAAATAAGGGCTTCGACCCTCAATTTGGAGCACGTCCGATTAAAAGGGTAATCCAAAAAGAAGTGCTGAATGAACTTTCAAGAGAAATACTTTCCGGAAAGGTTACAAGTAACTCTAAAATTCTTTTAGATAGTTTCGACGAGAAAATTGTTTTTAGAAATATTTAAAATTTTCAGTTGCAATATAATTAAGGATTCCCCTCATCACGAGGGGATTTTTTTTATCTTCGTCGCAAACCACTATTATGAAACGATTACTACTTCTAATCCTATTTCTTGGAGCATTCCTGACTACTGAAGCCCAAGAAACAACGTATTATTTAGTACGTCATGCAGAAAAAGACCGCTCAAATCCAAATGAAAAAAACCCGCATTTAACAAAAGAGGGTCGTTTGAGAGCAGTGACTTGGAGTGAAGTTTTGTCAAATGTGAAACTAGATGCCGTCTATTCAACCGAATACCACAGAACTATCGAAACAGCGAAGCCTACTGCAAGAAAACAGGAATTGGCTATTCAGTTTTACAATGCACGAGAACAGTATAATGCTGAGTTTAAAGCTGCAACTGACGGTAAAAAAGTTCTGATTGTTGGACATAGTAATTCCACACCATTTTTTGCAAATAAAATTATTGGAGAAGAAGTTTATGAACAGATAGCTGACGATAATAATGCCAATTTATACATCATCACTATTAAAAATGGAGCGATCTCACATCAGGTTTTAAAAGTGAATTAAATGCTGTGTCTTCGCATTTGAATTTTTAAATTTGCACCGTATGCAAAAGAAAATCAATATTCAGAATAAAAAAGCGCGATTCGAATACGAAATCCTAGAAAGATACACCGCCGGTATCAAATTAACCGGTACGGAGATTAAATCGATTCGAGAAAGTAAAGCGCGCATCACAGAGAGTTTTTGCGAGTTTAACGATCGCGGAGAATTGTTTGTGGTAAATATGTTCATTGAAGAATATCTGTACGGACATTCGTATAATCACAGGCCTAAGAGTGAGCGTAAACTATTACTGAATAAGAATGAGCTGAAATCTTTGGAAAAATCGGTTCAGAATGTGGGATTAACCATTGTCCCTTTACGATTGTTCATGACTGACAAAGGCTGGGCGAAACTTGATATTGCCTTGTGCAGAGGTAAAAAGAACTACGACAAGCGTGAAACAATGAAAGATCGTGATACCAAGAGAGAGCTAGCAAGAATCAAGAAGAATTTTAATTAATGTCCCTTCTCTCCTTTTTGCAGCTAATCAGATGGAAAAACATCCTGTTAATGGGATATTTACTGGGACTGCTAAACTGGGTTTTGTTTCCAAAACTTGTTGAGGGGAAATCACTTGAAACATCTTTATTCGCATTATTTACACTCTCCGTTTTAGCCATTCAGGCTGGAGGCTATATCATCAATGATATTTTAGATCTTAATATTGATACTATCAATAAGCCTTATAAAGTTTTGTTGAAAGATGAAAAGTCGATTGAAGAGGCTCGAAAATTATATAAAAGTCTAAATGTAATTGGTGTAGGATCCGGAATCTGGTTCAGTATGCAAATCGCATTACCTGGATACAGCATTATCTTTATTGGTACAGCTTTGCTCCTGTTTTACTATTCAAAAAATTTTAAATCTAGATTTATTGTTGGAAATTTCCTAGTTTCATTATTATCGCTGGTTCCAATAGCTATGCTTTCAAAAATAGTATTAAATCAAATTTCTCTTGAAGTTAAACTCCTGCTTTATTTTGTATTCTTTGTAAGTGTAATTAGAGAAATTGTAAAAGACTGTCAGGATGTCAAGGGAGATTACAAATATGGTTGCAAAACAATCCCGATTGTTTTAGGAACTTCCAGAGCTATTGTCATAACAAGAATTTTAATTGCAATTGTCACTATATCATTAGTACTAATATTATACTTAGCTGAGAACACTACTTACTTAAAACTTTATATTTTAATACTGCTCATAGTACCATTTATTTGGTTATTTTATCAATTAGATCCAACCAAGAATCAATGGAATTTTAAACTGTACAGTACAGTGTTAAAACTATTGTTTTTTGTAGGAATGAACTTTGTTTTTTTAATTTAAACAAAAACTTTAAATATACTTATGTTAGACCTTACTGATAAGCACATAATACTCGCCTCTAAATCGCCAAGAAGACAACAATTATTCAAAGATTTAGGGGTTAATTTCTCAATTAAAATAAAAGAAATAGATGAGTCATTCCCTTCAGAATTAAGGGCTGAAGAAATCACTAATTACATAGCAAAAAAGAAGGCTGAGGCATTTGATTCAGAATTGAAGAACAACGAAATTTTAGTGACCTCCGACACCATTGTTTGGCATAACGGAATGGCTCTGGAAAAACCTAAAAACAGGGCACATGCCATTGAAATGATGCAGAGTTATTCTAACACTTCGCATGATGTGATAACCTCAGTTTGTTTAACTTCAAATAAGAAATCTGAAGTGTTTCATGATGTTACCGAGGTTCATTTTAAAGCATTAACACAGGAAGAAATCGAATATTATGTCGATAATTTTAATCCATACGACAAAGCTGGAGCCTATGGAATACAGGAATGGATTGGTTTTATTGGAGTAACAAAAATTGTAGGTAGTTACTTTAATGTGATGGGATTTCCGATACATAAATTTTACGAAGAATTATCTAAATTTTAAGGTCTAATAATGAAATATCATTATTTTTGAGCCGAACAATAATTTTCAAATGAAAAAATACACTTTTACAGAAAAAAAAGACACTAGATCTGGTTTTGGAGCTGGTTTAGCTGAATTAGGAAGAACAAATCCTAATGTTGTTGCACTTTGTGCAGATTTAATTGGTTCATTGAAAATGGACAAATTTATTGAAGAAAACCCAGATCGTTTTTTTCAGGTAGGTATTGCTGAAGCAAATATGATTGGTATTGCCGCTGGTTTAACTATCGGTGGAAAGATTCCATTTACAGGAACTTTTGCTAACTTTTCTACAGGTCGTGTATACGATCAAATCCGTCAGTCTGTGGCCTACTCTGGTAAAAATGTAAAAATTTGTGCTTCTCACGCCGGATTGACCCTGGGTGAAGATGGAGCGACACACCAAATTTTAGAAGACATCGGATTGATGAAGATGTTACCTGGAATGACCGTAATTAATACATGTGATTTCAATCAAACGAAAGCTGCAACTATTGCTATCGCTGAGCACGATGGTCCTGTGTATTTGCGTTTTGGACGACCTTCAGTGCCAATTTTCACTCCAGAAGACCAAAAATTTGAAATTGGTAAGGCGATTCAATTAACTGAAGGTACAGATGTTACTATCGTTGCGACTGGACATTTGGTATGGGAGGCATTGCAAGCTTCAGAAAAATTAAATGAAGAAGGTATCAGTGCTGAGGTTATCAATATTCATACGATTAAGCCATTAGATGAGGAAGCTATTTTGAAATCTGTCGCTAAAACTGGATGTGTTGTAACCGCTGAAGAGCATAACATTCTTGGAGGATTAGGAGAAAGTGTTTCAAGAACATTGGTTTCGAACAACTTGGTTCCTCAGGAATTTGTTGCTGTTAAGGATAGTTTTGGTGAATCTGGAACTCCTGCTCAATTGATGGAAAAATACGGATTGAACGCTGATTCAGTGGTTTCGGCCGCTAAAAAAGCTATTTCTAGAAAATAAGTTCGAAAAGCATTCGTTAAAACATAAAATCCCAAACTTAATTTACATGATGAAAATACGAATTATTACACTGTTTGTTTTTGCTTTACTTGTATCTACTCAAATATCTACAGCACAAAGTGGCTGGGGAATTATGGGTGGTTTGACTTTTCCGTCATCTGGAAATTTAATTGATGAAACCTCTGAAATTATCGATTCTAATGGAAGTAATAACACTGGATTTAATATCGGACTTTTTGCAAAAGCAGATTTAGGACTTTTTTATATTAGACCTGAATTGTTGTATTCGCAATATAGCATCACCTACAAAGCTGAAGGTCAGAGTTCTGACTATAAGGAATCTAAGATTGATGTACCTGTATTGGTTGGATTGCGAATTATAGGTCCCCTGAAATTGTTTTTAGGACCAGATTTTCAATTTATTTTAAATAACGATTTAGATGGTTTTCAGTTTAGTGACATTGAAAATGATTTTACCGTAGGTGGAAACATCGGATTGGCAGTTGCTCTTGGCAGATTTGAAGTGGATTTGCGATATGAAAGAGGCTTTTCTGAGAATGAAGTTGCGTTCATCAATAAAAACATTACAGAAATACCAGAAGCTCGTGTTGACGCGCGTTCTGAGCAAATGAAATTAAATCTTTCATACAGGTTCTAGCAGGGACCTGCGTGTGAAAATATTAAATAAGACCTGCTTTTTGCGGGTCTTTATGTTTCTTTAAAATATTATACTAACTTTATAATCCCCAAAATTTAACTTTATGCTCAAAAAGATTCTTATCATCGCAATTTTATTTGTTGGTCTCCCCTCTACTGCTCAAAAATTTGTGTTTGGAGTAAAAGGAGGAGTCAACTGGAACACTATTGGAACTTTATATCATATTGGAACAGCCAATGGAGGTGGTTCTAATTTGACACCATCGGATGACACTTATTACGAGGCGGACCAAGCAATGGGAACTCAATTCGGAGGATTTGTTATGTTCGAATGGAAACGATTACTCATTCGACCAGAAATTAATTTTTCAACAAGAAAAAATGAATATCCCCTGGCCCTTGAAACTTCTTTCTGGGAGCAAAAAAGTACTGATCTTGCTTTACTATTAGGAGTTAGAGTCTGGGAACCTATTAAAATTTATGCTGGTCCATCTTTTAATTCTATATCTGAAATGACTATGGACACTGGTGAAGCCCCAATTTTATTTGAAGATTCATCAACAAATATACAAGCCGGATTAATGGTCGATTTTGAATGGTTCGGATTAGATATAAGATATGAATACGGCCTTGAGACCATACCAGAACAACGGGTTGATATATTACGATCTAAATATGGTACTAACGTAGGACGACTGTTAGAATACAACCAAAGTACCATTTACTTAACGGCCCATATCAACATATTCAGAATATATACTGGACAAGGTGGTAGAAAGCCAAAGGCAAAATGGCGTAACAAGAATTGTTTTTAATTAAGTCAAATTTATACAATAAAAAAGCTCTTCATTTTGAAGAGCTTTTTTTATATCGTTTAACACCTTTTAAACTGTGTCGTTATCTAAATAATCCGGTGTTCCATCACCATCAGTATCATCATTCATTGGATCCCCATCACCGTTGGCATCTTCATCTTTTGTTAGAATCCCATCATTATCATCATCTGAATCCAAATAATCCGGAATGAAATCACCATCTGTATCATCATTGTTTGGAGTTCCATTTCCATCCAAGTCTTCGAAAATGGATAAAACGCCATCATTATCGTGATCAGCTCGTTCAATTTCCGCTAAAGTAAATTGGAAAATCAAAGGTGAATTCTGCGGAATAGATCCCTGAGCAAAATTTCCATAACCTAAGCCTGATGGAATAAATAAAATACCTTCTCCATAATCTTCATAGTCAAATGATTCATCAGGATTGATCACCTGATTTCCTCCTTTAAACTTTGTAAATCCCTGACTCCAACCAGCAATTACATTGGTCAAAGAAAACCATGTCAACGACCTTCTTCTATCAAAAACGGTGCTATCCATTAAAATTCCTTTATATGTGGTCAACACTGAATCAGTCGGATATGGATTAACAGTTACTCCCTCAGTTTGTGTGTAGTAATATAATTTGTAGTTAATATCATCTTTTTCGAACTCCATTACCTCTACATCGTTATAAAGAGGTGTTTGCCCATCGGTAATTGTATAGATAATATTGTCTTCTTCATTCAAATAATGCGTCTGCATATACTCAATTAAATCCGCATCGTCTTTTGCTTCCTGAGCTACCGGATCATGGTTATCGGCAGGGTTATCATCATCATCGCATGCCATAACAAAAGCTCCTAAAAGGAATAATATAAATAAATATCTTAGTTTCATTTAATATTTTAATTTAGTGAGCGAAGATAGTATTTTCATATCTTTGAAGAAACTAAATTCGAAAATTTTAACGATAATTTCTGAATGAGAATTGACAAGTATTTATGGTGCATTCGATTGTATAAAACACGAAGTATTGCAACCGACGCCTGTAAAAAAGGACATGTTAAGTTGAATGGTGATAATTTAAAACCTTCGAAACTCATTTTTAATGGAGAAATTATTACTGTTAGAAAAAATCAAATCAACTATAAAATTCAGGTTTTAGACATCCCTGCGAGTCGGGTTGGCGCCAAATTAGTCGATCAGTTTCGAAAAGACCTCACTCCACCAGAAGAATTTGAACGTTTTGAAATGTTGAAGCTTTCCAAAGATTATTATCGTAAAAAAGGTGTTGGACGACCGACAAAAAAAGACCGGAGAGATATTGAAGATTTAGAATTGTAGTTTATGGATGCACACTTTTGGGAACAACGATATCAGAATAAATCGACTGGATGGGATATCGGACAGGTCTCCACTCCTATCAAAACATTTATTGACCAATTAACAAATAAAAATCTTGACATACTTGTTCCTGGAGCTGGCAATGGCTACGAAGTCGCCTACCTTTACAAAAAAGATTTCCGACGAACGAGAGTCGTCGAAATTGCCAGAACACCACTCAACAATTTGAAATTGCAGTGCCCTGAAATTCCTGAAGAGCATTTATTTGAACAGGATTTTTTTGAACATAAAGGCAGTTACGATTTAGTCATTGAGCAAACGTTCTTTTGTGCTCTAAATCCTGAGCTACGAACTAAATATGTAAAAAAAATGCACAATTTACTGAAATCAAAAGGAAAACTTGTTGGACTCCTGTTCGATTTTCCTTTGGATTCGGGTCCTCCATTTGGCGGAAGTATGAACGAATATATCGGTTTATTTTCAAAATATTTTGAAATAAGGGTTTTAGAACGCTGTTTTAACTCCATCAAACCACGCTCGGGAAAAGAATTGTTTTTTATATTTGAAAAAAAATAAATATGGATACATCGGTAATACTTACCAACGATCAAATTGCTCATAAAACGAAGCGTATCGCCTTCCAAATTATTGAAAGTAATAGTAATGAAACGGAAATTGTAATTGCTGGAATTGTTGGAAACGGGTATATTTTCGCACAACGCCTAGCAAAAGAATTAAAAGCCATCTCAGATGTCAATGTAATTTTATGCAAGGTTACCATGGATAAGAGAAACCCATTGGAAGGAGTGCAAACAGATATTCCGACTTCAGCTTATGAAAATAAGGCTTTAGTACTGGTAGACGATGTTTTAAATTCGGGCACAACGTTGATTTATGGTATTAAGCATTTTTTAGAAGTACCCTTAAAAAAATTCAAAACAGCTGTATTGATCAACCGAAATCATAAGAAGTACCCCGTAAAAGCAGATTTTAAAGGACTTTCATTATCAACTTCCTTACAGGAACATGTCAATGTTATTTTTGAAAATGGAACAGCTCAGGCTGTATTAGAATAATTCAGTAATCTGAAAAGCTATTTCTTCTACATTCCCCTTATCTACATTGACTGAAAACTGAGCTTGTTCATAGAAATTTCTGCGCTCAAATAAATGCTTTGCTACATATTCTGAGAGCTTATCTTCATCCAGGTCAGCAACCAAAGGCCGGTTATTTTTCCCAGATTTGAGTCGTTCCACAATGGTATTAATTGAAGCCTTCAAATAAATCGCTGTACTGTATTTATTTATTAATTCCATATTGTTCCCATAGCAAGGAGTCCCACCCCCATGCGAAATAACCAGATTATCAGAATTCTCGAGAACATATTTTAAATATTCTCCTTCTATTTTCCTGAAATAAATTTCTCCTTTCAACTCAAAAATTTGAGGTATGTTCATCTTTTCTTTTGATTCAATATAAGCATCCAAATCCATGAAACTTAAGTCAAATTTTCTCGCAAGTTCTTGTCCTACAGCCGATTTTCCACTCGCCATATATCCAATTAAAGAAATGATCATATCTTGATTTTTATGAAATTAAATATTTCGACAAATATCGCATAAAAAATCAAAGAAAATAATTGTAAAATAAAAAATAGATGGTATATTTGCACTCGCATTTAAGAAATGCAACAGACTTGTTAGCTCAGTTGGTAGAGCACCTCCCTTTTAAGGAGGTGGTCCTGGGTTCGAGCCCCAGACAAGTCACGAAAAGGTTAAGCAATTGCTTAGCCTTTTTTGTTTATATAACTACTTCTTATTGTATATAATTGAAGATTGTTCCACCAATACCAATTCATTTTCGGAACGCAAATAGAAATCGTACCACAACTTATCCCCACCTTGCATTTCTTGATAAATTTTATAGTAATTATTTGACCACGTTTGATAAAAATCCTCAATTCGAAGGCCTGGATTATTTGCAATCATAGTGGTAAAACTTTCCGTTCGAGAAGCATAAAGGACTAATAAGTCATTTGATTCAAATGTAAATCCTTTAATCGCAGCATTTTCATCTTCAGCCAACCAAGTTCCAAGAACCGAGCTTGGTGGATAAATTCCATAGGTTCGAGGTTGACTAACACTGTTTTCGTAAATATTTCGAGCGATATCATCAGTCTCCTCACAAGAAAAGAATAGGGCAAAACATAATAAGGCAACAATTTTTTTCATGATTCTTTTTATTTAATCCGACAAAAAGAAACAGCATACATACCTTTATAAAATACTAAATTTCAAGGACTTATCCAAAATACTTTTACAAATATAAGAATCTAATGCGCTGTATATCAACATTTTAAACTTAAATGTAGTTTTATAAAACTTAAGTAAAACTTCAATAAAACCTTATAACTTCCATGCCTTACGTTTATAGATTTATTGTATATTTGCGCCGTTCTAATCAGAACTGCACGTATGGCGGAATTGGTAGACGCGCTACCTTGAGGGGGTAGTGACCTAATGGTCGTGCTGGTTCGACTCCAGTTACGTGCACAAGCTATAAGAAAACAGCATCAAATGATGTTGTTTTTTTTTGACCAATTCATAAACTTTTGAAATAAGACTAAATTGCATTCCCATCTTTTTTTAAAGTATAGCGACTGAAATAAACTGCCGTTAAAAATCCTATGAAAGAAAATAGTGTCAACATAATAAATACTTGTTGATGTCCCCAGATTCCAGGTGAATTGTCAAGCAGATAACCCATAATTGGGCCGACAAATATATCAGGTGTATAACCTACAACCGAAATGGTTCCAACAGCGGCTCCTGTAACTGCCAAAGGAATCATTCCTTCTTTTAAGGCTGCAAAATACATGGTTCTTACTGCATACGTTCCAGATGCTGCAATTACCAATGACAACACAAATAATGGGAACAAGCCTTCAGTAATGATTCCAGATGCGAATAAGATAGCTCCAATTAAAGAAATCCCAAATCCGACCATCAGCCATAAAGCTGCCCTGGTTCTGTCAGCAAGCAACCCGACAGACACACAAACGATTGGTCTTAAATACAATTGAAAAGTCCCAATTTTAGCCGCATCAACGTGATTCATTCCCATAATTTCAGAAGCATAAAGCGAAAATATATCTGTCAATTTATATCCTACATATCCACATAAAACAATGATCATCAAAAGCCAGACAGATTTATATTTTAAAACTTTTCCAATATTTTTTAACGGACTTCCACTTGTTGTTCCTTCTTTCTCTAAGGATTCATCTTTCATAAAAAACCATACTAAGAATCCAACAAAAATTACTGATATTGAAACAAATATTAATACATAGCGAAAAGCCTGCTGACGCTCGACCAATGTTGTCCCATCCAAATCTTCCGGCAAAAACATTGAAAAAATAAAGACTCCTATAGCACCTATGGAAGCCGCTACCATTCCTCTTCCTCCTTCTAAGAAACCAAATGCCTTCCCTTGACGATGCTCCCCTCCCCAAGCTCGGGTTGCTTTTATCATAGCTCCCCAAAACAGAAAGATTGTTGTAAACCCCCAATAGCCCCATAAAACCTTCATCATAGTATAGGAAGGATAGGTTGCTAAATAGATTCCACCAACAGCCGTTAAAAACAATCCACCAGCAATTAATTTTCTTGGTTGGTACTTATCGGCAATGGCTCCACCATATAAATACGACAATAACGAAACCGTCCCGCATACCGAGAAACAAGCTCCTAATTGAAAATTATTTAATTGAAAAACATCCAGAAATGTTGGTCTGAAAATTCTGGCTAATACAAATGGTAATATAAAAATGGATTCTCCTGCTAGGATTAATAATACAATTCTGTACCAAGGACTTTTTGGATGGTTTTGAGTCATGTTAATGGGTTCGTTTAATTCCAATATAAGTAGAATGATTAAATGATAAACTATTCAAGAATTTATTGGATTAATAATATCATGAAGAATTCACCAGTATGGAGTCCCAGTTCGCACTTCCTACATTAAAAGAAAAATCCTACTCCGAAGAAAATACGCACCTTTTCAATTTCATTAACCCATGAAAAATCAAATTTTACAGGCCCTAGTATAGAATTGTATTCAAACAAAGCTCCTCCAGACAATACCAAGCTCTCCTCAGCCGAATCTTCCCATTTCCCATTAGGACTAAATGCGTTCTCTATAAAATCAGGAAAATCTCCAAATCCAACGGTAGCAATATCAACATGCGGAGTAATGAAAAAATCTTTTACTGGTGACCACTGCAGCCCGAAATCCAAATTCATGAATTGTGTAACAATTAACTCTTCTTCATAAAGACCATTGAAACGATGACTTGCGAATCTCGAATTCTGTAAATACCCTCCCAGATTGTACTGTCCTGCCACTCCATAAAACTTAAATGACACATCATCTGGCTCAGATGCATTTTCAAAAATAAATCCTGCACTTGCTCCAATAATTGCAGAAGATTTACTACTAACAGGAATTCTGAACTCACTTTCTAAATTAGCTCTCGCAAAACCATTTGTGCTTCCGTCAACTTTAGGAATGCTTTCTGTGGCGTATTCAGCTTTTACATTCGATAAAAAAGATTGTGTTCCTCTAAAATAAATTCTACTTCCTCTGGTTGCGAAATGTTTCTTATCCATACTATCGAAATTGTAATGAATAAATGCATCCATATGGTTAAAATAATAGCTTCGCAGATTCAAGAAATTATCGACTAAATCTGGGTTTGTTGAAGGGAATAATTTTGTGTGTTTGTACTCTGTACCTAAACCAATAAAACTATTTAACGAATTTGTATTGAAATTAAACTGCGTATTTGCATAGTAAAACTGATGCTTAACATTATCAATGCGCTCTCCACTTTTAAATAGGTCTTGTCGCAAATGTTCCATAACAAATTCTGTGCGCCACCAAGTAGTTTTTTTCTTTCCTAAATGAATTTGATGAAGCGCTCTTAATTTTGGTTGTTCTGCAATATCAACCGTAAAAAGTAATTTTGAAGCCTCTCCAAGAATATTTCGTCCCGTATAATTCAAAACAATACCTACACCCCGATAATCATCGTAATGTAGTGAAGCTTTAGCACGATGCTTTGTATGCTCCACACCCTTTATGGTTACGGCAACCTTACCATCTTCTAAATGTCCGTTGAAATTAACATTATCAAATAAAGTAGTTCCCATAATACGTTGGACACCATTAATAACATCCCTTAAATCATAAAATTCTGACTCTTTTAATCCAAATCGTGCTTCTACCAGGTCTAAATGACCTTCTGAAATACCTTCATAGATAAATTTTTCAACTTCTAATTTGGGTGGAATATGAGGCAAAGTCACCTTGCGCTGTTCGTATTTATTTAACTGCTCGGAAAGCGCGATTAATTGATCCATATTTTCATCTAATGCAGGAAAACCAGAATCATAAATTTGTTCAGATTTATAAAAATCAGCTGAAGAAAAGTTCTCTTTAGTTTTGTGAACCAATAAAATATCACACAAAGCTCTGTTCGCTGGATTTAACAAATTACTATTTAACATTCCTGTTTGAAATAATAAATTTGTTAAACTTTCTAACTCCTCTTTCGGAGCCATTCCACCACCTACATCACTACCAATAATGATGTCGGCCCCCATTTCCTTTGCAATATCAGTTGGAAAATTATTCAATACACCACCGTCCACCAATAAAGTTCCGTCGCGTTCAACAGGTTTAAAAACACCTGGAATTGACATACTTGAGCGCATAGCATCTCTTAATTTTCCATCCTTAATTACAAACAGATTTCCATTGACTATATCAACTGCTATTGCTCTGAAAGGAATTTGAAGTTTGTCAAAATCCGTTATATCTATTACTGGAAATGATAATACCGAAAATAATTCTCGAATACCTTGGTCGCTATACAACTGAGAGCGCACTTTTGGTTTTCCGTTAATCAAATCCAACTCGGTTAAATAATGAGCGAATTCCGATTTTTCTTCAATACTAACATCTTTCAAAGATATTTTTTCTCCAAAAACAAATCCCCATTCAATTGTTTCCACTAAAGCTGCAATACTATCTCCTGAATATCCAGCAGCATACAATCCACCGACAATACTTCCCATACTGGTACCAACTACCAAATCAGGAACAATATTTAATGAATCCAGTTTTTGTAATAATGGGACATGGGCGATTCCTTTTGCACCACCACCACTTAGAACCAAGGCTACTTTTGGTTTCTTTTTATCCTGAGCAATAGTTGCATAATTTCCAAAAAGAAATAACAGGCATAAAAAAAATGAAAGGTTAACTAACTTGCTCATTTATAAGTATTCTTGTCTAAATTATTAATATAATTGGAAAACTAACTGTTTGAATTAAAAAGATATGTTTTAATCCAATGAATGAGATAATAACCACTCATAAATCTCTTCATTCTGAAATGTTATGGTCCAACAATCATGACCAACTTCAGAATACAATGTCAATTCTACATTATCATTTAATTGACGCATCCGCGTATAGGCTTCAATCGTTTGCTCTACAGGAACTACCATATCCTTTTCTCCATGAAAAAACCAAACTGGTAATTCAGGCACATTTCTAATATAAATATACGGTATAGAAGCTGCACAAATGGAAATCAAGGCAGCATAAGTCCCGGGGTTATTGACTGCCATTCTCCAGGCACCATCCCCTCCACGACTCATTCCAACAAGGTAAATTCTTTTTTTATCCACTTTTAAAGAATCTGCTAACTCCATTGTTTTTTCATGCACAATTCGATCATTCCACAGTCCTTTTTTATAGCGATTCTGAGGTGCAAACACATAAAAAGGGAAATCTTTCCCTTCTGAAATAAGCTTTGGTAATCCATGCTTTTTAACCAATTCAATCTCAGTTCCACTTTCTCCTCCACCATGTAAAAAAACAACTAAAGGCATATATTGAAGCGTGTCCTTAGGTGTATATAACAAGTAATTTATAGAATCCTTTTTCTCAATAACAGACCTTTCAACCTTCAATTGAGCATATAATGAGAATTGCAAGAAACATATTAAAAATAGGGTTGTAATATTCTTCATATGGCTAATTTAAAAAACTGAATGAATAATTCACAGTAATTCCGCATGCACTTCACTATTTCTAAAAATTAAAATGTATTAAAAAACTACTTGACAAAAAACCAGCCATGACTTCCGGCAACGGCAGCAGCAGTTGTAATGAGACTTAGAGTTAACAAAACAATATGCATACGATGCATAATTTTAAAAGTACGCTCCGGATTTTTAGTTGCATGTTTTCTAAAAAATTTATGTAGAAAATAGGGTTCCAGTACGAAAAGAAGTAACGTGAAAACCAGCCAAATAATAGTCATTGCATGAATCCACCAAAACCTATAATCCAAATAACGTTCCCAGGCATCCAGATAATACAGCATATAGAACCCTGAAAGTCCTGTTAATAATGTCGCGATTTTGGCTTGAAAGGCAAACTTTCCTTCAATATTTTCAAAAGTTTCAATTTTATCCTCCTTTGATTTCATTCTTTTTATAGCAGGGATTATAACCGTTGTAACCATTGATACTCCTCCAATCCAAACGACCACGCTTAAAATATGAATGACACGAGCAAGACTATAATCTTCCATAAACTGATTTTCTATGCTCTAATTTATTAAAACTTTCCCATCAACAATACTCTTTAGCGCTTTAAATATTTAACTCGAAGCTTACTTATTTCTCAAATGAAAAAATCTAAACTTATCACAAAAGAAAATGATTACAAAAACTAAAAACTTAAACAAACAAATTCGTATTTTTATGAAATGAACCCTTAATAAAACTATTGAGATCTATTTTATACTCCAGACAATTAAATAGCATAAATGCTGTAAAATAATGGCACGTTTTTTAAGCCAGACGAGGAAGTTTATAACAATCACCAAAAACAAACACATGCATCTTAATACAAAATTAGTAGCCTTTGTATGTATCATTGCTGGATTCATTTTTCAAAGTTGTAATGATGAACGAAGTGATCCCGAACAAACCGCGCGCATTCAAGTAAAATTAATTGACGAAGAGGGAGACTATCTTGAAGTGAATGTGAGAATCATTGATGTCTTATACCATAGTTCTTATGATGAAAATGAAGATGAAGAAGCGGGATGGACTTCATTTGATTCTTTTGAAAGTCCTGAAGATGTAGATTTAACAGATTTAACCGGAGGTGTAAGCCTTATTTTAGCGGATGAAGTATTACCTGCTGGTCAATTAAGTCAGATTCGCCTGGTTCTCGATGATGAAGGAAATACTATTGTTGTTGAGGGCGAAATTGAAGGTATTGGCCAAACATTTCCTTTGGAAACCCCAAGTTCTCAGCAATCAGGTTTAAAAATACAAATCAATGAGGAATTAGAAGGAGGATACTCCTACAACATAATTCTGGATTGGGATGTGCAGAAATCTATTGTAAATACCGGAAGTAATAAATACCAGTTAAAACCTGTAATTAGAGCTGCACTTGAGAAAAACTCAGGAATTATATCTGGATTTGTAGAAGGAGATTTGGCAGATGATTCCGTCGAAAACCCTGTACCACTGGAGAATGTTGTTGTGAATCTTTTTGAATCAGGTGCTGATATTACACAAGATCCCTATACTTCTACAACTACGAATGAGGCGGGAAATTACTGGCTGGAAGGTCTGAAACCGGGTGTTTATATTATTGTGATTAACCGAACTGGATTTGCTCCATACATATCAGCTGATATTACAGTAACGGAAGGTGTTCAAGATGATGCCGGCACTATAACACTAACACCACAATCTTAAAATAAAAAAACACCTTTTAAGGTGTTTTTTTATGCAATTGGATTTAAAGGTTTTTTCATTGTGTAGGCATGCAATCCTTTTCCAAAGCCATCTTTTTCAATTTTTATAGTTCTAAAACCATAGCGATTAAAGAAACGTTCCATGAGTTTTGTGGTATGAATTTCAACATCAAAAAAACGTTTTTCAGCAATCATGCGTCGCTCAATCTCTTTGTAAAAAACATCGGCATAATGGAATAATTTTTTTTGTCCAAATACATATCGTTCAAAGAAAACCCAGGCTATACCATGCTTTTGATCTTTTGTATAATGACCTCCACAACCTATGACCTTATCTCCTTCCAATACCACCAAATAGTTCTCATCAGCATAATTATCCAGAAAATCAATCAATTCGTTCTCATCAATTGGGTCAAAGTATTTCGGACAATTGGAATAGAACAACTTCAAAATGTCTTTTTTGAACTTGTCATTATAAGATTCAAATGATAATTTTTTTGATGCTGACATTGATGTTTTCATTATAATATTATTCCCTAAGCTGGAACATTATATCTAAAATCTCTATATCAGGGGCTTCAACCACTTCATAAGCAGCAGGAATACTTTTTGCTAATTCAGATTCTTTAAATGCCGAAATCGATTCTTTTGATTCCCAGACATAAACTCCTGCATAAGATGCATCTCCTACTTTTGAATAATATTTCTGTATCAATCCGGGAATAAGCTCAAATTGAGGGGCTCTGTCTTTGGCTCTTTTAATTAATTCTTCTTCGGATAAATTCGACTTCAACCTGATTATCTGTAAAACCATAAGCTCTAAACTTTTTTAATAATTCAAGCTTTAATTTACACATTTTCAGCAATATACAATTGTTTTAAAATCTAAATACACTAATATCTCGCTGCCTTGCCATTTGCCGTACTTGCCTTAATAAAGGCTCTGACATCATCGTTAGATGTCTTTAAATCTTCTCTGCGCAAATACATCATATGTCCGCTTCTATAGCCTTTAAAACGCATTCTATCTTTCATTTTTCCACTTGGATCTATTTGCCACATGGTATATTTTGAATTGAAATACGTTGTTGCTCCATCATAATAACCTACTTGAAACATCACATTCAAATAAGGGTTCTGCGCCATAGCTTTTCTCAAATCTTCACGTGTATTGTTGTTTTCAAAGTCCCACGGATGCACAGGTCCGAACATATTGTATTTCACATCTGTTTCAAACTTCAAATATTCTCTGATATAATAATTTATAGCCGGTGTAAACGAGTGCAGCCAGGAAGTAATAGCCGAATTATATTCTGGTTTGGATCCTGCTACTCTTTTATCAAGTCCTAAATAACGAGAGTCTAGTCGTCCCACGGTCAGACCACTTTCATCACGCAGTAATTCCTTCCAAAAAAAACTGGTTGGAACGTCTAAATTATGTTGCAAAATATCTTCTTTCGAAAGTCCCGAGAAATACGCATATTTAATTGCTACTTTCTCTCGTTCATCATCAGCCAAGAAACCTCCCTTTGCAATAGCCGGAATTAATTCGTTCACTGTAAATGTTTCGGAATCTGGCAAAATATCAAGTAAATCTTTATCCTGCAAATCGTTATTTAAAGCTTTGTGGTGCCATGCAGCTGCTGTAAAATATGGCACATGCAATGCCGCTGAAATCGCAGGATCAGAACTACGTGACTTATAATCGGCCGGAGAAACCAAAATAACACCGTTTAAATACATCCACTGACTTTGTTGCAGCTCCAATGCCAATCCAGAAACTCGAGTTCCTCCATAGCTTTCTCCGATTAAATATTTCGGAGAAGACCAGCGTTGATTTCGGGTGACAAAGGTATTCACCCATTCTGCTAAATATTTGATATCAGCATTTACTCCAAAGAAGAAATCCTTATCGACTTCTTTTCCATCTGTAGGAATCGTTCTGGAATAGCCTGTGTTTACAGGATTCACATACACCACATCTGTTACATCCAAAATGGAATAAGGATTCTCTTGCACCCCATAGGGCTGGACAGGATGTCCTTCGTCATCAATATTCAAAATTTTTGGTCCTGTATAGGCCACATGCATCCATACAGAAGCTGACCCTGGCCCACCGTTAAATGAGATCAACAGAGGTCTCTCGGACAGATTTCCTGCATTTGTACGCTTATAATAAGTGTAAAACAAAGTCGCAACAGGCTTGCCTGAAGTATCCCATACAGGCTGAGTTCCTGTTGTAGCGGTGTAACTAATCTTTGCTCCATTTATAGTTGTAGTATGAGATGTAACAACCGCTGTATCTAATGGAATTTCTCTGGTTTGCGCAAACGAAAATATGGAAGAACAAATAAGACCAAAGTATAATACGCCTTTTTTCATAATAGTTGAAATTGGTTTGTAGTTAATAGCTGTCGTTCTGATTCAACAGAACATAGAAATATACAATTTTTTTATGCTCGAATATAGCACATCAGTTCAATTAACCAGAACTAGATTCTCATAGATAATTCGACACTTTGCCCACCATCTGTTACTTTTACTAAAAATGTTCATTAAACATTTTCCAATGCTCAGCCCTGCTCAATATGACAACAAATCAATATTTATTGAAAATCAAAAATTATAACCTAACCCTATTTTTAGCAGGTTAATATTTGTGTTGTATTTAATTTTGGGTACTCCATCAGATACAGAAGTCTTAAAAAAATCGTATTGCACTTGGGTAAAAAACTTGTCTGATAAGTCATACGCCAAACCTAGGTTTAAATTAAAACCACTTTGGGTATCGCCTGCGGCATCTGAAAAACCATTAGATGAACCTGTTATATCAAATAAGAAAAAGGAATACCCTATTCCGACCGATGGACTAAAGCCACCTAACAGCACTGAATTACCAACAAGCATTAATTTAGGTTGAAATACATAGCTCGTTACTTTAAATTGGTTTCCAATATTTTTATTAGCATTGTTCTGAAGAATAGATGTATTAAACGATAAACCAAGATTCATGGTATTGGCACTTTCAAAAGTATAATCCAATCCAATGTCAATAATTCCATTGTAATTTTCACCAATAAAATAGTTATCCATAAGGATGGGATAATTGAAATCTATGCTGAATTTTGAATTCTGAGAATAAGATTTCATCGCAATCAAAAATATAACGGTTACATATATATATCGCTTCATAAAATAGTCCTTTAAAGTAAACTTACTCAACTTTCGTTATTTCTAACTGTTCATTTTGAAATAAAATTTGAAAAATTGTTCTATTATTCTCAACCAGCGCCTCGAAATCCTCGGCAATAATTTTTCCTTGTATTGGAAACCAAACATCTTTGATATTATAATTAGGGAGCAACCAAATCCCTTCCTGATTGCCGTTAGTTCCGAAACGCTTCATATCGCCTTTCCAGAATTTTGTTTGAAGTTCATTTTCCAGTTTTTCATTCGTTTGCGCTACATTGCTGGTTGGCATCCCCATTTCATTTACTCCCAGTATACTTGAGATATTGAAAGGGAGACCCGATTCATTTTCTAAATCGTAACGCACAATAATCTCAGCCACATTTCCACTGGCATCCAAAAAATAAAAGGAATCCGCATTCCAAGACTCAAATCGCTGAATCTTTCTTCCATTTTCAATGTCAATTAACTCTGTCCTCTCCTCCATCCATATTAAAGCCTCCTGCAATTGATTGCATGGAATCAAAAAACAATAATGATACGAATGCATTTTGTCAGAATACTCAAAAGTCAATTCAGTCCCTCCTACTTTCACTGTAAATTTATCTTTTAAAGTATCCAATAATTCAAACCCCAAAGTTTGGGAATAGAAGACGCGCTCGGCCTCTAGTTTGTTGGTAAAGAGTTTTAGTTTTATGAATTTCATCGAATAGAATATTTGCTTCATGTGAAGATACAATTTAAGTATAAACCAAATTCGTCATCATGCTCGCTTGCTTTCTTAGAAAATTGCATTCAGAGGCACAAAAAAATTCAATCAATAATTCGTTAAATCATTGAAGCTTCGACTCAATTTTCGTACATTAGAGAGTCTTTAATCTTTTATTTACAGCTAGACCATGCGCAATTTTTTCATTGCAGTAATAACGTTGTTAAGTGTGCAACTTCCCTTTGCGCAGGACATTGATTTAAAACAAGTTGTTTCGAAAGCTGAAAATCGTTTAAGAGGAACTTCCTCTATAGCGACGATGAAAATCACAACCGTTAGACCAAAATACAGCAGGGAAATGACGGTAAAAAGCTGGACAAAAAATGATGATTATGCACTTATGTACATTGCATCACCAGCACGTGATAAGGGAACCACATACCTTAAACGTGAAAAAGAAATCTGGTACTATATCCCTTCCATAGAACGCAATATTAAAATGCCTCCATCTATGATGAATCAAAGCTGGATGGGGACCGATTTAAGCAATGATGATTTGGTGAAGAAAACCTCTCTGGAAAATGACTTTGACCATGAACTCATTGACTCAGAATCAATTAATGGTATAAAATGCTTTTATATATCTCTAATTCCGCATGACGATGCTGAAGTTATCTGGGGAAAAATTGAAATCTGGGTCGACAAACAGTTTTATAACGTAATGCAACAAAAGTCATATGACGAAGATCTTGAGCTTGTGAATACTATCATTGGTTCTCAAGTGAAAGTGATGGACGGAGAAACCATTCCTACTAAAATGGAATTCTTTCCTGCTGACAAACCTAAGCAGAGTACCGTTATGGAATATCTTAGCATCGACTATAATGTGAATATTCCTGAGTATTATTTCACTACGCGGTTTATGAATAAAGTCAATTAAAATGCTTAAAAAATTAATCAATTTAGCATGGCGTAATATTTGGCGAAATAAACGGAGAGCTATTATTACATCACTTTCAATCGTCGCTTCCCTATTTTTTGTATTGTTTATGCGACAAATGCAATTGTGGACCTATGACTACAATATCAAAAATTCGGTTTCTAACTATGTAGGTTATATCCAGATAACGGATAGCGCTTATGTAGATGAAAAAATTATAGACAATTCACTTGACGCCAATGCGATTCCTGCAGAAACTATTGAAAAACTGGAACATGTTAGTGGTGTTTTTCCTCGTATGCAATCCGGTGCCCTGGTATCAACAGGAATCAAATCAAAATTTGCGGGAGTTATGGGTATTAGACCCGAAACCGATAACAAAGTACTGAAATTACAACGTAAACTAGCTGAGGGAAGTCTGTTATCCGATAACGATTCTGACGTGCTAATCACGGAAAAAATGGCCAAGTACTATCAGGTGCATGTGGGGGATACATTAGTACTCATCGGACAAGGGTTTCAGGGGTATACTGCGGCAGGATTATACAATATCAAAGGAATTATCAGATTTAGTGCAGGCGATTTGTCGAATATGGTATTTATGTCACTCCCAGAAAGTCAGCGTTTTCTGAGCGCTCCGGAACGGTTCACACATTATTTAATCAATATTGAAGATAGTCAGTATTTGAATGAAGTGGCGCGGCAGGTTAAACCACTCATCGCTAATGAACCACTTACCGCAAGAACCTGGGAAGAAGTCCTTCCCGGATTGAAACAAGGACTGGAACTGGATTCAAACTCTGGTCTGCTCATCGTAGGTATTCTATATATGATTGTAGCCTTTGGAATGATTGGAACTATTATTATGCTCTACAACGAGCGGCAGTTCGAATTTGGAGTGATGAACGCTATTGGAATGCATAAAAAGACCTTAATTTTAGTGACTCAGATTGAATTGACCATACTGGCTCTTATCGGAATAGTTGTTGGAAATTTAGTAAGTATACCTCTGCTTTACCACTTAAATGTGAATCCAATTGAGCTCCAGGGAAATGCTGCAAAAGGAATGATAGAACAGGGCTTTGAGCCCTATATGGGAACTGGATTATACACCCAGGTTTTCATCAATAATTCACTAATTATTCTTGTAATAAGCTTTTTCGCCTCGTTTTATATTGTTTCGAAATTATGGAAGTTGAATCCTTTAAATGCCATGCGTCAGAATTGATATGAAAACACTTTTTAAAATAGCATGGAGAAACTGCTGGCGCAACAGATTGCGTTCGCTTATCGTAATATTTGCAATCATCTTTGGAATCTGGAGTTCTATTTTTCTAATGGGATTCTCAATGGGCTTTATGGAATCTCGTGTGAATAAAATGATTGATTTGGAAGTGGGAAGTATGCAAATACATTCCAATACTTTCGATTACGATAATGATATTTCCAATACCTTGGAAAATCAGGAGGCTCTTATACAACTTTTAAACAATACCGAAGGCATTTCAGCCTTTACAACTCGTTTTGTAACAGAAGGTTCCGCTGTTACTGCTCATGGACAAAATGGCATTAAAGTCATTGGTGTCGACCCACAATCAGAATTGCAAACCCTTAAAATTGGGGAACGCATGGTAGACGGGACCTTCCTCGATTCGGAATTAAGCTATCCCATAGTAGTAGGTAAAAAACTCGCTGAAGAATTACATCTTAAATTGAAATCAAAGGTTCAGATTAGTTTCACGAATGTGGATGCCTCGCAAATTTCAAAAAACTTCAAAGTGTGCGGTATTTACGGCATTGGAAACGACAATTATGAAAATTACAATGTGTTTGTTCCAAATGACCGCATAAACCGACTGACTGGTCTGAATGCACGTCATGAAATCTTAATTCGTACTAATGGAGATGCCAAAGCAATAACAACGAGCTTAAAAGGTAAATCGGCTGGCAATTTAATTCAAAGCTATGCAGACCGTTATCCTGAGATTGCTTATATGGAAGAAATGATGGGAACTTCCATGTTTATTCTAATGTCTATAATCGTTTTTGCTTTACTCTTCGGAATTGTTAACACACTAACTATGTCCATTTTAGAACGTAAACGTGAAATTGGAATTCTGCAAGCTATTGGCATGAAAGCAGGACGTATTAGAATTATGATTGTAATGGAATCTGTGATTTACGGGCTCATTGGTGCTCCTGGTGGAGTAATTCTTGGATATTTTACCATCTTGTATTACGGCCATTTTGGATTCGACTTAACAGCTTTTGGAGAAGGAATGAGTGCATTTGGTTATGATCCTGTCCTCTACCTAAGTCTAGATACAAAATATTATTTCATCTACACGGGCTACATTTTATTTGCAACCATTATTGGCGGACTATACCCGAGCAGATTAGCAACAAAATTAAATCCGATTTCGGCTATAAGAGCCATTTAAATATGAACTTATGAAGACAGTAATTCAAACAAAAAATTTAAATAAAACATTCGGTAAGGATGATTTAAAAGTTCAGGCCCTTAATAATGTTTCCATTTCAATTAACGAAGGAGAATTTACCGCTTTGGTAGGACCTTCAGGTTCGGGAAAAACAACACTTCTTAACATGATTGGTGGTTTGGATAATCCTGATTCTGGGAATATCATTCTAAACAATCAGGAAATTTCAGAATTAAAGAAAAGCGAAATGACAACCTTTCGTCAGGAGAATATCGGATTCGTATTTCAAGCTTACAATCTTATTCCCGTGCTTTCAGCCTATGAAAATGCAGAATTTATCATGTTGCTTCAAGGTACTCCAAAAAAAGAACGCGAAACACGTGTTATGAAACTATTAGCTGATGTTGGTCTGGAAGGAAAAGAGCACAACAAACCAGGACAGTTATCCGGAGGACAACAACAGCGTGTTGCTGTGGCTAGAGCGTTAGCAGCAAAACCCGCATATATATTAGCTGATGAACCAACGGCAAACCTCGATAGTAAATCGACTACTGATTTACTAGATTTGATGTATACATTAAATCAGGAAGAACAAATGACCTTCGTTTTTGCTACACATGATCAACGCGTAATTGACCGTGCAAAACGTGTAATTTATATCGATGATGGTAAAATTGTTAAAGATGAAATTCGCTAAAAATCTTGTTTTTACAATTCTTTTGCTGATTTCTGGAGTGCATTATGCTCAGGAATCAGGAAAATCACGTGAAAATTTGAGTTTTAACGGCTATATAAAATTTATGGAAACCATCACTTTTTCTGACTTTACGAATGGAAATCCTGTAGATAATCTTGTCCATAACAGAATGAATTTCTCATACTTCACTGAAGGAGGAAGTACATGGGTAGCACAGTTTAGAAATCGAATCTTTTTCGGAGAATCGGTACGTTCAATTCCAAATTACGGGGATTTTGTAAATGAATATAACGGCATACTTCCTTTGGAATGGTTATGGGTGAACAATGACGATTTGGTTTTTAGTACCATAGTCGATCGTTTGTATTACGATTATGCCAATGAAAAATTTCAAATAAGAATGGGACGTCAACGCATTAACTGGGGAATAAACACCACCTGGAATCCGAATGATTTATTTAATAATTACAACATCTACGACTTCGATTATGAGGAGCGAGAAGGTGGTGACGCCATACGTATGCAGTTCTTTCCTGATTATCTCTCTTCCTTTGATTTTGCTTATAAGTTTACTGGAAACTGGGCGACCGATGTCACTGCCTTAAAGTATCGGTTCAATAAATGGAATTACGATTTTCAAATGCTTGGAGGTAAGTTTGAAGAACAAATCGCCCTGGGAACAGGGTGGGCAGGTAATATTGGAACACTTGGTTTTAAGGGAGAGTTGACGTTTTTTGACGATTATACATCCACTGATACTAGTTTAAGTGCTTCTACCAGCCTTGATTATGCTTTCGTGAATGGTTTCTACTTTTTGGGAACCTACCTCTATAATTCCAACGGAACAAACGAACTCATCAACCCCAATCTATCTATTTCTGAAGTCCCAAATGCCGCGAATTTAATGCCTGCAACACATAATGTCATGTTTAACGGAAGCTATCCGTTTAGTCCCATTATTAGTGCTTCTATAGCCACATTGTACAGTTTTGGAGTGCATAGTTTAACCTTGTTCCCTACGTTAAATCTTGGATTGGCTACAAATTTCGATTTGGATTTGTTCGGACAACTATTTTGGCAGGAATTGCCACAGCAAGAATTCGACAATATTGGAAATGGTGTGTATTGGCGCCTAAAATGGAGTTTTTAATTATTGATCTTCAATCAGATCAAATAATTCATTATTCTTGAATAACAACCCTCTTCCTTTCTTCAGTGTATTAAAAAATCTCAAACGCAATAAGAAATTATCAGAATTTATATTGAATCCTTGATCTTGAGTTCTTTTGTAAAGCAAGTCTGTTTCCATTTTCCACCTTGAATTGATTTTATAACCCAAACCAAAACTCAGACGTAAGACATCATTAAATTGTTCAGCTTTCTCCAGGTTTATAAACGCTTCAAGACTAATAGGAATATACAAACCTTTTGTAAAATCAAATAATAAATCACCTAAAGAAAAAGCAGTGGATAGCTTGTATCTGAAACGATAGCCATCACTCCAATTTCCATCCCCCAGACTTCGCTGGAATCGTTCTTCAAGTCGGACAAAGTTCTTGATACTTGAATTCGTTCCCAATTTTAAGAAAAAAGCGGTACCCTGCATAAGTCGAATTTCAAATCTGTTCTTAGTATACAGGTTATCGTTATAATACAATCCTGAACCTAAAATCCAGAAGCGCGGCCTCAAATTCTTGAAATTGACATATTCATCACTTTTTTTATTAAGTGATTGAAAAGAACCAAAAAATGAATAGGAATTAAATTCGTGCGGACTATTAATTTTAAACTCTCCTGAACCTCTGAATTGTTTACCTTCTTTGTATTTATTCGTAAAATTGTAGGAAAACAAATATTCTCTGTATGTCTTTGATTCCTGAGCTTGCATTGCAAATCCCAGAAATAAAAACATCACAAGAGCGTAAATTTGGTTCAAATCAATTTATTTTGAATCAAAAATACTAAAAATGAATTCCAATTAAATAGTTGATTTTCTTAATCTTCTGGAGGGTATCCATGAATTTCTTCGAATACGCGATCAAAATTTTCGAATAAATAAGCTCTTAGTTTATGGCGGTAATCGGTTTTTAACCAATCCACAAAATTATGAGTACTCTTACTGATACACTTTACATATTTTGAAATACGGAAATCGATGTCTTCTCCCAGCAGATTAGCTAAGGTCAAAGCATCATAAACATCTTCTGAATTCTCAATACATATTTTCCCATGTTGCTCAATAGACAAGGTTAAAACTTTTTTAGAGGAATGTCCTTTGCGAACACATGAGGTGTATGTTTGTTTTACATCAAATGACACATCTTCAGATTTAGAGAACTCCTTGCGCACTTCTTCGGGCATTTCATAGGCAAAATTACTTTCCAACTCTTCATCACTTAATAAGGTGTTCAAATAATGATTAGGAGAATGGAAAATTCGCTGCCAGTCCAGGTCCGCTCCCCATGGTCCAAATCGATGAAAATTATTTCCTAAATCGACAATATTAAAGCTATCCTTATTTTTAAGAATACGTGAACCTCGACCTATCATTTGATAATACAATGTCAGTGATTTAGTCGCTCTGTTCAGAATTATACTTTCAACTGTAGGTTCATCAAATCCTGTCGTTAGAATACTTACTGAAGTTAAAATTGCATCAGGAGTTTTCTTAAACCATCTTAAAATTTCAGCACGTTCCTTTTTTGAAGCAGTATTATCTAAGTGAGCAATTGGATATCCAGCTCTTTTAAAGGTATCATATACGTAAAGTGAAGTGTTTATACCATTATTAAATATCAACGTCTTCTTTCCTTTTGAACTGGCCTCATAAGCTCCTATCAGCTTCGAAAGCATGTCGTGGTTTGTATATAAATCTTCAGATGATTTTACAGTATAGTCACCATTTGCTCCCACAATTAATGAGGTAAGACCCACATTGTGCGTAGTAGTAACTGCGCGAGCCAAAAATTTGTTCTTAATCAATTGTTCAATAGATTCACCTACAATTAGTTCATCGTAGTTATCTTTCATTGGTAAATTGATATTCGAGCTTAATGGAGTTGCAGTCACTCCTAGGATAAAAGACTTATCGAAAAATCTGAATAGTTTGGTGAACGAGTTATAATGTGCCTCATCGATAATAATAAGTCCGATATCGGATATATCCAACTTATTGTCGTTTAAACGGTTATTCAACGTTTCAACCATTGCCACAAAACAACTATAGTCTCCCTGATCTTCAAGGTTTGCCTTACTGTCAATTACTTTGTTTGTTACACCAAACTCCGACAACATTGCTGATGTTTGCTTACAAAGCTCTATACGGTGTGTCATAATCAACACCTTTTTCATATGGTGCTTCAAGTATTGACGCACGATTTCTGAAAATATCACTGTTTTTCCACCACCTGTTGGTAATTGGTATAACAAATGGTAATCTTCAGCCGCTTCTTCGAAGCATTTAAAGATTTTATGGATTGCGGCCTTCTGATAGTGATACAGATCTTTTCCGGTTTTCCTTTCTTCTAATTCGGTAGCAGTTATATTCAAAATTTTTCTTTATCAAAAATTATCCGATTTGCAAAAATACTCAGATTAATCGTTTTTGGACAAAGATTAATGAGATAATTTTCAAAAAGTTTTCAAAAATTACAATTTTGACACGAAACACTATCATTAAATACGTGATATAAAAAAAGTAGCAGGAAAACTGCTACTTTTTAAGTTATTTCTCAATTAATTCCAATCCTTGATTAATTCCTTTTTCAACGGCCGGAATTCCACGATCCATCCAGACAGGCATCGGGGCTCCTTTCAGGTAATAATCGAAGAATTGCTGTAATCTTATATTAAAATCCTTTCTGTTTTGGAATTTCAATGGCCAGTGGGGTTCGCCGTTATAATTCAAGAACCAAGCTGGTTTTCCAAGGCGGCGAAGAGCCACAAACATTTCGATTCCCTGGTACCATGGCACATGTCCGTCTGTATCATTGTGAAGAATTAATAATGGTGTATTCACTTTATCCATGAAGAAAATTGGTGAATTTTCAATATATCGTGACTGGTATTCCCAAGGAGTGCCTCCAATTCTGCTTTGTGTATGCTCATACTGAAACTGCCGACTTAAACCAGTCTCCCAGCGAATTCCTCCATAAGCACTTATCATATTTGGAACTGGTGCGCCTGACTCAGCTGCCTTGAAAATATCTGTTTTGGTAACAAGATATGCAATCTGATATCCTCCCCAACTGTGCCCTTGCACACCAATATTATCTTTATCTACAAATCCTTTTTCAATTAGACTGGTAACGCCAGGAATGACGCAATTATAAGCACTTTCTCCAGGATATCCTATGCGGTAATGCACATCTGGATTGAAGATGATATATCCCCTACTCGTGTAAAAACTATAGTTGATTGTTGAACGTCCCCAAGATGGAGCTCTATGATTAAAAACCCTATCAGAACTTTTTTCATAAAAATTCACAATCATTGGGTACTTTTTATTTGGGTCGAAATTTTCAGGTTTGTAAAGCATTCCTGTTAATTCCTTCCCGTCCAATGAAGTCCATTTTACCAATTCTGCAGTCCCCCAATTGTATTCACTTTGTTGAGGGTTTGCATTTGAAACACGTTTTTCACTTTTAAAGCTTAAGTCGTTGGATAAGATGTCTGGAAATTGCTCAAAAGTCTGTTTTGAATAGAAAACTGTATTGGCGTTCTTTGCCTTTGTTAATTCTGAAATGCGATAAGCACCTCCCATTAACTTTTGTACATTCCCTGATTTGATATCTAATTTTGCATATCCAGTATGCTTGTTTTCCTGATTGAGAACACTTACAATTTGGACAGCATCCGATTCAATACTTCTTTCTTCCCTATCTAAACGAACACGTCTGTAGGAAGTTTTGTTTTCTCTCCCTTTTGTTATTCGCTCCTTACCCCCTGTTTTAGGGTTGAATCTCCAAATATCATAACGATCATAAATAAATACTGCGGCATCTTTTTCTGCCCAACCCATGAGTCCATAAGAACCCGGATCTCGAGGGGAATCGTTCAGTTCATTGAAAAAAGGAGCTCCCTTCGTCAATTGAACTTTTTTACCTGCCTCTATATCATATACCACCCATGCGCTGTCCTTAGCCTGATATCCATATGCAAATTTGCCCTTAGGACTTAAGTTTACAAACCCTACGAACTTTTCAAAAATTGGAATAATACTGCCATCTTTCATATTAAATAATGCAATATCCCTGGCATTTTCAATGGTCCACTGACTCTCCAATTGATAGGGAACCGGATTACTTAGCAAGGCATGTGATGCATTGCCCTCATCACCAATAATAGCGCTTGGATATTTCATATTAGCAATGGCCATTGCTTTACCTGATTTTAAATCATATACAGCTGTGTACGACTTGCTCTTATCTTTTTTCACTTGCAATTCCTGAATTGTGTACAATCTTGGTTCATTGTAAGTCCAAACTTCAAGATCCACAATTTCTTCTTTCAATAAGGTAGTATCCTGATGAATTGGTGCAGTTCTTAGTCCGAAATACATTTTTGAGCCATTTTTATCAAAACCAATTCTTCCATTATTAGACACCAGGTATCCTTGTGGTGCTTTGGCATCCGACAACAATTCATTTGCCTTCACTTCCCCTTTTTTCCAATAAAATAATTGATATGGTCTTGTCAAAACTTTTGTCGTATCCTGATCAACAACAAATCCTAAATGCTCTCCAGTTTCATCAAAGGATAGCTGGCTGTATTTTCCTTTTGTAGCACTGTGAATTGTTATAAGCTCGGCAGACTTTGGATTGTATACAACAACATTGTTATCTGCTTTTGAAGTCAGACCCGTGGTTGAAGCTACCACGTTTGTGCCCGTCTCAGCAATTTGATAGGATAATACATATTTAATAGTATCCTGTTTTTCAGATTTAAGATTACGAACTACAAGATGATATCCATTCTTCTTACTTACCTTTTTTGCTTTTTTCGCTTTCTTCTTGTCCTCTTCCTCATTAGCTGGGTTCTCAGTTTTATCCTCTTTTTCCTCTTTTTTCTTATCTATTTTTATTGGAGCTTCGAGTACGTAGGCTAGATATTCTCCCGATTTTAAAGGAAGCTTGTATTCTTTTGTATTTGGTATTTTTACCAATGTTTTTGAAGTCAAATTAAAAATTGCCAAGGTATCTTTTGGCATATTTTCCGTTTTGGTTTTTTTGCGCTTCAATTCAAGAACATCATCATTCCATGACCCGATAGTAAAAATTAAATACGAATTGTTGTATGTAAATTGTGGTCTTGAAGCGCGTTCATACGATAAAACTTCTTTTCCTTCTGAAGTAGTTAACTTCAATTTAGTGTCTTTCTCACCTGTTTTTATGATATAATGAATATAAGCTCCATCATTTGAAATAGCCTTGTTTTGAATGGTATTCCATAGCGCTACGTCTTTGTGGTCAAGTACTTTTTTTTGAGCAAATCCAATTGCGGTACATAAAAAAAATACGAGTAAAAATTTTTGTTTCATGGAAAAAATTTGAGTTGAATAATCGTGGCTTTTATACTTCTATTTGACCAAATTAAATTTGGCATTAGAAAAATTATTTATTTGAAATTCTAATATACTTCTCCAAAGCAACTGCTGTTACAATAACTGTATAAAAATTCCCAAGGATACCGGTCAGGATTGCAGCTTTTTGAGCTAAGGCAGTAGCAGGCGTAATTTCTCCATAACCAATAGATAGTAGGGTGATATACGAAAAATACATCAGTGAATCCAATTTCCCATCCAGTCCATGAACAACTAACAATCCGTTAAATGAATTATGATTTGTGAATTCAATAGCCGCAAACATAAAGAATCCAACCAAACCAATAGACAAATAACCCGCCATTAAACCTATAATCAAGGTCCTGTCCACTTTCTTTGTTAACCAAATTTCTTCAATGATAACAACAGAAATAACACAGTAAAAGACAAAAAACAATCCGAATCCTCCAAGATCAAAAAATTCAACCGACTCACCGAACATGTTTGAAGATATCTGTATAACTAATACAAGCAGAAAAAGAATTGAAAATAACTTTACTATCTTTTTTCGTTTATAAATTAACAAGATACCAGATATTAAATTGAATAAAAAGAATATAGGAAGCATAACATCCTCAAAGAACTTTACAGGAAACAATAAAGACCCAAAAAGTATCAAGAGAATACTTAAAAAGTATATCTCAAATCGAAATTGAAATAAATTTTTAATCAGCTTCATCAGATAGCAGCGATTCGTTAAATATGTAGTCCTTATAATGAACTTTGTATAGAATACTATACATACTTGGAATAAATAATAGGGTGATTATAGTACCAAATAATAGTCCTACGATAATACTAATAGCCATTCCTTCCCACATTTCTCCTCCACTTAAATACAATGGTATTAGTCCTAATACCGTTGTAAAGGTCGCAAGTAGAATTGGTCTGAATCGTTGCAAACAAGCAGCAATAATTGCATCATGAATATTTCTTTTCAGTGTATTTTGTTCAACTTCAATTCTGTCAATCAATACAATTGCATTATTAATGACAATACCCGCCAGGGAAATCACACCCAAAAATGCCATAAAGCCAAATGGTACTCCAAATGCTAGTAATCCAATAACAACTCCAATAACTCCTAATGGAATGGTTAATGTTACCATGGTTGTTTTTCTAAAAGAATTAAACTGAATAATTAGCAATAGTAAGATAATGAAACCTGAAAGAGGTAAATAATTAATTACGGCTCCCATGTTTTCCGCCGTACTCTTCGCATCTCCACCTAATTGATAGAAATAACCCTTTGGCAAATTAGATTTCTGTTCTTCCAGCCATGGATTCATAATTTTCATTATCGCAGAAGCATTTGCACCTTCCTTTAATTCACTAGAAATATTGATAGTTCTATTGATTTCAAAACGCTTGATTTTTGCATATTGCCATTGAGGTAGGATTGAAGCAATTTGTAATAATGGGACACTCTTTCCAGTGCTTTGAGCATAAATATTAAGTGTTTCTAAGGAAGCTAAATCCTGTTGCTGGCTCTTATCACTTCGCATTAAAATCGGAATTGATTTATCTTCTTCACGGTATTCACCTGTTTTAAAACCGTCCAAAACCGTTTGCAGGGAAGTCGCAATATCCTGACTTGTAATTCCGGCTGCCTGAGCTCTGTTTTGGTCAATATCAATAACAAACTTCTTACTTTTTGGTCCCCAATCATCCTTCACGTTTTTTGTACCAGGAATTGAAGCAAGCTTTAATTTTACTTGCTCTGAAATCTTGGCAAGCTCATCGGGATTATCCCCAGAAACCTTAATCTCAATTGGAGTTCCTCCTCCTCCGGAGCCAAGAAAACCAATCTTTACATCTGCATTTGGAAAACTTTCAAAACAGTAGGTATCCAGCTTTCTAATCATTTCAGCATTGTATGTAAAATCTGATACATTTACCAAAATGTGCGCATAGTTTGAATTCGGTTCATCAGGACTGTATCCTAAATCGTAACTATCCGGTCCTTTCCCTATATAGGCAGACCAATCTGTAATACCATTTGGACGTCCTTCATTTACCAATAAATCAGATTTGATATAAGACTCAATATCTGCTACTAAGTCTTCTGTCCTTTCAATTTTAGTCCCTTCAGGAAGATTGATATCTATTGTTATCATATTACGATCACTATCCGGGAAGAAAACAAATGGAATTTTTGTAAATCCAAACATCGCTAATATGAATGCAATAGCAATTGCTCCAATCACTTTGTATTTGTTTGTCAATGCTGCTAAAATCAATCCTTTATAACCAACTTTCATCTTCATAATTGTCTGATCAATCGCACTCGGTTTAACTCCTTCCTTTTTCTTTTTTAAGAACATAAAACAGAACAAAGGAATTATAGTTAAAGCGATTATCCAGGATGACAACAATGAAATTGAAATTACAACAAAAATAGGCCCTACAATATCTCCCATAATTGATTCAGCTAAATAAAATGCTAAGAATGCAGCTGAAGTCGTTAACGTTGAAATTAGTAATGGCGTAAATAATTCACTACAAGCTTCAATAGCCGCCTTTTTTGCAGATTTCCCACCATCCATTTTCACCATAATTGTCTCAGCCACAACAATTGCATTATCCACCATCATACCCAGTGCCATAATTAATGCAGCCAGAGTTACCTGATTCAATCCTATATCAAGAATACCCATCCACATTAAAGTCATTATCACTACAATTGGAATCAAACTAGAGATTACCAATCCGGAACGAATTCCAAGGAACATAAGCATCACAATTAAAACAATTGAAACCGATTGTAATAAATTAATAACGAAATCAGATATTTTTGCATCGATATAGGTATCCATAGATGCCAAGCGAATCAATTCCAATCCAATTGGAAGTTCATCATTAATTTCAGTCATTAAGACATCAATCTCTTCACCTAAAAGCACCACATTTGCGCCTTCTTTCAAATTTATATGAATAGAAATAGCCTCTTTTCCGTTAACCGTTACTATCTGTGAAGCTGGTTGAATATAATCCTGCGTAATTTTTGTAATATCACCTAAATAAACCAACTGAGTACCATCACCCACGGGTACAAGCATTTTTCGAATATCTTCAACCGATTCGAAATTTCCTGTAGGCTCCAATATAATCCGTTCATCCTCCAAATTGACTTGCCCTCCAGAACTCAATATATTTGTCGATTTAATAATATTTTGCAACTTACTTGAAGAAAGACCATATTCTTTAAGACGGGCATTGTCAAACTCCACAAAAACGCGTTCGTCCTGCACCCCTCCCAACGTTACTTTCGCAGCTGGTTCCAACTTAATCATTACATCTCTAATATCGTCGGCATATTCCTTCATTTCAGCATAAGAATAACCATCAGATGTTAAACCTAAGGCAATTCCGTACACTTCTCCGATACCGTCGTCATCCAGATTTGGAACAACATTATCGGGCAAACCCTGGAGGTCATCCAATTTTCTGCGCAAACGGTCCCAAACATTCTGTAAGTCCTTTGGAGCAACATCATCTAAAAGTGTTACTTGCACTACGGATAATCCAGATCTCGAAGTACTGCTTATTTCTTTTAATTCAGGTAATTCCTGTGCTATTTTTTCAACCTTATCTGTTACCAGTAACTCCACACGCTCCGGGCTAGCTCCCGGAAACTGACTAATTACAGACGCTACGCGCACTGTATAAGGTGGCATACTATCTCTGGAAAGGTTCACATACAGTGCACCCCCCATAATTATAATTGTAAAAAGTAACGTGAAGGTAATTCGATTCTTTTCTATTGAAAACTGAGCTAAATTCATTCAAATACGTTTAAATTAATTTTTCAGTTTAACTTGCTGTCCATCTAACAACGTCTGTAATCCAGCCGTTGCAATTTTTTCTCCTTCCTTAACTCCGGAAACGACTTCAAATCCTTCAGATGTTAATTTCCCTTTTTTAATCGGACGCTTATTAACATAGTTATTTCCATTGCTTTCTGTAATAACAAATACAAAATTTCCATTTGCATCTTCCCCGACTGCAACCGATGGTACTTTTAAATTAGAAACAACGTTTGCAGCCCTTTCAAAATTAAAGGTAACATTCGCCGACATCCCTGTCTTAATGTCATTCGTAGGGTTTAGAATAGTCACTTTAACAGGATAGGTTGAAGTATTCACATCAATAGACGGAGAAACTTCAGAAACCTCAGCATCAAAATCTTTGCTGTCCAGAGATGAAAAACTCACTGAAACTTTCATTCCGTTTTTCACACCATTAATTACCGATTCCGGCATCCCTAATCTGATTTCCATATTTGTTCCTGCATTCAATACACCAATCTCTTGTCCTGATGAAACATTTTCTTCAATTTCAGCACTTACTTTCGAAATAACACCTGCTTCGGGAGCTATGAGATATCCATAATTAATTTTCTCTTTCTGAATTTCAACAGAGCGCTTCGCAGATTCATGACTCGCCACAGCTGTCACATATGAATTCTTAGCAGCCTCGTAATCACTTAGTGAGGTACTTCCTTTCTCGTATAAAGATTTTACACGATTCAAACTTAACTTTGAAGTATTCATTTTAGAAGCTGCACTGTTTAAATCTTCAACAGAACTCTCATAACTTAAGCGGGCCTGCACATTGTCTAGTCGCGCTAGAAATTCTCCTTTTTTTACCTGTTGACCTAATTTTAGGTTTAATTCAGTAATAATTCCACTATTTCTAAAACTCAACGGAATAATTTTATCAGTTGAAGCCGAACCAGAAAATGTTCTAATTTCCTGAGATTCTAAATTCGCAACCTCCATATATTTTACTGGACGAATCTGTTCTGTTTTCGCTTCTTCATTTGAACCACATGACCACAAAATTGCAGTCACACTTAAAACGGTTAATAGTTGATTAATTTTTAGTTTCATGAAATGATTAATTTTTAGTTTGAATGAAAGTATTGAATCTCTCTGTCAAAGCTTGGTTATCTTCTTCAGTATTTAATAAAATGAACATACCTACAACGCGCTCAAGTTCAGCAATAGCAAGTAAATAATTGTATGTAGCATTCGTTTTATTCAGTTTAGCTTGCAGAAAATTATTTTGAGCATCCAGCAATTGTACAATGGTTACGGCTCCCTCAGAGTATGAAGTCTGAACAAGATCCAGACTTTCTTCTGAAGCCTCCAAAGTGATCCCTGAAATTTCAATATTGGTAATTTGATTCACAATATTCAAAACAATATTTTCAATGCTCTGTTTTAAATTCATGGTAAATTCATTTCGTTGAACTTCCAATTGATCTGCCTGAATAAGTGACGTTCTCTTCTTTATATTTTGAAGATTTTGATCTATAAGTGGAATTGAAACATTTATCCCTAAATTGTAGTAATTATCTGGTATTACTGGAAATGCCGGCGGGAAATCAGTCCCTGCTCCTGATCTAGAGAACTCATAGAAATATTGTCCTTGTAATCCAACAGTAGGAACAAATCTTCCTGAGCTATACAACTTCACAGAACGATTAAGAGCATCCATATTATAATCAATAGCCTTCAAATCTGGATTTTTATTCATAGCCTCTTCAAATAGAAAATCAATGAATACTTTTCTAAGAAGAGGATTGTCCATGTATTTCAAAAATGATTCATAACGGTACACCTTAAAAATATCATCTTCTAAATTTACATCCTCAATTTCAATTTCTAAATCAATTGGATTATTCAAAACAAAATTCAAAGCGTTGTAACCTTGCTTTAAATTTGAAATACCTTCAAACATAACTTGAGTATTATTCGCTTGTTCACTTTTAAAACGCAATACATCCGACTTTCCAGCCTGCCCTGCTTCAAAATTCTGTTGTGCAACTTGTAAGTTCTTTTTTGTCAGTTGCAAATTCGTATATCTTACTTGAAGGTTTGCCCTTAATGATAAAGCCTGATAATAAGCCTGCATTGCTCTGAAAACAGTTTCTAACTGATCACTTGTAAGCGTTGCTTGTTGCGCTTTTTTCAAGGATTTTTGAATGGAAATGTTCGCTGTAGCTGCCTCTGAATAAATAGTCTGAGTCAATGAAATATTTCCTGACGTTGATTTCTCAGGATTACTTCCGTTAGAAACAGCTGCCAAATCTTCATCCAAATATGATGCTGTGGCAGAGGCTGTGACATTAGGTAAATAAGTACTCTTTGAAGCTTTAACATCCTGTCCGGCTAATTCTAAATCCTTTCGGCTCACTTCAAGACTAAGATTCTTGTCGATGGCTTCATTCATGACTTCTAATAAAGAATATCGTTTTTCATTGTCGTAATTGTCTAATTCACCAACGAAATTTGTGGTCGCAATCAGGCTCAAATTAATAGGAATTCCTAACTTTCTTGCAGTCGAAATATTCATGGTAAGTCCTGTATCAAACTTTGAATAGATTGGTGATTCACTCAAATTAGTTCCATTAATAACATCTTCAACCATCAAGCCTAATCTTCTAATATATTGCGCCTTATTTTCTAATTTTTTGTTAGTTGCAAGTATTCCCAGATTTACATGATTTAATGAAGTTGCTGTAAACGAAGGAATCATTTTTTCCATCAAATTATGCGCAATATGCTTTACTTCATCGGGGGCAAGCAAAAAACTATTGGCAAAATATACAGCATCTACATCATCCAGATTTTGGAGTATGTCATCCGATGTTTGAAATGGAATGAATTTGTATCCAACATCTAAACTATCAAATAAAGGTTTGGCATATATGTCTGGATTAGTATTATCATAGATATGTTGTTCCAATATGATCCCTATTTTTTTAAAATCATACAATGATTTAAATACTTTTAAATCTTCTTTGTAGGTATGCGAAACAATTACGTAACTGAAATTTTCAATTCCAGAAGTAGCTCTACCCGAAGAAATACCAATTAATTCCAAATCATACAACCCCATTAAAATGGTGGGCTTTGTAAAGGGCTGATACCCTTTTAAAGCCTTGAAATTAGATTCCCCAGACAACAAGATTAAATCTGCATCTGACGAAAGCAATTCACGGTACGACTCAACAGCCTTTTCAGAATTGTAATTTGTACTTATCACGAATTCATCAGGGAATAATACATTTGCATCTTCACCAGATAGTGCAATTACTTCCGATTTAAATTGTTCAAAAAACCGACTAAACTCCGGACTTTCGTGCTCAATTATTACTGCAATTTTAAAGTTTCTTTTCTCTTGAGAATGAATACTTCCAATCAAGAAATAACAGAAAACAACGGAAAAAATATATTTCATATAAAAATTAGTAAAATAAAATAATGGTTCAAAATCTTATGATTGCTAAACTAATAAGAGTTAATCATTAAAAAAAAATATTCCTTTTGAATCCTCAAAAAAAATAAGTAGTATTCGTTTAATTAGCCTCTTCAATCACCTTCATTGTGTCGAAAGATATTGAAAATATATTGTTGAGTGGTAATAATTTTACCAAAGACCCCTTCTAAAGCTCAATTAACGTGTACTTGTCTGGCTAAAAATTTGTCAATTTCATACCAAACTTTTTAACGATGGTGTAACGTCCTTAAAAAAATAAAATCGTAAAATTTCAAGTTTATTTAGATGGTATATTTAAAGACGTTTATTATGCATTACTCCCTTACATTTGAATTGTAATTAAATCTGCCCTTTAGACGAAAATTAACTATATTCGTTTTAACTATATTAATTTACATTATGAGAACATTGATTTACACAGTGCTATTTATGTGCTTAATTTCAGCGCCAGCACTTTCACAGGTTGGTGGATGGAACCCAGAACTCCAAGAAGATTGTAGTGAAGCTTTAGAAAATATGCTTAAAGAATCACCAGAATTAAATGCCTTCAAAAATAAGGCTTATGGATATGTTGTTTTTCCAAAAGTGACGAAAGCCGGACTGGGTGTTGGGGGAGCTGTCGGAAAAGGAATCGTATATAAAGATGGTGCTATAACAGGAAAATCTACATTGAAACAGGCTTCAGTCGGGTTTCAGGCCGGAGGACAACAATATAGTGAGGTCATTTTCTTTGAAAACAAAAAGGCCTATGACAAATTTATCAATGGAAACTTAAAGTTTGGAGCTCAAGCATCTGCTATTGCTATCACTGCAGGCGCTTCAATCGATGCGGCTTATCAAGGCGGTGTTGCTGTTTTCACACAAGCTATTGGGGGACTTATGTACGAAGCTTCTCTGGGAGGTCAACATTTTTCATTCAAACCTAAAAATTAAAGACCAAACTGCTCTTGATCCAACTAAGTCATTGAAAAAGAACCATACCCTGATAAGTTAACAATTCAAAAAATAAAAAACTGGAGGTTGAAAACATGGCACCTCCTGTGCAAAGTTTGAAAAATACATTTTGAGCCTTCCAAAGTTCAAATTAATGCTGATTTAATTTTATGAGAATACTAAAAATTACACCTATTACTCTTTTGTTATTACTATCAAGTTGTGCTTCTACTATGAAAAATACATGGGTAAAAGAAGGTTATAATCCGAAGACATTTAAAAATATTTTAGTTTTAAACATTTCAAAGAACAAAAAAATACGAAGCGCTTATGAAGATGCCGCTGTTCAATTATTTGAGGCGGAAGGAATTGGTGCTACTGAAGGATTCAATGTTTTTCCTTTAGATGAGAATTTTGAAAATGTAAGTTCGAAGATCATCGAAAAAAGAGTTATGCAAGGGAATTATGATGCCGTTCTGGTTTCTACGGTGGTAGATGTGGAAATTCGAAATAAAAGTGATTATTACTACGAAAACAATATCAGGTCTTATTATTATCCGTATACATCACCCTATTTAGATTATATCAAGCATACTTATGTATATGCGCATACCTCAGATTTTGACCGAGAAGAACGTCAATATATGGTAGAATCGAGATTGTTTGAAGTAAAAGCTTCGAATAAAGATGACGCCATTATCTGGAGTGGAAGTACAAAAATTTCAAATCCAACACAAATGGACAACGTAGCTCAACAATACGCTCAACTCGTAGTTCACTCATTAATAAAAGGCGGTATAATTCTGAAACCTTAATTGAATTGAATAAAATCTAGAATCGTTCAAATAATCATCAACTAAAAATTTTACTACATGAAAAAACTTAGTTTAATATTAATCATTCCATTACTAATAGGCTGCTCATCTGCAATGAACAGTACTTGGACCAAAGAAAATTTCAATGGAAAGAAATTTGATAAAATTCTTGTCATGGCAATTTCAAAAAATATGCAGGCCCGCTCAACATTTGAAAATACAGTAGTTGAAAAATTAACAGAAGAAGGTATTACCGCGACCAATGCTTTAATCGTTTTCCCTCCTACTTCATCCATTAAAGACTTTACTGAAGAAGAAATCGGAAATCGAATCAAAGTCGGTGGTTACGATGCTGTACTTGTAACTTATTTGGTTGACGTCGCAACAAGAGATGTTCAAACGAACGATAATTACTATTACCCAAGAGGTTACTATGGTTACCGCAGGTATATTTATACTGGGTATGATTATTACAATACCGGCTATCGTGAAGAAAAATCATATATCCTTGAAACAAGATTATATGACACGTCTATAGGCGACCCTGAGGCATCAATCATGTGGAGCGGACAATCTTCAATTACAGATCCTTCATCATACAATTCGGGATCAAAAACATATGCAAAAAAATTATTAAACACATTACTTAAAGATCAAATCATAAAATAAATGAAAAAAATCAGCTTATTCTTAATTTTGTTTTCAGCTATGCTAGTAGCTGAAGCACAAACTATTGAAATCACGCCAATGTTCGGTTATACATTTAATGGATCCTATGATGCTTACAGAGGAAAACTAGATATGAAAGATGACATTTCCTATGGAGGGCAACTTTCATTTGGTATGCGTTCTGGGAATGTGTTACAACTAAGTTATCAGCGCAATGAAGCCAAATTAAATTTCATCCCGTACCGAGGTGTGACTTTCCCTGCTGAACAATTTAACATGGGAGCTGAACATTACCAAGTAGGATTTGTAAAAGAATTAAAGCAAGGAACCACAGTGCCTTTTGGTTTGGTTAGTCTGGGTACTACAAGATATTTTGAGAAATCGGGAGTGTTCAGTGATTATTGGATGTTTTCTGGAAGCATTGGCGGTGGAGTAAAGAGGTATTTTTCTGAACGCTTCGGAATCAAATTTCAAGCAAACCTCATCTTACCAATGGAGTTAAGCGGAGGAGGATTCTTTTGTGGCTCATATGGCTGTGGATCAAATGCCAGTTTTTATATTCCTGTTGTACATTTTGAATTGGCAGCAGGACTCATTTTTCAACTACCACAATAATTTTATATGAAAAATCTATTTCTATTTGTACTAACGATTTTTGTAGCGAGTTCTATTCAAGCTCAAAACTTATCTAAAATCTATAAAAAAGTTAATTCATCTGTTGTAGTCATTAAAACAATTAATGAAGTCAGTGCAGGAACAGGTGATAGAATGAATGTCAATACTGTTCAAGGACAAGGATCAGGAGTTTTGATTTCTGAAGATGGTCTTATTTGGACAGCTTCACACGTAGTGCACACCGCAGATTTGGTTGCTGTAAAATTTCCTGATGGTGATATTTATGAGGCCGAAGTACTGAGTTCAAACACTTTAGCCGATGTTGCCTTGATTAAAATTTCAGAAGATTTTCAACTCAAGGAAAAACATATTGCAAAAATTGGGAATTCAGATCTTTTACAAACTGGGGATGACATTTTTGTCATAGGAGCTCCAAGAGGTCTTGAACAAACACTATCAAAAGGAATTGTAAGTGGACGGCTGACACCTGATGGTATGAGTGATCAGTTTTTACCTATCGAATACATTCAAACAGACGCTTCTATTAACCCAGGCAATTCTGGAGGCCCCTTATTTAACATGAACGGAGAGGTTATTGGAATAGCGAGTTTTATCCTTTCTGAAGATGGAGGATTTAATGGAATAGGGTTTGGTGCCTCTTCAAATGTTGCCACGAAATTACTCATGGAATCGAGAAATATTTGGACTGGTATGGAATTTGTTCTATTAACAAATGAATTGGCTAGAGTTTTTAATCTACCTCAAGCTGCCGGAGTTCTTGTCACTACCGTTTCTGAGCGAGGAGGCATTGGAAACAAGCTCGGATTAAAAGGCGGGTACTTAAAAACAACCATAGAAGGAAGAGAATTATTAGTTGGTGGGGATATTATACTATCGATTGCTGGAATTGAACTAAGTACACCTGAAGCTTTTTTAGAATTAAGAGAAAAATGGTATTCTTTGACAGATTCAGATTCCTTTACGGTGAAGTATCTTAGAGCTGGAAAAATTCAATCTGGAGTTTTTATAGGAAAAGATTAGCTAATGCTTATTCGAGCGATTATAACCTAAAACACATATTATGAAACATTTATTTTCAATAACACTAATGTTTTTTAGCTTTTTGAGTTATTCACAAGATGCTAATCAAACAGAACTTTCCTGGCCTAGAGAAATAAAAACAGCCTCGAATAATTATGAAATAATACTCTATCAACCACAACTTGAATCGTTGAATCAAAATATTCTGGAAGGTAGAATGGCCGTTTCAATAAAGGATAAAAACGATGATTTAATATTTGGCGCATTGTGGTTCAAAGGAATGCTGGAAACAGATAAATCGACTCGAATTGCTGTATTTGAAAACATAGAAATTCCTGCAGTTAAGTTTCCGGATATAGAAGACGAATCAAAATTGGAGCAACTAAAAAAAGTTATTATAGATGATTTGAAATCTGCTGAAGTCTCAATGTCTTTAGACAGAATTATTGCGAGTCTCGAAAATGTAGATACGCAAGACACCTTAAACAAGCAGCTAAATAATGATGCTCCTAATATCTTCTTTAGAAATGCACCAACGGTACTGGTCTATATCGATGGTAAGCCAATTTTAGAAAAAGTTGAAAATGCGAAAATAGAGCGTGTTGTAAACACACCTTTTTTCCTGGTAAAAAGAAAAAACGATTATTTTATAAAAGGAGGAAAATTCTGGTATACTTCTGATGAAATTCTTTCTAAATCTTGGCAAGAAACCACAAAAATTCCTTCAGAAGTAGAAAAACTGGCTGAAAAGGAAATTGACGCAGAGAATACCCCGGAGGAAATGGATGAAATTACTACAGCACCAGATATTATTGTAGTTGACACTCCATCTGAATTGATTGTTACGTCAGGAAAATTAAAATATGAACCAATAAGTGACACTTCGCTTTTATTAGTCTCAAATACCGAAAATGATGTGATTGTTGATATTAATTCTCAAATGCATTATGTTCTTTTAAATGGACGTTGGTACGCTTCAAAAAGTACTGAAGATAATACCTGGGAATTTGTCGAACCTAATTCGCTTCCAAAGGAATTTGCAAATGTACCTTCAAACGCTCAGGAATTCCAAGCTATTAGAGCTAGTATCCCTGGAACAGATGAAGCCAAGGAAGCTGTTTTGGAAAACTACATTCCACAAACTGCTACTATTGACCGGCAAACCGCAACTGTTAATGTAACCTATGATGGGAATCCTAAATTTGAACAAATTGAGGGAACTGATATGGCCTATGCTGTGAACACCTCGTTTTCCGTTTTAAAAGTTGATACTAAATTTTATTGTGTTGAAAGTGCTGTTTGGTATGTGGCTGACAATCCAAATGGGCCTTGGAAAGTTTCAGCCGAACGTCCTGAAGCCGTTGAAAGTATTCCTCCAAACAATCCTGTATATAACGTTAAGTACGTTTATATATATGACAGTACACCTGAAGTTGTATACGTTGGTTATACTCCTGGTTATTACCATTCCTATGTGTACGGTGGTGTCGTTGTATACGGAACTGGGTTCCATTACAACCCATGGTATGGACGTTATTACTATCCACGTCCAGTAACCTACGGATTTGGTGTTCACTACAATCCTTATACGGGTTGGGGATTTTCAGTTGGAATCAGTTTTGGATGGTTTACCTACTCTCACCATCATTACCATCATCATGGATATTGGGGGCCTGCAGGTTACACTCATGGTTACCGACATGGTTATCATCGTGGATATCATCACGGATACCACAATGGATATGCTGCGGGATATGCAAGAGGAAGATACGATTCAAGAAACATCTATCGAACTCAGAACGGTGTAAAAAGAAACACTTATGACACTGGGCGAAGAGCAACTACACAGCGCGCAAACTTGAATAATTCTACGCGCAGAAACAATGTATATACGGATAGAGATGGAAATGTAATGCAACGCAATAATAATGGACAATGGGAACGCGTAAATAATTCATCTGTATCACGAGAAAACGCACGCAACCGGGCTGAAAATTCAAATATTGATAGAGATGCTGTAAGAGATAGGGCACAAAATTCTAATGTTAATCGTGACGATGTTAAAAACAGAGCTCAACAAAATACACGAAATACACAAAAAAGTTCTACGCAGCGACAACCTAATACAAACAAAAGTACCAATACGAGACCTTCAAACAATAGTGCGTCTCAGATGGATAAAGCGTATCAATCAAGAAGTCGAGGGAATACGAATTATCAGCGATATCAGAACAATCGAAGTCGAAGTTCAGTAAGTCCTCAAAAAACAAGAACAGCACCGTCTAGAAGCTCTATGGGAACTCGACGGAGAGGATAACAATTTATGAGGACTTCGGTCCTCATTTTTTTTATTCTAACCAAGTCTAAATACAAAACTTAAGTCGAAATCATCATCGTTACTTCAGGTAAAAATCGACTCTGGCATCTCCTTTGAGTCAAGATTTTACTCAATAAGACTATTTTTAAATGCATAGTGTACAACCATTAGCCATAAAATAGAATATAGTAGATTTCTTGTATCGAAGCTTAACTATTCAGAGGTAAGCGATTTTTGCATGACCTTGATAATTTCAGTTTTCAAATTATTGTATATTCGCGGCCATAATATTACTACTATGCTAACATTTTTTAGAATAATTGCCCTTTTGGAAGGTATATCATATATACTATTATTATTTATTGCAACTCCAATTAAATATATGATGAATGATGAATCATATGTTAAAATGTTAGGAATGCCTCATGGATTACTTTTCATTATGTACATAGTTGTCGCTTTCCTCTTAAAATCTGAAATGAATTGGAGTAAAAGAATTTTCAATATTGTTCTAATTTCTTCTGTGATTCCGTTTGGAACTTTTTATATAGAGAAAAAATATTTGTCAAATATTTAACAATTATGTTGTGAATTCTATATGATTTAATTAATTTAATGATGCAAACTATACATTAATCTAATTGATATCACGATGAATGCATCAACTAAACCCAACACTTTATTTTGGATAATAAGTGTTATTGCCCTTATATGGAATGTTATGGGGGTTATGGCTTATCTCGGACAAACATATATGGATGAAACGACCCTTCAAGCCATGCCAGTCGAAGATCAAACCTATTATGCAAATGTGCCGGCATGGGTAACCGCGGCATTTGCAATTGCAGTTTTTGCAGGAGCCCTTGGTTCAATTGCTTTACTCTTGCGTAAAAAAGTGGCTAATATTCTATTTGTCATCTCTTTACTTGCTGTTTTAGCTCAAGACGTATATACGTTCTTCATGCAAGATGATATTTCACTATCAGGAACCCGAATGTTATGGCCTATTTTTATTATCGTTATATCGTTCTTTCTGGTGTACTTCTCCAAGGATGGAGTTAAAAAAGGAATTCTAATATAATTCCAAAGGAACATGCAATAGCCCGATGAAATTCATTGGGCTTTTTTTTGCTCAAAACAAAATCAGTTTAATTTTACAATATGAAACATAAGGTGTTATTTATCGGATTGGTTTGGCCAGAGCCGCAAGCCACTGCTGCCGGTGTTCGTATATTACAAATAGTTGATTTCTTTCAAAATTTTAACTGTGAAGTGATTTTTTGTTCTTCGGCAAATCATTCTGATTTATCATTCGATCTGCACAGAAAAGGGGTTCAAGAGGTGCAAATTGAATTGAACAACACAACTTTCGATCAATTTTTGGCTGAGATTAAACCTGATATTGTTGTATTCGACCGTTTTTTAACAGAAGAACAATTTGGATGGCGCGTTGAAGATAAATGTCCTGATGCCTTAAAAATCCTTGATACTGAAGACCTGCATTTCCTGAGAAAAGGTAGATTGTCCAACAAAAAAAGCAACTTTTCAATGGACGATATAACTAAAAGAGAAATTGCAAGTATTTATCGTTGCGATTTGTCGTTAATCATTTCTGAATTTGAAATAAACTTATTACAAAAGGATTTTCAAATCCCGCCAAATTTGCTCTTCTATTTACCCTTTTTAGAGGACACTTTGTCTTTAAAACAAATTTCTCAATATCCGGATTTTAATTCCAGAACTAACTTCATTTCCATAGGAAATTTCAAGCATGAGCCGAATTGGAAGGCTGTTTTAAAACTAAAAAATGATATTTGGCCATTGATCAGAAAACAGCTCAAAAGTGCAGAATTACACATTTATGGAGCATATGCAACACAAAAAGTTTTCGATTTACACAACCCAATAGATGGCTTTATAATAAAAGGCTGGACCGATAATGTCAAATCCGTTTACAGCACTTCAAAAGTCTGTTTAGCACCGCTTGACTATGGTGCCGGAATCAAAGGAAAGCTCTTAAATTCTATGAAATACGGCACTCCAAATATTACCACAAGTATTGGTGCTGAAGGAATGGTAAAAGACCAATTTTGGAATGGACATATTGAAGATAAGAATGAGGCCTTTGCGCGAAAAGCCATTGAGCTATATCAGGACAAAGATTCATGGGAGAATTTTCAAAAAATTGGTGTAAGATTATTTAACAATCGGTTCGGCAAGGAGCAATTTTATGATAATTTTTGGGCTTTAATTAGCAATACAATTTTACACATAGAAGAACACCGTTCAAATAATTTCATTGGTGTTATGTTAAGACATCACCATCATAGGAGCACTAAATTCCTTTCCAAGTATATAGAACTAAAAAGCAGGAATTAACTCACAGGAAGCAATAATTTTCTAATTTCCGCTGAAATTTTTACAGGTTTTCGTGTATCAAAGCTAAACAAGCAAAAAGTTGTAGCCATGGTCGCTAATAAATCGTCTTTTCTATAAAACTCAAAATGACGTACAGAACGCAATGCTGAAGTATCTCCTACCCATGTAATTACCTTGATTTCATCTCCCAGCCTACCCTCTTTTTTGTACTCTATTTCATGTTTCAAAATCACCCACAAATGCTTATCAATATTGGCTTCGCTAGTGAGGTATTCCCAATGTTTTTTGGCAATAGATTCACCCCATTTTAGGTATTCCAAATTATTTACATGATCAAGAACATCCAAATGGTTTTTATCAACATCAATAGTCATGGTGAAGGTCATTTTATCCATAACAGTTAGCTCAAATTAAGCGTTAATATTAGGTTGTTATTAAGAGTTTTTAACCTATAAAGTAACTAAATATGTGTTTATTTCCTCAAAAAAATTTGATTTTTTAATAAGATAGTATAACTTTGAGCTACCTAAAAAAGTTTTTTTTAACTTTTAATTCTTTTACTTATTGACAGATCATCATATTCAAAAGAATTAGCAGCTGTAATAATTGAGCACAAAAAATATTCGTGGGGACGACTGTTTTTTTCGAGAATTGCGGCTGTTTTAGTGTAATTCACATGTGGGAAAAAACAGTTGCCGTAAAAATAAAATCTTAAATACTACCGTTGTGGGGACGACAAACAAGATTTAGCAACTGTTTTTTTTTTGTTGTGGGGACAACTTTTCATGAGCTATTTTCCTTCTAAATTTTTAACAATGTATCTGGCTTTACAATTGCATTCTGCGCATTTGTAAATTCAAAGTTCGGTATCAATGTATTGATCAAGATTGGTTTCTTGCACTTTGTATTTCGCTTGACTTTTAACATCACTTTATTATTTTCGCTATAATCTGATTGTATCGCTGTTGCTGACATGACTTTTTATTTTTTAATGAATATTTGTGTGAAGTAATTTCTACCTTCTATGTTCGAATCTGTTGAAATTCCAAAGTGGGTATATGTTGGATCTTCTATAATTTTTCTATGTCCATCACTTTTTATCCAGGCATTCACTACTCCTAAGGCAGAATTAAAACCATACGCTACGTTCTCACCGACTGATTTCGCGTTTGCGTTATCTACCAGATTTCTTTGACGTGTTGGGAAGTTATCATGATTCACTTCATCTATTGCTATCATATAATTTGTATGAGTTGAAGCTACATTTGAAATGATATCTAGTTTGGAAAGTGTGTTCAATCCTAAATTTTCTCTATGTGTATTAACCAATTGAAGAATTTCATTCTCTAATTCCGTATAGTTATACGGCTTTTCCACAACCTGAGATTTTTCGTAAATAGTTTCGGTATCTTCTTGGGTACATGAAGATAAAACCAGTAAAGACAAAACTAAAATGCTGAATAGGGGTTTAAAAGTTTTCATTGTTCGGGGTTTAGTTAATTAAATTTTTGCTTGTAAAGACAGCCGCAATTATTATCGTGAGCTACCGTTGCGGGGAGGTATAAAAATGTGATAATGAATGTGCGGCTGCTAAGATTAAAACTTTGCCGCATGAGTAGAACTTTCTAAAAATCGCATTTAGTAATGTGATTTTTTGAAACACATACTCCTGTTCCCTATTTAAAGGAAGTTTCGAGGTATCATTCGAAAACACAATGGATAGTGTAGATAGAATTGTTCTACTGTCTAATGAGGCATACATGTCTTTGGGGTTTTGACGTTTTTTTGGGGTTAATTTATTTTTAAAAACAAGAGGTAGTTCCAAAGTTCTTACTAACCATCTAACAGAAAAGCATTTTCGGACTGCTTTATTTGTCTGTGACTACAGTGTTACTACCTCTATGGGGTTAATTTAATTTATCATTCTTACTATTTTTAAAAATTTTCTGGTGATTTTGGGGTAAAACCGCCAGAAAATTTTAGGGTTTGGGGTTGATTTATTTATTCTTACTAATTATTTATCATTTTTTCAATCAATCTGTTCAGTGTTAAAAGGTCTCTTTTAGATAGATTTCTAGTTACATCCTTTTCAAATCTTTTTTGAACTGGATCAATCTCTGCTAAAAGTTCTAAACCGGCATCCGTGATTCCAATATCTACTTTCCTCCTATTAGTAGGATTTTGATTCCTGGTAATCAACCCTTTCAATCTTAACTTTTCAACCAAGCGAGTCGTATTACTATTTTTACTCATCATTTGTGATGTCAGATTTAAAAGATCTGTGGTTTCTCCTTTTAAATTTCTCAAAGAACTTAGTACTTGATATTGTTGAATAGATAACGCATATTGCTTCAAATGATCTGAAAACTTTTCATTCATCCAGTTACCTGCTATTAATATGTTACTTATAGTATAGTCAGGTAAGTTTTCTTCCTTGTTAACATTACTATTCAATTTCGGGGGGACAACTATTATATATACAACCGTTGTATACACTTCAAATGTATATACAAATATTAATGTCACCAAATTTTTTGTTAAAAACTTTACCGCGTTTGTATCTAATAGTCACTGTATTATACACTTTTTAGTTACATAATTTAGGTTAAATTTCCAACGAAATGAATAATCAAGAATACTCTTTAAGTCCCTTAAACAAAGGCTTTAAATGATTTTCTATATAGTTTTACATAATTAAATTAACCTTGAGTTGAAGGGCATTCTCTATGTCGAAAAAAAAATTATAAAAAGTTTCTATTTAACATAATAATTGTTAATAACTGTTGATAAATGTTCATAAAACTCAACACGAAATTGAATGAAATTGACAAAAACATGCCCAATTTCATGCATGAAATAGTTAAAAAAAGGCCTTAATTTGAACCATTGAGACAAAAAAAAAGCTTCAAATGAAGCTCTTTTTTATATATAATCTCTTAAATATTATCTGAAATTTATCTTTCTCATACGTAAACTTTCAGGAGTTACTTCTAAATATTCATCATCCTTAATGTATTCCATACATTCTTCTAATGAAAAATCAATTTTCGGAGCAATCTTAACACTATCGTCAGTACCTGACTTTCGGACGTTCGTTAATTTTTTCCCTTTGGTAAGATTCACGGCCATATCTTCCTGCTTATTGTTCTCCCCTACTACTTGTCCTTTGTAAATATCTTGATTCGGATCGATAAAGAATCTTCCTCTATCTTGTAGTTTATCCAAAGAATACGCTGTTGCCTTACCCATTTCTGCAGAAACAATAGCTCCATTGTTCGATGTTGGAATCTCTCCTTTAAAAGCATCAAAGCCACGCAGTCTATGGTTCATAATAGCTTCTCCTGCTGTTGCAGTTAAAATTTTATTTCTCAAACCAATCAAACCTCTGGATGGAATATCAAATTCTAAATGTTGTAAATCTCCCTTAGGTTCCATTACTAATAAATCTCCCTTGCGCAAACTCACCAAATTAATTGCCTTACTAGCTGATTCTTCTGGAACATCAATAACCAATGTTTCATAAGGCTCACTCTTCACACCATCTATATCTTTAATAATTACCTGAGGTCTTCCCACTTGTAATTCATAACCTTCACGTCGCATTGTTTCAATCAATACTGATAAATGAAGAATTCCTCTACCATAGACGTTGAACTTATCTTCTGTATCTGTATCTTCAACACGTAAAGCCAAATTCTTCTCAGTTTCTTTATATAAGCGATCACGCAGGTGTCTTGATGTCACATACTTTCCTTCTTTTCCGAAGAACGGTGAATTGTTAATTGTGAATAACATACTCATTGTAGGTTGATCCACCTCAATTCTAGGCAATGCTTCAGGATTTTCTACGTCTGCAATAGTATCGCCAATTTCGAAACCTTCAATACCAGTAATGGCACAGATATCTCCACTTCTTACTTTCGAAGTCTTATTTTTTCCTAGTCCCTCAAAAACATGAAGCTCTTTAATTCGAACTTTCTTTCTAGTACCATCGGATTTACAAAGCATATAATCTTTGTTTTCTTCTAAATCTCCTCTAAACACGCGTCCAATTGCAATACGGCCAACGAAAGACGAAAAATCTAATGACGTAATCTGCATTTGAGGTGTTCCTTCTTTATAAGGAGCTTCTGGAATACTTTCAATAATAGTGTCTAATAATGGAATAATATTATCTGTCGGCTCACTCCAATCGTAATTCATCCAACCATTTTTAGCAGAACCATAGATAGTTCTAAATTCTAACTGATCTTCATTTGCATCCAAAGCAAACATCAAGTCAAATACTTTTTCGTGAACAATATCTGGAGTACAGTTTTCTTTATCAACTTTATTAACAACCACAATTGGTGTCAATCCTAACTCCAGTGCTTTTCCTAATACGAATCTAGTTTGTGGCATTGGACCTTCGAAAGCATCAACCAATAACAGCACTCCATCTGCCATTTTTAATACACGTTCAACTTCTCCTCCAAAATCGGCGTGACCAGGTGTATCAATGATATTAATCTTTACATCTTTATAATTGACCGAAACGTTTTTTGAAAGGATGGTAATTCCTCTTTCCCGCTCCAAATCATTGTTATCCAATAAAAGATCAGTACGTTCTTTTCGTTCATCTAGGATTTGGGCTTGGTCAATAATTTTATCAACCAAAGTAGTTTTACCGTGGTCTACGTGTGCAATAATTGCGATGTTTCTGATGGATTGCATTGTTCGATTTTTTTAGCAGTTGCAAAAGTACTTCATTTTTTGGGTTATCCTACTACATAACTTAAATATTGTTTGCAGGTAATTCCTTGAAATTCAGACATAAAAAAAAAGAGCTATAAAATATAGCCCTTTTATAATTGAATATATTTGGTATTAAACCTTTCGGCGCTTTCGTTCAGCATCTAACAAATCTAGTTCTCTACTAGTCTGCCCAGCAACTGAAGTGTTTTCTTCTGCCCTTCTAATAAGGTATGGCATCACGTCTCGAACTGGACCAAAAGGAAGATATTTAGCTACATTGAAATCCAATGCTGACAAATTGAAACTGATATGATCACTCATACCGTATAATTGACCGAACCACAAACGCTCATCAGACTTTTCGTAATTATTCTCTTTGATAAGATTCACAAGTAATTCTGAACTATCCTCATTATGAGTTCCACAGAAAATTGCCATTTCATCTAAATGATCAAACATATAGGACATTACTGTATTGTACATAGCATCCGTATCGGCTTTCGAAGCACAAATAGGATCTTTGTACTTATATTTTTCAGCTCTTTCTCTTTCTTTTTCCATATAGGCACCACGTACCAGCTTCATTCCAATTTTATATCCTTTTTCTTTAGCTCTTTGGTGAAGTGCTTTCAAATAATCTAAACGATCCCAGCGGTAGCATTGCAGGGTTCCAAATACAACAACTTTTTCTTTATTGTATTTTTCCATCATGGCCTCAATTAAATCATCGGCTGAACCTTGCATCCAGGTTTCTTCAGCATCAATCAATAAAGGCACTCCTTGCTTTGCCGCTTCACTAGAAACCTTTTCATATCTCGCAACAACGCGTTCCCATTCTCTGGTTTCCTCTTCAGAAAGCACTCTTTTTTCTGTTACCTTCTGATATAAGGCAAAACGACCGAATCCCGTTGGTTTAAACACCGCAAATGGAATTCCTTTATCTCTGGTTGCGAACTCAATAGTTCCTAGTGTTTTGCTCATTGCATAATCAAACTGCTCATCATCCTCTTTACCTTCTGCAGAATAGTCCAAAATGGAATGGACATTCTTGGTCATCATTCTATCAATTACAGGCTTGCAGTCTTCTTCAGTTACCCCTCCACAAAAATGATCAAAAACAGTCGAACGAATAAGTCCCTCTACAGGCATCTTCGTTTTTAACGCAAACTTAGTTAAAGTAGTTCCTACTTTTACCAAAGATTCTCTTTGAATCAATTTGAACAAATAAAAAGCTCTTTCTAACTCAGCATTGGTCTTAATTGAAAATGCTATTTCAGTATTCTTAAACAAATTACTCATAATAACTATTTTTTAACAAAGATATAGTCTAACGTTCAAATTATTTCTATTTTTGAATCTGTTTTTAAGCAAAAATCTTAACCTAAATGACACCAATTCTATCTCAAAATTATTATGTTCGATTTAATGAAGATGCCTATGTTAATCTGAATGAGATGATTGTCGGTTTAAATCCTTCTACAATTTTCATTCTTGTTGATGAAAATACGCATGATGCTTGTCTATCTATGTTCTTAAGTGAAATCCATACCACAAAAAGAATTGAGATCATCGAAATAGAATCAGGGGAAGTAAATAAGAACCTTGACACCTGTTCTGGAGTCTGGAATGTGTTGACTGAATTAGGAGCAGACCGAAAAAGTTTGTTGCTAAATTTAGGTGGTGGTGTTATTACTGATTTAGGAGGATTTGTTGCTTCAACATTTAAACGTGGTATCAAGTTTATGAATGTCCCTACCACGTTATTAAGTATGGTCGACGCCTCGGTTGGTGGGAAAACCGGTGTTGATTTAGGGGTGCTGAAGAACCAAATCGGATTGTTTTCAAATCCGGAAATGGTGATTATTGATGACCGCTTTTTAGAAACGGTACCAGATAGGGAAATTCGCTCTGGATTGGCAGAGGTCATTAAATACGGATTGACATACGACAAATCGATTTGGGAGCAGGTAGTAGAGATTAAAGAAATCTCAGCAAAATCTGTCGCTCCGCTCATCCATAGATCTATTGAAATCAAAAATGAAGTGGTAACCGAAGATCCATTTGAAAAAGGTCTTAGAAAAGTATTAAACTTCGGACATACACTCGGTCACGCAATAGAATCATTTTACTTGGAATCTGAACACAAAGAAAATCTCACCCATGGAGAGGCGATTGTAATTGGAATGATTACCGAAAGTTATATTTCATCTAAATTACTTGGATTCCCTCATAAAGATGTAGAAAACATCAACAATCATCTCTTAGACATCTATGGTAAAGTTACTATCGAAAAAACAGATTATCCAGCCATTCTCGATTTATTGATACACGACAAAAAGAATGTCGATGGAGTTGTAAACTTTGTCTTACTGCACAACTTTGAAGAATTTGCGCTAGATTGCAAGGTTAGGACCAATATGCTTGTGGACGCTTTAGAATTTTACAATTCTTAATTAGCAACAATTTAAATCCGCCATTACTTCTCGATATATAGATTTGTAATGTGGCAACACATTTTCAAGACTAAATCGTGTAGCCTGTTCAAAAGCATTATCTTTAAATTTTTGCAGTCGCTCATCATCTTCAAGAATAAAAACAGCATTTTTAGCCATATCCTGTACATCACCTACATTGCTCAAGAATCCCGTAATTCCTTGTTCGTTCACTTCTGATAATCCCCCAGAATTTGTCGAAATTACAGGTGTTCGGGCTGCCATGGCTTCCAAAGCAGCAAGACCAAAACTTTCGGTCTGAGAAGGCAACAAAAATAAATCTGAATAACAGAGTAATTTATTCACTTCATTACTATTCCCCATAAAGAGCACTTTATCGAGTATCCCTAGCATCTTTACCTTATTCTCAAGCATCTCACGATCTGGTCCTTCACCAACTAGAAGAAGTTTTGAAGGAATTTTCTGTTGAATTTTATAAAATATATCGATTACATCCTGAGCCCTCTTTACCGGACGCAGGTTACTTATATGTGTAATAATCTTTTCATTATTTGACGCCAGTGTTGAACGCTGACATTCAGGCTCAGAAATCTCAGGATATTTTTTAAAATCAATAAAGTTGTGTATGACTTTAATATTCTTTTTAATATTGAATAATCTGTAGGTGTCTTCTTTTAAACTTTTTGAAACTGCAGTTACTACATCGGAATTATTAATACTGAATTCCACTGCGGTTTTGTAGTTTGGGTGACTTCCAACCAAGGTAATATCTGTCCCGTGCAGTGTTGTCACCACTTTAATGTTGATTCCCTTTTCAGCCAACATTTGCTTTGCCATATAGGCAGCATATGCATGTGGAATTGCATAATGTACATGTAAAATTTCTAAGTCGTACATTTCAACCACTTCCACCATTTTGCTTGACAACGCCAATTCGTAAGGCTGAAAATGAAAAAGTGGATACTCTTCAACAAAAACCTCATGAAAATGTATATCGTTTGAAATAAAATCCAACCTCACCGGTTGTTTATAAGTTATAAAGTGTACGTGGTGTCCCTTTTGGGCCAGAGCCATTCCTAATTCAGTAGCCACTACTCCACTTCCTCCGAAAGTTGGATAACAAACAATCCCTATTTTCATTTTATTCATTTGTTGATGTTCCATGTAAAGATACTTCTAAACTAACTTTTAAATTTAACTTTATTGTAAAAATCTGATATTTGAACTTATTTTTTGAACAAAAAAAAGCCGTATAAAATTATACAGCTTTTCTTATAGAATCTATTTATAAATCTTAATAATCTCCTAAAGTTTCAGGATTTTGCTCTAAGGCTTTTGCTAACAACTCATCGTTCGGAGCTTTTCCGTGCCAGGCGTGCGTTCCCATCATATAATCTACTCCATATCCCATTTCAGTATGTAATAAAATACAAACTGGTTTTCCTTTTCCTGTTAAAGACTTCGCGTCAGCCAATCCTTTTTGAATACTTTCAACATCATTTCCTTGCTCAACTTCAATCACATTCCAATCGAAAGATTCAAATTTTGCTTTTAAATCACCCATTGCTAATACATGGTCAGTTGAACCATCTATTTGTTGTTTATTGTAATCAACTGTTGCAATTAAATTATCAACTCCTTTTGCTGAAGCGTACATAATTGCCTCCCAGTTTTGACCTTCCTGTAATTCACCATCTCCATGCAATGAATACACTATTTTATTGTCTCCATTTAATTTTTTAGCTTGAGCTGCCCCAATAGCAACGCTCATACCCTGTCCCAAAGAACCTGAAGCGATTCTTATACCAGGTAATTTTTCATGCGTTGTTGGGTGCCCTTGTAGCCTTGTATTGATTTTTCTAAAGGTTGCTAATTCAGATACTGGAAAGAACCCACTACGAGCAAGTACACTGTAATAAACTGGAGAAATATGTCCGTTCGAAAGAAAAAATAAATCTTCATTTTTTCCATCCATGTTAAAATCAGTATTGTAGTCCATCACATCCTGATAAAGAACAGTGAAAAACTCATTACATCCTAAGGAACCTCCTGGATGACCAGAATTCACGGCATGTACCATTCTAACAATGTCTCTTCTTACTTGTTGTGCAAAATCCTGCAGTTCTTGTGTTGTTGGCATTTCTAAATTGTTTGTTTTTATTTAAACCTGAGCAAAAATACTATTTTTGAATTGTGTAGCTATATTGCAAGACTCTTTTTTCCTAAATTTTACGTTTTTTGTTTTTTCTTTTTTGCAGCTGGGAATAACACATTGTTTAAAATAAGCCTATATCCCGGTGAATTAGGGTGTAAATCGAGTTCGGTCTTGGGGTCTCCCACTCTATGCTGATAGTCTTCCGGATCATGTCCGCCATAAAAAGAAAACATTCCCTTTCCCTTTACTCCATGAATGTAACGTGCTTCACCATTTTCCTTTAATTCTCCCATAATAAGCACATTGGATTTAATCTCAGAACGTTCAAAGGAAGTCGTTTGCCCCATAAATCCTTTAACTAAAATTGTATGATTTTGAGTAAGCATAGTTGGTATTGGATCCCATTTAGCCGAATACTCTTTTAAAGAAAAATAATCAGATGTACGTGCAATATTCCTTCGTTTTCTGGTCATATCAATCGATGAAAACTCATAAATAGTTGGATTCTTTTCCAATACGAAATTTCTAAAAGCAAAAGTTCTACTGAAATCCAATTTATCTTCATAATCTGGATCTGTACCATCCCCATCAAACATAGGCTCGCAAATATCAATCCCTTCCGCAGCTAATGCAATATCAAAACTATCGGTGGCTGAACACATTGCAAACATAAATCCACCACCAATAACATACTCACTAATCTTTTTTACAACCGCTAATTTTTGTTCTGAAACTTTAGAATAGCCCAATTTTGTAGCCAATTCCTGCGCTGATTTCTTTTGTTCTATATACCAAGGCGCCCTTCGATACGAACCGTAAAATTTCCCAAACTGACCAGTAAAGTCTTCATGATGCAGGTGCAACCATTCATACTTAACCAATTCATCATTCAATACATCTTCATCATAAATAACTTCAAAAGGAATTTCAGCATAGGTCAAAACCAGTGTCACGGCATCATCCCAGGGCATTTTATCCTTTGGTGAATACACTGCTATTTTTGGAGCTTTCTCCAGTAAAACGGCCTCCATATTCATAGAAGGACTTGCAATTTCCTCTAAAATCATCGCCGCTCTTGCATCGGATATCACTTCAAAAGTCACCCCCCTGATTTTGCACTCTTTTCTTATGGTTTCTGTATCTTCCAATAAAAAGGAACCTCCTTCATAATTCAGTAACCATTGTGCTTTATGACCATTTGTTAATGTCCAAAATGTAATTCCGTATGCTTTTAAATGATTGGTTTGGGTTTCTGCATCCATTGGAATTAGTATAAAGGATGCAAATGATTTAAAAGTGAACATCAAAAAAAAACCAACCAATAGAATGAGATATCTTGGCTGGCTTGATTTAGATTTTATGTTTTTATTAGAATGGAACATCGTCATCATTAAAGTTATCAGGTGGTCCGAAAGCATCTTCAGCACTGTTTGGTATCGAAGATTCCGGAATTACATTCATTTTAGATTCAAACTCATTCGAACCAAAATTATTTTCCAAATTACTAAATAAAGCCAAATGACCCGTAAATTTCAAGCGAATATTATCCAGTCCACCATTCCTGTGCTTAGCAACAATGAATTCTGCCTGACCTTCACAAGGTGAACGATCATCATCATCCCATTCAAGAATACCATAATACTCAGGTCGGAAAATAAACGATACAATATCTGCATCCTGCTCAATTGCTCCAGATTCACGTAAATCTGATAACAACGGTCGCTTAGACCCACCTCTTGTTTCCACCGCACGTGATAACTGTGATAATGCAATTACAGGAATATTCAATTCTTTTGCAAGGGCTTTCAAGTTTCGTGAAATTGTAGAAATTTCCTGTTCACGGTTTCCTCCACCCTTCTGAGATCCAGCTGTCATTAACTGCAAGTAGTCAATTACAATAATCTTGATTCCATGTTGTGATGCCAGACGTCTGGCTTTTGCTCGTAAATCAAAAATTGAAAGTGATGGTGTATCATCAATATATATAGGTGCCCTTGAAAGATCTTTAACTTTTACATTTAACAACTCCCACTCATGACGTTCAAGATTACCTTTACGTAATTTTCCAGAACTAATTCCAGTTACACTTGAAATCATCCTAGTAATCAATTGTACAGACGACATTTCTAATGAGAACAATGCTACAGGAGCATTAAACTCAATTGCCATATTTTTGGTCATGGACAAGACGAAAGCCGTTTTACCCATACCAGGACGTGCTGCCAATATAATTAAATCAGATGCCTGCCATCCTGAGGTCAACGCGTCCAGTTTATCAAACCCAGTTGGAATTCCTGAAAGACCACTTTTATTTGAAATCTCTTCAATTTTACTTATCGCCTGCTTTACCAATCCCTCTGCCGTTTCGGACCCCTTCTTCAAGTTACCTTGTGTTACCTCAAACAACTTTGTTTCTGCATCATCGAGCAAGTCAAAAACGTCAATGGTTTCATCGTAAGCCTCTTCAATAATTTCAGCAGAAATTGTTATTAATTTACGCTGGATATACTTCTGTAAAATGATACGTGCGTGGAATTCAATATGCGCCGAAGATGATACTTTCTGAGTAAGATTTACCAAATAATAATCACCTCCCACAATATCAATATGCCCTGATTTTCTAAGCTGATTTGAAACGGTTAATAAATCTGTAGGCTCTGAATTTTGAAACAAAGTGTAAATGGCCTCATAGATTAATTGATGGCCTTCCTTATAAAATACTTCAGGAGAAAGAATGTCAATTACATCATCAATACCTTTTTTATCAATCATCATAGCTCCCAACACCGCTTCTTCTAATTCTAAAGCTTGTGGTGGCAACTTTCCTTTCTCGAGAGATATAATTTTATTTTTACCTCCTTTATTATACGGTGCAGGTTTAATATTCTTCACTTAATCAAAACGTAAAAAAAGTTTAAAAATTATTGTAAGTACTTCTATATCAAGTAGATGTGTATATCTTTATACAATCAAACATTGCTTAGATATTTAATTTTTCTTGATTTGAAATTATCTTAACAAATGTAGCATTTCCTTCCTAATATACTATAAATTTAAATCATACTTTTACACAAGTTTTGTTAACAAGTTGATTATTTGTTAATAACTATTTTCTCAAATTATTTGGTACTTTTAAATTCGATACCTACGACATGAAACTAAAAAAATACCATTACATTTTAAGTGTTTTATTACCAATTCAATGGGGAATTGTAACCTTCCTCTCATCCAAAACTGAATGGATTGAAGAACATTATTCAACTGGTATTTATCCTGACTTATCGAACGTATTACAGGCAGTATTCGGAAGATTCTCTTTTTCTTTTGGAGATTTGTTCTACTTACTGCTCCTCATCTACTGTTTTTTTTGGCTGTACAAACTTTTTAAATTCAAGAAGTTTCATTTCAAAACATTTCTATTTAAAACCCTATCAGTTTTATCTGTTTTTTATTTCTTTTTTTATTTCAACTGGGGTTTGAATTACTTCAGAAAACCGTTAGATAAAATTATTGCATTAGAAAAAACAACTTATACAGATAATGAATTGCTGCTGGTTACAGAAAAATTGCTCAATGAAGCCAATGATAAGCATTTGGAATTGGTTTCAAACGACACTTTATTGGTAGTCATTAACGATATTTCGAAAGAAGAGATTAGAGAATTAGCACGAGAAGGTTATCAAAATTTAACTCTTGACATTCCCAATTTAAATCTTGCAAAATCTTCTGTGAAAGCTTCTATTTTTAGTGAACCTCTGAGTTATATGGGCTTTGCAGGATACTTAAATCCCTGGTCTAACGAAGCTCAAATTAACAATCGGATCCCTTTAAACGCTTATCCTGCCACTGCCTGTCATGAAATTGCTCATCAATTAGGGTTTGCGTCTGAAAGCGAAGCTAATTTTATCGGCTACATAGCAGGAATTTCAAATGAGAACAAACTTATTCAATATTCATGTTCCATTTTAGCACTGAGATATTGCATGTTTGAAGTCTATAAAAGAGATCCTGAAAAGTACAAGGAGTTTTTAGCACAGATCCACATAGGAATCAAAAAAGATTTTCAGGAACGACGAGAATTCTGGGAAAAGTACCAGAACTGGTCGGAGCAATTTTTTAAGATTTTCTACGATTCTTATTTAAAAGTTAACAACCAAACTCATGGAATTCAAAGTTACAATCGTATGGTAGGACTACTCATAAACTATCGTCTTCAATACGATTTGAATTAAATTCAACATGCCCCCTCTTTTATTAGTATCAGGCTAGACTTTAACAGATTATAACAAAATTCATACAAGTATGAAGAAAATTACGCTTTTATTCTTTTTCTTTTTTTCTGAACTCGGATGCCCAGGAATATTTCCCAGACAACTCAGGAGTTAAGACTGAAAAGAATACGAGTGTTGCAATCGGTATAGAAGGACAAATGGAGCGTATGAGCGACAGAAACTTGTCCTTTTATGGATGCCCTTGATATGCGAACTAATAAGTTCACTCATGCCTTTATTCAGGGACGAGCAATGAGTTTAGAAACACATCAAACCAACCTTTGGAAGAGATACACCACTAAATTCAACCAACCCAACTAAACTAAAAGCTCCAGCAATGGAGCTTTTTTTTGCCATACTTCATCACATACCAAGGTTATTTATATCTTTGAACTTTTATAATTAGTCCAATGTATAAATCAATTACGAGTCCGCAGAACACTTTTATAAAGGAGTGTTTTCAGCTTAAAGAAAAATCGAGAAAGCGCAGGCAAAGCGGGACCTTCTTAATTGAAGGGGTTCGCGAAATTTCTTTGGCTGTAAAAGGAGCTTATGAATTGAGTACCTTGTTGGTCTTGGATGAAAAAATTGACAGTCCCACTGTTTCAGAATTAATTAATTCTTTGGACCCCTCAACGGATATAATTAGTATTTCTAATGAAGTCTATAAAAAACTGGCACTGAGAGAAAGTACAGAAGGAACTATCGCGATTGGAAAAAGTAAGAAGCACGAATTAAACACTATTCAATTTAAAACGGATAACCCTCTGATTCTAGTAGCAGAAGCCCCAGAAAAGCCAGGGAATATTGGAGCGCTTTTACGGACAGCTGATGCCGCAAATATAGATGCCGTATTTATTGCGAATCCGAAAACGGATTTATACAACAGCAATATCATTCGCTCAAGTGTAGGCTGCGTGTTTACAACTCAGGTTGGAATGGGTACCACTTCGGAAATTATCGATTTTCTGAAAACAAAGAATATTAATATTTACGGAGCAGCGTTGACGGCTTCAGTTGCATATACATCCATCGATTTTAAGAAGGCTTCAGCAATTGTTGTAGGAACTGAAGCAACCGGCTTATCTAATGAATGGTTAAACAATACAACTCAAAATATAATTATTCCAATGCGCGGTACCATCGACTCGATGAATGTATCCGTTAGCGCCGCCATAATTACTTTTGAAGCTGTAAGACAAAGAAAACAATAACATGACACCTACTCTCGTATTTTATATTATCATCGGAATTCTAATTGTCAAATTTATTTTTGATCAGTTTTTAAATTTTCAGAATGCAAAACATTTTGAAGATACACTACCTTCCGAATTGCAAGGAATATATGATGAAGAAGAATACCTAAAATCACAGCGATACAAAAAAGTAAATTTTAAGTTTGGTACAATTACAAGCACCTTTTCTATATGCATTACACTTTTGTTTTTCTTTTTAGACGGCTTTGCATATGTACACAATTGGGTAAGCTCACTAACAGATAACACCATACTGGTTACATTGTATTTCTTTGGTGTTATTTTCTTTGGAAGCGACCTTTTAAATACACCATTTTCGTATTACAAAACATTTGTAATTGAGGAAGAATTTGAATTTAACAAGTCGACCAAAAAAACTTTTTTACTGGATAAAATTAAAGGTTGGCTTATGGCAATTATTCTAGGAGGTCTAATTTTGTCTATTTTGACTTGGTTTTATGAGACAACTACTACTAATTTTTGGTGGTATAGCTGGATACTGGTTGGTGTATTTACCGTATTTATGAATATGTTTTATTCAAAATTAATTGTTCCAATTTTTAATAAACAAACACCTTTAGAAGAAGGGGCTTTGAAGGATTCAATTTTCGAATTCGCTTCAAAAACAGGCTTTAAATTGAATAATATCTTTGTTATTAATGGATCTAAAAGAAGCACCAAAGCGAATGCTTATTTCTCTGGTTTTGGATCTCAGAAAAGAATTACACTCTATGATACCCTTATCAATGATCTTGAAAATGATGAAATTGTGGCTGTTTTAGCACATGAAGTCGGACATTACAAAAGAAAACACATAATCTACAATATGATATTGTCTTTACTGGTAACCGGTTTCTCATTGTTTTTATTATCATTAATGCTAAAAAGTAGTTTATTGAGTGAAGCCTTAGGAGTTCCGGGAACAAGTTTTCATATGGGATTGATCGCTTTTTCAGTACTGTATAGTCCAATTTCTGAAGTCACAGGATTATTTATGAATTCTCTTTCTAGAAAATTTGAATATGAAGCCGATGATTTTGCTAAATTTCATTTTGCAGGACAACCGTTAATTGATGCTTTGAAAAAGCTTTCAAAAAATAGTTTGAGTAATTTAACTCCCAGTAAATTGTTTGTAAAAATACATTACTCTCATCCGACTTTACATCAACGAATCCTGAACTTAAAGCAATAATAATTAATTGTAGAGTATATTTTTTTAAGTACATTTAAATATGACGTATAATCTTACTCCAGAAGAAGAAAATAAAGAGATAGCAAAACGCTATAAAGATTTGCTTAAAGGAGCGTATCAAACTTTTACGGCGTCTGACAAACAAGAAATCAGAAAGGCTTTTGATATTGCACTGGAAGCGCATAGTAGCCAGAGAAGGAAAACAGGAGAACCCTATATATTCCATCCCATTGCTGTGGCAAAAATTGTTGCGTACGAGATAGGTTTAGGCACAAAATCTATTGTAGCTGCCTTACTGCACGATGTGGTTGAGGATACGGATTATACACTAGAAGAAATTGAAGATTTATTTGGAGAAACAGTAGCTAAAATTGTTGGAGGACTTACGAAAATTTCACACTTAAATAAAGACTCTAAATCTTCGCTTCAAGCAGAGAATTTTAGAAAAATGTTATTGACATTGAGTGATGATGTCCGCGTGATTCTAATTAAGATTGCGGACCGATTGCACAATATGCTAACGATGGATGCTATGCCTCCTCACAAACAGGCTAAAATATCTTCCGAAACCATTTATATCTATGCTCCGTTAGCACACAGATTAGGGCTTTATAATATTAAAAGCGAACTTGAAAATCTGGGATTAAAATATACGGAACCTGATGTTTACAATGATATCCAGAATAAAATAACTCAGAGTAAAGAGGAACAGCAGGAATACATCGATTCATTCTCACAGATTATCAAAAATAGTTTGGACGCAGAAAATTTTGAATATCAAATTAAAGGTCGTCGAAAATCCATCTATTCGATTCGAAAAAAAATGCTAACGCAAAACGTTACATACGATGAGATATACGATAAATTTGCGATTCGAATTATCTACAAGTCCACTTTAAAAGATGAGAAGTTTGATGCCTGGAAAATATATTCCATTGTTACTGACCACTTCCGCCCTAACCCGAGTCGTTTAAGAGACTGGATTAGCCAGCCTAAAAGTACCGGTTACGAATCCCTTCACATTACCGTAATGGGGCCAATGGGGAAATGGGTTGAAGTTCAGATACGTTCGCAACGTATGGATGAGATTGCAGAAAAGGGATATGCAGCCCACTACAAATACAAAAACAGCTCGGAGCGTGAAAGCGGCCTCGATGACTGGCTCAATCGCATTAAAGATACTCTTGAAAATTCTGAAAATAACGCTGTAGATTTTGTTGAAGACTTTAAGCTAAACCTGTATTCAAAAGAAATTTATGTATTTACCCCTCAAGGTGAATTGAAAGCTTTACCAAAAGGAGCTACCGCCCTGGACTTTGCTTTTTCAATCCACACTCAGGTGGGAATGAATTGTAGAGGAGCTAAAATTAATGGAAAATTAAAACCTATTAGTGAAAAGCTTAGAAGTGGTGACCAAGTTGAAATAATTACCTCTAAAAATCAAAAACCAAGCATAAGCTGGTTAGATTTTGTTGTAACTGCAAGGGCACGAACCCGCATTAAAAATGCTTTAAAAGAAGATCAAAAAGCAATCGCAGCTCAAGGAAAGGAAACCCTTACCAGAAAGCTTCGCCATCTTAAAATTGACTTGTCTGAAAAAGTTGTAAACGAACTTGTTAGTTATTTTAAATTAAGAACCAGCCTCGATTTATTTTATCGTGTTGGAAATGGTTCTATCGACAACAAGATGTTGAAAGAGTTTATTGCGCAACGAAATAATGCTTTTGTAAGTTTCTTCAAAAATAGAATGAGTCGTCGTCCCAAAAATAAGGAACTCGACAAAGAAGAAATTTCAGATAAATATGATTCATTAGTATTTGGAAAGGAAGAAGAACATCTAGATTATAAAATTGCTAATTGCTGTAATGCGATTCCTGGAGATAAGGTTTTTGGATTCATTACCATTAATGAGGGAATTAAAGTGCATAAGCACGATTGTCCGAATGCCATAAGTCTAAGAGCAAATTACGCTTATCGAATCATTCAAGCCAAATGGATCGATTCAACAAAACAGGACTTCAGAGCAATTTTAAAGCTGAGAGGGGTTGATCATGTGGGAATGGTGAATGAAATTACTCAGGTGATTTCCAGAAATATGAGCGTAAATATTCACAATTTAAACATCTCCGGACACGATGGAGTTTTTGAAGGTGTTATCACCGTAAGTGTGCAAAACAAATCGCAACTAGAAAAGCTCGGAGATAGCATAAAAAAGATTGAGGGAATAACACGTGTAGATAGAATTTATAAACATTAAGAAATCTTCAATAAAATGTTTTTTGTTAGTCTTTATGTTAAAAAAATGCGGTAAATTTGGACGTAATTTTTAAGATTGAAGGTACCTATGAACAATGAAAATCAAGAAGTCGTAAAGAATGTCTTTGTAAAGTTTCTGGAAACCAATAAACATAGAAAAACACCTGAACGCTTCGCTATTCTTCAAGAAATTTATGACCTAGATGATCACTTCGACATTGAATCGTTATACGTTCAAATGAAGAACAAAAACTACCGCGTGAGTAGGGCTACCCTATATAATACCATAGAATTACTTTTGGAATCCGGTTTGGTACGCAAACACCAGTTTGGACAAAATCAGGCACATTATGAGAAATCGTATTTCGATAAACAACACGATCATGTTATTTTGACAGATACTGGTGAAGTAATTGAGTTTTGCGACCCTCGTATCGAGACCATCAAAAAAACAATTGAAGAAACATTCAACATAGAAATTCAAAATCACTCATTGTATTTCTACGCAACTAAAAATACTAAAATTAAAAAAGACTAAAAATGGCAGTGAATTTATTGCTAGGTCTCCAATGGGGAGATGAAGGAAAAGGAAAAATTGTAGATGTTTTAACTTCTGATTACGATATCATCGCTCGTTTTCAAGGTGGTCCGAATGCTGGACATACGTTGATATTTGATGGTCATAAACACGTTCTTCATACAATCCCTTCTGGTATTTTCCATGAAAACGCCATGAACCTTGTTGGAAACGGAGTCGTAATTGACCCTGTTATTTTCAAAAAAGAATTAGACAATCTTGAAAAATTTGATATCGACTTCAAAGCAAAATTATTGATTTCCAGAAAAGCGCATATCATTTTACCAACACACCGCCTTTTGGATGCAGCAAGTGAAGCTTCAAAAGGAAAAGCAAAAATTGGTTCTACATTGAAAGGAATTGGTCCTACATATATGGACAAAACCGGAAGAAACGGGATGCGTATTGGAGATCTGGAGTTAGAGAATTGGCAAACTAAATACAGAGCTCTAGCGGATAAACATATCAAAATGATTGAGTTTTATGATGTGGATATTCAATACGATTTAGCTGAACTTGAAGAGGATTTCTTTGCTGCTGTTGAAGCCTTAAAAGAATTGACATTTATTGATAGTGAAGAATACATAAATAATGCTATCAAGTCTGGAAAGACCATCTTGGCTGAAGGAGCGCAAGGCTCGTTGTTAGACATTGATTTTGGAACGTATCCATTTGTGACTTCTTCAAACACTACTGCCGCAGGTGCTTGTACTGGTTTAGGAGTTGCTCCTAACAAAATTGGTGAAGTTATTGGAATCTTTAAAGCATACACTACACGTGTAGGTTCTGGACCATTCCCAACAGAATTATTCGATGAAGACGGAGCTACAATGGCTAAGGTCGGACATGAATTTGGGGCTACTACTGGTAGACCAAGAAGGTGTGGATGGTTAGATTTAGTTGCTTTAAAATATGCTGTTGATATAAATGGTGTAACGCAATTAAATATGATGAAGGGCGATGTACTTTCTGGATTCGAAACTTTAAAAGTTTGTACTTCGTACAATTATAAAGGAAAAGAAGTAAGCCACTTACCATACAATATTGAAGAAGAAAATGTTAGTCCGAATTACACTGAATTAAAAGGTTGGAAAGAAGATTTAACAAAAATGACTTCTACAGATGAATTCCCGCAGGAATTAAAAGACTACGTGAAATATGTTGAAGATTTTGTGGGTGTTCCGGTGACCATCGTTTCGGTTGGACCTGACAGAAAACAAACAATTTTAGTATAAACTCTAAAGCTTCATTTCGGTGAAGCTTTTTTTTACGACCTCCGACAAAATCAATCCTTAATATTTTCGTTAGATTTGTTAGAAAATCATTACAGCTTGAACAGATATCTTATTATAGTATTTATGTGCTTGTTTTCATTGTCTTACGGACAATCAAGACGCATCAAAATTATTCATGCAGACAATACTTTTTCGACTCCTGAATATCCTGGAGCTATTGTTTCCCTAGGAAATGTAATGGTGGAACATGAAGGTGCTACTTTGCGCTGCGATAAGGCCTATATCTATCAGGAAACAAATTTAATGAAGGCTTTAGGGAATGTTATAATCAATCAGGGAGATACCATCCATCAATACAGTAAATATGCTGATTACGACGGAAATTCCAAAATTGCAACTTCTTGGGGAAATGTTATTCTGAAAGACCCAATAATGACTTTAAGAACAGATACACTGTATTTTGACAGAGTGAAGCAACATCTGTTTTACAAGACTGGAGGGACTATTAAAGACACGACAAATCTTTTGAAAAGCCGTATTGGGAATTATTATTTGCAGGAAAATAAATTTCAGGCCTTTACGAAAGTAACGGTAACTAACCCTGATACTGATTTAGAATCTGATCATTTGGATTATTACACCGATACTGGTATTTCTGAATTGTATGGCCCATCTACTATTACCAGTGAAGAAAATTCTATTTACACAGAGAATGGACACCACAATTCAAAAACCAATATCTCGCACTTTCTAAGACGCTCCAAGATTTACTACGGAGACCGAACCATCGAAGGAGATAGTTTATACTACGATAAGAATATTGAATATGCCTCTGCCACAGGTAATATCGAAGTCATTGATACTCTAAACAATACAGTAATAAAAGGTGGTTATGCCGAATATTTTAAACTTATTGACTCCGTTTATATAACTGATAAAGCAGTAGCAATATCTGTTTCAGAAAACGATTCTATGTTTATCCATGGAAAGAAAATGTTGATTACAGGGCCTGTTGACGACCGTTTGGTTCGTGTATTTCACAAGGTGAAAATATTTAAATCAAATCTGCAGGGAAAATGTGATTCACTGGTGTCATATGAAAGAAGTGGTCTCACTAAAATGTTATACAATCCTGTGTTATGGGCAGAAGGAAATCAAATTACAGGAGATACCATTCACTTACTTTCAAATACAGAGACCGAACAATTGGACTCTCTTAAAATCCTGGGTAATGGATTTATGATTGAAAAGGATTCGGCCGGATTTAGTCAGATGAAAGGAAAACTGATGTTTGGAAAGTTTGAGAACAATCAGATTGCGAATCTGGATGTTATTGGGAATAGTGAGGTAATTAAGTACATCAGAGATGAATACTATAAATTGATTGGAATTTCAAGAATGCAAAGTAGTAAGAATATCTTCATCAATTTTGCTGAAAATAAAATTCAGTATATCAACTTTATTGAGAAACCCGATGGAAAAACCTATCCGCCTTCAAAATTTCCTGAAGATCAAAAGCAGTTTAAAGGATTTCTCTGGAGAGAAGGCGAACGTCCTAAGACGAAGGAAGAGATTTTCATTTACGATGAAGAACCCGCATTAAAAGAAGCTCCAGAAGAACTATCCAGAGAATAGTATATCATGAAATCCGATTTCTTTAAATACCAGGCTCAGACCTCTCCTCACCCCTTGGCTCTAGAAATTGCTTCTGCAAAGGGAAGTTATGTTACAGATACTTCGGGTAAAAAGTACCTTGATTTTATTGCAGGGGTTTCTGCAAATACTTTAGGTCATCAACATCCAATGGTTTCAAAAGCCATTAAAGACCAGGTTGACTTATACACCCATGTCATGGTTTATGGTGAATTCGTTCAAAAACCTCAAGTAAATTTAGCGAAGTTTTTGTGCGACAAGCTAGATCCGAGTTTGAACTCTATATATCTGACCAACTCTGGTACTGAAGCTACAGAAGGTGCCTTAAAGCTTGCAAAACGCGTAACTGGTCGCTTTGAAATCATTTCAGCAAAAAATGCCTATCATGGAAATACCCAAGGTTCTATGAGTGTTTCTGGGGCCGAAGGACAAAACAGTGCATTCAGACCGTTAATTCCAGGTGTGAAGTTCTTAGAATTCAACAATGAAGCTGATTTGGAATTAATTACTTGCCATACAGCTGGAGTCATTTTAGAAACTATTCAAGGTGGAGCCGGATTCATAGAGCCTAAAAATGATTTCCTAAAAAAAGTAAAACAGCGCTGTGAAGACGTTGGAGCGCTTTTAATTTTAGATGAAATTCAATCCGGTATAGGAAGAACTGGAACCCTTTTTGGTTATGAAAATTACAACTGTGTACCAGATATTATTGTCACAGGTAAAGGTCTAGGTGGCGGAATGCCAATAGGAGCTTTTATTTCCTCAACCGAAAAGATGGCTACTCTTAAGCAGTCTCCTAAACTGGGACATATTACAACCTTTGGCGGACATCCTGTTATTGCAGCTGCAGCACATGCAACTTTAAAATCGTTGTACGAAGAACAATTGATGAGACAAATGTCTTATAAGGAAGCATTACTTCGTTCCAGATTACAGCATCCCTTAATTCAAGAGATTCGAGGAAAAGGTTTAATGCTGGCTTTAATACTACCATCAGCAGACCTTACTTCACAATTAATATTGAAATCCATGGATAAAGGATTGCTACTGTTTTGGCTCTTATTTGAAGGCAGAGCAGCACGAGTTACTCCCCCATTGAATATCTCAGAATCAGAACTACATAAAGGCTGTGATATTATACTTTCTGTTCTAAACGAACTTTCTTAATACTTTTTTTAACAATTCATTTGATATATGTCATTGATTCTGTTAAATATACGTTAATATAGTACTATGTAATACAAAATACCGTAACAAAAGCTGAACTTAGACGTCAATTAGATATAAGACAAAAATTAAAACTATAAAAACTAAATCATGAAAAATCAAGTATTAGAAACACCGGAAAACTCAAAAAGAAAGTCAAACTTCATTAATCTACACAATACAAAACGTATTCAGTGGAACCAGTATAGAAGATATGCATTCGCATTTTAATCATTTTTGATTATGAATTTTACATAGAATCCTGCAGATGAGTATTACCCTGCAGGATTTCCTTTTTTATAGAACCAAGTATTTACAAATACGTCCCCTTACACCATTCTCAACAGGCCCCAACTTCTACCTATATCTTCCTATAATTTTCTGCATTAAAGAAACTAATACAACCTTTTTAACATTCCTTTCTGAACATTAACATTTCATTTTGAAATAAATATGTAAAGTGAATTTATTTGTTAAAGTATAGTTAATATAGTACTATGTATTACAAATTACCGTAACAAACATTGGGGTTAAGCGTCATTATAGTATAAAACATCTATTAAAACATTAAAATATTTATTATGAAAACTCAAGTATTACAAACCACGGAAGATCAAAAAAGAAAGAAAAATTTTGTAAACGTACATAACACAAGACGCTTACAATGGAACGGATACAGAAGATATATTTTTACATTTTAAACTTCTATCTTTATGAAACCAAAATAGAATCCTGCAGTTGAGAATTACCCTGCAGGATTTATTTTTTTATGAGGTCGTCTATAAGCTTTCTTATCTTCTTTGAATTCCAGTCTGCGGCTCCTACTTTATCTACCACAATATTACCAGACTTATCTATCAAATAACTCGCCGGAATAGCATTGGTTTTAGTCAATTCAGCTGGTGGTCCTGACATAGCGTTGTAACTCGGTACGTCGAATCCATTCTTATCAAAAAACTCTTGAATTTCAGACTGGTTATCGGTCGTGACAAAAACAAACTCCACCTTATCTTTGTAATCATCATATAACTTTTGAATCATGGGCATTTCTGCTCTGCATGGCGGACACCAGGTTGCCCAGAAGTTTACAAATACAACTTTGTTCTGCGCTTGTTCAAAATCATAGTCATCTGCATTCAAACCACGTAATTTCCAGTCATACGAACTTAACTTCACTAATTCCTCTGTATCATTAACAGATGGAGCAAATGCAATCTGACGCATAATCCATTCTCTTGAGGCAGGTATAATCATTGCAGCAATTACAACTACAAATACGATATCTGAAATTCGCTTTTTAAGCTTTTTGTTCATAATTCTAATAGCTTAGACTCTTTGAATATAGTTCCTTACAAAAATAAGTATTTCAGCGATGACATGTTCTTCTTTGTAACCTTTGTGACACACTTCTCTTAAATAAACAGCAAAAAAAAACCTTTATTTCTAAAGGTTTTTAAATATGGTATTTTGTTGAGGTTAAGCTAATACTTCAGCTACTTTCTCACCAATTTTAGCAGGAGAATCCACTACGTGAACTCCATTTGCTTTTAAGATTGCCATTTTTGCCTGAGCTGTATCGTCTTTTCCTCCAACAATTGCTCCTGCATGTCCCATAGTTCTACCCGCCGGTGCAGTTTGTCCAGCAATAAATCCTACTACAGGTTTTCTGTTTCCATCGGCCTTCACCCATTCAGCTGCTTCAGCTTCTAGTTGTCCACCGATTTCTCCAATCATAACAATACAATCAGTTTCAGGGTCATTCATCAATAATTCAACAGCTTCTTTAGTAGTTGTTCCAATAATTGGATCACCACCAATTCCGATAGCAGTTGTAATTCCATATCCTTTTTTCACCACCTGATCAGCTGCTTCGTACGTCAATGTTCCAGATTTAGAAACAATTCCAACGTTTCCTTTTTTGAAGATAAAACCAGGCATAATTCCTACCTTAGCTTCTTCTGGTGTAATAACACCAGGACAGTTTGGACCAACAAGTCTACAATCTTTTCCTTCTAAATATGCTTTTACTTTCACCATATCACCTACAGGAATTCCTTCAGTGATACAGATAATCACTTTGATTCCAGCTTCAGCAGCTTCCATAATAGCATCTGCAGCAAATGCTGGTGGAACAAAAATAATTGATGTATCAGCAGCCACTTTTTCAACTGCTTCTTGCACTGTATTGAACACCGGTTTATCCAAATGAGTTTGTCCACCTT
>CAXQVI010000033.1:0-65737 GCA_964227255.1 Flavobacteriaceae bacterium
TTCGCTAGAAAGTTTTATTTCAGTCATTTTAAATGGTGTACAACGTATCAGGCCAGGGTTTCGTAGCGCTTTCTTGTTAGGATTTCGCTTGACCTATTTCGCTGTTTAAATTTATATTTTAATTTTCTTATTTACTAACTGTTATCGCTATGAACTTTGGCCGTTGTTAGCTCTTGTAGCGCAAACCGAACCTTTTAGTTGATCACCCGACTACAGCAAGTACGCCCTTTTGATAACCGCTCCAACATGACCCGAACCTTTTTGACTTAAATTACATCCAAAACAAAGGGTGAGCTTTGGATTTTATCTTTTCTTAAACCACCGAAAAAGCCCAAACCAAAAATTGTTTTTGCGCTATTGGAGCTAACTTGTTATATGTTCACAAAACTTAATGATTATAGGGTTCCTTGTTTCGGGATAACAGAACTTTACGTTACTATTAGGTGGAATTATGAAATCTAATAATCGGGGTTTTGCAATCTTTTTTTAATTTTTCACTATCAAATATATTAATTATTTGAAATTCTGCCATCAGGAAGTTCTTTATTTTCAAAAATTTTTTTCACCATGGTATCCAGTGGACTTTCAATGGCTAATAAATCTTTTTTCGTTACATGCGTGTAGATCATTGTTGTCTCAGGACGAGAGTGACCAAGGAGTTCCTGAATATAACGTAAATCAATACCGTTTTCTAACAAATGTGTAGCATAACTGTGGCGCAATGTATGTGGTGTAACATGCTTTTTTATGCCCGCAGCTTCACAAGATTTTTTTAAAAATTTTCGAACACTTCCAGCACTGTAAACACCACCGTTGTATCCTTCAGCAAAATAAACTTTTGGTTTGTAAGTCATCAAATAATTGTTCAATAAAGGGACAATACTTTTTGCCAAAATAATATTGCGATCTTTGCGCCCTTTCGAATTTTTCACAAGTACTTGCTGACGATCAATGTCTAAATGATAAATGCGTAAATTAATCAATTCACTAATCCGAAGTCCAGCCGAATAGATCATTGCAAGTATAGCCCTATGTTTTAGGTTTTTAGTTGCTCGTAATAAGTCAATAATCTCTTCTTTTGACAGGACCTCGGGGAGGTAATTGGTTTTCTTCGGTCGGCGAAGTGTAATATTGTCTATTGAATTATAACCCAAATAGGTATTAAACAACTTCACAGCACCAATAAATTGCCGTTGTGTACTGATGCTGTATCCTCGTGGTACAAACTCATGCTCTATATACAAATCCACATTTTTATTTGTGAGTTTTTCAAGAGGAATGTCGTTGTAGTACGATACAAAATCGGCAATCAGATTAAAATAAGCATTGATTGAACTATCGCTATAGCGTCGTCCTTTCATGAAGCGGATGAACCCTCTGATTTCTTCTTTATTTTTATCTGAAATCACTCTTGATTTGGCTTGTTTTTTAATCGTTTTTTCTTTGCCTATTGAGCGGTCGTATCCAAATTGAACATCGTCTTTTAGCAACTTTTCAATTGTTCTAATCTTTGTTTCATGAAAATTAGAATGCCATCCACCCAACTGAGGACTCCAGGCAAACATGCGAAGCGATTTTATTTTAGCAATTATCTCTTTTCGATAAGGGAAAATAAGCAGCAAAACTGGAACATTGTTATATTCGATTTTCTTAAAAACAAGTGACGGACGTTTATTAAAATATTTCATAGCAGTCTAAATATAACAATCAATAATCCATTACTTGAATGTATTCGAATAGGGTTGGTTATATGAGGAATTAGAATAGGGAGTTGAGAGTAGCGTCAGGAGCATAGAGATAAGCGAATAGAAGTCCTGACGAATAGATGGACCAAATAATTAATAAGGCCTACGACATGAAATCATTTTACCTTGTTTTTTTACAACGAACAGTTTTGAATACTTTGTTATTCGCTCATTCAACATTTTAGCTCATAAATACGTGAGTCTTTAATAGCTGTAAATCAAAAAGTTACAATAAATTTAGTATCTTAGAGATTCCTATTTTTAAATAGTGCATTCCCATAAGACTGCCCCAAAGCCAAAGTACAGCTAACCAAACTAATTAGACTATGGCAAAACATGTAGTCATCACCATCCGAGTTGATGTCAAGAAATTGATTCAGATTCCAAAACCTGCCCAATTAGAAATCGATACCATTTGAGGTTGTCTGGTCTATGCATATTGCCATATTTCAACGGGTAAAAAAAGGCTGATTTGAAGTTGTAGAAAGAACCAAAATGAATGAACTAAAATAACATACTAACCAAAAAAAAAATGATTATGGCATCAAAAGATGTAGTAATTACAAGCAATGTAGAATGTGCAACACTAGTAGGAATTTCTTGCTCTAGTAAAGAGCAAATAGATAATTCTTGCACCTTATCCGACAAAAGCGAAGGATAGAGATGAACTATTTCAACAAAACTATCTAATTAAAAACGAACCATTAATTAAACACTATTAACATGATCAATTTTAAAAAACTAACACCATTTTTATTGACGGCAATTTTTATTTTCACAATTGCTTGTCAGGGAAAAAAAGAAGAAAAGAAAGCTGAAACTTATGGCTATCCGGAGAATGAAATGCCAGTGAGTACGAGTTCAGATCAAGCGATGAAAGCATTTGTTGACGGACTTGAACTATTCGATCAAAACAAACCGATAAAGGCGAGACCACACTTCGAAAAAGCCTTGAGTGAAGACCCAAATTTTGTCAGTGCCCAGTTGTTTAAAACCTTCTGTAGTAATTCTGCACAGGATTTTGCAAATAACAGAGATGCTTTCCTTGCCATGCGTGATATGGCCAATGCAGGTGAAGCTATCTGGATGGATATGATTGAGGCTGATATGGCTGGAGATGATATGAAATTTTTTGAATTGAGTAAAAAACTGAGTGCAACATATCCAAATTCAGCCCGGGCAATGGATAATTTGGCCGGCGCCTATAATGGAAGGGATGAAGTCGATCAGGCTAGAGCGCATTGGCAAAAAGCCAATGAATTAAATCCTGACTTTTTACCAGCAATCTCTAATTTAGGATTTTCATATTTATTTACTACACCGAAAGATTTTAAAAAGGCAGAGTCGTATATGACACAGGTTGTAGAAAAATTACCAAACAGTTCCAGAGCACACATTGATTTAGGCGATTGCTACCGCGCACAAAACGATTTGAATCAAGCATTAGCGAGTTATGAAAGAGCAGCCGAACTGGATCCAACAGATGAGGTGGCATTTTCAAAGGCTGGTCATGCCAATTCATTTTTAGGAAACTATGATGCAGCAAGAAAAAATTATCAGGATTCAAGAGCTGTAAGCGAGTTTGGGACTGGAGCTATTACATTTGAGGCGTATACGTATCTGTATGAAGGTGACCATGAAAAAGCTTTGGCATTTCTAGAAGAATCTGCCGAGAAAGTTGGAGGCATGAACATTCCTGAGAGTAATAAAAATGGAACCAAAATGACCTGTGCTTTTAATTGTGCTATGATCGCAATGCATTACGGAGACACTGAACATTTGAAAGGTGTTGTAGAAATAATGAAACCATTATCTGAGCAACAAGGTCAGACTGTTGGAACAGATGCAGCAATAAGAAATCAGAAGGCAAATATGCATTACTGGGATATTATTGCTTCGGCATCTGAAGAGGACTTTGATACTGCACTGACTAAAGCTGAAGAGTTAAAAGGTTTATTGTCGCAAATGAATGATGTCAATAATATGAGGCGTTACGACAGAGCGATGGCATTTATTAACTGGAAGCAGAAAAATTATGATGCCGCTTTAGCACATGCAGAAAAATTAAATCACGACGATGTATATGATCGTTACTGGATGGCACATGCCAACAAGGCAGTTGGAAATGAAGACAAAGCCATGGAGATATTTAATGAGATTGTAGACAATAATTTTAACGGCGTTGGATATGCGCTGATTTTAAATGAATTGAAGGAAGCTACCGGTTCAGCCGAGTAAGAATTAAATTGATAAGTACATTTTTGGCCGCTCCATTTTTTAATTGAAAAGTGGAGCGGCTTATTTTTTTGTAACCTAACATTGTAAGCTTAAAAAAATGATAATTGTTTGGAGTGCAAATTTTATTGAAGACAGAAGTGAAAGAGTTGCAGTTTTAGTATTGCACCTCAGTACATCAGTTGAAAAATAAATGGTTGGGATGCTTTATGTTGTGAGGGATATTAAAAATTGAGAATAAATTGATGATTGAAGCAGAAGATCGAGAAGAAGTGGTATTTATTTGGATTCAATTTCCGGACGTGTTAAATATCTGAAAATGAGCGAATAAAAAAAATTTGGAATAATATGTTAAAAAAATGTTAAAATCAATTTGTGTGACCTAAGTCACACAAATTGTAAACGTTTGGTGTGAACTTTATATAGCTAACGAATTATTAATTTAAAAATTAACCATTATGAAACCACGTAAACTGCTTTATTGCTTGTTGCTTTTTGCTATTAGTATTGCGTTCACACATTGTACTAGTGAATATTTAGCTATTCCTGGAAAAGACGGGGTTGATGGTGTTGATGGTATCAATGGTCAGGATGGACAAGATGCCAATACGGTTGCTTGTATTAATTGTCATTCTTCTGAACACAGAACTCCTGTAATTAATGCCTACTTCTCCTCAGCACATGCCTCTGGAAGTTCTTGGGCAAGAGGAACTAGAGCTAGTTGTGCTCAATGTCACAACAATCAGGGCTTTATTGATTACCTGTCAGAAAATTACTATTTGATTGATGATGATGGTGATCCAAATCAATTTCTTTTGGATGAGGCAGGAGTTCCAATTTTAAATGACAATGGAACACCTGATGATACTTCAGATGACTTCTATGAGCCTAATCCGGATTACAATCCAAATTATGGTGAATATTTAGAACATCCGGTAACAGGAACATTAATTCCTGCAGCAAATCCAGACGGTTATGCTAAACAGGAACCAATTAATTGTACGGGATGCCATACTGATCATAGATCATTTGATTTTGACAGGGATGGAAATGATTATGCCGTTAGAGATATTTCTCCTGCGCAATTATTGATAGATCCAACAGTATATATTGATTTTTCAGACAGTTCGGCTGATCCGTTAGGATTGAGTAATTTGTGTACAAATTGTCATCAACCACGTCCGTCGTATCCCGTACCGGCAGGGGTAGATAATATCACTATTACAAGCCGAAGATATGGTCCGCATCACGGACCGCAATCAACTATTCTGGAAGGGATTATGGGAGCAAACATTGCGGGGTCTGTTGGTTATCCCGGTGTTGGAGCAGCTGGTCATAGAACTGGTGCTTCATGTACCTCATGTCATATGGGAGAAAGTTCTGATGGATTGAATGGAGGCCATTCGCTACTTCAAACAGATACTACCTGTCTGAGTTGTCATACTAGTGGTACACCTTCCGAAGTAACCGATTTTGAGACAGATCTTGAAACACTTAAAAGTCTATTGATAGGCTTAAATGTACTCGATGATAGTGGTTATGTATTAGGTGGTGATGGAGAGAATTATGCAAGCTCAAGCAATCCATTGGTTGTTCCTGTGCATATCGCTCAGGCAATCTGGAATTATAAAACTGTTGTTGAAGATAATAGTGATGGAATACATAATCCAAATTATGTAAAAGCATTGCTTAAAAATTCAATAGAAGCACTTCAAAATTAATGCGTTCTAAAGAATTTCCTTTAAAGGATTTTCATCATCATACAGGTAAATTACAAGACTAATTTACTAACGGAACTTGAATATGTAGTATTTGTTGCAATCCGGGAGTGTTCTCACGAAATTCGAATTGCATGAGTTAAATAAAACGAAACAAATGAAAAAACTATTTAAAACAATACTTGTCTACACCCTGGTAATCTTATGTTCATCATGTTATTATAATGAATATCCAATGGAGGAAGAGGTAATTATTCCTCCAGATGTAGAAGCATCTTTTGAAATAAATATTATTCCAATATTTGAAACTTATAACTGTGCTGAATGTCATAATTCAAATGGTTTGAATCCTAATTTAGAATCGGATAAAGCATATGATGCGTTGTTACCAGAATACGTAACTCCATTCAACCCAGAATCAAGTAAACTGTATATTCAATTAGAATATAACGGACACCTTAATGTAGATAACGAATCTATAGCGTGGATTGAAAAATGGATTGAAGAAGGAGCCGAAAACAACTAAACTAAAAGTAGAACCATGAAAAATTTGAACATATTTTTATTTGCACTATTTATGGCTCCTTTACTCAGTTTTTCTCAAAGTAAAGTAAAGGACTCAATTGAGGATAAACCAGAGCGCCCGGCGTTTTTAAGTACCATGCTCATTGATAATCAGACAAATGTGTTGAACCATAAAAACACCCTTGAGTTGATGATGCAGCATAGGTTTGGATATATTTCAGAGACGAATTCTTTGGCGGGTATTTATGGCGCAAATACCAACATTAGATTAGCCGTAGCTTATTCTCCTTTAAAATGGTTGCAAGTGGGCTACGGGATTACTAAGAAAAACAGAATGAGCGATTTTAATCTGAAAGTTGGCTTGTTAAAGCAGACCAGGTCAGATAAAATTCCTTTGAGTATAACCTACTATGCGAACGCTGTAATTGATGGAAGATCTGGTAGTGCCAATGATGATATTTTTGTTACGAGGCAAGACAGATACTCCTATTTTCATCAGGTGATTTTTGCCCGAAGGTTTAATAAAAATTTATCCTTGCAAATAGCTCCGAGTCTTTCACACTTCAATACAGTGGATTACGGGTATAAAAATGACCGATTTGCAATAGCATTTGGTGGTCGTTATAGAGTTAGCTCTCAAACAGCAATTTTAATAGATTACAGCTTGCCTATAACTGCACTTGATATTGAGGGACAAACAGGGCCGAGTTTCGATCATTCAGGTTTAAGCTTGGGATTTGAATTTGGAACTATTGGACATGCCTTTCAAATATTTGTTACAAACCTTAACGGAATTGTACCACAACAAAATTATATGAAAAACACCAATGTGTTCTCAACTGATAACATAATGATTGGATTTAACATCACCAGGTTATATTATGATTTATTTGAAGTTTTTAAATAAACAATACTACATGGATTGAAATTAGGATGTAAGGAAATACAATCCTTTATGGATACAAGTTTTAATTTGGATTTAAAACGGTTAGATACGAAAATCAGGGTGTAGCCCTGATTTTTTATGGAATAGTTTTTTCTATTTGATGAACCATTCTCACATCTTTAGTAAATCGCCATGGTGCAACAGTATGACGCCTTCGGAGAAAATCGTTTAAGAGTAATTTGTAAAACAATAAGACCAATAAAGAAATTGGCCTTGTTTGTTTTGAATAAATCCGAAATCATGGTAAGGCCAATCAAAAATTCGTGAATCGAGGCCACCAAAAACATGTTTTCAAGCATACTTTCCAAAGGGTTTTAGCCTTTGAAAAGATTGCGATTTTGAATCATTTTTGATTCTGTCTGATTTACTGAGAACTCATTAAGTCGTCTAACTTTTTTTGAGAACCATTGTAACCTAATGCTATCGCTTTTTTATAACTTTTGATGGCTTGTTCTTTATCCTGAATTGCAGTAAAACTATCGCCAAGTGAGTCCCATAAATTACCGTCTTCAGGATAGAGTTCCACATTCTTCTCGAACAGTTTGACCGCCCAGTTTAAATGACTGTTTTCTTTTAGAAGAACATTACCTAATCGATTTAAAATAGCTGAACTGTTGAACTCAGAACTAAAATCCTTATTTAAAATTGAAAATAATTCATCCGATTTTTCCGTTGAATGGCCTTTGGTGAAGTTTAGGGTGAAATTGTAAACATTGTCTTTAACCGGAGCCTGAATATGATGTTCATCCAATAACATTTTCTCAACAGCATATGCAAGGTATTCTACACTCGGACTATTGGCATTTGTAGCGTAGCTGATGAAAATGTCATCTTCCAAATGCCATAAAATGGTATGAGCGAAAATCCCATTAGACCCATTATGACTGATTCGCATTGAATTGTGGGCCTCTTTTACCACCCAACCATATGCATAACTGGATGAACTTGTTGGTCTGTCTATATGCGGACTAGTTAATAGTTCAAACGATTTTTTTGAAAGTACAACAGTATCTTTTAAAGCTCGGTGCCATAAGAATAAGTCGTTTTGAGTCGCATTGATCCCTCCATTTCCTTTCAAATGCATATTAATTTCATTGGCATCTTTATATCTTGAAATTGTAGTTCCTATATCCAGTACATTTCTGTAATAACCGCGAGCCATTTCGAAGGAATTCCATTCAGGTAATATATATCCGGTTTGGTTCATTCCCGCTGGTTCAAACAGATATTTTTGCATGTATTCTTCATAGGTCATTTCAGAACGCTGTTCAATGATTTCAGAAAGTAGGGTATATCCTGCATTGGAATAGGAATAAGAAGTGCCTGGCTCAAAAAGTAATTCTGTCGCGAATAATTTCTCAAAATATGCTTCTGGTGTTATGTCCTGAAAATCCCTGCCAATCACTTCAACCAAACCAGAGGAATGAGAGAGTAATTGGTGAACTGTGATTTGTTTTTTATCGGTTGGAATATTAACAAAGAACTTGTCGAGGGTTTCTGACAATTCAATTTTGCCTTGTTCAGCCAGTTTTAATACAGCAGCTGCAGTAAATTGTTTTGTATTTGAACCAATGTCAAAAATGGTATTCGGATTGTTGAAGGTCTGCTTTGTTTTATCTGCAAGTCCGTACCCCTTATTGATAATTATTTCATCATTTTGCGCAACTAATATGGCTCCTGAAAATCCTTTGTTTAGTGCATTGGTTAGAAATGTGTCAATTTTGATATATGAAGTTTCAAAGTCTAATTTATTCTGAGCGTTGATGCTCATTGATGAAATAAATGCTGTAAATAGAAAAATTCGGCTTAATGTTTTCATGTGTGATGTTTGTAGTTTCAGGTAAGACGCATCTATTTAACTAGAGGTTACACCATTGTTAATTTATTATCTGCTAAAATAAATTATTTTGACAGAGCTGAATTTATTTGATAGCTCCAAATACTCCTTTTAAAATTGACTTTTCTTGTGCTGAAGCATTTTCATCAATGCTTAAGTTTAATTGCCCATCTTGTATAACGGCATTCAATCCAGCCATATTTAAGTATGTGTCAATTGGAATTTTTTGAGTTCCAAGTATGTAGCTGTTGTAAAAATCCTGCTGACTAACATTACTTAATTTAGTCATGGTGTCCAGCAATTCTTCTGAGTTATAGTTATTGTTTGTTCCTCCGTATTGCTGATAAAGATGACGCAATAAATCGTCGATACTTTTTTCATTGTTCGTAGCATTTCGAATAAGGATGTCCTGAGCGATGCCAACGAGCATTCCACCACCGTAAATAAGTCCCCAATGTTCGTGTTTTGCATTGCCGTCTGTCATGGATAATTCTCCAACGCCAGGATCGTTGCTATAGCGTTGGTAGAAGAAATTACTCAAGAAATTTAAATAAGATGCATCATTTAAGAATCCCACATGGTGCAAGGCTTTGATGGTATAGTAGTTTGAGAAACCTTCTTTAAACCATTCGGTATTAATTCCTTCAGGAATAAACGATTTTCCATTCCACAGATGAAAGAATTCATGGGCAAAGATGAATCTGGAAATCATGTTTGAGAATTGATCCCCGTCTTTTTGAATCAGGATACTGATATTATTCCCAATGGCTTCGCCATCAGTGGTTTCAGCCGAACAAATAACAACCACTGCTTTGTGAAAAGGATTGTCCGGACTCGGATTGGGAATTCCACCCATAAGGTCGATATAATAATCCAATACGCCTTCAGCAAGATTTTTGAATTCTTCTTCCTGATGGATAATATCTGTTGTTCCTAAAGCAAACACCAATTCAAAATCGGATCGCTTTAGAGAAACTTCTTTATGTGTTCCGGCAAAAATCATGGCATCAATCAAGTCGGAATAGGTAGTAGGTCGGTAAGAATGTTTGTGAGCACTTGTCGTTTTCCAAGGTGTAGAAACGTTCCATTTTTTTGGCAGGTTGAAATTTACTTTGATGTTTCTCCAGGATTCTCCGTTGAGAATAAGTAAGGTTCTTCCAGTATAGAAAACACCCAATTCAGTAGCAAACGCAACTCCATCAATTCCTCCGCTCCACTGGTGTTCTTCATGGTTCAGATGCACTTCATAGGATAGTGTTACTCGTTGGTTGTTATGATGATGCATGAACCATTCAGCCCCATCGAGCTCTTCAATCTTTAGGTTCTCTCCACTGGAATCTTTTAGATTGACATTTTGAACAAAGGTCGCCCATCTTTTTGGCAATTGTGAAGCGCCCCAATGCATGTAAAGTGTATCGTTTTTAGGAATAAAAGTAACGTTCATTTTAGCCACTTTTGGTTGTGCTTCATCAATTGTTATTGTATAATGAATGGTATCAGGATCTGTCTTTTCTTCGGAAGATAAATTTGTCGCAGATAGAAAGGTAATGCTTAAGAAAAATAGGGTAGTAGTTAGTAGTTTATGGATTTTCATAAGATTAGTTAGTTAAATTAAAAAGGAGCCTCACTCGAAATTATGACGAGAGAAACCCCTTTTTGTTTCAGAACCAACTAAAAAAATGTGTCTTTGCTTATTCGATAGCCTCAAAAATTAAGGCTTGCTTGTAATCGCCGAGATATTCAGTTCCTTTTGTAAAAACCATACGGTCTTCTGAAAGTTCAGTCAGACGATAATGCGTGAAGGTAACACCTTGGGCAGTTTGACTTTCATTGATATACCCACGCGCAAAATGTAGATATAGTGTTTGACCAAATTCCATGTCGAAGGTTTTTAAATTACTTTCGAAAAATTCATGATCTGCCGTGAAAATACCATCATCTATGTCCTCAAAACAAAGAACTTCACCATAATCAATAGCAACAGCTTCTTCTCCAGCTGTAAAAGTGTAGATATCATCTGTTACACAATCCAAGGTAATCTCCAATTCGTATGAAGGGTCGTAATAATGGTTTATGATTTCAGCAATATGCCAGGATTTCTGACTGTCACTATGGATCATCGATTTATCCGCTTCAGTAAATAGTGGAATTTTTTGTGGACCATCGTCGTCATCTGAACAGTTAATTGTGAGTAATGCGAGTCCGATAAATGCAAAAGATTTTGCAATAGGGTTCATTAGTTTCATGTGTGTGCGTTTAGTGTTTCTAATAGACTACCAACAAATTAAATTGTTACATGTTGATTGTAAATTAATTGTTAAATAACATTTTTTAAAAATACTATGCACGCATACTATTTTTGTTATCTTTGAGAAAACCGAACTACTATGCAATTGACTTCCTTACTTAAAATCCAGCACCCAATAATTATGGCTCCAATGTTTTTAGTGTCTAATACTGCAATGGTAAAAGAGGCTATGAACCAGGGGATTGCGGGTTGTATTCCTGCGTTGAATTATAGAACTTTGGAAGAATTAAGAGGAGCTCTAAAAGAATTAAATGCAGCAAAAAATGACGGTGGTGCCTTTGGATTTAATTTGATAGTTAACAAATCAAATATCAAATACAAAGACCAACTGAGGGTTATTTGTGAGGAGGGAACTGACTTTATAATTACCTCTTTGGGAAGTCCGGAAGAAACCATTCGTCAGGCTCATAAAAAAGGCATCAAGGTATTTTGTGATGTGGTCGATTTAAAATTTGCTAAAAAAGTAGAAGGCCTTGGAGCCGATGCGGTTATTGCGGTGAACAATCAGGCGGGCGGACATAGAGGTCCGGCATCACCTGACATCCTGATTCCGGAACTGGTGGCGAACTGTGGAATTCCAATTATTTCTGCTGGTGGTGTAGGTCGAAAAGAAGACGTGGAAAAAATGCTGGATTTGGGAGCTGCAGGGGTATCTGTGGGAAGTCCTTTTATAGCCTCCGTTGAGGCAAATGTTACTGATGAATATAAGGAAGCCTGTGTCGATTATGGGGCCGAGGATATCGTGGTAACAGAGAAGATTTCCGGAACGCCTTGTACTGTGATTAAGACTCCTTATGTTGAGAAAATAGGAACTAAACAATCGAGATTTGAAGCTTTTTTGAACAAAAATAAAAGGCTTAAAAAGTGGGTGAAAATGATTCGCTTTATGATTGGTACAAATGCAGTAACCAATGCGGCAACTAAAGCGACCTACAAAACGGTTTGGGTAGCTGGTCCAAGTATAGAACATACCAAAGAGATACTTCCTGTTAAGCAAATCATTCAGAGGTTTATTTGATTCGGGGTCTTCACAGTGCTTATTGGTAGTCGAAAAAACAGCAAGATTAACCTCAAATTTAGAATAGAGTTCTTTTAGCTGCTGTCATTTCTTTCATACGAACGCGGTCGAATTTTCAAAAACCATTTAGCGACACTTATTTTACATTCACCGTCATTTATGTTCGACTTACCGAAATAAAGTATTAATTTAATTGTATCAAATTAATTTGCTTTTTTATTATTACCCTCATCATAAAATCGAAATGCAAGCACTTAAAATATTACTTATTGAAGATGATATAATTGAAGTAATGAAATTCAATCGAACTATAAAATCTTTAGATCTAAACCATAAAATTATTGAAGCTTATAATGGGGAAGCCGCCTTAGAAATATTAAATGGAAAAGAAAAATTGCCCGATATCATTTTGCTAGATTTAAATATGCCTAGGATGAGTGGGGTTGAATTTTTGACAATTTTGAAGAGTTCGGAGGATTTGAAATATCTACCAACAATTATTTTGACCACTTCTAATAATAAAAAGGATTTGCTCGAGTGTTTTAAAGTTGGAGTTTCAGGATATATTTTAAAACCGCTTAAATATGAAGACTACGTTAAAAAAATTGAAAAAGCCTTGGCTTACTGGAGTATAAACGAATTAATAAAGAATAAATGAAAGGTATTGTATTTACGGAGTTTTTAGATTTGGTAGAAGAAAAGTTTGGACTGGAGATGGTAGACAAAATCATTGAGAATTCTAAATTGGAATCCAATGGAATATATACTTCAGTAGGAACCTATAGTTTTTCAGAAATGATGCAGTTGCTTCAGCATTTGAGTACTAATACAGGACTATCGAAGGATACGTTGTTGTTGGTTTATGGAGAGCACTTTTTTAGTGTCTTAGAAAGTAATTATACCAGTTTATTGGCGAGATATAGCGATCCAATTGAGATGTTATCTTCTATTGAAAACCACATTCATGTTGAAGTAAAAAAGATATATCCAGATGCGGAACTTCCAACTTTTGAAGTTCTTAATAAAACAGAGGATAAACTAGTAATGATCTACAAATCAAGCCGAGCCATGCATCATTTTGGCTTAGGTCTTATGAATAAAACCTTTGAACATTTTAATGCATCGGCTGTAATTGAGCTCGAAAAGATTAAAGCTGATGGAACAGAGGTGAAGTTCTTGATTACTAAGAATAAAATTTAAATGAGTCTAGATCAAATAGAAATATTAAAACGGGCACTTGTCCGAGAGAAAGCCGCGAGGAAGCAGGCCGAGAAAATACTGGAAAGTAAATCGGCTGAATTGTATACCGCAAAAAGGCAACTCGAAAGTTCCTATTTAGAGTTAGAGACGTTATTTAATAAAACAGATTCACAACTACAAGGTGTTTTTGAAAATATTGTAGACGCATATGTAATTATGGATTTGAATGGTTTTATTTTAAATATGAATGATGCTGCGTTAAATTTATTGGGATTTGAAAAAGTTGAAATGGGCTATAATTTAATGGAAATGGTAGACCCACAAGAACAAGTTCATGTTTTAGATTCTTTTAAAAATTTGATGAAGAGCGGAACACTAACCGATTTTCAATTAATTATTACAACAAATAAAAATGAACGAAAACAGGTACATATAAATTCCAGTGTTATTTACGACAAAGGAAAACCAATCGCAGCTCAGGGAATTATCAGAGATATTACTGAAATCAATCGTGCGACAGAATTAATTGAATCCCAAAGGAATGAATTAGATGCCATTGTCCGTAATTCAATTATTGGAATTATGCTAACGGAGTCCGGAACCATTATTAGATCTAATGAATCAATACAGCAATTCTTGGGTTACAGTGAAAAAGAATTGTATAAGCTTACTATAGAAGATATCTCTTTGGAAGAAGATTATGTTGTTTTTTCAAATTTCATTAATAAAATGAATGCTGGGGAAATAGATAATTTTGTATGTGAAAAAAGATGTTTGAAAAAGAATGGCTCAATTCTATGGGCAAAAACCAATGTTTCTGCAGTTCGAGATACCGATGGAAGAATAAAATATCAAGTTGTTTTGGTAGAAGACATCACTGTGGCCAAAGAACAATCCTCTACAATTGATCTTATGAACAGTGTGGCAAAATCGATTTTGGGAAAAATGGATATCTATGAAATTGCCTCAGAGATTACTAAAAATATTGCAATAAATTTAAAAACAAAGGATTGCATTATCTATGTTGTTGACGATAATCGGCAAATTTTGGAGCAAATTGGAGCTTTTGGAGATAAAGTAGATGAGTATCAGCAAATAAGAAATAAGATTGAAATTCCAATAGGACAAGGAATAGTAGGCAGTGTAGCCGAATCAGGAATTCCTATAATAATAAGTGATACAAGTGAGGATAATCGATATATTGTTGATGACAAACGGCGTTATTCAGAAATTACAGTCCCTATTATTAATGATGGAAAAGTAATTGGAATAATTGATTCAGAATATGAAACTAAGAACTACTTTACTGAAAAGCAGTTAGAAACCTTAACAAATGTGGCCAATTTAATTTCTTTGCAATTGAAAAGTGCTATCAACTTGCGAGAGCGAGAGCGAGTTGAGTATAAGAACACTTTGTTGCTTGAGCAATTAGAGAAGAGTAATGAGGAACTTCAAGAATATGCACACATTGTTTCACACGACTTAAAATCACCTTTGAGAAGTATCGATGCTCTAATAAGTTGGATCAAGGAAGATAGTGGTGGAAAATTAGATGAAGAAAGCCTTAAAAATTTTGGATTGATTGAAATGACCATTGAAAAGATGGAACAGCTCATTTCTGATATATTGACTTATTCCAGTATTGATGCTAAAAATGACGAGGAAGAGGAAATTGACTTGAATATAATAATCAAGGATTTAACTAAGATTCTTTACCTTCCAGATCATTTTTCTTTAATTGTAAAGAATCAGTTGCCAACTGTATGGGCAGAACGGACCAAGTTGCATCAATTATTTCAAAATCTAATAAACAATGCCATTAAATTCAATGATAAAGAAGCAGGAATTATTGAAATTGATGTGAAGGACTTGGACACGCACTACCAGTTTTCAGTGACCGATAATGGTATTGGTATCGAAAAAAAATACCACGAAAATATTTTTAAAATTTTCCAGTCCTTACAACGGGATAAAAGCTCTTCGGGAATCGGTTTGTCTATAGTTCGAAAAGTAGTTGAGTCTTATCAAGGAGAACTATGGTTGGAGTCGGAGTTAAATAAGGGAACAACTTTTCATTTTACATTCAAAAAACAATATGGAACAGCCTAATATGTCATATATAAATAGCCTTTCAGGCGGTGATAAAGCTTTTGAAGAAAAATTGATAGCGATCTTTAAAATGGAATTTCCGGAAGAAAAGAAAATCTATTTATGTAACATGGAAAATAAAAATTTTGAGATGGCATCCCAAAATGTCCATAAACTAAAACATAAAATTAGTATTTTGGGTCTTGAAAAAAGCTATCGAATTGCAGCAAATTTTGAAAAACAATTGTTACAGGGTGATGCCAGCCTTGTAAAAGAATTTGAAACTATTTTAAGTATTATTGATACTTATTTAAAAAAGTTATAACACTCTATGAATTGTATTATTATTGACGATGACTTAACTGCACGAGTAATTATTAGACAGTTGTGTTTGAACTATCCAGAGATTACTATTTCAGAAGAATTTTCAAATGCAATTGAGGCAATTAAATTTCTAAATAGGAATGAGGTGGATCTGATATTTTTAGATATTCATATGCCTGATTTCACGGGATTTGATTTTATTGAGACTATAAAGAATCCTCCAAAAATTATTTTAACAACATCCGACTCAAATTTTGCCATTCAAGCTTTTGAATTCCATTGCATCATAGGGTATTTGGTGAAGCCTATTACGCAAGAACGTTTTGAAAAAGCATATAAAAAAGTATCTTCGTCTGGAGTGGTAAAGGATTCAGATGAACCAACTTCCTCGGAAAAAGTTGAAATGAACTCTGGAAACGATTTGTATGTTAATATTGATAGACGCCTTATCAAAATTGATATTCCAAGTATTTATTTAATTGAAGCAAAAGGCGATTATATCAATGTTAAAACTGAAGCAAAAAACTATATTGTTCATTCGACCTTAAAGAAGATTGAGGAAAAACTTCCATCTGAACTGTTTTTGAAAGTACACCGGTCCTTTATTATAAACACCAAAAAAATTATTGATATTGAAGATAATAGCGTGCTTATTAAAAAGGATGTGATTCCAGTGAGTCGCTCTAACAGACCTGAATTAATAAAACGTCTCAATTTGTTATAACATCCGTTTTCTACATATAAGATGGTGAAAGTTGATTCCATCACTGAAATATAAAAATCAATTTTTCAATTGATCAAACCAAGGCATTTATAAATGCCTTTTTTTATTCTCTTTCCAGATGTATGCGATGAATCGAAGCGGTTAGCACTGTCTGTTATCGATAAAACGATTAATCAAATTGAACCATCCATTCGCCTGCATTAAACTTCCAGTCATCGAAATATGTAGTAAAACAGTCTTTTACCAAAGTATGTTTGTGGAATAAATTAATAGTATGAAAATAACAATTATTGGCAGCGGATATGTAGGGCTTGTAACGGGAGCTTGTTTTTCAGAAGTAGGAATCAATGTTACTTGTGTAGACGTAGATTTTAAAAAAATTGAAAACCTCAAAAAGGGAGTCATTCCAATTTATGAACCCGGACTGGAAGAAATGATAAACCGTAACATGCACATGAACAGATTACAGTTTACAACTGAAATTTCAGATGCGCTTAAAGATACAGATGTTGTATTCATCTCTGTTGGAACGCCACCTGATGAAGATGGTAGCGCAGATTTAAAGTACGTGCTTCAAGTGGCCAGAGATTGTGGAAAACACATGGAAGATTACACACTTGTAGTTACTAAGAGTACAGTTCCCGTTGGGACTTCAAAAAAAGTAAAAACAGCCATTTCAAAAGAACTACAGAAAAGAAAGGTCAATATTCCTTTCGATGTGGCATCAAACCCTGAATTTTTAAAAGAAGGGGCGGCAATAAACGATTTTATGAAACCAGACAGGATTGTAATTGGTACAGAGAGTGAAAAAGCACAATATGTATTGAGTAATTTGTATAAACCTTTCACCTTAAATGGACATCCCATTTTTTTTATGGATGTTGTTTCTGCTGAAATGACCAAGTATGCTGCAAATTCTATGCTGGCTACCAAAATTAGTTTTATAAATGATATTGCCAATTTGTGTGAAATTGTTGGAGCTGATATCAATGAAGTTAGAAAAGGAATAGGCTCTGACGCACGCATAGGAAATAAGTTTATCTATCCAGGGATTGGTTATGGTGGTTCGTGCTTCCCAAAAGATGTACAAGCTTTAATTAGAACAGCTGATGCTTCAAATTACAACTTACAAGTTTTAAAAGCAGTTGAATCAGTTAATAAAGCACAGAAATCAGTACTGTTCAACAAGATTTCAAATTATTTTGAAGGGAATTTAAAGGGAAAGACAGTTGCAGTTTGGGGACTTTCATTCAAACCTCAGACGGACGATATGCGGGAAGCACCATCCTTGGAGGTAATTAAAAAGTTATTGCAAGCTGGAGCATCAGTAAGAGCTTACGACCCTGTAGCAGCCGAAGAAGCAAAACATTATTTTGGAGACACCATAACCTATTGTAAAGATCAATATGAAGCCTTACTGGATGCCGATTGTTTGGCTGTTTTAACTGAATGGGCAGAATTTAAAATTCCAAGCTTTCATGTCATGTATAAGTTATTGAATACACCTGCCATATTTGATGGAAGAAATATTTATGGACATCAAGAAATGCTGGAAAATGGTTTTGATTATCACTGTATTGGTGTAAAAGCAAAACAATCTAAAGTGCAGTTGAGTCGAGTAAGCTAATTAAAATATTAAGAACTATGATACGTAAAAAAGTAGTAGTCACCGGAGGAGCAGGATTTGTTGGGTCACATTTGTGTGAGCGACTGCTGAATGAAGGTAATGAAGTATACTGTTTAGATAATTTTTTCACTGGTCAAAAGGAAAATATTGTACATCTGTTAGACAATCCATATTTTGAATTGGTGCGCCATGATGTCATTACACCCTATTTAATTGAGGTTGATGAAATCTATAATTTGGCTTGTCCGGCGTCACCTATTCATTACCAGTACAACCCAATTAAGACAATTAAGACCTCGGTAATGGGGGCCATTAATATGTTAGGGCTGGCGAAAAGAGTAGATGCAAAAATTTTACAGGCTTCTACCAGTGAAGTCTATGGAAATCCGCTGGTCCACCCTCAAACAGAAAACTATTGGGGCAATGTCAATCCTATTGGAGAGCGTTCATGTTATGACGAAGGAAAACGAGCTGCAGAGACCTTGTTTATGGATTACCACAAACAAAACAATGTAAAGATTAAAATTGTACGAATTTTTAATACCTACGGACCTCGAATGCATCCGAACGATGGGAGGGTGGTTTCTAATTTTATAGTTCAGGCCTTGCAAAATAAAGATATCACTGTATATGGAAACGGAGGTCAAACCAGAAGTTTTCAATATGTAGATGACCTTGTTGAAGGAATGGTAAAGATGATGGGCACTAAAAATAGTACTATCGGGCCATTCAATATTGGAAATCCTCATGAATTTACCATTCTTGAACTGGCCGAAAAGATTATTCAGTTAACTGGTTCAAATTCTAAAATCGTTTTTGAACCACTGCCATCAGACGATCCTTTAATGCGAAGACCAGATATAACATTGGCTAAAAAAGAACTCAACTGGGAACCAACGATCAGTCTGGATGAAGGCTTGATGAAAACCATTGCATATTTTGAAACGCTAGTGCCAAGCTACACTTATCATTAATAAATCATTATGAAGAAAAGAATACTAATAATCGATGATGAAAAGACGATACAACTTTTATTAGAGCATTTTTTATCATCAAAATACGAAGTGGAAACCAAAAGTTCCGGAAAAGAAGGGATGGAATGGTTAGAACAAAACGTACCGGATTTGATTATCAGCGATATACAAATGGAAGGAATGAACGGTTTTGAATTTTTAAAAGAAGTAAGACTCAATGGCTATATGAAGCATACACCAGTTGTGATGTTGTCAGGAAAAATTGAAAGCAATGAGCGTGTGAAATGTTACCAGTTAGGAGCTCAGGATTATATAACAAAACCGTTCAATCCTCAGGAATTAGAAGAGGTAATAAAGAAAAATTTATATCCAATTCACTATGTAAGTAATTGGTAAAGACAAGAAGTATTAAAGACGAAACTAAAATGATCACAAAAGATAGAATTTTATATGTAGGAGAGCGTCAAGAGCAGTTTTTCAATGCAATGAATGAAGATAATGTGCTGTTGGTTTCGGCGAGAAACTGCTTGGATGCCCTCAATATCCTTAAGGAGAAAGAGTATATCAAGGTGATTATTAGCGATTATAATTTATCGGGTAATACCGGAGTTTTTCTTTTTGATAAAATTCAACAAGCAGATCTAAAGCGAAAAACATCCTTTATTTTATTGTCAGAGAAATTTAATAAATCCATTTATAAAGCTTCATTCAGCAAAGGAATCAATGATTATTTTGTCCTGGGGTCTACTGATCTTAAACAGATTGTGTCCAAAGCAAAATTCTTGAATCTCCAACATGAAAAAGAAGTAAATCATTCCAAAGAAACCTTAAAGAATAAAAGCTTTCGAATACCCTGGACAAAACGTGTGTTTGATATTGTTTTTGCATCTATAGCTTTGCTAATGTTATCACCATTACTATTAATTGTAATGCTTGCCATTCGGTTAGAGTCTAAAGGGAAAGTTTATTATATAGCGAAGCGTGTGGGACGTAAAACATTCGATTTTTATAAATTTCGTTCCATGAGAACAGGTTCCGATGCCTTATTGGAAACTTTGGCCAAAGAAAAAAATCAATACGCTTCAAACGAGAATACAATACCTCTATCTGAAGATTGTCCGAAATGCAGCAAATTACCATTCAACACTACCTGTTCGCCGTTGCTTTTTAATGGAGAGAAGGAAATATGTGAATACTGGTTTCACCAACAAAAAGCCGCAGTACAAAAAAACAATGCGACTTTCATCAAAATTGAAGATGATCCAAGAATAACAAAAGTTGGGAAGTTTATAAGAAATACCAGTATTGATGAATTACCTCAATTGATTAATGTTTTAAAAGGCGACATGTCCATTGTTGGCAACAGACCCTTGCCAGTGTATGAAGCTGAGCAATTAACAAAAGATGAATTATCGGAGCGCTTTTTGGCACCTGCTGGAATCACGGGGCTTTGGCAAGTAGCATTGAGAGGTAAAGGCGGTAAAATGTCTGAAGAAGAAAGAATACGACTCGATATTGAATATGCTGATCTGTTTAGAGAGGGCAATTATTCATTGTGGTATGATATTAAACTTATTTTGAGAACAATTCCAGCGTTACTTCAGTCGGATACAGTTTAGATGGTCCCTAATAATCAAGATCTTCAAAAGTCAGCGATAATTAGAGGTTTTATCAGATCCTAATTTTCTTCAAAAATTGTACGCCTGAATCTTAACCATCAATACATTCCCATTCAACTACACATAACTTCTGTCCATCGAAATATCTCGTAAGCTGGTATATGGACAACGTATGTTTGCATTGAACAACTTTAAGCGTTCATCTAAATGATTATGAAAAACCTTTTTTATGGAGTGTTAATTTTGGGTTTAACAGTGATTTCTTCAAACACTGTCCATGCACAAACGCTTGATCAAGATACCAGTCCAATAGAGGATATGAAGTTTGAGTTTCCCCCTCTTGAAGTTGTAATTGATTCCGTTTTGAAGCGCAGTGCAATGGTCAATTTCCGAAGTAAACATATTGGTGTTATGGAATCCTATCTTAAATCTTCAAAAAGAGATTGGACCAAAAATTTTGGATTTATAGCAGATACGCGCTATGGGACATTTGATAATTATTTCACAAATAGTACAGAAATTAATTCATCGGCTTCTTCAAGTTATACAGAACAGTTCAACTATACTTTAGGGCTGTATTTAAAAATCCCGGTTTTTGATATTCTCAATAGAAAAAACAGAAACAAACTTGCCAGGCTGGAAGTTGAGGAAGCAAAAAGTATGGCCGATTTTCAAAAAGAAGAAATCCGACAAACGGTGATCATAATGTACCAGGATTTGATTTTAAAACAAAAACTCCTTCAAATAAGATCCAGGAGGTATGGAGATGGAAAAGTGAACATGGAAATGATTGAAAAAGAATTTAGGAATGGTATAGTGCCTTTGGCCGAATATGTAAGAATTGTTGGTATTACACAAAATATGGAAGCAGAATATGAAACTGCAATGTCTGAGTTTATCACTGCCAAGCAATTGTTGGAAGATATGGCAGGGTTTACTTTTGGTTTAACACACACAAATTAGGGAGATGACTTTAATTGAATTTGTAAGATTGATATTGAAACATATAAGGGTGTTAATTCTAGTGCCTTTATTGCTGGGTTCTATGGTACTTTTATTGACTTTGAACCCTTCTTTTGAATACTCTTCGCAAACCATTCTATACACTGGACTTGCTACCGGATCATCCATTGAAATGGATAAAAAGTTCAATTATCAAGCTACAAATACAGCTTTTGATAATTTAATCAATATTATAAATTCAAGGGAAACCCAGGAAGAGGTAGCGATACGACTATTGGCACTCCATTTAATGTTACCTGAGGCAAATCCTAAATACATATCGAAACCCCTTTTTGATGAATTTCAAAATAAAATCCCTGAAAACCTGCGGACTTATGTTGCAACTGGAAGTAACGGTGAAGTTGTCTCTTCTGACGCAATGGATTACAACAATGACTTATTTCCAAAGGAAATAGATAAAACAACTTACGAAAGGACTGTTCAGAATTTAACGAATTTAATGAGGAGTAGCACTGATAATTTCGTTTATGAATTGCTGAATTACGGTGAAGATGAACATTATTCACTAAATGCTATTTCTAAAATAAAAGCTCAAAGAATAAATAGCAGTGACTTGATTAAATTGAGTTACACAGTTAATGATCCCGGTATTTGTCAGCAAACCCTTGCCATATATAGTCGTGTTTGTATCATCAATTATAAAGATATCAAGGAAAACAGATCGGATGCGGTTGTTCGATATTTCGAGAATGAACTTGCGAACGCCAGGGGTAAATTAAAAGCAGCAGAAGATGAACTTCTTCAGTTTAATAAGAGTTCTAATATTATCAACTACTATGAGCAGAGTAAAGCTGTTGCAATTGTAAAGGAAGATATGGAAGTTGATTTTAAGAAGAATACAGCAGAATTAGCTGGAATTCAGGCAGGGACAAAGAAAATAGAAGAGAAGCTACAAATGCAGGAAGTTATTCAGGCGAAGAGCAATGAAATTCTCAATAAAAAGAAAGAACTGGGAGATTTAAACTTTAAAATTGGCTTAGTTCAAACTAAAATTCAGACGAATAGAGAAGAAGCCGATCTTGCCCGAATGGCTCAGTTAGAAGACAAGGCTGAGGTGTTGACTGAAGAAATAAAGAAAAGTGTTGATGAATTGTATTCATATCAGAATTCCATTGAAGGTGTACCTATTGCAAAGGTTTTACCAGAATGGATGGATAATGTTGTTGAAGCTGAAAATTTGAAAGCTAAAATAGACGTCATCAAGAATCAGAAGAATAATTTTCAGGAAGTATATGCAGAATATGCACCTGCGGGTGCAAATATGAAAAGGCTTGAACGCGAGATTTCCGTTTCAGAACAAGGCTATTTGGAAATTCTTCATGGCTTGAATTTGGCCAAACTAAAGTTACAAGACAGTGAATTGTCATCGAGCTTAAAAACGATTGACACTCCGTATTATCCATTATCTCCTAATCCAACGAAAAGAGCAATTTTGATAATTGCAGCAGTATTTATCGGAGGGATTTTTACATTGGGACTCATTTTTGTGATGGAGTATTTTGATGAAACTCTAAGAAATTCTGCTTTGGCAAGTAAAAAAATAGGCTATGCATCATTAGGAATGATTCCTAAGATTTTGGTCGATCCGGGAAGAGTTGATTTTCCTTTTATTCAAAAGCGATTAATAGAAATTATTACACAGAATATTGTACAATATTTTGACGTGAAACATAAAACTCAGCAAACCAGAACAATTGTAGTAATGAGCACCCAAAAATTAGAAGGAAAGTCGGTGCTGGCAGGAAATATCGCAAAAACATTGAAGCAGGAAGGTAAAAAAGTGTTAATGCTGAATTATGAAGGAGCTCAAAAAACAATTCAAAAGAAACAAAAAGCACCTGTTTTAAATAAAATTTTGGGCTATCCAGATACGCGAATCGATGTTGAGAATGCTTTTTTAGCAAATCCAGCTGATTACTTAAACAGTTCTGAATATTATTCCTATCGAATTGACAAACATTTTTACGGCGCGAGTAGCTATAAAGACATTTTAAAACAAAATAATGTTTCCTTAGAGATCACTCCAGAGTATGTCATTGTTGAGATACCTGCATTGATTTATTCGAAATACCCTTCGGATTTAATTACAAATGCTGGTTTGGACATTCTCGTATGTCGTTCTAACAGAACCTGGTCAGATGCCGATGAATCTGCTATTATGAATTTACGAGATGCATGTATTTCTAAACTCAAAATTATTGTGAACGGAGTCGCTATAAATGAAACTGAATCCATCTTGGGAGATTTACCCAAAAAGCGCACCAATTTTAGAAAAAAGATGAAATCAATATTTAAGTTCCAATTTTTATCAAGGCAGCAAATCTAATAGTCAGTTGATGAAAATGATAAAAAAAATAGTGCGTGAAGATAATTTCTTGTCATTGACAGGGAACCTTGTGATTGCTCTTTTTGGGATCTGCGGTTTTGCGTTATTGGCTCGTACCTTGTCGATAGATGTTTTCGGACAATGGGTTTTGTTCGTAACGGGTGGTTCTTTTATAGAAATGTTCAGGTTCGGTATTACCAATACAGGCCTCATTCGATTTTTATCTGGAGCAGATGCATCCTCCCGGGCAGCACTTATTGGGTCAAATGCATTGATTGGTCTAGGCGCAACAGTGCTACTGGCAATTATTTTAGTAGTGTGTTATACATTTTTTAATGAAACCATTAGTAATTCTGGCTATCACTTATTTTTTAAATGGTACCCCTTATTAGCCTTTGTTAATTTACCATGGAACAACGCGTTGGTTGTATTGCAAGCAGACAGGAAATATGACAAAATGTTACTTATAAAGTCAATAAATAGCGGGTTGTTTTTCCTGGTGATTTTAGTTAATTTCTTTTACAGGAAAATGGAATTGAATGATTTGGTTATCGCATTGATAATAATAAACACTTGCACGTCTTTCATAACAGTTTTCTTAGGATGGGACGGCACCAAATTAATTAGAAAAGCAACTTCAAAAACAAATAAAACATTATTAGACTTTGGAAAATATACAACGTTTACCCTTGTTGGGAGTAATTTATTAAGAAGTGCAGATACGCTAATCATTAGTTTTAGTCCCTTAGGAAATGCTGCGGTAGCACTGTATAGTATTCCATTAAAGCTTACAGAATTACAGCAAATTCCGTTGCGAAGTTTTGTGGCGACAGCATTTCCTAAAATGTCGAAAGCCAGTGTTCAGGGAAGCATTAAGGAAGTAAAAGAGTTGTTTTATACCTATTCAGGAGCACTTTCCTATTTATTTGTAATAATCAGTTTGTTTACGTTTGTATTTGCTGACTTTTTGGTTCTTGTCCTTTCAGGAGAACAATATTTAAAAGTTGATCCGGTTACAGGGTTTAATGTGGTTCATATTGTGCGTGTATTTTCAATTTATGGGCTTTTATTGCCAATAGATAGAATGACAGGTATTGCACTTGATAGTATCAATAAACCAAATATAAATGCCCTAAAAGTATTGGTTATGGTAGTAGCGAATATTACAGGAAATTGTATAGCCATTTTTGTTTTTGAATCCTTACTGCTAGTAGCAATTGCCTCCATTATTTTCACCCTCATTGGTATTTGGATGGGAATGTATTTTTTAAATAAAGAATTGAATTTGTCGTATAAAGAGATTTTTTCTTTTGGAAATACATTTTACAAAGACCTATTTAATAAAGTAACCAGCAATCGTTTTGTAGAATCCTATAAATTCAATAATTAAGTAATTTGAATGTTCACAGCAATCATATAAACCCATTTAATAAAATGTCAGGCGCTGCACAACTTGTAAGTGTAAAGGGTATGTTGTTAATAGTTGCTGCAATGGCTTTCGCTGCACTCCTGCTTACTAAATTGGAGATAGTCGGAGTAGCACTTCTAACCGCTCTTATGATAGGTGCTGTCTATGTATACGTTTTATTTAGAAACCCGATTATTGGTTATTTTACAACCATCGGGCTCAGTTTTATTGTTCTTGGTCTTGGCCGCTATATTCAGGGGTTACCTCTGGGTTTTGGCATTGATGGGGTTATGATTTTAACCTTTTTAGCTATCATTTTTTCCAGGTTTAAAGATCGAGTAGATTGGTCTCCAGCAAATAGAAATATTACAATATTGGCGGGTATTTGGTTGGTGTACTTCATACTTCAACTGGTAAACCCGGAAGCTAAAATGATAGAGCCATGGATTGCTGGAAGAGGTATAGGGTTTTATTTCTTTTTCTTTGTCATTCTTACTTTTATGCTGATAAATACAAACAAAAAGTTAGATATATTGCTTTACGTTTGGGGGGTGTTTTCCATATTGGCAACCTTGAAAGGAGCCGTACAATTGATTTTTGGCCTTGATACTGCCGAACAAGCTTGGTTGGATAACGGTGGTGCTCAAACCCATCTGCTATTCGGAAAACTAAGAATTTTCTCATTTTTTAGTGATGCTGGTCAATTTGGGGCCAATCAAGGTTTTACAGGGGTTGTAGCTCTTATTTATTCAATGACTAAAAAAGGGTGCTCAAAAATCTTCTTTATCATAGTGGGAGTGCTTGGGTTGTATGGTTTGATGATCTCTGGTACCAGAGGAGCATTGAGTGTTCCCTTTGTTGGGTTTATGACGTTTATTATATTGAGAAAAAATCTAAAAATACTGAGTATAGGGCTTGTAGCAATCAGTTCCATAGTTGTGTTTTTTATGTTTACAAAAATTGGACAGAGTAATGACCAAATAAGGAGAATGAGAGGAGCATTTGATCCCAATAATAAGTCGTTACAAGTGAGACTTGATAATCAGAAAATTTATAGCGAATATCTGGCATCCAGACCTTTTGGAGGTGGTGTTGGTCATGCGGGAGACAAGGCTAAACGTTTTTTACCAAACGCTTTTCTATCCAATGTAGCCACTGATAGCTGGTATGTTACTATTTGGGCCGAGATGGGTATTGTTGGCTTAGTATTACATCTCTTTATACTATTTTATGCAATAGGAATGGCATCTTTTAAAGTCATGTTTAGAATTCGAGATCCAATAACGAAATTGAAAATGAGCGCTCTAATTTCTGGTATGGCAGGGATTATGGTGGCCTCTTACGGGAATTCCGTTTTAGGACAAATGCCTACAGCTTTATTAATTTATGCTTCAATGGCAATCATGTTACATCCTGAGATATTTGAAGCTTCAATTAAAGGGAAAAACCCGGATGTAATTGCTTCGGGTTAGGTGCCAGGGAGTTTCTACCCAGTATCTGTTAAGATTTTTTTTAGAGCATATGTAGAAATGTATGGATAATATGAGTTATTCAGCAAAGATTGATCACATAAAATCTTATACAAAACTGTTAGTCCATAATACCATGAGATTTTCTTTTTAGCATTAACAATTGGAATAAGTCTTATACATTGATTTTGATGCTTAGGTTTTTCTTTTGATGTTCCAATAAACAAAACATGTTGTTCATTTGGGCGGAAGTCCAGGGTTCTGCATATTTCAGCTTGATGTTATCTTCAGCGGTTCACAATGCGATTCATAAGAATATTATCCCATTCAACTACACTAAACCTCTATCCGTCGAAATATTCGGGAAGCAGGTGTTTTGTACATGTAAGTTTGTCTAGGAAAAAAAGTATATCATGAATTATAGAAATATAAAGGACTTAAACAATATAATACTGAGAAGACTGAGTATTATACCGCGTGATTTTGACCTCATTGTCGGTATTCCAAGAAGCGGAATGCTCCCGGCAAATTTATTGGCTTTATACCTGAATAGACCTTATACGGACATTGATTCTTTTTTAAATGGTAAAATCTATAAGGCCGGAGCAAGAAGTCAATTTTTTGATTCTGAAGAGCAAAGAAAGGTTTTAGTAGTAGATGATAGTATTGCCTCGGGGTCTGCCATGAAAGAATGTAAAGAAACTCTGAAGCATCTTGAAAGGAAGTTTGAGATAAAATATTGTGCAATTTATGTCGTCCCAGGAAAAGAAAAGATGGTGGATTATTATTTTGAAAGTGTTCCAACACCGCGCTATTTTCAATGGAACATTTTGAATCATACGACTTTGGAAAAAGCGTGTTTCGATATTGATGGCGTATTATGTGCAGATCCAACTCCAGAACAAAATGATGATGGAGAAAAATATATAGACTTCATTTTAAATGCACCGCCACTGTTTATTCCAGGGAGTAAAATAGGTACTATTGTTACCTCTCGACTCGAAAAATACAGGAATGAAACTGAAACCTGGTTGAAGGCGAATAATATTAAATACAATGATCTTGTTATGCTGGATCTCCCGGATATGGCAGCCAGACAAAGAGCAAATAATCATGGTGAACATAAAGCGAAAGCATACATGTCTAAACCTTATGTGTTATTTATAGAAAGTGAATATGCGCAATCTGTCGCAATCAATAGAATTTCTAAAAAACCAGTCTTATGTACTGCAAATTTTGAAATGATATTTGAATCAGAATCTTTTATGTACAATCTTAAAAGTGGAAAACATGTGCCTTTTTTACGCAGATCCGCCCTTAAAGTAAGGGATTTAATAAGAATGAAGAGCTAATCAAAACACAATCGATAAAGAAGGTTATAACATCAACTAATAATCTATAATATGATGAGTACTAATTATACAATACATCCTTTATGCTAGCCTTAGATCTTATAATAAAAGGAATTGAATATGTAATAGTTGGTTATTTCCTTATGTCTGGTATGTACATACTTATTTTCTCTATTGCAGGAAATTTTTACAGAAAGCGGCAGGCACCAGTTAAGAAGTATCAACATAAAATAGCAGTACTAATTCCAGCCTATAAAGAAGATGCTGTAATAGTTGAAGTTGCTAAATCTGCACTGGCACAAAATTACCCGTCACATCTGTTTGATGTTATCGTTATAGCGGATTCTCTTGAGAGTGATACAATCGCAGAATTAAAGACTCTTCCCATCCATCTGTTGGAAGTTTTCTTTAAAAAAAGTACAAAGTCGAAAGCTTTAAATCGAGCTATGAATCGTTTAAATGAAAATTATGGTGGTGCTTTAATATTGGATGCAGATAATATAATGGAAGTTGACTTTTTACAAAAGATAAATGATGCTTTTAATAGTGGTTATCACATAGTTCAAGGTCATAGAAAAGCGAAGAATTTAAATACTCCTTTTGCTGTTTTAGATGCCGCCAGCGAAGAAATTAATAATCATATTTACAGAAAGGGCCACAGGGCTTTAGGTTTATCGTCAGGTCTTATAGGTTCAGGTATGGCATTCAATTACCCAATGTTTAAAGCAATGATGGCATCGGTCAGTGCCATAGGTGGCTTTGATAAGGAGTTAGAGTTTAAGTTCGCAAAGGATACTATTGAAATTGAATACCTGCACGACGCTGTGGTGTTGGATGAAAAAATTCAAAAACCATCCGATTTCTCTAAGCAACGAAGAAGATGGTTATCTACTCAGTATGTTTATTTCAAAAAATACTGTGCAACGGGTTTTTACGAGCTTTTTTTTAATAGGAACATCAATTTTTTTGACAAGCTTTTGCAAATGATACTTCCACCGAGAATATTGTTGATAGGAATTGCTTTTATCTTGACATGTTTATATTGCTTGCTATTCTTTGTCTTTAATATTTCCGCGAATGTATCTGTCTATTTATGGATTTTCAATCTGTCTATCACAGTTACAGCTTTCGTATTGGCACTGCCAAAATCATTTTACAATACAAGTACATTAAGGGCACTGTTTTCGTTGCCATTGGCATTTGTTCAAATGGGATTGTTGCTTTTCAAACTTAAGGGAGCAAACAAAAAGTTTATTCATACTACTCACGGATCAATTAATAATTAAGAAATCATGAGAATAGGAATAGAAGCACAAAGATTATTACGCCCTCACAAGCACGGAATGGATAGGGTAGCACTTGAGCTTATTAAGAATCTGCAGGTGATCGATAAAGAAAATGAGTATTTCGTTTTTGTAAAACCTGATAAAGATACAACTGCTATTGCTGATACTTCAAATTTTAAAGTTGTTGAAATTTCGGGGGGTCCATATCCATGGTGGGAACAATTCAAATTACCTAAAATGGCGAAGGCTTATAATTGCGACATACTTCATTGCACCAGTAATACTGCTCCCTATTCGAACAAAACTCCTTTGATAACAACGCTCCATGATATCATTTACATGGAAGGAAGCTTATTGAAGTTATTGGCCAACAAGGCCTCTCTTTATCAAAAATTTGGAAATCTGTATAGAAGAATAATTGTTAAAAAAGTGGTCAAAAATAGTAGACTCCTCATAACAGTTTCGAATTTTGAAAAAAAGAATATTACGAACTTTTTTAATCTTAAAAGTGAAGGCATTCAAACTATTCACAATGGTGTGAATCAATCCTTCACAATGAAATTTGATGCTGACCATATCGCTCGCGTAAAAATAAGATATCAACTACCTGAGGAGTACATGCTTCATATTGCAAATAAAGATCCAAGAAAGAACACTAAAAGAGTGTTAATGGCATTTAGAGAATTTTTAAAAAAATCAGCATCCAACTGTAAACTTTTGATGTTAGGTTGCAAAGATGCAGATCTGAGATTAATGCTGAACAATATTGATGCTTCAGAAATGCAAAATCATATTGTGTTGACAGGGTATGTATCCGACGAAGATTTGCCAGTTGTATACCATTTGTCGCAACTTTTTTTATTCCCGTCTTTACGAGAAGGGTTTGGCATACCCATAATAGAAGCGATGGCATGTGGAGTACCTGTTATAACATCCAACACATCTTCAATGCCTGAAGTTGCGGGAGATGCGGCGCATCTCATAAACCCGAATAAATCGGAGGATATATGCAATGGAATGATAAAAATACTGTCGGATGATACCTATAAAAATGAACTCATTCAAAAAGGATTAAAACGCAGCAAAGAGTTCTCATGGAAAAACATGGCTACACAGGTTCTTGAGATATACAGAAACATTTTTACGGACTTAAAAAACAGAAAGGATGATTAGAGGTAGAGATATTATAGTTGTTGGTATTCAGGCATGGGATATAGAAATAGGAAGTAATTGTAAGAATATTGCTTTGGAATTTGCAAAAAACAATCGCGTATTATACGTGAACCCGCCCATGGTTAGATCAGTGATGCAAAAACAAAAGCATAAAGAAAGCATCCAAAAAAGAATTCGAATAAAGAATGGGAAAGAAGAAGATTTGATCCAAATAGGTCCCAATCTATGGAATTTATACCCCAAATCGTTAATTGAGTCTATTAATTGGGTTCCAATGCATGCCATATTTAAATTATTAAATAAAAAGAATGCTAAAGGTTTTGCAAAGGATATTAAATCTGCCATCGCTAGATTAGATTTGAAAAACGTTATTTTATTTAATGATAGTTCTATGTTTCTAGGACTTCATTTAAAAGCACTTTTGCAGCCTGAAGTCTACGCCTATTACATGCGTGATTATTTAGTGAAAGTGCCCTATTGGCAAAAGCATGGTGAACGAATAGAGCCAAAGGCTGTTGCAAAAGCAGATGTAGTTTTAACAAATTCTGAATTTTTTGAAGAGTTTTGTAAACCCTACAATGCGCATAGTTATATGGTCGGACAGGGATGCGATGTGTCTCTTTTTAACGATGAGAATGGTGCCATAAAAATCCCAAAAGATTTTAAAGATATTCCATCGCCCATTTTTGGTTATGTAGGGTCTTTAACTTCGCTTCGATTGGATATTGAACTACTGGAGTTTGTTGCAGTACAGAAGAAAGACTGGAGCATTGTTCTTGTCGGACCAGAAGATGAGGATTTTAAAAATTCTGATTTGCACAAAATGTCAAATGTCCATTTTCTTGGAAGAAAAGAGGCTTCCGAACTTCCTAATTATGTAAAAGGATTTGATGTAACTACCAACCCCCAGTTAAAAAACAATTTAACCATAGGAAACTATCCTCGAAAAATAGATGAGTATTTGGCTATGGGAAAACCCATTGTGGCAACAAATACAAAAGCCATGCAAATGTTTAAGGAGCATGTATACCTGGGAGATACCAAAGAAGATTATGTAGTACTCATAGACAAGGCTTTAAAAGAAAATACCAGAGATCGTATTGAACGAAGAATAGCGTATGCAAAGAGTCATACATGGACAAATAATGTTGAACATATTTACAATTCAATTATTAGGGCAACCAAAAACAGAATGCAATGGGATTAAAAGAAAAAATAAAATCGAATGAAAGTTTAAAAAAACTAGTCCATTGGTCAATTCTCATTCCAAATCAGACCAGACCGAGGCGATGGATAAAATGGTTCGTCAATCCTTTCTATCACACAAAAGGAAAGGGAGCGGTTGTACGACCGCGAACTAGAATGGATGTTGTTCCCTGGAATTCATTTCAATTAGGTCAAAATTCCACAATTGAAGATTTTTCAGCAATAAACAACGGTGTTGGTGCTGTTATTATCGGAGATAGAACCAAAATTGGTTTAAGTAATACCATTATAGGTCCTGTAACTATTGGTAATGATATCCGATTGGCACAAAATATTACCCTTTCAGGTTTGAATCACAATTATGAAGACATAAATATGGCAATTCATGAACAAGGAGTCAATACTGCACAAATTGTGGTTGAAGATGAAACCTGGATTGGGGCAAATGTAGTTGTCCTGGCAGGAGTTAAAATAGGGAAGCATTCTATTATTGCTGCGGGGAGTGTGGTGACTAAAAACATACCTGCATATTCAGTTGCTGTTGGCAATCCTGCGAGAGTATTGAAAAAATACAACCTCGAAACTAAAATTTGGGAAAAAGTATAAAACGATAGTATGGAAACATTAAAAATCATTTTTTGGATATTGCTGTTTGTAATTGTCTATACCTATGTTGGATATGGGATTTTATTATTTCTGATTATTAAAATCAGAAGAATTTTTAACCTCGGGAAAAAGGCAGTTGTAGACCCTAAGTACGAACCTGAAGTAACCTTGTTTATTGCAGCTTATAATGAAAAAGAATATGTAGCAGCAAAAATGAAAAATACTTTAGCACTCGACTACCCAAAGGAAAAATTAAAAATTGTTTGGGTTACAGATGGATCAGATGACGGAACTCCTGAATTAGTAGAGAACTATCCAAATACAACAGTACATCATTCAGCGGCTAGAAATGGGAAAATAGGGGCAATGAACCGCGGAATGGAATATGTGGAGACCCCAATTGTGATTTTCAGTGATGCAAATACGAATTTAGGAAAGTCATCGATAAGACGCATTGTAAATTTATTTAGCAACCCAACTGTCGGTTGTGTTTCTGGAGAAAAGCGAATCGTCGATAAAGAAAGTGATGTGGCTTCGGGTGCTGGAGAAGGTTTGTATTGGAAGTATGAATCCACACTAAAAAAGTGGGACGCTGAACTGTATTCAGTAGTTGGAGCAGCCGGGGAATTATTTGCAATCCGAACAGCATTATACCGGCATGTTGAAAACGATACACTACTCGATGATTTTATCATTTCGCTGCGTGTTGCTCAGGAAGGCTATACCATTCAATATGATCCTGAAGCTTATGCCATTGAAACGGCTTCAGCAAACGTAAAAGAGGAGCTAAAACGTAAGATTCGAATTTCAGCAGGAGGAATTCAATCAGTTGTGAGGTTGAGGTCCTTATTAAATGTGTTTAAGTTTGGCACCCTTTCTTTTCAGTATATATCACATCGCGTTTTGAGATGGACATTAACACCGCTCTTCTTAGTGCTATTAATCCCTGTTTCATGCGTGTTGGCCTATAATGAAGGGATGTTTGATTTTGGGTTGTATTCCACATTGTTCTGGTTGCAGACTTTATTTTATGGAGCAGCTTTAATAGGGTGGTTTTTAGAAAATAGAACTACAAAAGTAAAGGCACTATTTGTTCCATATTATTTTTTCATAATGAATCTTTCTGTCGTACTCGGATTTTTTAGATATCTAAAAAAGTCACAGTCTGTGAATTGGGAACGCGCTAAAAGAGCAGTGTAAATTTTATAATTCAGAGGAAAAAGAATAATTCATCAAAAGATTGAAAAAATGAAATTAGGAATCATAATTATTTGTCACAATATTGAAAATGACATTGATAGAGACTTCTTTATCAACCATTCAAATAAAGAGGAAAATCTAGAAATCTGTTTGGTCAATAATGATAGCAGCGACAGAACTTTTGATCTTATAAACACGATAAAGGAAAACTGTAAGAATGTTTCTGTGGTCAATATGAAAAAACATAAATCGGCCACATCAGCAGTAAGGGCAGGAGCCAGATATATGTTTAATCAATTTAATTTGAAGCATTTGGGATATATTTCAAATATGAATAATTATGAAATGAATGGTTTGTTTGAGACAATTAGTGAACATCATGAAGCTCTTTTGAATTATAATTTAACGGTATTGAAAAGTAAGGAAACGAGGCAAACAATGTTTCAAAGTTTATTCTCAGTGACTGAATATTTAAAAAAGTTAGAATTAAATGTTTAACTCAGACAGTACTGAGCATCTCGAGGAAATAGTTGTTCAAAAAGAAGAATAAAAATTAAGCGACTCAAAAAAATAATGAACAGAAGAAAAGCTATAGCAGGAATTATTGGGTTTACGGGAATTGGCTTTGTCTCAGTTACTGGAGCAAAGTATTTTATTGGAAATTCAGCGCATAGCAAGGGAATGCTTCGAGCTCATGAAAGTTTAATTGCTGAATTAGTTGATGTAATTATACCTCCAACGTCATCCCCTGGAGCTAAAAGTGCGAACGTGCAAGGCTATATCATTGGATATTTAGAAAATTGTTCATCCGAGAAAGAGTTTAACAATTTTGTAAATGGTTTAGATGATCTTCAAGAGAATGCTCTGAATAGTTTTAAAAGCAGGTTTGAACAATGTTCACAAAATCAAAAAGTTCAGCTCCTAGAAAAACTTGATAATCATTGGAATTCTAAAGGAATTTTGTCTAAAATAAGTGGCAAAATTTTTGGAAGATCTTTTTTTAAGACGCTTAAAATATTGACTATTGAAGGCTATTGTACCTCGAGGATAGGAGCTACGCAGTTTTTAAAATACGATCCCATTCCAGGGAAGTATAAAGCAATTACACAGTTAGAAGAACATCAAATAGCATGGGCAACGAGATAAGAGAAACTATGAATAATCAAACATCTGAGAATACCTTTGATGCCATTGTTGTAGGCTCAGGAATTAGCGGGGGCTGGGCTGCTAAGGAACTCACAGAGGGTGGTCTAAAAACAATTGTTTTAGAAAGAGGTCGTAATGTGGAGCATATCAAAGATTATGCTACTGCATTTAAGCATCCGTGGGATTTTAAATACGGCGCTCATTTAAGTAATAAAGAAAAAAAGGAAAGACCAATTCAAAGCAGTCATTGCGATGCAACCAATAAACACTTTTTTGTAAAAGATACCAACCACCCATATGTTCAGGTAAATCCATTTAAATGGATTAGAGGGTATCAGGTTGGGGGACGATCTTTAACTTGGGGTCGACAATGTTATCGATTTTCCGATTTAGATTTTGGAGCAAATAAAAATGACGGACACGGAGTAGATTGGCCAATTAGATACAAAGATTTAGAAAAGTGGTATGACTATGTGGAGGAATATGTCGGAATTAGCGGGCGTTCTGAAAATATTAAACATGTACCTGACGGTATTTTTTTGCCTCCAATACCTATGAATGCCATAGAGGAGCATTTAAAAGAAAATGTCAGCAAACATTTTTCAGATCGCGTTATTATTAATGGCAGAGTTGCAAATTTAACCAGACAGAAGAAGGGTAGAGGTCCTTGTCAATATCGCAATTTATGCAGTAGAGGTTGTCCGTTTTCAGGGTATTTCAGCAGCAATTCATCAACATTGGTTGATGCAAATCGCACAGGGAACTTAACGCTAAGACCAAATGCTATTGTTAAAGAGGTGATGTACGACGAAAATCAAAAAAAAGCAATTGGTGTTGTAGTGATTGATGCTATTACAAAAAAAGAGCTGCACTATTATGCAAAGGTAATTTTCTTAAATGCCTCGACAATTGCAACAGCTGCCATTTTATTAAACTCTACTTCAACAGCTTTCCCCAATGGTTTGGGAAATTCTAGTGGTCAAGTAGGCCATAATTTAATGGACCATGTTGTAAATGAAGGTACGTACGGAACTTTTGAGGGATTAGAAGATAAATATTATAAAGGTAGATCTCCGGGAACCATTTACATTCCAAGATTTCAAAACATAAATGACAAAACCAAGAACACAAAGTTTTTAAGAGGTTATGGGATTCAGGGTAAGGGTGAAAGACAGAATTGGCAAACAATTCCCCCAAATGGCATAGGGGAAGTACTAAAAGCGCAGTTAGAAACTCCAGGTAAATGGATAATTGCCTTAGGTGGAAGAGGAGAAACCTTACCCTATTATAGGAATAGGATTACTTTAAATTCAAGAAAAAAAGATCAATGGGGTTTGCCAATTGTTGAGGTTGATTTTAAATATGGTGAAAATGAGTTAGCCATGATGAAACATATGACCAAAGCTAGTGAAGACATATTAATCAAAGCCGGATTCAAAAATGTGGGAAGTTACCGAACGAGTCCTGCCCCTGGATCTGCCGTGCATGAAATGGGAACAGCCCGAATGGGGAATGATCCTCTTACATCGGTGCTAAATAAACACAATCAAATGCATGATGTTAAAAATGTATTTATTACAGATGGTAGCTGCATGACCTCTTCGGGCAGTCAAAATCCGTCATTAACCTATATGGCAATTACAGCGAGGGCCTGTCAATATGCGATCCAACAATTTTTTACTGAAAAATAATGAAAATAGTAAAGCTCATAATCGTAACTGGAATACTGCTTTTCGCAACTTTGGTAATTTTAATACTTGTTGTAAGAAGGCCTTCGTATGAAATCCAAACGAACGGTAAATTGTATATCGTAAATAAACTCAGCAAAAGTATTACGGTCTTCGATTTATATGAAGGAAAAGAATTATCAGAGTTTCCAATGGAAATAGAGCCACATGAGTTAACCACTTTAGCAGATCAAAAAAGAGTGATTGTAACGGATTATGGCAGACCAGAAGTCGATGGAAAAAGTATTAGTGTTATCGATGTTAATACCAATGAGATTGTAAAAAGGATAGATTTAAATGGCAGTATAAAGCCTCATGGAATTATAGCGTTTCCTGATTCAAATAAAGTAGGAGTGGTAACCGATATTGGAAATGAATTATTGGTCGTAGATGTGGAAACCGGAGTTGTTGAAAAACAAATACCAACCCAGCAAAAATTTAGTCATCTCATGGCACTTCACCCTGAAAAACCATTGATATATGTTACCAATATTGATTCAAATTCAGTGAGTGTAATTGATATTGAATTCAATAAGGTTGTACAAATTATACCTTGTGGATTGGGAACCGAAGGTATTGATATTACTCCTGATGGATCTGAGATTTGGGTAACCAATAAGAAAGATAATTCAATAAATGTGATTGATACTATCACCCACAAAATAACAGACACGTTGTCTACCGGAAAAGAGCCTCTGAGATTAAAATTTTCCGTTGATGGCAAGTATTGTATGGTGCCCAATGCGAGTGATGGAACTATCTCAGTTTACAATAGGAAGACTAAAGAACAAATTAAAACAATACCAATTCCAGGGAATAAAAATCTTGCAGAGAGGGCACTTTATCACACTCCAAGACCGGTAGGGATTTTGATGCATCCAAATGGCTTGTTTGCCTTCATAGCGAACTCAAATGCTGATAAAGTTGAAGTAATCGATATGAAAACATTTACCATTGTTAGTACCATTGGTGCCGGAGAAGTTCCTGATGGATTGGCAATCGTTCAATAGGAAATCTTATTTTTTGTTTAAGGACATCACTAAACTTTTTTTGGTGTAAATACCGTTCGTCTATAAATAAGAGCAACTTAACTATAGCGAGAAGGTATTTAAAGATTATTAATCTAAGCATAAGGGTTATCATATAATTTTGAATTGAAGTATATCATGAATCTAATTGAACTCTACAGAATCAAAAAATATGAAATCTAATTGCTCTACTATTTTTAAAGTTTATCTTTTATTGTTGTTACTCATTTCCTGCAGTATCTCCGATGTTGAAAATTTTACTGAAAAGGACCAGAATACTGTATTAGAAGAAATAAATCTAGATGCAATTACGGTTCCTGAGGGCTTTGATTTTAGTACTTACAGGGAAGTGGAAATTACCATAACAGATAACGCAGCATATGCTAAATATGATGTTTTTGCCTATTCAGGGGAGCCTTTTTTTGTTGGAGAGGAAACCTTTGAAAATCAATCAGGAGAAATAGTTACTGAAGCTGTATACAAAAATGATGTAATGAATAAATTAGTGTTTTCAGGAATAGCAAAAAACGGATCAATATCCCAAAAAATTAACCTTCCAAAGTTTTGTGATAAGGTATACATTCGTAGAAATGAAAATTTAAAATTTAGTTCATTTGTGCAAAATATTACAAATGAAGAGGTCAATTTTAGCTATTCAGAAGTTGCTTCAAAGGCTAGTTCTAAATATGTTCATAAAGCAAGTGGTGACTTATTAAATGACTATCTGTATTGTGTAAATGGGTCAGGAGAATTGTTTCAAGTGGACCCTTTGAATGGAGATCTTACTTATTTATCTGATATGCCAATGGGAAGCTGGACCTGTGCCATAGATCAGGAAAATAAAATGTTGTATTCCATAGGTCGCAGTAGTCCGTATCCGTTAATGAAATATTCTATCGAAAACAATACTTGGGAAACTGTAGCAAATTTGGGAATAGGCGGTCCAAGATTGGATTATAATTATAGAGATGGTTTGCTTTATTTTTCTACTCGTGATAAACTTTATACCTACAACCCTGCAAATGGTGTTAATATTAATACATGGTCTATAAATGGATTGCATAGTACAAGTGGAGGTGATTTGGCATTTTCAGAGGATGGAATTCTGTATATGTGTACTTTTTCGGGTTTATATAGATTAGAATTAGATGCAAATAATGTGTACCAAAGTACACGTATTAGTGCCGATAACTTACCTTTTCAACCAACATCCATGACCTTCGATTCAAATCAGGAATTATGGCTTGCAAATAATGCGAGTAGTTCAGATTTAATTATTATGGATACTCAAACAGGAGGATGGCAATATGTTTATGGAGTGAGTGCGGCAAATAATACTGATTATGGCAGAACTATTAATGATTTAACAACTTTCAGGGTTTTTTCTGAAACCGTAGATGAAACTGATACAGATGGAGATGGTATTTTAGATAAAGATGATTCGTTTCCGGAAGACCCTGAAATTGCATTTGAATTATTTACACCGAGTAAATATGGGAAAGGAACAATCGCTTTTGAAGATTTATGGCCATCAACAGGAGATTATGATTTCAATGATTTAGCATTAAGCTATCAAGCCATAGTGTATCTGAATTCTGAAAATTTAGCAGTGAAAATTGATTTTAACTGTTATGTTAAATCCAATGCGGCCGGTTATACAAATGGAATAGGAATGGAGATTGAAAATCTGTTGCCTTCGCAGATTGAAAGTGTAACAGGGGCAAAATATGAGGAAAATTATATCAATCTGAATCTTAATGGAACAGAAGCAAACCAAGAGAAGGCTGTAATTATTTTAAGTGATAATGCTGACCATTTATTACAGGAAACTACGATTTCTGTGAAATTTGCACAACCAATCACGACCAGTGAATTGGGTGCTGCACCGTTTAATCCATTTATTATAGTTAATAAAAACAGAGATCAAGAAGTCCATTTACCATATAGAAACGTGACTTCACTCGGGAATAATTTAAGTCCTATTGATCAGGCCAATAAGGATCCTGATGGAAATTTTATATCAAATACTGGATATCCTTGGGCAATTAGTATCATACACGATTTTAAAGTTCCAAAAGACAAGGTTAATATTACTGCAGCGTACAATTATTTCTCTACTTGGGCGACTTCGGGAGGTACCCAATTTAAGGATTGGTATAAGGACAACCCAGGACATAGGAATGCAGCAAAATTAGCGAATTAGAATTTTGAAATAAATCTAGCGCCAGGACATGGAGACAGGACTAAATATTTAAAGGTTAGTTCAGTTTTATTCTCCTGGCTTATAGGTTCGTTTAGCTCTTTTTAGAACATCATCTTTATAAAATGCAACATCTTTAAAACGCACATTTTTATACAATGCCGCCTGGTCTCCAAAATGAGGAGAGTCCGGATCTCCGCTTTGCCCCCCTGCTAATAACGACTTTGCTTTTACTTTTTCTCCGAATTCAACCACGGCCACAAAGCTATTACCAACAGTACCATACCATTTTTTAGCACCTGCATTTCTGCGCGTTCTATAACTCGCCAATGCACCCCAGGTAGCTGATGTAAAACCAATTCCAATACTCGGTTGTGCATCGTCAAATTGTTGGTAGATATCTCCGTTGATTCTTTGGTAGCGGTTAATTTCAGCCCATTCAATCTGAGTAGTTCCGAAATCTTCTTTCAGAAGCTCCAGAGCTTGTTTAAAAATTTCCATTCTAGCTTCATTGCTAATTCCTTCCGCCAAATTTTCTAAGCGACCCATATAGCCTGTGCCCGCAAGGAAATCTGATTTATTGTAGGCCTGCAGGTAGTAATGTGCCAAGCTCATTGCTTTTGAAGTTTCAGAAGTCCTGAAATCCCAAACTTTTAAAAGATCCATTTCAGCTTTCACAGATTGGTGTTTCTCCGGATGCTCATCGTAAGCCGCAATCAAACCAGAAATAATATGATCGGCTCCCGGTAAATACGGGTCGTACGCCATTTCTATCAAGCTTTCTAAAGTGACATTCTCCGCTTTTTCTAACAATGGTATAGCGGCCATTCCACGATAGTTTTCTGGAAACGTTGCCATATAATAAGGGTAGTCTTCTTTCTTTGGAGAATTTGTTCCAGCCGCTGTGAAAGGAGTAGAATTACAATTCTGAATCCAACCATTGTCTGGATTGAACAAGTATATATTGTCTTTTAAATCATGAATTCCCTGCCAGTCAGTATCTGGATTGCTACCATCAACCGGTTTTGAATAGTCGTATTTTACATTGCGTTTTGGAATGAAGTTTCCATGGTAGTACGCAATATTCCCATCAGCATCTGCATAGAGGGTATTATTGGAAGAATTGGTACGAATATTCATCATACTGTAAAACTCTTCATGATTCGAGTTTTTAGTTCTTTTATACGATTGTTCCAGCGCTTTTATTGGATCCCACATGATTTTTGTCGCTACCCAGCCCTTTTCAGATTTATGCGTTATTGGACCGTGATGTGTCCGGTATCCTGTAAACGAACGTTCTTTTATTCCTTCAGGGGTTTTATAACTTAAGGTAATAGGAATGGATTCTACATCTCTAAGTTCTTCGCCGTATTTGTATTGAATTTTATCATCGTTTTTCAAAATACTTTCTTCGAACTGGTCAATCATATCCACTCCAGTCGAAGGATGCATCCAACCGGTCTTGTCGTTGAAACCCTGATATACGAAAAATTGTCCCCAGGTTACCGCTCCATAAGCATTCAGCCCCTCTTCACTCACAACATGTACTTCTCCTCTGAAGAAAAATGAAGTATGCGGATTAATTAATAACATGGCATTTCCTGAAGCTGTTCTGCTACCGGAAAGGGCAAATCCGTTAGATCCTCGTGGCTCTGCCTCGGTCGGAGAAGTATATCCGTGATGAATTGCCAAATTCTTTGAAGCCTGTCCATCGTAAAATGCTTTAATACTTCTTGTTGAAACCGATTCGATATCACCTCCAATAGATCCTTCAGAAAAATACATCGGCATCCAGGGTTCAAAGTGGCTAATGACTTTCGGTTGTACTTCGGGATGTGTTTTTAAGTAATAATTGATGCCATCTGCAAAAGCCATACACAAATCTTGTAACCACTTCGGACTCTTGTTGTAATGATCAATTGCCTCTTCCTGTGTCATGTATAGTTTTGCACGAAGATCACTGTATAAAGCAGCTTCACCTTCCCATTCAGCCAGACGTCCTGTTGCCCAAACATAATTGCGTTCTACACGGTTGAAATCGTCTTCACATTGTGCATATAACAATCCGAAAACAGCATTGGCATCTGTTTTACCATAGATATGCGGGACTCCAAAATCGTCGCGAATAATAGTGGTATTTGCAACATGTTGTGTATAACGTTCATCGGCAGTGAGCAATTCTGTATGCTTATTATTTGTGCAAGCCGCAGCTAATACAATAAAAAGCAGTAATAATTTTTTCATGGTTTGTTGATTCGATTGGTAGTCTAAATATAGGAATTTTAATGGGTGTAGCTTTTTCTTTAAAAAGTGAGTTGTCAATGGAATCATTTTGAATTTAGTAACAAGGATTTAGCTAAAATAATTGAACTGACAGGCACCATTCCATGAGTATATAGAGTGTAGTTTTTGAATATTCTGAAATGTATGAAAAGTATTCTTAGGGGAAATAGTTACAAACAGTCTGCGATATTTTTGTATTTATATTGGAATCCGGTTTTGATAATTTTTTCTGATGACACCTTATTTCCTTTTAATAGGATGGATGCCATTTGTCCAAAGATTAGTTGCATTACTAATTCAGGAACATTTGGAAGCCAGATTCTTTTTTTGAGAGAGGATGCTAATTGCTTGGTAACTTCCTTATTTGTGATATGTTCTGGAGCTACGGCATTGTATATACCTTCCATTTTTTCATCAGTTATAGCTTTGTAAAAGAGTTCGCATAAATCATTTATATGAATCCAGGGCATGAATTGTTTTCCTGAGCCAAGAGCTGCTCCAACATTGTATTTAATCGGTTTTTTAATTTTTTCAAAGGCGCCTCCGTCTTCAGAATAAACCACTCCGATTCTAAAAATACAGGTCCTGATATTCAGGTCTGCACATTTTTTTGATTCTTGTTCCCATAAGCGACATACGGCGGCTGCAAATCCTTTCCCATAATCTTCATCCTCAGTAAAAACCTTTTCCGAAGTTTTCAATCCATAAGCGCCAACACCTGAAGCTGCAATAAAACCTTTGAGATTAGGATTGTGTTTTTTAATGGTTTCAATGAGAAGTTTTGTGCTTTTTGTGCGACTTTGTATGATTTCCTTTTTTCGTTTTCGAGTCCAGTATTTATCTGCTATACCAGCACCCGCAAGGTGAATAATATAGTCTGCATTTTTAACAGCTTCTTCGTCAATTTTTCCATTTTGAATATCCCAGGAAAACGTATTGTTGTTGTTGGAAGCGGTTCTACTAAGTGTAAGAACACGTTGATTTTTCTTTCTTAAGCATTTTTGAAGATGGGATCCGATGAGACCGCTTGCGCCTGTAATTAGAATTGAAGCCATAGAAAATCCGATTAATTAGGTTAAGTTACTAATTAATCGGATTTAACAAAAATAGTTAAACTATTATCTTGAATTAAGAGAAGGCAGTTTTCTCTAAATTCACGGGGTTGCAATTATTCATTCCTAATTTCATAGCTTCTTGATTCAATGGAATCAAGTGGTGGTATCTTTCAGGAAGCGATTTTTCCATTCCTTTGAAAACATTTTCCTCATCTAGAATCGGATTGATTTTCAATAGCGCACCTAAGATAACCATATTGTATATTTTTTTGTTTCCTAGACTTGAAGTAAGCTTGCTACCATCAATATTATAAATATTGATATCCTTTCTTGTTGGTGGCTGGTAAATACCATTGATATCGTATAGCAATACGCCACCTGGTTTTACACAATCTTCAAACTTATCGATTGATTGCTGGTTTAAGGCAATTACTATATCGAAGAGTTTTAAATATGGAGAACTGATCTTTTCATCACTTAAAATGACAGTAACGTTGGCCGTTCCACCTCTCATTTCTGGTCCGTATGAAGGCATCCAGCTAACTTCCTTATCTTGCATTATTCCAGCATAAGCTAATATTTTTCCTAAGGAAAGTACTCCTTGTCCACCGAACCCGGCAATTATTATTTCATGTGTCATACTGCGTTATTTTATATTACCATCTACTTTGATATCACCTAGAGGGAAGTAAGCAAACATATTTTCTTCCATCCATTTATTGGCTTCGTTCGGATTCAATTTCCATCCTGAATTACAGTTGGAAACGATTTCTATAAAGGATAATCCTTTTTTTAATCTGGTGTTTTCAAAAGCTTTTTTTAATGCTTTTTTCGCTTTACGAGCGTGTTTATGTGTATGCACCGATTGACGCGTTGCATAGTAAACACCTGGTAAGTTTGCCACTAGTTCAGTCATTTTTAAAGGAGATCCCATGGTTTTTACATCTCTACCATAAGGAGAGGTTGAGGATGGCATTCCTTCCAAGGTAGTAGGAGCCATTTGACCACCGGTCATACCGTATATACCGTTGTTTACGAAAATGATGACGATGTTTTCACCTCTGTTACAAGTGTGAATAGTTTCAGCAGTACCAATGGCTGCTAAATCTCCGTCACCTTGATAGGTAAATACATATTTTTCAGGCCAGCATCGCGTAATTGCAGTGGCAACGGCAGGAGCTCTACCGTGTGCAGCCTGGGTCATGTCTATATTCATAAAATCATATGCGAATACAGAGCATCCAACAGGTGCTACACCAATAGTTTCTTCAGCAATACCCATTTCTTCCAAAACTTCCATGGTTAAATTGTGTGCTGTTCCATGACCACATCCCGGACAGTAAGTCAGCGGGTTGTCGCTCATTAACTTCGACTTACAGAATACTTGATTCTCGGGTTTTATGATGTCTAATACTTCCATTGTTTATAAGTTTGGATTCAAGGGCTTCTACTATTTCTTCAGGAGTGTGAATAACTCCACCTGTTCTACCGAAATGTTCAACAGGCACTCTGAACTGCGCTGCTATTTGAACATCTTCTACCATCTGACCGGTACTAAGTTCAACACTTAAAATACCCTTGACTTGATCGGTTAATTCTAAAATCTGTTTTTTAGGGAACGGGAATAAAGTGATTGGTCGAAGTAATCCGACTTTTATTCCTTTTTCTCGTGCTAATTGCACTGCTTTCTGTGCAATTCTGGCACTGGATCCATAGGCTACGAATAAATATTCAGCGTCTTCGCATTCAAAAGTTTCGTAACGTAAATCTTCTTTTTCCATCTGGTCGTATTTCTTGTAAATGCGTTCGATGCGTTTTTCAAGATTTTCAGGTAACAGGTCTAATGATGTTGCTACATTCTGACTTCTGTTCTTTTTACCTGTTACGGCCCAGTCACCGTATTTTTCAATAATTTCTTCTGTGGTATTTCTAGGAACCTGATCTTTCAGGTATACCTTTTCCATCATTTGTCCAATCAATCCATCAGACAAAATCATTACAGGAGTTTTGTATTTAAAAGCGATATCAAATGCGTCGCCCATAAAATCAGACATTTCCTGAACTGACGACGGAGCTAGAACATACAATTTGTAGTCTCCATGTCCACCACCTTTTACAGCCTGGAAATAATCAGCCTGACCTGGTTGGATAGTTCCTAATCCCGGTCCGGCACGAACAACATTTACAATTACTGCAGGTAATTCAGCTCCTGCTAAATAAGATACTCCTTCCAGTTTTAAAGATATTCCCGGACTTGAAGAGGAGGTGAGTACTTTTTTTCCAGTACTAGCTGCTCCGTAGACCATGTTGATTGCTGCTACTTCACTTTCTGCTTGTAACACAACCATCCCAGTGCGTTTTTCAGGACGTTCACGCATGAGGTATTCAATAACTTCAGATTGCGGAGTGATAGGGTAACCAAAATAGGCATCTGCTCCCGCTCGAATAGCAGCTTCGGCTAAAGCCTCATTTCCCTTCATTAATTTTAATTCAGACATAATAAGTAGGTTTAGGCAGTCACTTTAACACGGTATACAGAAATGGCACGATCCGGACATACGAGAGCGCAATTTGTGCAACCATTGCAAGCTTCAGGATTCACCATATATGCATAATGATATCCTTTTCTGTTGACATCTTTGGACATTTCGATAACATCGGTATTGCAGACTGGAATACAAACTTCACAGCCTTTACAGACCTCTGTATCGACAACTATCGCACCTTTTACCTTTGCCATATTCTTGTTGTTTAAGTGGTTAATAATTAGGTTTTCAACCTTTCCTCCCAAAATTACAAAAGCGTATTCGTAAAAAGAATGACATAAGTCAATTCATAATGTTAACTTGGTTACAAATAATAGAAAATTTCTATTTAAAGAGCTGTTTTATGATAAATAATATAATTCGAAGTGATTTTGATGTATGTATTTTGAATTATCTATAATGAGTATAAATTAGTATTATCGCGCAATTTATAATCCGTGGCAGTTTTTTTGAATGACACTGATCTTAATTCCAGACCATAAAAAAACACCCCGAAGGGTGCTTCACGTGGTTGTATGTATATTGAGTTAATATAGTTTCTTGAATTTTGTTGGATTCACTTCACGCATCATGTTGTAAATGCATTCGAAGATATCCTCAGCGTTTGGTTTAGAAAAATAATCTCCATCAGTACCATATGCTGGTCTGTGGGCTTGTGCCGATAATGTCACAGGTTTGCTGTCCAGATGTTGATAGGCATTCTGATTTTCTAAAATTTCCTGCATTAGGTATGAAGCTCCACCTCCTGGAACGTCTTCATCGATCACCAACAATCTGTTTGTTTTTTCGATACTCTTTACGGTATCGTGGTTGATATCGAATGGTAATAATGATTGTGCATCAATAATTTCAATATCAATTCCAACTTGATTTAAATCAGGGACAACATCTTGAACAATTTTCAATGTAGAACCATATGAAAGAACGGTCATATCAGAACCTTCTTTTACAGTTTCCACAACGCCGATTGGAGTTCTGAATTCACCTATGTTATTAGGTAATTTCTCTTTCAAGCGGTACCCATTTAAATTTTCAATTACTAAAGCTGGTTCATCAGCAGCCATCAAAGTATTATAAAACCCTGCCGCTTTGGTCATATTTCTCGGGACCAAAATATTCATTCCTCTCAATAAGTGAATGATTCCTCCCATTGGAGATCCAGAATGCCAGATTCCTTCTAATCTATGACCACGTGTACGAACGATAAGAGGAGCTTTTTGTTTACCAAGAGTTCTATAGTAAAGCGATGCCAGATCGTCACTCATAATCTGTAATCCATACAATATATAATCTAAGTACTGAATTTCCGCAATTGGTCTTAAACCACGCATGGCCATTCCAATTCCTTGCCCGATGATTGTCGCTTCACGAATTCCTGTATCACTTACACGTAAGTCACCATATTTTTCCTGAAGTCCAACTAATCCTTGATTCACATCACCAATACTCCCAGAGTCTTCTCCGAAGATAAATACATCGTTATTTTGCTCGAAAATTTTATCGAAGTTTTCTCGCAGAACCAAACGCGCATCCACATCTTCAGCTTCGTCATCGTAGGTTGGTAAAATTTCTTTGATTAAAGTGGCTTTCTGCGCTGTTTCGCTTGATAAGTGTGAACTGAACTTTAGTTGTTCAGTTTCAATATATGTTTTGATGAAGTTTTGGAGCAATCCCTTTTCTTCAAAGTTTTCATCTCTCAAATACACCACTGCTTTACGCGCTGTACTTGCAATATCTTTCCTCAACGGGTCAACAACTCCTTTTAAGTCGTTGTTCAATTTTGTGATAAAAGCTTTGTTATTACTTTTTGAAGCAACGGTGTCCAGAATTTGAACCAGTTTATTTCTTTGTTCTTTGATAGGAGCTAAAAAGGCTGTCCATGCATCTCTTTTGGCCTTGCTCACTAATTTTTTAGCTTCTTTTTCAATCTGAATTAATTCATCTTCAGAATCTACAAAGCGCAATACATTCCCATCTTCATCTTGTAATTCAAACTCGTAAATCCAGTCACGCATACGCGCATTACAGTCGTTTTGCTTTTCCCATAGCAAACGATCCTGATCTTTGTAACGCTCATGGGAGCCTGAAGTAGAGTGTCCTTGTGGTTGTGTCAGTTCGCGTACGTGAATCATAACTGGAACATGCTCGGTTCTTGCAATATGAGAAGCTCTATTATAGGTTTCAATCAATTGTGGATAGTCCCAGCCATTAACAACAAAAATTTCATATCCTTTTCCATGTTCATCTCTTTGGAAACCTTTTAGAATTTCAGAGATGTTTTCTTTGGTAGTCTGGTATTTTGCTGGTACAGAAATTCCGTATCCGTCGTCCCAAATACTAATCACCATAGGAACTTGTAATACTCCGGCAGCGTTGAAAGTTTCGAAGAATAACCCTTCTGAAGTACTCGCATTTCCAATGGTACCCCAAGAAATTTCATTTCCGTTATTTGATAACGAAGGATTGCTTAATTCAGGTACTTCTCTAAACAATTTTGAAGCATATGCAACACCTAACATACGAGGCATTTGTCCTGCAGTAGGAGAGATGTCACTTGTTACGTTGTATTGTTCTGTTAGGTTTTTGAAATTTCCTTGCTCGTCTAAACTGTGTGTTAAAAAGTGTCCACCCATTTGGCGACCACCCGACATCGGGTCCGCTTTTATATCTGGATGTGCATACAAACCAGCAAAAAACTGTTGAGGTGATAACTCCCCAATAGCCATCATAAAGGTCTGATCGCGGTAATAACCTGATCTAAAATCACCTTTTTTGAAGGCTTTCGCCATGGCCAATTGCGGAACTTCCTTTCCGTCTCCGAAAATTCCAAACTTCGCTTTCCCTGTAAGAACTTCTCTTCTTCCCAACAAGCTGCATTCACGACTAATAATAGCAGTTTTGTAGTCGTCAAGTACCTCTTTTTTAAATTGTTCAAATGATAGTTGTTCTTGCATAGTTGAAGGCGTGTTCACACTCATTTATTGAAGTTTTAGTTGGTATTGCAAATATAATAAAATAAGTCTAATTTAAAAATTTCGCATTAAACCCTTATTTTTAGTTTGAAATATTAAATGAAAATTAATTATTTTAATTTTTTATTGCGAATTTATCATAAAATCCTCGAAAAGCGTTTCGATTTAATAAAATCCTCGTCGTATAAAATTATAAATACTTTTTGGGCGAATTACCAAAACGAATCTAATTTTTTCGGCATAGTGCGCCTGAGTAATTTCCCATCCTAAATTTGAATGTACCGGGAAGTACACTTCAAGGATGTCCTGAATAAAGTTCAGCCGCACTCCACTGTTATGTGCAAAGTATGGATTCATTCCTCTATTTTTTACCAATCCAACATCTCCGTATATCTCTGCCCAGCGCCATAATCCGATGCTCATATTTACGGAAGTCAGCCATTGGTTCGCAAAAGGTACTGCTAGTTTCGATTTAAATCCACCTTCGTTTATAATCACCTGCTGACTAAAAAATCCTTCATCTTCTGATCGCCCTAAATATTCGTATTGGAACAAATAATCTGTCGGTCTGTCCAAGGCGAAGCTAAAATAGTCAGTTGCGGTATCATTTCTTAAAAACACACCTCCATACCATCGCACATCGAATTGGGTATTGGTGTTGGTCAATTTTCTAAATCGGGCAGTCGCAGAAATTTTACTGAATTTATCTGCCAGTTGCAAATTGGCGCTATAACGCAAATCGGTGATAATTCCTGGTCTCGAATAACCATACCCAAAGCTTAGAATGTTGTATTTATTGGTCTCTGGATGGGCTGTTTGTTCAGGGTCTATTTCCTTGTTGATTGCGATAAAGGAAGCTGACATTCCTCTGCTGGCCACATCTCTTAAATTTTTTCGTTTGAATAGCACACTGGTGGATGCTGAGAATGAGTTATATCTCAAATCGGGTGCGTAATTAAAGTTGCTTCCTCCAATACCTACAGCAAAACGGTCTACTTTTTTATTCTCAGGAAGATACTGGTACAAGAAGGAATAGGATCCTGAAAGGGCATTGCTTTTGAATCCGTACGATGGTGAAAGTTTGTATTCGAAATTTTTGTTAATGATGGTTTTGTTTGTAAATGCCAGACCTAAAATAATACCATCATAAAAGTTGTAACCAAAGGTTGGGATATAGAACAACTGATTGTAATTCGGGTCTTCGATATCCATTAAAAAACGCATCTGAATAGGTTTGTTCAACAGTTTCGATTGCACGTTTTTCCAGTTATTACGGAGATTGTTTTCAGGTAAATGTCCTTCGTAATTCAATGTCAGTCGGTCAAATCCATTTCTAGGAACTGTTATTGTAGTAATGGAATCGATTCCTTCAATCCATTGTTCAAACATGATTTCCTTGTCTTTGATTCCGTAAATTTTTACTGGAGGCGCAATATTTCTTTTGTTTTTGATGGTGACCTGAATTGAGTCTTCTGATTTTTCGATTTTCTTAATAGTATAATCGATTTTTTTATTGGTTTGAACAAAATCACCAAAGAACCATTTTAAATCTTTGTCGGTTTCTAGATAGTTTGAAAAACCTTCTGAAACTAATTTTTTATTTCTGTAATCGTCTGCGTAATTTTTAATCGCATCGAATACTACATCTTCACCAAGATAATCCTCAAGATAGCGCAACCCTAATCCTGCTTTGTATTTATTTACCAGTTTTCTGTTGAAATTTGAAAGCGAATCGATGGGTGTTGTTAAGGCTTGATCCAGGTTTTTCCTGGTGGCAAACTGATTTACAAAGGCGTATTTTTCATTAAAATTAATTTTAACCAGTTTAAAAGATTTAAGACCCCAGATTTTGGAAATATCTCCAACCGCTTTCATCTCAGGATAATACTTTTCTACATATTTGATCATCAAATAGGTGTGTATGGCATCAGAAAGCCAGTGGTCTTCTCTTTTGTTTATTAAGAAAAGTTGCTCAATGTATTTTTGACTTAGTACCTTAAACATTTTTATGTCCCATTCGAAGGAGTCAGCAAAAGGCGTCAAGAATGATGGTAACTGATTAAATCCGTAAACAGGATTTTTGTCGTACGACACGCTGTTAATCAGTAAATGATTTTGATTAAAATCACCTAAGTATGTCCTTAAAAAGGCCAGTTCTCGATTTAAAATATCTGTACGAAGCTGGTCTGCTAATGCGGTTCCGTTTAAATTGGTGGTTACAGCTAAATCATTTGTAAAAAATGTTTGGTAATAGCCTTCCTTGTATAGAACAATTTCCACATCCTGTTCTTTTTTTCCATTCAGTTTATAAGTGGTGTTCGTCGGATTTTTTATAGTGAATTTGTCTAAGTCCGTTGCCAGTAAGTAATCTTTTGGGGTAGTAAAAGAGATGTCGTAATTTGTAAAGTCCATGTATAAATCGTCCAGGTCTAAATGATTATAGACTTTCCAGCTACCCTCGAAAATCGCAGGACTTAAAAACCAGTATCTCAAATTAAATCGTTCTCTGTCTCTTCCGTATTTTGTGAACTTATCATTTGGTAAAATCACTTCGTAGGTGGTTGAAATGGTAACTGTTTCTCCTGGTTTTAGAGGCTGTTTTAAACGTACTTCTAAAATATCAGGGTTCTGAACAAAGTCGTTCCACTGAGTATTTTTACCATCAATTTCCATAGCGAAAATGGTGGTTTTACCCCGATTTCTTTCTGTGGTAAAATGAAAAGATTTTGAATAATTTTCTACAATTCGCTTTGCCAGAGGTGTTTTATTGTCTCTGAATGCATTGGGCCAGTTGTGAAAAAATATAGAGTTTAAGGTTGTATCCGTGTTGTTGTAATACGACGTTTCCTGTTCAATCAAAAGACTGTTTGATTCAGGGAACAGGATTACTTCCATTTTGATTTCATTCCATTGTGAAAACAACGAAAAGGTATTCAAAAGAAAACATATTAAAACTATGGATCGGGTAATTTTCAAACTTAAAAGTTAGGTGTAAGGTGGAATTTTTTATAAAAAGCGTCAATCACTTCAATCACTTCTTCTGAAGTATCTACAACAGATATCAGATCCAGATCCTTTTCAGAAATATTTCCAGCCGCCAGTAAGGTATTTTTAATCCAGTCTAACAGACCCGACCAAAATTCTTTTCCGACCAGGACTATTGGGAATTTTCCAATTTTTTTAGTCTGAATTAAGGTCAACGCTTCAAACAGTTCATCCAAAGTTCCAAAACCTCCAGGCATTACGATAAATCCTTGTGAATATTTCACAAACATCACTTTTCTCACGAAGAAATAATCAAAATCAAGACTTTTATCTGAATCGATATATGGGTTGTCATTTTGCTCAAATGGTAAATCAATATTCAATCCTACTGAAATTCCTTTCCCACGCTGTGCTCCGCGGTTACCAGCTTCCATAATTCCAGGTCCGCCACCAGTTACTACACCATATCCATTCGTTGTGAGTTGATAGGCAATTTCTTCAGCTAATTTGTAATATTCTTGATCTTCTTTGGTTCTTGCAGAACCAAAAATACTCACGCATGGTCCAATTTTACTCAAGCGTTCAAAACCTTCAACGAATTCGGCCATGATTTTAAAAATGGCCCAGGAATCGTTTGTTTTAACTTCGTTCCATGTTTTTTGTTTGAATTTATTGCGTATTTTTTTGTCTTCACTTGGTGTCATAGATCTTATTTTTATCCTAATATTAATGATTTTTTATGCATTTAAGCACTTTCTTGTAGTTCTTTTTTGAGGAACTTTGCGGTGTAACTTGTTTTGTGATTACTCACTTCCTCCGGAGTTCCAGAACAGATGAGTTGTCCACCGTTTTTTCCACCTTCCATACCAATATCGATAATATGGTCGGCCAGTTTAATTACGTCCAGATTGTGTTCGATAATTAAAACCGTATTTCCTTTGTCGGTAAGTCTATTCAAAACTTCCATCAATACCCGAATATCCTCAAAATGCAATCCAGTAGTGGGCTCATCTAAAATATAGAAAGTATTCCCGGTGTCGCGTTTTGAAAGTTCTGCAGCCAGTTTGATGCGTTGCGCTTCACCTCCTGACAAAGTTGTTGATTGTTGTCCGAGGGAAATGTATCCCAATCCGACGTCTTTTATGGTTTTTAATTTTCGAAATATTTTTGGAATGTTTTCAAAGAAATTACAGGCTTCTTCAATGGTCATGTTTAGCACATCTGAGATGGATTTTCCTTTGTAACGTATTTCAAGTGTTTCTCTGTTGAAGCGTTTTCCCTGGCAAGTCTCGCATTCTACATGAACATCTGGTAAGAAATTCATTTCTATCACACGAACTCCACCACCCTGGCAGGTTTCACAGCGTCCGCCTTTTACATTGAATGAGAATCTTCCAGGTTTATAACCGCGGATTACAGCCTCGTTCGTTTTTGCAAAGAGACTTCTAATTTCTGCAAAAACTCCGGTATAGGTCGCCGGATTAGATCGCGGTGTTCTTCCAATTGGGGATTGATCAATATCAATTACTTTATCAACGTTGTCTAACCCAGAAATCGATTTGTACGGCATCGGTTGTTTGACGCCTCGATAGATATGATGGTTTAAAATAGGGTAGAGGGTTTCGTTTATTAAAGTCGATTTTCCACTTCCTGAAACACCTGTAACACAAATCAATTTTCCTAAAGGAAACTTTGCCGAAACATTTTTTAAGTTATTTCCTGTTGCTCCTTTCAGAATAATTTCTTTTCCGTTTCCTGCTCTTCTTTTTTTAGGAACAGGAATCGATTTGGTGCCGTTCAAATAGTCTGCAGTAAGTGTGCTATGACTCAGCAACTCATCGAAATTTCCTTCACTTACTATTTCTCCACCATGCACTCCTGCACCAGGTCCAATGTCCAGCACATAATCGGCATGCCTTATCATATCCTTGTCGTGTTCAACAACAAGAACGGAGTTCCCAATGTCTCTTAAGTGTACCAAAGACTGAATCAGTTTTTCATTGTCACGTTGGTGCAATCCAATGCTCGGTTCATCCAAAATATAAAGGACTCCTACCAATTGCGAACCGATTTGCGTAGCGAGTCGGATACGCTGTGCCTCTCCGCCTGACAATGATTTTGAAGATCGGTCTATGGATAAATAATCGAGTCCTACGTCCAGTAAAAACTGAATTCGGGTTCTGATTTCTTTTAGAATTTCTTCTGAGATTTTAAGTTGCTTTTTAGTCAGATGCGTTTCAATATTTGCAAACCAGTTGGCCAACTCTGAAATGTCTTTCTGTGCTAAGTCGGCGATATTCTTTTTGTTTATTTTGAAGTATAAGGCTTCTTTTTTTAAACGGGATCCATCGCAGGTCGGACATCTATTTTCGTCCATGTACTGCTTAGCCCATCGGCGAATGCTGGAAGATTCAGAACCATCGTATTGGTTTTTGATGAATTTGATTATTCCTTCAAAGTCGATTTCATAACTACGAGTGACGCCTGCCGTTTTGGATACCACATTAAATTTTTCCTGACCACCATAAAGAATGATTTCCATGGCTTCCTCAGGAATCTCTGCAATTTGGTCAGCCAAATCGAAGTTATGGCGGTCTGCAATCAGTTTCAGCTGCTTAAAAATCCATGAGGATTTTTCCTCTCCAAGTGGTGCAATTCCACCATTCTTAATGCTTTCCCTTTTGTTGGGGATGATTTTCTCGATGTTAACCTCGTTCACTTTTCCTAATCCATTACAATTTGGACATGCTCCTTTTGGAGAGTTGAATGAAAAACTGTTTGGTTCTGGCATCGGGTAAGAGACCCCTGTATCTTTACACATCAAATCTCTACTAAAATAACGCGGTTTGTCGGTGCCTTGCTCTAGAACCATCAGTACATTTTCACCAGAATATAATGCTGTTGTGATACTTTCGGCTAAACGTTTGTCGCTGGTTTCAGCGACTTGCAATCGGTCGATTACAATTTCAACATCATGAGTTTTGTAGCGGTCGAGTCGCATCCCTCTTTCAATATCTCGGATTTCTCCGTCTACGCGGACTTTTACAAAGCCTTGTTTAGCAATCTGCTGAAAGAGTTCCCGGTAATGTCCTTTTCTTGATTTAATAACCGGTGCAAGAATATTGATACGCTTTCCTTCGTATTCCTCCAGAATTAATGCTTTGATCTGATCATCGGAATAGCTCACCATTTTTTTATTGGTGTTGTACGAATAGGCGTCAGAACCTCTTGCGTAAAGCAGTCTCAGAAAATCGTAAATTTCCGTGATGGTTCCTACGGTAGATCTTGGACTTTTATTTGTAGTTTTCTGTTCAATAGAAATAACAGGTGATAGTCCGTCGATTTTATCTACATCCGGTCGTTCCAATCCGCCTAAAAACTGTCGCGCATAGGCCGAAAAGGTTTCAATATAACGACGTTGTCCTTCAGCATAAATGGTGTCAAAAGCCAAAGATGATTTCCCGCTTCCGCTGAGACCAGTTATTACAACTAATTTTTCGCGTGGGATTTGTACATCTATATTTTTTAGGTTGTGGACTCTTGCTCCTAAAATCTCAATAAAATCGTCGTTTTTCTTCATTTAATTTCTGGAAAAATGCAAAGTTAAGCATTTGAGAAGAGAAATGGTAGGATGGTTTATTTATATCTTGTTGTGGTGCGTTTTAATGTGCTACAACAGGTGAATAAAGGGCGTTTTTAATGCAGTTTATTCCTCAAATTAATATATATTGCAATTAAATATGAATACATGAAGTGGATTGATTCCCTGAGACATTTTTTTGAAAGACATGGGTTCGCAGTCTCCTCGAGATTGGCCGACAGACTTGGGATGCGAGTATCAAATGTGCGATTCTTTTTTATCTATATATCGTTCGTAACATTTGGTATTTCATTTGGACTGTATTTAACCTTAGCTTTCTTATTGCGGTTGAAAGATTTAGTCTACACAAAACGAAGTTCAGTTTTTGATTTATAAACGTATGAAATTTCAAAGTCGGGTTTTAATTGCTGCACTCTTATTTATTGTCGTTGAAGGAATTGGAACAATAGGCTATATGCTGCTTGGAGGGGAGAGTTTTTTGAATGCCCTTTATATGACAGTCATCACTACAACTACAGTAGGTTTTGGAGAGATTCATCCATTTTCTCCTGCAGAAAAAGTCTTTACCATACTACTAATCATCATTAGTGTTATAATGTATGGTTACTTTATTACTATCATAACTGAGTATTTAACGACGTCAAATTTTATTCAAAATCTAAAATTAAAGAGGGTGAAAAATCAAATTAGCACATTGAATAATCATACCGTAGTATGTGGCTATGGAAGAAATGGAAAACAGGCGGTTGCTAAATTGAAGCAATTCAATCAGCCTTGTGTGGTTATCGAAAAACGGCCAGAGGAAATAAGAGATCTTGAAAAGGATGGAATATTGTATGTGGAAGGAGACGCAACAAACGATGAGGATTTGGCAAAGGTTGGTCTTGAAAGAGCAAAGAGTTTAATTACAGCCTTACCATCTGATGCAGACAATCTTTTTGTGGTGCTTTCTGCACGTCAGTTCAACAAAAGTTTTACCATCATAAGCAGGGCTTCAAACGAATCTTCTTATGGTAAATTGAAGTTTGCAGGAGCTACTAATGTAATTATGCCAGATAAATTAGGTGGGGCACATATGGCTTCTTTAGTAGTGACACCAGATTTGATTGAATTTGTGGATCAATTGACTATTTCGGGTGATTTAAATGCGAATTTGGAAGAAATTTCTGTCAATGAACTTCCAGATGAATATTTAAATAAAACAATCCTTGATTTAGATCTTCGTAAAAAAACAGGATGTTCTGTCATTGGTTTCAAATCAAAAGACGGAGAATACACTATTAATCCTGAGGCTGCAAGTGCTTTAGAGCGAGACACTTATTTGATAGTACTTGGAAAAAAAGAACAAATTAGTCGTTTACGTGAATTATTTTAAAGGTGCTTTTATATTTTTAATAAGAGTTTGATATTCATACCGATTCTATTTTTTAATAGTTAAAAATTTGTGGTAAACTCATTTTTTTTGCAATATTGCGACACTAATAAAAATTAGAACCAACCATGTACAAAAAACTTTTATCACTAATTCTAGTGATGGCCCCAATTTTTAGCTTTGCCCAAGAGAAGGGATTAGATCAAAAAATTGACGAAGCCTTTCAGCCAGTTTCAGATTTCTTTAGCGCAGTAATATTCTTCCCAATTTTCGGTACGCCTTTCGTATTGATTTTGCTGGTAGGTAGTGCCTTGTTTTTTACATTGTATTTTGGTTTTCCAAACTTGAGGTATTTTGCGACTTCTATTAATGTTGTAAGAGGTAAATATGATTCTGTGGATCACCACGAATCAGGAAATGAAGATTTAGCCATTGATCATGATATCAAAGGGACCATTAAGGATGAAAGCAAAGAGGGAGAAGTATCGCACTTTCAAGCTCTGGCCACTGCAGTTTCCGGAACCGTTGGTAATGGTAATATCGCTGGGGTTGCTTTAGCGATTGCACTGGGAGGTCCGGGAGCGACTTTCTGGATGATTATCTGTGGATTTCTGGGGATGTCGACGAAGTTTGTTGAATGTACTTTAGGTGTTCAGTACAGAGATGTAGGTGAAGATGGAACCGTATATGGCGGACCCATGTACTACCTTACAAAGGGATTAAAAGAAAGAGGATTTGCAACATTTGGAAAAATTGTTGCAGCATTATTTGCAGTATTTTGCATCGGAGGTTCTTTCGGTGGAGGAAACGCCGCACAGTCGAATCAGGCGACAGTTGTTTTGAAAGACTTACTGGGATTACAATCAGCACAGGCAGGGTTCTGGATCGGAGTTGTTTTGGCAATTTTTGTGGGAATTATTATTATTGGTGGAATTAAGAGAATCGCTTCTGTAACTGAAAAAGTGGTTCCTTTAATGGCAGTGCTGTATTTGAGTGCATGTATCTATATTTTAGGAGTGAATTATGACTTGATAGGCGATGCATTCGGATTGATTTTTTCTGAGGCGTTTAACCCAAGAGCAATTGGTGTTGGTGGTGTAATTGGAGTTTTATTAGTAGGATTTCAAAGAGCAGCCTTCTCAAACGAGGCCGGAGCAGGTTCTGCTTCGATTGCACACTCTGCTGTAAAAACGAAATACTCAGCTTCAGAAGGGTTGGTTGCATTATTAGAGCCATTTATTGATACTGTTGTGATATGTACGATGACCGCTTTAGTAATTATCATTTTTAATTTTGGTGGTTATTTTGAATATGGAGGCGATGGTTCAGGTATAGTAATGATCGATGGAATTGGTTACGAAGGAGCTGGAATTACTTCTAAAGCTTTTGCTGAGTATATTCCTTATTCTGATGTATTCTTAACAATTGCAGTAGTATTATTTGCAGTGTCAACAATGATTTCTTGGTCTTACTACGGACTGCAATCTTGGAAGTTTTTATTCGGAAGAGGAAAGGCAGCAGATTTAACCTATAAATTATTATTCTTAACATTCGTTGTAATTGGAGCAGCGGCAAGTATGGGGTCTATCTGGGCATTCTCAGATGCGATGATATTCGCAATGGTATTCCCAAATATGATAGGTCTGTACTTCTTATTCCCTGTTGTTAAAAAAGAATTAAAAAGGTATCTTGCAGCTATAAAAAGCTAAAGAAAAAGATACAATGAACTATAGGAAGTCCCATTTCCGGTACACGCGCGACCAGAGAAATGGGACTTTTTATTTGCTACTACTTATTATTATTTGTCAAACCGGATATTACTTTTGGTCGAATCGCTCTGTTGATTCTGAACCCCTAGTAAATACCGAACTGATTTCAAAATTTGAAGCTGAGCGAGACTCCTTATTTGCCTTAAAAAATAAAAAGGATAGCCTCCGAGTTTTTAGGTACAATCCAAACTATATCGACGACTTCAGAGGATATCAATTAGGGCTCTCTGTGGAGGAGATTGATCGATTGCTTGCATACCGAGCGAAAGGAAAGTACGTCAATACCGAAAAAGAATTTCAAAAAATTACGGGTCTTTCTGATAGTTTGATGGAAGTATTACGACCACACTTAAAGTTTTCGAAATTCACTTCAAAAAAGAAGGAGATTGAAAAAAAACCAATTCAAAAGAAAGGTATCAACACAGCAAGCGTTGAAGACCTGCAAAAGATAAATGGAATTGGTGAGGTTTTATCGCAACGGATTGTGAAATATCGCGATTTGTTGCAGGGTTTTACGTTTAAAGGACAGTTGACTGAAGTATACAATTTGAAACCTGAAACAGCGATGAAAGTATGGGAGTATTTTGAAATTAAATCGGTGCCCCAAATAGATAAGTTGGATGTGAATACAGCAACCGTTAAAGAATTAATAAGGAATGTGTATATCGATTATGAATTAGCTAAGAAAATTCTTGAATACCGGGATATGGTTGCGGAAATTCAAGAACTTAAAGAGCTGCAAAAAATTGATGGTTTTCCTATAGATAAATTAGACAGAATAGCCTTATATTTGTCCGCTAAATAAAAAGAACTTTAGGTCTTACACAGATATGTATTATACAGAAGAGCACGAGGCGTTTAGAGCGAGTTTCAAAGACTTCTTGCAAAGAGAGGTTGTTCCGCATGTAAATAACTGGGAACGTCAGGGATTTGTGGATAAGTTTATTTTCAAGAGAATGGGAGAAATGGGGTATTTCGGATTGAATTATCCAGAGACCTATGGAGGAATGAATCTTGATTTGTTTTACACTGTTATTTTATTGGAAGAACTTCAAAAAGTAAATTCTGGAGGGTTCGCTGCGGCTATTTGGGCGCATGTTTATTTAGCTATGACGCATCTTGAGAAAGAAGGTGATGAAGCCATCAAAGAAAAATATTTAACTGCTAGTATAGACGGAGACAAAGTGGGTTGTTTATGTATTTCTGAGCCATTTGCCGGATCAGATGTTGCTGGAATGAGAACCACGGCTGTCAAAGACGGTGATCATTATATTTTAAATGGTTCCAAAACGTTTATTACGAACGGAGTAAAGTCTGATTATTTGGTAGTAGCAGCTAAAACAAACCCTGAAGCCGGAAATAAAGGTTTAAGTATTTTTGTGGTTGACCGTGAAGCAGCTGGAATTTCCGCAACTTCTTTGGAAAAGTTGGGATGGAAAGCCTCTGACACTGCTGAAATTGCATTTGATAATGTAAAAGTTCCAGTAAAGAACATATTAGGAGAAGAAGGAAAAGGATTTCCTTATATCATGCAGCACTTTGCGCTTGAAAGATTGATTATGGGAATTAATGCGCATGCAAGAGCAGAGTATGCCTTGGAATATGCCATTGAGTATATGGGTGAAAGAAAAGCCTTTGGAAAATCGATTGATCAGTTTCAGGCGTTGCGACACAAAGTGGCAGATATGTCAGCAGATGTTGAAATGTGTAAGGCATTTAACTATTCGATTGTTAGTCGCATGATTAAGGGAGAATATGTTGTAAAGCAAGCAAGTATGTCGAAGTTGAAATCGACTCAAATTGCAGATGAAGTGATCTACAATTGTCTGCAGTTATTAGGAGGTTATGGTTATATGGAAGAATATCCAATGGCACGTCTGTTGAGAGATAGTAGATTAGGTCCTATTGGAGGAGGAACTTCAGAGATTTTAAGAGAGATAATCGCTAAAATGATTTTTGAGAAAAAGGAGTATAAAGCGATTACGTAAAAATATTTCAAAAAAGATAGGCTGTTGAAATATTGTTAGTATATTTGCAGTCCAAAATTTAAAATAGACAGGTTTGAAAGGAGGTGCTAAAATATGTTAATTATACCAGTCAAAGACGGAGAAAATATCGATAGAGCGTTAAAACGTTACAAGAGAAAATTCGATCGTACGAAAACGATGAAACAACTTCGTAGTCGTAAGCAGTTCTTAAAGCCGTCTGTTACTAAGCGTGCACAAAACATTAAAGCGAAATACGTTCAGCAGTTAAGAACAACAGAAGAGCAAGGTTAATTCGCTTTAACCAAGAAATATATACCGTTAGTTTTTGCAAAATACAATTCGTAAATTTGTAAGACTAACGGTTTTTTTATGCCCATACACTCATTCCTGCAATACCTTAAAATAGAAAGGAACTATTCAGATCATACGATTACTGCCTATAAAAAAGATCTGGAGTCTTTTCAGGAATTTTGTGTATCGGAATTCGACCTGCGGGAAATCGTACAAGTGAATTATGGAATCATTAGAAGTTGGATTGTCAAACTAATTAGTGAAGGGATGTCCAACCGCTCTGTAAATAGAAAAATCTCATCGCTTAAATCCTTTTATAAATTTCAGCAAAAAATAGAAGCCATTGCTTCTTCACCATTAGCAAAACACAAAGCCTTAAAGACAGAGAAAAAGGTTCAAGTACCTTTTTCTGAAAGAGAGGTAGAAGAGGTGATGGAGGGGCTCAAAGAATCGGGAGATTTCAAATCGGTTCGCGATGCTTTGATTATTGAATTCTTTTATTTAACAGGTATCAGGCGCAGCGAGTTGATTCAGTTGAAGGAATCAGATGTGAATTTGAGTAAAGAAACGATAAAAGTGTTGGGTAAAAGAAATAAAGAACGACTCATTCCGTTATTACCTCGACTTAGAAATTCGTTGCAGAATTATTTGAAATTGAAAAGAGAAATGGGGTTTAAGGAGAGGCAATTATTTGTCACTGAAAAAGGGAAAATAATTTACGATACTCTTGTTTATCGCATTATAAATAATTATTTTAGTAAGGTGTCGTCGAAGGAAAAAAAGAGTCCTCACATTATAAGACATTCTTTCGCTACACATCTGTTGAATGAAGGCGCAGATATTAACGCTATTAAGGAGTTACTTGGGCATTCCAGCTTAGCATCTACGCAAGAATACACCCATAGTAATTTGGGGCAGTTAAAGGAAGTGTATAATCAGGCTCACCCAAGGAGTAAAAAAAAATAAATCCATATGAAAGTAAACGTACAAGCTGTGAATTTTAAGGCGGACAAGGGGTTGGTTGAATTTATTGAAAAGAAAGTGTCAGGATTAGATAGGTATTACGATAAAATAGTTGGAGTGGATGCATTTTTAAAAGTGCAACAGACTAGTGAAAAAGAAAATAAATTAGTTGATTTGGTTATCAAGGTACCTGGCAATGATATTGTTGTGAAAAAGCAGTGTAAAACGTTTGAAGAGGGAGTGATGTTGACAGTAGATTCCTTCAAGCGTCAGCTAGTAAAAAAGAAGGAAAAAATCAGAGCTAAATAATTGCAAAAAATAATTAGAAAAGTTTTGTATAACAATAAATGTTTAATACATTTGCAGTCCGTTAGAAATAGCGGACTTCTTTTATGGAGTAAATTGCCGATATAGCTCAGCTGGCTAGAGCAGCTGATTTGTAATCAGCAGGTCGTGGGTTCGAGTCCCTCTATCGGCTCAATTTTTTTAAAAAAAGAAGAATTAGATCTTTGAAAAACACTGGTGAGATACTCAAGTGGCCAACGAGGGCAGACTGTAAATCTGCTGCGCAAGCTTCGGAGGTTCGAATCCTCCTCTCACCACAAAAGTTTATAAGAGATTATAAGCTAATGCGAATTTGAAAAAAATTATTGCGAGAGTAGCTCAGTTGGTAGAGCTTCAGCCTTCCAAGCTGACTGTCGCCGGTTCGAGCCCGGTCTCTCGCTCTTTTTTTTAAGCCGGTGTAGCTCAGGGGTAGAGCGTTTCCTTGGTAAGGAAGAGGTCACGGGTTCAAATCCCGTCATTGGCTCATAAAAAAGAGAATTGAATTTAACACTATATATAACTAAGATTAAAAATTAATAATCATGGCAAAAGAAACCTTTGATCGTTCCAAACCGCATTTGAATATCGGTACTATTGGACACGTTGACCACGGTAAAACTACTTTAACAGCTGCTATTACAGTTGTATTAGCAGAGAAAGGTCTTTCAGAAGTAAAAGACTTCGATCAAATTGATAACGCTCCTGAGGAGAAAGAGAGAGGTATTACTATTAATACTGCTCACGTAGAATATCAAACTGCAAATCGTCACTACGCTCACGTTGACTGTCCAGGTCACGCCGATTACGTTAAGAACATGGTAACTGGTGCTGCGCAAATGGATGGTGCTATTATTGTTGTAGCTGCAACAGATGGACCAATGCCTCAAACAAGAGAGCACATCTTATTAGGACGTCAGGTAGGTATTCCAAGATTGGTTGTATTCATGAACAAAGTGGATATGGTTGATGATGAGGAATTATTAGAATTAGTAGAAATGGAGATTAGAGATCTATTATCATTCTACGAGTACGATGGTGATAACACTCCTGTAATTATGGGATCTGCTTTAGGTGGATTGAATGGTGAGCCAAAATGGGCTGACAAGATTATGGAGTTGATGGATGCTGTTGATACTTGGATTGAGTTACCAAAACGTGACGTTGATAAAGATTTCTTAATGCCAATCGAGGACGTATTCTCAATTACTGGTCGTGGAACTGTAGCTACAGGTCGCATCGAAACAGGTGTTGCTAATACTGGAGACAGTGTAGATATCATTGGGATGGGAGCTGAAAAATTAACTTCTACTATTACTGGAGTTGAGATGTTCCGTAAGATTTTAGATAGAGGTGAAGCTGGAGATAACGTAGGTATCTTATTAAGAGGTATTGACAAGAATGAAATCAAAAGAGGTATGGTAATCTGTAAGCCAGGTTCTGTAACTCCGCATGCTAAGTTCAAAGCTGAGGTTTATATCTTGAAAAAAGAAGAAGGTGGACGTCACACTCCATTCCACAACAACTACCGTCCACAGTTCTACGTGCGTACAACTGACGTAACAGGTACTATTAACTTACCTGATGGAGTTGAAATGGTAATGCCAGGTGATAACTTAACTATTACTGTAGACTTACACCAAGCAATTGCATTAAACGTTGGTTTACGTTTCGCTATCCGTGAAGGAGGTAGAACAGTAGGTGCTGGTCAGGTAACAGAAATGTTAGACTAAGCTTACGCTTGAAAATAATAACTAAACATCTAGGTGCGCCATTCTTTGGAGCACCTAGTGTTTAACTACGGGTGTAGCTCAGTTGGTAGAGCACTTGTCTCCAAAACCAGGTGTCGGGAGTTCGAGCCTCTCCACCCGTGCAAAAAATTTAAGATAAAAATGAATTTTATTAATTATATCAAAGACTCGTTTTACGAATTACGTAACAAGGTATCTTGGATTTCTTGGCCAGAGGCTCAAAAATCTACAGTAGTTGTTGCAATATTTACGATCATATTTGCGCTTGCAGTATTTGCCGTAGATAAATTCTTCCAAGCGGGTTTAACCGAATTCTTTAATATATTTCAATAATAGACATGGCTGATTCTGTAAAAAAATGGTACGTGGTTAGAGCTATCGGTGGGCAGGAGTATAAAGTGAAAACTTATATAGAAAATGAAATTGCTCGTTTAGGTATGACTGATTATGTGGACCGTGTTTTGGTACCTACAGAAAAAGTTATTCAAATGCGTAACGGAAAAAAGGTTCAAAAAGAACGTGTTTATTTTCCTGGTTACGTAATGATTGAAGCAAACCTTAGTGGTGAGCTTCCTCATATTATAAAAGGAATTACGGGTGTGATTGGTTTTCTTGGTGAAGTTAAAGGAGGTGATCCTGTACCAATGAGAAAATCTGAAATTAATAGAATGCTTGGTAAGGTGGACGAGTTGTCAGTTCAAAATGATAATGTGGCGATACCTTATGTATTAGGAGAAACTGTGAAAGTAGTTGACGGTCCGTTTAATGGATTTGATGGTACAATTGAAAAGATAAATGAAGAGAAACGCAAGCTTGAAGTAATGGTGAAAATTTTCGGAAGAAAGACACCTTTGGAGTTGAGCTATATGCAAGTTGAGAAAATTTCATAATTGTTACAAATAATTTGATATTGAGGCCAGCTTCCAAAATGTCCAATATCGCATTAAGATTAAAAAATGGCAAAAGAAGTTAGTAAAGTAGTAAAATTACAAGTTCGTGGAGGTGCGGCAAACCCGTCGCCACCAGTTGGACCAGCTTTAGGTGCTGCCGGAGTTAACATTATGGAGTTCTGTAAGCAATTTAATGCAAGAACTCAAGATAAGCAAGGAAAAGTTTTACCTGTTGCAATTACTGTATACAAGGATAAATCTTTTGACTTTGTTGTAAAAACTCCTCCAGCTGCAGTGCAGATTTTAGAAGCAGCTAAAGTGAAAAAAGGTTCAGCAGAGCCAAACCGTATTAAGGTAGCTACAGTTACTTGGGATCAATTGAGAACCATTGCTGAGGATAAGATGCCGGATTTAAATGCATTTACAGTAGAGTCTGCTATGTTAATGATGGCAGGTACAGCTCGCTCAATGGGTATTAAAGTAAAAGGAGAAGCTCCAGTAAAACAATAAACAGTTATTAAACATGGCAAAATTAACAAAAAAGCAAAAAGAAGCTAAAGGAAAGTTTGATGTAAGTCAGGCTTACACTTTAAACGAAGCTTCAGCTTTAGTAAAAGAGATTACTAATGTAAATTTTGATGCATCTGTAGACTTAGCTGTAAGATTGGGAGTTGATCCACGTAAAGCTAATCAGATGGTTAGAGGGGTGGTAACGTTACCACACGGAACAGGTAAAGATGTTAAAGTATTAGCATTAGTAACACCAGATAAGGTAGCAGATGCGGAAGCAGCTGGTGCAGATTATGTTGGTTTAGATGAATACCTTCAAAAAATTAAAGGAGGTTGGACAGACGTTGACGTTATTATTACTATGCCTAGTGTAATGGGTAAATTAGGACCTTTAGGACGTAT
>CAXQVI010000034.1:0-21714 GCA_964227255.1 Flavobacteriaceae bacterium
CAGCTTGAGCATCAAGGAAGGCAGCTTCAGCTTCTAATAGAGCAACTTGAGCAGCGATTAAATCTGCTTGAGATCTGTAAATAGACAATACAGCTGGATCGACCTCGTTGTCGACACATGAAGTAAAGCTAGTACTGAATAGTGCGGCTGTCATAAATACAACCACGAATCTTTTTAAATTTTTCATTTTGTAACTTTTTAATTAATATTCTTTAAAATTTAAATAGGTTAATAAACTTGTGTTATTACAATTATAACAAACTTACACATATAATTTTTAAAAAGCAATTAAGAAATTTTTAAATAGTTGATAATGATATATCTAGGTGTAGCTAGTGTTTTTAATAGAATGCAAATCAATAAGTTATAAAATGATTTTTAAAAATAGTATAAATATCAAAAAATGAGGGAGTTATCTTTAATAATCAATCGTTAAAAGATGTTGGCAAAATTGAATAAAAATCAATAAACATGTACTATTTTAACCTTTTTTAAATATAACGGTTTGGTGCAAAATTTAAGAAAAATAGGGGCAATTGCCCCTTAAATTGAATCCCAAAAGATCGATTTTAGTTGTTTTTCAACAATAAAATTTCCTGAGCTACCACTTCAGTGATATATCGCTTTTGTCCGTTAGAATCTTCATAACTTCTATTCGTAAGTTTTCCTGTTATTGCAATTTTTTTACCTTGGGTGGCAAACTTTTCAACGATTTCAGCAGTTTTGTTCCAAGCGATAATTTGATGCCACTGTGTCTCAGTTATTTTTTCACCAAGTGAGTTTTTATAATTTTCGTTTGTAGCTAAAGAGAACTTAGCTAATTTTTTTCCTGATTCGGTATTGATGATTTCAGGATTGTTGCCCAAATTTCCAATCAACTGGACGCGGTTTTTTAAAGTAATCATAGTAATTTATTTAATCATATTGAATATCGTTTGTTCAATTCAATAGTTCAAAATTGCATAATAATGGAATTGATTTGTGGTTACTATATGTTTGTTTTCGGATGTAAGTGCTTGGAAACGTTTACGTTCTAGAGATTTGTGAATATTTTTTTTGTATATTTGAGTGAACTCCTACAACTTAAAAATCAAAATATTATTGAATCATGATTGTAAACTTTAAGGGTGAAGAATGGACTGAATATAAGGATGAGCGTTGGAGTGATGAAGACCAATATCGTTTTTCAACTTATGGCCGTGTCATGCGTAAAAAGATCTATGAAGATGAATGGAAATTGTCCAAAACATCTTTAGTTGGTGGATATCCATCCTTTTGGATTTCAAAAAAAGGTAAAACCCGAACTTCTTCTTGTTATGTGCATCGAATAATTGCACTGATTTATCTTCAACGAAGAGAAGATCAAAAATTTGTGATGCATTTAGATTTTAATAAGCAGAATAATGAGGTTTCTAATTTGCTTTGGGCGAACAGAGCTGAATTGAAAGAACATCACAAGAAGAATCCGGAATTAATTAAAAGAAAAGGAACTATAAAGTATTCTAAACTTAGCGAAGGAAGAGTGCGATTGATAAAGAAAAAGATTTTTGACCCAAATAGAAAAACCAGAATGCGTTTGATTGCTAAGCAGTTTGGTATTTCTGAAATGCAATTATACCGAATTAAATCTGGTGAAAATTGGGGTCATGTCAAAGTTGACTTTGAAAATGATTAAATATGAAAAAAAATTGCTTGGAATGCGGTGAAATTTTAGTCGGAAGAATTGACAAAAAATTTTGCGGTGACTACTGCCGGAATACCTTTAATAATAAGGTAAATCCTGAAATGAAAAACATGATTCGCAACATCAACAATCGTTTAAAGCGAAATTATAAAACGCTTACGAGTCTTAATTCTGTTGGCAAAACAAAGATTTCTCGTAGGAAATTGTTGGATCATAATTTTGATTTTTTCCATTTTACGTCAGTTTATAAAACTAAAAAAGGAAAAACCTATCACTACGTTTATGATCAAGGGTATTTGGAATTGGAAGATGAGAACTTTTTACTGATTAAAAAGGAATAAAAAAAACCTCCAAAGAGGAGGTTTTTTTGTTATATAAGAATTTGTTATTTGTATTCTGTAATTCTAATTGTATTTGCCATACCTCTTTCCTTAACAGGCATTGAGGTAATGTTTACTGCAAAATCTCCGGCAGCTAGATAGCCTCTTTCTGCAGCTAAATTGTTGATGTCTGCAATAGTTTCGTCAGTACTAACAAATTTATCATAGTAAACTCCTTTCACACCCCACAACAAGTTCAGCATTGCCAATATTCTTCTGTTTGAAGAGAACACCAAGATATTTGATGTAGGTCTCCATGAGGATATATGGAAGGCTGTATAACCAGATGCAGTTAAAGTTGTAATTACTTCAGCGTCAATTGTGTTTGCAATCTGAGCAGCTTGATTACAGATTACCTTTGAAACGTATCTGTCATTCAAACATTGAATATGTTCGGCAGGAGCGTCAATCATCGGCGAGTTTTCAGTACTTTCAATAATTCTTCTCATTTGCTCAATGACTTGAACCGGGTAAGCACCTACTGAAGTTTCTCCTGAAAGCATAACTGCGTCAGCACCATCCATAATTGAGTTTGCAACATCATTAACTTCAGCGCGAGTTGGGACTTGATTTGTAATCATTGTTTCCATCATTTGAGTTGCAATAATTACTGGGATGCTAGCTTTTTTAGCTTTCGCTACAAGTGTTTTCTGAATAAGCGGAACTTTCTCCATTGGAACCTCAACACCTAAATCTCCACGGGCAACCATAATTCCGTCACAATAAGGAGTCAATTTGTCGATGTTCTCAACAGCTTCAGGTTTTTCAATTTTAGCAATTACAGGAATCTTATAGTCAGAATTTTCTTTAATTAACTTAGCGATATCCATTAAATCTTCTTGTGTTCTTACAAATGATAGCGCAATCCAGTCTACTTTTAATTTGATTGCAAAAAGTGCGTCTTTAATATCTTTTTCAGTAAGCGCTGGTAAAGAGATTTTAGTGTTAGGAAGGTTTACTCCTTTTTTTGAGGTAAGAGGTCCGTCTCTCAGTACTTTCGTAACAACATTTTTATCTCTGTCAGTCGATACTACTTCAAACATTAACTTTCCATCATCAACTAAAATATGCTCTCCAACTTCAACATCCTTTGGGAAGTTCTGGTATGTCATGAAGGCCTTTTCGTTTGTTCCTTCACATTCTTCAGTCGTGAAAGTAAATGTTTGACCTTCTTCTAACTGAACACCTTCTTGCATTACACCTACACGTAATTTAGGTCCTTGAAGATCGGCTAATACAGCAACATGGAAATCTCTTTCCACATTGATTTCTCTAATGTATCTAACTCTTTTTTCAACTTCGTCGTAGTCCGCATGTGAGAAATTAATTCTAAATACATTTACACCACTCTCCATCATGCTTTCGATGATTTCCCTGCTATTGCATGCTGGTCCGAGGGTTGCAACGATTTTTGTGCGTTTTTTATTTCTTGCCATTTTTAAAAAATTAGATTGTTCTTTGATTTTAATGTGTTAGCATCTATTTCGTATGAAGTAACTATTTGTTTCATTTCATTCATTTTTGAAATAAAAGAGCGAATAAAAGATGATTCGCAACCCTCTATTTTAATGAAATAATCAACTTTTTTCTTCTCTGGAATTAAATATGTAGTGGAGCTATAATTTCCTCCTGAAAATAAATCCATTGAGTCTTGTGTTTCTGTTTTGGTGCTAACGTGTTTATTATTAATAAGATAGTAATTTACAAAACTTGTTTCATCTTTAAATTCAAAAACAGGAAAAACAGCATCAGATTTGTCAAAATCTAAATGATTCTCACTTTTTTGAAATTTCATTTTAAAGTTTTGATTGAGCAGAAAGGCTATTCTGTAATCTTCTGTCGGACTATGAATACCTATCAAATGAAAATTTTCATCTATATCGTCTAATGTAAAATGCATCCAGCGATAATACTTATTTTATGCAAAAATACCATAGATTATTAACTTCAGCTAATTATTTTACGAAAGCGTATTCGCACAAAAAGGTCTTAAATAGTTGCTTCTATTTCTTTTTGATTGGCGTAGTAAGCCCTTTTAGAAGCTGTTTCTTCGGCTTTCTTTTTCGAAGTAGCGCGCCCTTTACTAATAATTTTCCCATCCAGAGAGAGTTTTACGCTAAAGTGTTTTACCGAGTCATTGCCAGTATCTTCGTATACCTCATAGTGAAAGTCCTTTTTACTTTTTTGACACCACTCTATAAAAAGGCTTTTATAACTCGTAATTTTTCCTTCTAGTTTAGGGACATCAACATAAGGTTTTATAACTCTTCGATGAATGAATTTATCGCAGTATTTAAATCCTTTATCGAGGTAAATTGCTCCGATTAAAGCTTCAAAAATATTTCCATGTATGTTTTCACCAAACTTAGATTTGTCGACAGTACTTTTAACGAATTTAATAAGATTTAAATCCTTTCCAAGCTCGTTTAAGTGCTCCCTACTCACGATTTTTGAGCGCATTTGGGTGAGGTATCCTTCATCTCCTCCAGGAACTTCTTTAAACAAAAATGCTGCAATGCTTGCACTCAGCATGGCATCACCAAGAAATTCTAAACGTTCATAGTTAACAGGAACTCCTGTTGTTTTATCCACCTTCTTTGTAGATCTGTGAATAAAAGCTTTTTGGTAATACTGAATAGTGGATGGTTTAAAACCCATTATTTTTCGTAAATCATAAACAAACTTCTCGTCTTTAGGGGGGCGAGATTCTATGATTTTACGAATGATGCTCATTCAAATATTTTAATTAGTCTATTTTTTTGAAAAGTACACAAGCATTGTGTCCTCCAAAACCGAAAGTATTACTCATAACTACCTTAACGTCGCGTTTCTGAGCTTCGTTAAAGGTGAAGTTTAACTCACTATCTATGCCTTCATCATCTTCAAAATGATTGATGGTTGGAGGTACTATTCCGTGCTCAATGGAAAGAATTGAAGCTATAGCTTCAACAGCCCCAGCAGCACCTAATAAGTGACCTGTCATAGATTTGGTAGAGTTAAGATTTAAAGAGTATGCGTGATCTCCGAATACCTCCTTAATCGCTTTTGATTCAGCAATATCTCCTAAAGGAGTAGAAGTTCCATGCATGTTGATAGCATCAACATCTTCTGGTTTTAACCCAGCATCTCTTAAGCAATTAAGCATTACATTACGTGCTCCTAATCCTTCAGGATGTGGTGCAGTAATATGGTATGCATCGGCAGATAAACCACCGCCACCAACTTCAGCATAAATTTTAGCTCCTCTTGCAACAGCATGTTCGTACTCTTCAAGGATAAGAGCACCTGAACCTTCTCCTAAAACGAATCCTTCACGCCCTTTATCAAAAGGTCTTGAAGCTGTTTTTGGATCATCGTTTCTTGTTGATAATGCCTGAAGTGCATTAAACCCAGCCATACCTGCAATAGTAACACAAGCTTCTGAACCACCTGCAACCATCACGTCAGCATGACCTAAACGAATATAATTTAATGCGTCAATTAACGCATTTGAAGAAGATGCACAAGCCGATACAGTTGCAAAGTTAGGCCCTCTGAATCCATATTTAATAGAAATTTGACCTGGAGCAATATCAGCAATCATTTTAGGGATAAAGAAAGGATTGAATTTTGGAGTTCCATCACCAGCAGCGAAGTTCAATACTTCATTTTGGAATGTTTCCAAACCACCAATTCCAGCACCCCAGATAACTCCAACACGATCTTTATCTAAAGATTCTAAATCCATTTTAGAATCTAGAATAGCTTCGTCTGCAGTTACCATAGCGTACTGCGAGAATCTATCCATTTTTCGGGCTTCCTTTCTGTGAATAAAATCGTTCACATTGAAGTCCTTCAATTCGCAAGCAAAACGAGTTTTGAACTTGGTCGCATCAAAATATGTGATTGGATCGGCCCCGCTAACTCCGTTAACCAGCCCATTCCAATATTCATCCTTAGTATTACCTATTGGTGTTAATGCACCAAGTCCAGTTACTACAACTCGTTTTAATTCCATATAAAATGTACTATTTTGCTCCTTCGATATAGCTAATTGCTTGACCTACTGTTCCAATGTTCTCAGCTTGGTCGTCCGGAATTTGAATATCAAATTCTTTTTCGAATTCCATGATTAACTCAACAGTGTCAAGTGAATCTGCTCCTAAATCATTAGTAAAGCTAGCTTCTACTGTTACTTCATTTTCGTCAACGCCTAACTTATCAACGATAATGGCCTTTACTCTTGATGCAATGTCTGACATAATTCTTATTTTTTTAATTTAATTACCGCGCAAAAATAAAAAACTTTATTTAATTGAAAATCTTTTAATGTATAAAAGATAAATTTGAAAATATTTGGGGGTAACTTTTTGGTTTTTACAGTTAAAAGTTACTAATATTTTATTTTATTTACCGTCAAATTGAGAATTTAAATGGTAGAAATTGCAATTTTTGCTTCAGGATCTGGTTCAAATGCAGAAAATCTTGTTCATTATTTTAAAAATCACCCCTCAATATCCGTCGCAAGTATATTGACTAACAATAAGAATGCTAAGGTTTTAGAGCGAGCTAATAGGCTTGGTGTTCCAAGTTTTGTATTTAATAGATCTGAGTTTTCAAAGAGTGATTATGTGCTGAACAATTATTTAAAGGGTATCGATTATATTGTCCTTGCCGGATTTTTATGGATGATACCAAGAAATTTAATCGAGGCTTTTCCGAATAAAATCATCAATATTCACCCCGCCTTATTGCCAAATTATGGGGGTAAAGGAATGTACGGCATGCATGTTCATGACGCTGTAGTTGCCAATAAAGAGAACAAATCGGGCATTACTATTCATTATGTGAATGAGTTTTATGACGAAGGGGAGATTATTTTTCAGGCTGAAGTGGGTTTAACTTCTAAAGACAAGCCAGAGGATGTTGCTTCAAAAATACATGCTTTAGAGTATGAGCATTTTCCAAAAGTTATTGAAAAAGAAATTTTAGCATCCCTCTAGTTTATGGCAAAGAAGAAGTTTTATGTTGTTTGGCAAGGTCATGAGACTGGAGTATTTTCTTCTTGGAATGTTTGTAAAAAGCATATTTCTAATTTTAAAGGAGCGCAGTACAAATCGTTTTCCTCAGAAGAAGAGGCTAAATTAGCTTTTACTAAATCATATCAAGAATATGTTGGCAAGGACACAAAGCGTGTTAAACTTTCAGAAGCCGAGCTACATAAAATTGGAAAGCCCATATTAAATTCATTGTCAGTTGATGCGGCTTGCTCGGGAAACCCGGGAAAAATGGAATACCGTGGTGTTTATACCGATACTTCAACTCAATTGTTTATTCAGGGACCTTTCGAAATGGGTACAAATAATATAGGTGAATTTTTAGCACTGGTGCATGGGTTGAGTTTTTTGAAAAAGGAAAAGTTGGACATGCCTATTTATTCTGATTCCAAGATTGCCATGAGTTGGATTAAAAAGGGGCAGTGCAGAACTAATGTGCCAATAACAGATAAGAATAAAAAACTATTCGATTTAGTAAAAAGGGCAGAGGTCTGGTTAAAGAATAATACTTACACGACCGAGATTCTTAAATGGGAAACAAAGGCCTGGGGTGAAATTCCTGCTGATTTTGGAAGGAAGTAATTCAATTAGAAATTTTCGAGATGTTTTAAAAGGTGAAGAATTGGATCGGGTAAATTGTTGTGGTCTAATTCTAACTCGTAGATTTTTTCATTGAAATTTATTCTGAAGTTTCCTTTGATGGCTGCATCTACCGCTAACCTTTCAATATCGATATTGTTCTCTAGGGTATTAAAATCAATCTCATTTAAAAGTTCTGTTATTTCATTTACTTGATCATGATTGAGGTTGATGTTTTCTTCACTTGAATTAATTTCCCTCTTTAAGATCTTGTTCTTGTATTCAATGAGATATTTAAAACCTCTAGTTTGAGCGATGTACGATATTTCAAAAGTCTGTTCACTCTGACTTTTTAAAGAATAGGTCGATGAAATTAAAATAATCAAGATTAAAAAATACTTCATAATAAAAAGAGGCGCTAGTTGCGCCTCTAAATTGTTAGTTATAGGGATTCACGTGCTCCACCCGGTGCAAATAAAGCTCTCATTCTGGCTTTTTGACCTTCTGTAAACATGTTCATGCATGCATCATCAGTATAGTCCATATAGTTCATTGTCATATCAGTCGTTCTACAATGAATCGTTGGATAACCAGGACAGCCATAATTAGGTCTGTCAGAGCTTGGAGTATCCGAAACAAAGTCGTCACGGTTGCATCTTCCATCTCCCCAAATATGTCTGAGGTTTAACCAGTGACCAACTTCATGAGTTGCAGTTCTACCTTTATCGAAAGGCGCAGATACATAACCAGTTGTTCCAAAATATTGTGGAGAAACTACAATTCCATCTGTAGAAGCGTTTCCTCCTGGAAACTGTGCATATCCTAGTATTCCTCCGCCAATATTACAAACCCAGATAGTCATATATCCAGGTTGCGCAGGATAAGCTGATTTAACAGCATTATTTGTTCCCCATTGAGAGGTGCTATTAAATTGTCTATCAGTTACTGCCAAAGTAAAGTTGATATCAATGTCAGCTGCAACTCCTTGAAATTCATCAGGAATATCGGTAAAACTAGTGTCATTAAAATCAGCGTTTAATACATCGATTTGTGACTCAATTTGAGTGTCAGAAATGTTTTGCTGATTATTAGAGTAAACTACATAAACATATACCGGGATGTTGATTGTTCCTAATCCGTCGTCTACAGGATCAGTTCCACCTCCATCACCGCCGTCACCACCTCCTGGTCGTCCGCCGCCATTTCCGTTTCCTTTTTTAGCAGCAATAAACTCTCTCGAGTGTTTTTCAACAGCGTACATTTTGTTGTATAAACTTGGGTTTTCTTCTAATTGTTGATTTAAAACCTTCATAGAATAACACTTGTCTCCATTGTGTTTTTCAGTTGATTTGTGGGAATGGTCGTCATCGGTGAATATATAAAAGTCACTCATGTCGATTTGAGTTTCCTGGAGAATGCTTTCAGTAGCAGTATCATTACACGAATAAATAAACACACACGCTAAAAGCAAAAAAACAAAGTTTTTTTTCATTTTGTTAAAATTTAGTTAATAGTTTAATACGACTAAAATAATTAAATAATAACATGATAATCAAATAAATAATAAAAAAAGTGAATTTATTATATCTAATTGAATTGTTGTAGAGTTTACAAATTCGAAAAAAGTGTTAATTATTTAACTCAGCATATTTGTTGCTCTTTCCAAAGCAGCAAACAATACATCAATCTCTTCTTTTGTGTTGTAGAAACAAAATGAAGCCCTAACAGTTCCTGGAATTTTATAGAAATCCATTATAGGCTGCGCACAATGATGTCCAGTCCTTACGGCAATTCCTAATTTATCAATAATAGAACCTATATCGTATGGATGAATGTCTTTTATATTGAATGAAATTACAGACGTTTTGTTTTTGGAAGTTCCGTAAATTTTAAGCCCTTCAATAGTTAATAATTTTTTAGTTGCGTATTCTAACAATTCATTTTCATAGGCAGCAATATTGTCGAATCCTATTTCATTCAAGTAGTTTATAGCAGTTCCAAAAGCAATAACCCCTGCAATATTTGGTGTGCCTGCTTCGAATTTATGGGGTAAACCGGCATATGTTGTTTTTTCGAATGTTACAGTTGCTATCATTTCACCACCACCTTGGTATGGGGGAAGTTTTTCCAGCCATTCTTCTTTACCATATAAAATGCCCACACCTGTTGGACCACATAATTTATGTGCGGATGCTACATAAAAATCTACATCCAAGGCCTGAAGGTCTGTTTTCATATGTGGGCTGCTTTGGGCACCGTCGATGAGCACTGCTGCTCCAACTTTATGCGCTTCTTCTATAATGTATTCGATTGGATTTATAGTTCCAAGGGCATTTGAGACATGATTTACAAATACCAGTTTCGTTTTTTCATTCAATAGATTCAAATAAGCGTCCATTAGTAATTCTCCTTCTTCATTCATTGGAATTACCTTCAAAATGGCTCCGGTACGTTCACATAGCATTTGCCAAGGCACGATATTAGAATGATGTTCCATGGCTGAAACGATAATCTCATCACCTTTATTTAGCAACTCAGTAAACCCAGTAGCTACAACATTGATTCCATGCGTTGTCCCCGATGTAAAAATGATTTCATATGCGTTTTTTGCATTGAAATGCTCTTGCAAAATCTTTCGGCTTTGTTCATATTGATCAGTGGCGAGTTGACTTAAAGTATGGACCCCTCGATGAATGTTAGAGTTGATGGTTGAATAATAATTCGTAATGGCATCAATAACCACCTGAGGTTTTTGATTGGTTGCAGCGTTGTCTAAATACACCAAAGGTTTTCCATTTACCTTCTGATCAAGAATTGGAAAATCTGCGCGAATCTTTTGAATATCAATCATACCTCTTATTTAGAATCATTAAACGAACAAAATTAAGAAATCCCAGTTAGTTAAAAGCCTGAGGAGAATTAAATTTTTCTATACAGTCATCTTTAGATCAAATAGTTTTTTTATGAGTTGTTTCCACTAAAAAATTCAATTGTAAAACGTAAAGAATTGTATAGCCAAATAGAAGAAGCTTCGTTTCAAATGAAGAACCTATTAGCATGACCTTGTACGTGACTATAAGAAATATTTAATCGGATTGAAATCAGTGATATTCTGAGTCCGATCTACTTTAATGAGATAAATGGGACATCACTAAAGAGGCAGTTTCAGAGTTAGACAAGGAGTTTTCAGAAAAAAGGCATGTGCAGTCTTCGTTTAAACGGGTCTTGATGCAAGGAATGGCTCCAGAAAGAGTCACAGCAGATGATTATTGTGAGGATCGATTGGTGAACAAGTGCAAAGATAATTTAAAGTGTTCTGCAGAAGCCCACCGAACAAACAGAAGAACTGAATTTGTTATTATAAATCCACAGCGATAGTTGAGAATAACCTAAGGACATTGTTTATTAAGAACTAAAAAAGGGATTCATTTGAATCCCTTTTTTAGTTCTTATTTCTGATTTTCTACAAATCGAAGCCTAATTCTACTCCTAGATTTTTAGCAATCAATTTTGTGATTCTCGATTTAAGTTGAGGTATTTTTATCTTTTCAACTACATCATTTCCGAAGGCAAATAATAATAATGCTTTAGCTTCTTTCTTAGGAATTCCTCTAGATTGCATATAGAATAAAGCACTTTCATCTAGCTGTCCAATGGTACAACCATGAGAACATTTTACATCATCAGCAAAAATTTCTAATTGAGGTTTTGCATTGATCGCCGCTCCATCGTCTAAAATGATATTATTATTTTGTTGAAATGCATTTGTTTTTTGCGCTTCTTTTTGTACAATTACTTTTCCGTTAAATACACCAGTCGATTTGTCGGAAAAAATTCCTCTGTACAATTCGTGACTTTCACAGTTTGGAAACTTGTGATTTACCAAAGTGTGGTTGTCAACGTGTTGCTTGTCATTAAGAATTGAAATACCATTTAAATGCGAGGTAATATGCTCTCCTTCGTGGTAAAATTCTAGGTTGTTTCTAGTAAGTTTTCCACCGAATGAGTAGGTGTGAACAGAAGCAATACTATTTTGCTTTTGAGAAACGAATGTATTGTCAATTAATGATGCTTTTTCAGAGTCATTTTGAATTTTATAGAAATCAACAATAGCTCTTTTTTGTACAAAAATTTCAGTTACACTATTTGTAAGAGAAGGATTGCTTGAAAGATTTTGATGACGTTCAATTATTTGAACGTGAGAATTTTCTCCAACGATTACTAAATTTCTAGGTTGAATCAAAAGCTCAGATTCTTTTCCAGTAGTAAAACTCAAAATCTGTATAGGTTTAGAAACTACAGTGTTTTTAGGAACGTTGATATATGCACCTTCAGTTGTGAAAGCCGTATTTAATTCAGATAAACTATTAGATTCACTGGCAATCGTATTGAAGTAGTTGTCGATGATCATCTTGTACTTCGGGCGAGATAATGCAGAAGACATCACGCAGATATCTAATTCTTCATGCGTAGTATCTGATAGGAAAGAACTAAACACACCGTCAACAAATACCAAAGTAAAAGATTCAATATCGTTGATTAAGTATTTTTTGATGTCTTTAAACCCAACTCCTTTATCTTCTTTTGAAGGAAAAACACTAAAATCTTGTTTCAATAAATTTCGAAGACTTGTGTATTTCCATTCTTCATCCTTTTTTGTAGGGAATCCAGCCTGCTCAAAGTTTTGAATCGCTTTAGTACGAATACCATGAATACTCGAATCTAAGTCTAATCCACCTTTGTTTTCGAAGGCTAAAAATGAAGAAACTAATTTTTCTTTTAATTCCATAGTTTATTATTTCAACCAGTCGTATCCTTTTGCTTCAAGCTCCAAGGCTAATTCTTTTCCTCCAGATTTTACAATTTTCCCATCGTACAATACATGTACATAATCAGGAACGATGTAATCTAATAAACGCTGGTAGTGTGTAATTACTAAAACAGCATTGTCTTCGCTCTTCAGTTTATTTACACCATTTGCAACGACTTTCAAAGCATCGATGTCCAATCCGGAATCAGTTTCATCAAGGATGGCTAATTTTGGCTCTAACATCGCCATTTGAAAAATCTCGTTTCGTTTCTTTTCTCCTCCCGAGAAACCTTCATTTAAAGAACGGGATAAGAATTTGCGATCGATTTCCAGTAAATCAGCTTTTTCACGAATCATTTTCAACATGTCTTTTGCTGGTAGTTCTTCCAAACCTTTTGCTTTTCTTGATTCGTTGATGGCAGTTTTGATGAAATTGGTCACCGTTACACCTGGAATTTCAACAGGGTATTGGAACGATAAAAAGATTCCTCTGTGCGCTCTTTCTTCCGGAGCTAAATCATCTAAATCTTCATCATCCAAATGAATGGATCCTTCAGTTACTTCATATTCTTCTTTTCCTGCAATTACTGAAGAAAGTGTACTTTTTCCTGAACCATTTGGTCCCATAATAGCGTGAACTTCTCCTGGTTTGATCTCGAGATTTACTCCTTTTAAAATTTCTTTCTCGTCAATGTTTGCGTGTAAATTGTTTACTTTTAACATGGTAATATTTTTTATCCTACGGATCCTTCTAAACTAATTTCTAATAATTTTTGAGCTTCAACAGCAAACTCCATCGGTAGTTTGTTCAGTACTTCTTTACTGAATCCATTTACAATTAAAGCAATTGCTTTTTCTGTATCAATCCCTCTCTGATTACAGTAGAATAATTGATCTTCTCCAATTTTACTTGTTGTAGCTTCGTGCTCAATTTGAGCTGTTTTATTTTTTGCTTCAATATATGGGAAGGTGTGGGCTCCACATTGGTTTCCCATTAAGAGGGAATCACATTGTGAGAAGTTACGAGCGTTTTTAGCTCTCGAACCAATCTGTACAAGTCCTCTATATGAATTTTGAGATTTTCCTGCTGAAATACCTTTTGAAATAATGGTACTCTTGGTATTATTTCCCAAGTGAATCATTTTTGTTCCGGTATCCGCTTGCTGGTAGTTGTTTGTTACTGCAATAGAGTAGAATTCACCAATTGAATTATCTCCCTTTAAGATACAGCTTGGGTATTTCCAAGTCACAGCAGAACCAGTTTCAACCTGAGTCCATGAGATTTTTGCGTTTGTTTCGCAGATTCCTCTTTTAGTAACAAAGTTGTAAACTCCTCCAGATCCTTCAGCGTTTCCAGGGAACCAGTTTTGTACTGTTGAATATTTAATTTCTGAATCATCAAGAGCGATAAGCTCTACAACTGCAGCGTGTAATTGGTTTTCATCTCTTGCCGGAGCAGTACATCCTTCCAAATAACTCACATAACTGCTTTCATCAGCAATTACTAGCGTTCTTTCGAACTGCCCTGTTCCTCCTTCATTAATTCTGAAGTATGTTGAAAGTTCCATTGGACATGTCACACCTTTAGGAATGTAACAAAATGAACCATCAGAGAATACGGCTGAGTTTAAAGCTGCATAGAAGTTGTCTGTTCTGGGAACAACAGTACCAATATATTTTTTCACCAATTCCGGATGCTCTTGAATCGCTTCAGAAATGGGCATGAAAATAATGCCCTTTTCATTTAAAGTTTTTTTGAATGTCGTAGCAACCGAAACAGAATCGATTACCACATCTACAGCAACGTTCGTCAAACGCTTTTGCTCATCGATAGAAATTCCAAGCTTTTCGAAAGTCTTCAATAACTCAGGATCTACTTCGTCTAAACTGTCAAGTTGCTTCTTTTGTTTTGGAGCTGAGTAGTAACTTATTGCTTGAAAATCAGGTTTTTCGTAGGTTACATTTGCCCAGTCAGGCTCTTCCATTTCCTTCCAGATTTTAAAAGCTTCTAATCGCCATTCTGTCATCCATTCAGGTTCATTCTTCTTTTTCGAAATAGCAATAACTACTTCTTCATTCAAACCAATAGGGAATTTGTCTGATTCAATATCTGTATAAAATCCGTACTCGTATTCTTTAGTTTCGAGTTCTTTCTTTAAATCGTCTTCTGTAAATTTGCTCATAGCTAATTGTTAAAGTGAAAAGCTTTCTCCGCATCCACAAGTTCTTTGTGCATTTGGATTGTTAAATACAAACCCAGCACCGTTAAGTCCTCCTGAATATTCCAGTATGGTCCCAACTAAGTACAAAAAGCTTTTTTTATCAACTATAATATGTACGTCATTATCCGTAAAAATCTTATCGCTTTCAGAACTTTCTTTGTCGAATTTCAATTCATATGACAAGCCGGAACAACCTCCACTTTTAACTCCAACACGGACATAATCCTTGTGGTAGTCGAAGCCGTCATCTTGCATAAGCTCAACAATTTTCTTCTTAGCTACATCTGATACTTTTATCATATTGCTTAAATAGATTAATTCTAAATTAGTACAAAGATACTTACAAAAATCGATTTAGTACAAGCATTTGTATGAATAAAATTGATTGTCTAATTGTTGTTCTTTATGGATAGATAAAAGGGTTTCATACCTTAATAATTTGAAATGTGAATAGGGGGTTAAAACCTCTTTTACATTTAGTATATTTGCAAAATGTTAGAAAATAAAAATACCTCTCGTACGAGCCTCTCTGACCTCGGTGAATTTGGATTAATTAAGCACTTGACACAAAATTTTAAAGCAGAGCAACCATCTTCTGTAAAAGGAATTGGTGATGATGCTGCCGTGTTGGATTTTAAGAATAAAAAAGTATTGGTTTCAACTGATTTCCTGGTTGAAGGAGTGCATTTCGACCTGGGTTTTATGCCTTTGAAACACCTTGGATACAAAGCTGTAATGGTGAATGTATCCGATATCTATGCGATGAATGGTATTGCGACTCAAATTACGGTTTCAATTGCAGTTTCTAACAGATTTCCAGTAGAAGCTTTGGAAGAATTGTACGACGGAATTCACTTGGCGTGCAAAACTTACAACGTTGATTTGGTTGGTGGAGATACCACCTCCTCAACCAAAGGAATGATTATTAGTATAACGGCGATAGGTGCAGTTGAAGAAGAAAAAGTAGTTTATAGAAGCGGAGCCAAAGAAAATGATTTATTGGTTGTTTCTGGAGACCTTGGCGCATCGTATCTTGGGTTACAAGTATTGGAGCGTGAAAAGCAAGTTTTTGAAGTGAATCCAGCCAACCAACCAGATTTATCCGAGTATAGCTATCTGGTGGAACGTCAGCTGAAGCCAGAAGCGAGAAAGGATGTCGTGAAATTATTACAAGATTTAGAGGTAGAACCTACGTCAATGATTGATATTTCCGATGGCCTGTCATCTGAAGCGATGCATATCTGTGAGGCGTCGGAAGTAGGATGCAATATCTATGAAGATAAATTGCCATTAGACCCTCAAGTTATAGCAACTTCAGAAGAGTTTAATGTGAATAGTACAACCATTGCATTAAATGGAGGTGAAGATTATGAATTGCTGTTTACAGTGTCTCAGGAAGACTTTTCAAAGATAAAAGGAAACCCTCACTTAACAGTTATTGGACATATTACTGCTAAAAATGAGGGCTGTAATTTAGTGACTCGAGCAAATCAAAAAATAAAATTGACTGCTCAAGGATGGAATAGTATGGATGCTTAGTTGGTGTCTTCTTTTTTAGTCAATTCTTTCACTTTTCCGTCGTAATTCATCAAGCTTCTGTGATTGCTCGTAACGGTTACAGCAGATTTATTGTTTGAAAATACAACCATTTTTACGTCATATGATTCGTATTTACTTTTAGCTCGGAATTTGACGATTACTTGCTTCTTTTTTTCGTTGTAGGTAACTTTATATTTGGTTACTTTAGTTTTGAATTCAATTCCGGTATCTGTTCCGTATCCTGCAGAACCAGAAAATCGTTCTCCGAAAAATGGGAAGAACGCATCAGCTTCTTCGTTATCCATTCTAAGATAATTTGGATTCGTCATAAGATTCACGCGTCTACCTCTTTGAGAAATTGCCCAATCTCCAACGAACTCGTAAGCACCGGAATCAATAAGAGCCTTCATCTCTTGGAAGCCTTGCTCTTTTTGCTCTTCCTTGATTTTTTTCTTTTCCTCTTTTGTTTGCCCAAAAGAAACTGAACTTACAACAACTACAGCAAGAAATAAGGTGATTAAGTTTTTCATAATAATGTGTTTAGGCTTGATAATTTACAAATACTATGCCAATGAATTCATTAGTCTAATTGCATGTTTTAAAGAAATCTGCGAAACAAGTTTTTAAGGCGTCATAATTTTCAATATGACTCATATGACCATCATTAAAAACTTCAACTTTCACTTTAGAGTTTTTTGTTTGTTCTATGAGTGAATTGTAGCTAAGAGCAGTGTCTTCTTTCCCAATAATCATGAGTATTGGGATTTTGTGTTTTTTCAGTAATTCTGAATTGTTTGCTCTGATTTTCATTCCTTCCAGTGCGGCGACAATTCCTTGGGTTGATGTCTTCATTGCTTTTGTCGTTACATGATCTATTTCCTTTCTGAAAACACTTCTGTTTTTTTCTGAAAATAGCATTGGAATAGCAACTTTTATAAAAAGTCCCGGGTTTTCTTTCACTGCGATAATCGCTCGATTTCTGTTTACAATTTTTTCCGCGGTGTCCGCATATGAAGTAGAGTTTTGAAGTACCAATCCTCTGACATTTTTTGAGTGGTTTTTCAGTAATTCCAGGGCAATATATCCGCCCATACTATGACCTATTAATGTGTACCTCCGAAGTCTAAGCTTATTCAAGACAGCCTTTATCATTTCGGCTTGCTCCTTCATAGTGTGGATATATCCATGATTCTCTGAATCTCCATGTCCGAACAAATCAATACAAATACAGCGGTACTTCACTTTGAATCCGTTTGTGAGTAGTTTCCACATGGATTTTTCTTCCAGGAATCCATGTATAAACACCAAAGCATTTCCTTTGCCTTCGTCAGAATAGCTTATTTTAGACCCTTTGTATTCAAAAACACTAACCATAGCAGTTACTTCAATTAAAACAAAGATAACTGATAAAGTATGATAAAATCAAAGGAAATATTAATCACAGGATTCGCTTTGTTTTCGCTCTTTTTTGGTGCAGGGAACCTTATTTTGCCTCCTTCCTTAGGAGTAAACGCTAGTGAAGATTGGTTTTTGGTAACCTTTGCTTTCGGAATCACCGCTGTAATCATTCCTATTTTTGGAATTATGGCTCATGCTAAGCTACAAGGAACTATGTACGACTTTGGAAAGAAAGTTTCACCATTGTTTAGTTCTGTCTTTTGCTTTATTGTTTATGTAATTTCAATCGTGCTACCTGTTCCTAGAACAGCCTCTGTAACACATGAAATAGCTGTTGCGCCAATATTTGACTCTTCTCCAATTTTTACGAGTGTCATTTATTTTACGTTGGTATTGGTTTTTGCATTGAACAGATCCAATGTGCTTGATTTCATTGGAAGATTTTTAACGCCCTTCATCATATTGATACTATTGGTGATTATAGTTATTTCCTTATTTGTAGCCCCAGGAGATTTGACAGCATCTACTTATGAGGTTCCATTTATAGCTGGATTATTAGAAGGTTATCAAACCTTTGATGCCTTAGGAGCAGTTGTGGTAGGAGGTGTTATTATTGTTAGTATGAATTTGAACATGAATTATGACTATGTTCTAAAACGAAAACTTATCATGAAGTCTGGTTTTGTAGCTGGAGCAGGATTGTTTTTGATTTATGGCGGACTCATATCAAGTGCTGCTTTATTTGGAAGTGAATTTGGGCCTGATGTTTCAAGAGTTGCTATTCTTTCAGGTTTGAGTGAATTAACCTTGGGGGCTTATGGTGAGGTTTTGTTAAGTGTGCTGGTGGCTTTGGCGTGTTTTACGACAGCTGTTGGGATTGTTATGGGTACTGCGGATTATTTTAAAAGTGTCTTCAAGGATTCGTCCAAAGTTTATACATTCACAGTAGTAATTTGCTGTTTTGTTGGAGTGTTAATCGGACAGTTTGATGTGCATTATATCATTCAAGTGGCGGTTCCGACTTTAATGTTCATATACCCTATAATTATTGCATTGATATTTTTGAATTTGGCTCCTGATGATTTAGGAACTCAAAAAGTTTTTAGAGTAGTAATTTTAGTGGCATTTATTTTTAGTATCCCTGATTTTATTGGTGTTTTCGGAGAGTTTGAAAATGTAAAATCAATCACAAAATATATTCCTTTTGCTAATTATAACCTAGGTTGGGTACTGCCAAGTATGTTAACCTTCGGACTATTGAATTTCAAGAATTTTTTCACTAATTCTTAAGACTTTTAACTGCGCTAAATGCCCGGTCTACAAATTCATCCTCCACAAGAATAGTAAATTCATTGGTTGTCGATACAACTTCATATAAGGATATTCCTTCCCAAGCAAGTCTTTTGAAAAATTGATAATACAGTCCAGCGATTTTTGTATTTTCTTTCGGAAGTGCAATGGTAATTGCAGAAAGATTGTCTTTTCTGTTAATTAACTTTTGGTTTTTGTAGCTCTGTTCAATCGCATCTTTGAAGGCTGTAGTGATTAACACATTACTTTCATGAACCCCTCTGGTGAATGTGTAGAAAATTTGAGGGTCTTCTTTAATGACCTTCAACATGGCCAAATGACTTTGTACTAAGGTGTCTGAATTTTTAAAAGTGAAATCAGATATATCTGAACGCACAGTAATATCTCCTAGGTTTTGAAGTGCTTTGTTCAGTTTTATTTTGTTCGCCATTTCAGCTGGAGGACTGTACCTTCTTAAAGCCATCATAATGGCGCCAGATTTTACAGGTTTTCGTAGCATTTTTGAAATAGGTTCTCGCAATTCATCAGCAAGAGCGCTGTAGTTTAGGATATTTCTGGATAAGGCATCTTCTAAAAATGGCTGAGACACTAGAATCTCCTCAACACAATTGGCTATCGTTTTCATCATGTTAATTATTTAACAACTTGTGCAAAATTAGTGTATTATTTTTAAATAGAATGCAATAACTCTTAGTTCATTTTACTTTTGAAATAAATTAAATGACAATGAAGGTTTTAAAGTTCGGAGGGACATCAGTAGGTTCAGTAGAAAACATACAACGTGTAAAGGATATTATCAATGATGGCGAAAAGAAAATCGTTGTTTTATCTGCTATGAGTGGGACTACAAATGCGCTTGTGGAAATTTCAGAGTTGATTAGAGAAGGAAATAGTGAAGGAGCTATTTTAAATATTGCTGTCCTGTCAGAGAAATATGAGATGGTAGTAGACTCTTTATTTGATCCATCACCTTTGAAGCAAGAGGTGTCAAATTATATCGATCAACGATTTGAGGAAATTTCAGGAGTTAGTTCAGAAACGTATTCTGAATTATTGTACAATAAAATTGTTTCACAAGGTGAATTGATGTCAACGTTTATGTTTACCAAATATTTGATTCAAAATGGAATTAACGCCAGATTACTTCCAGCTTTGGAATTTATGAGAATTGATCGATTAAATGAGCCGGATCAATTCTACATTCAACAAAATATCAAACGCATAATTGATGAGGCACTTCCAGCAGATCTTTACATAACCCAAGGATTTATATGTCTTGATGCTAACGGAAATGCGGCTAATTTACAACGTGGTGGAAGTGATTACACTGCTACGATTATTGGTGGAGCAATTGAGGCGGAAGAGGTTCAAATTTGGACAGATATTGATGGGATGCACAATAACGACCCGAGATTTGTTGAAAATACCCAAGCTATTTCTAATTTATCATTTGATGAAGCTGCTGAGCTGGCTTATTTCGGAGCGAAAATATTACATCCCCAAACGGTGATGCCGGCACGTGAGTCGAATATTCCTGTACGTTTAAAAAATACTGAGGATCCACTTTCTTACGGGACCTTAATTGCCAGTGAATATGAAGGTGAAGGAATAAAAGCAATTGCAGCAAAGGATGGAATTACTGCCATCAAGATTAAGTCGGCCCGAATGCTGCAGGCACATGGATTTTTGAAAAAGGTTTTTGAAATCTTCGAAAAGTATGAAACCCCTATTGATATGATTACGACATCAGAAGTAGCAGTTTCTCTAACAATAGACGATGCTTCTAATTTGAGTCAATTAATTGAAGAATTGGATAAGTTTTCGAGCGTAGCTGTTGATTCTAATCAGAGTATTATTTGTTTGGTAGGTCATTCAGTTGTTCGTCATAAGGACACACACAAATTGTTTAAAGTTTTACATGATTTACCAGTGCGAATGATTTCTTATGGCGGAAGTGATAATAATATATCACTCTTAGTGAATACCTCTGATAAAGTTAATGCTCTTCAAAAATTGAATACCTATATTTTTGAAAAGTTCATTATGGATTAACTTTTCAGTTGCTGTATATAAGCAGCAGGGGTACTTCCTGTTCTGCTTGAGAATGCTTTAGTAAAACTTTCTGCATTGTTGAACCCGAACTCAATAGCTAGTGATTTTACATCGTAATTTTGATAAATTTTATTGGAATTGAGTTCTTTAAGACAGTGGTTAATTCTTAGGTCCGATAAATAGGAACTTACATTTTTCCCCTTTTTAGCATTTATGACTTTAGATAAGTAAGATGAGTTTGTTTGGAACTTCTCAGAGATTGTTTTTAGATTATACTTTTTATTCGAAAATGTTTTTTTCTTTTCGAAGTTGTCTAATTGTTTCATCAATCTTCGTACCAAATCAGGATTCATACCTTTAAGAGGATCAAGCTTTTTTCTTTCTAAATATTGCTTTCTTTTGATATAAACGAATGCTCCTATTAAAATGGTGGTAGCAAAAATAAACAAGGTTCGATTTTTAAAAATCCAGGGAGTCTCTTTCTCTTCTACTGTTCCAAAAGCATCATTTTTTTCAATTAGGAGTTTTGGAATTTCAAAATCCTCGATAAGTTTTCTATTGACGAGTTTGTAATTTTCTGTCAAAGCACTGTCTGTTTTATTCAGTTTCTCAGCATAAATTTTATAATTTTTTCTATCTCCTTTTGCCAAATAATAATCTTTTAAAAAGGAATGTATAACTTTTGTTTCCGGAGTGATGTCTT
>CAXQVI010000035.1:0-70212 GCA_964227255.1 Flavobacteriaceae bacterium
TAACATTTGACAATTTTCTTTCTCCATTTATAATGGTTTCTGATTTTTCATAAAATCCATTAATATTGAAGCTCAAAAAATAACTATTATATTCTCCTGTTAAATGAAATTTTGATTTGTTCGAAAAGTTAGAGAGCCCATTAGCAATTGATTCAAATTCCAAATAAAAGGAGGAAGTTCTTTCTTTTTCTGTAGCAATGGATTTGAAGGTTGTCATATTATATGTGTGCTAACGTATTATATGTATATAAATGGTGTCATTTATAAGATCCCAACCGGGATAACCGTCAGATTTGGTTTTTTATCTAAAATTCATTTTTATTTGTGACGAAATCATGTGCAATTTTTCTTCAGTCAATTTTTGTGATTTAAGAGAAGAGGCTTTCACGGTCTTCAAAAAATCAGGCTTCTAAAATTAGAGAAAAATATGTTTAGAATAATTCTATTTAATGCGTAGATTTGAGTAGAACATTGAATTATTAATCAAAACCGAAAACTGCATACGATTTGCATACGATTTTGAATTCATTTTAGCGGAAATGAGCTAAAAACCCAGTAAATACGGGGGTTTTGGAGAACTCATAACCCGAAGGTCACTGGTTCGAGTCCAGTTCCCGCTACTAAATAGAGAATCCACTTGACAATGTTGAGTGGATTTTTTGGTTTCACTCCAGTTAATTTCGTATTATTTTGGAATTAGGTATTTTTGATTAATAGATTTAGATTCAGTTTGCTAAAATTTACATCAATGAAAGAGTTTTATAAATATTCAGAGATTTCAGAAGTATGGTTAGAATATAAAAACGCTGTAAGATTTTACATTCAGAAAAAAGTTAAGAATGAGCAAATTGCCAATGACCTTTCTCATGAAGTGCTACTCAAAATTTACAATTCATGTTGTTCAACAACTAAAATTAGGAATATGAGGTCATGGATTTTTCAAATTGCTCATAATACAACAGTCGACTATTATAGAAGTCAAAGTAAATTTACAAGTAGTATACCTGAAATGGAAAATCCCGAATTGGATTCCAGTTTTTCAGGTGCTGAAGAAATAGTGACATCATTGATGAAATTATTACCAAGTAAATATTCTATTCCTTTAGCCATGTCAGATATTGAAGGATTACAACAAAAGGAAGTTGCTCAGAAATTAAATTTGAGCCTTACTGCTACTAAGAGTAGGATTCAAAGAGCACGAAAGCTGTTAAAGGAAATAATCATTGATTGTAGCAGTCAGGAAATGGATGAATCAGGTAACATATTGTCCTTGAAATTAAAATCAGTTTGTAACCCTGCCAAGACTAATTTAAAATAAACTTACTTTTTTTTGCGTCTTTTGTATTCGTTATCCGTCTTGGTTGTGAATTTAACTAAAAATTAAAAACACATATCATGGAAAACAATCATCAATTACCTAAAAACAGTAGTATTCAAAATAAGAATGTTAGTAGACTGCAACGGATTTACTCAAGATGTAGTGGCTCTTGGAGTAGATTTGATTCAAAAAGAAGATTCTGTTAATAACTATGGAAATTTAAATTTCAATACATCCAAAAATCCCTAACAAAAGTCGATAGATTTAGGTTCGATAATTCGAACCTTTCCGCTACTAGCAAAACCATCAATTGCCAAGCAATTCCATTTTGCTTTTAAAGCATCTCTAATCAGGTTCATTTCACGACAAAGAAGAGGAATGAATCCTCTTCCCGTTAATTAGGAGCGCACATCTTCATGTTGTCCTGCCACGACTTTTAATTTCTTTTTTATTGGACTTGTTATATTCGTTTAATAGGGTGATAAATGGATTATTTTGAATTGTCATTATTAAGACATAATTTAACAACTATTAACCGGTATGGCCTCATTTTAAGCCACTTAAAGCTAAGAATCATGAAATACGTAACAGTTTTTGCAATCCTTGGGATGTTTCTCATTATGAGTTGTACAGATAAACAAGGAACAAACAATCTAATAGAAAAGAGTAATTATTTTGATTATTCCAACAACGATGATCAGATTACTGGTGGAATAAAAATGATTCCCGTTGAAACACCAAAAGGTACTTTTAAGGTATATACAAAACGTATGGGTAATAACCCAAAAATGAGGGTTCTATTACTTCATGGGGGGCCAGGTGGAACTCATGAAGAGTTTGGAAACTTTGACGGATATCTTCCCAATGAAGAGATTGAATACATCTATTACGACCAGTTAGATTCCTACTACAGTGACAAATCTAATGATTCGACGCTGTGGACCATTGAGCACTTTGTGGAGGAGGTGGAACAGGTTAGAAAAGCACTCAAGCTGAATAAGGATAATTTTTATTTGCTAGGTCAATCATGGGGTGGAATTTTGGCTATGGAATATGCTTTGAAATATCAGGATAATTTAAAAGGTCTGATAGTTTCTAATATGGTGGCAAGTGTTCCTGAATACAATACATATGCTCAAAATGTTTTAGGCCCGCAATTACCTGAAGATGTGCTCAAAGAAATTAAAGAAATCGAAGCTCGGAAAGAATATACCAACCCGAGATACGAAGAACTCTTGATGGAACATTTTTATACCGAACATATATTGCGTAAACCGCTGGATCAATGGCCGAAATCAGTATTCCTATTATTTGAGCACTTAAATTCAGACATTTATGTATATATGCAAGGACCAAGCGAATTTGGCATTACTGAGGATGCCACGTTAAGTGATTGGGATATAGCTGACCGATTAAAAGAGATTGAAGTGCCAACATTAATGCTAGGAGCAAAGTATGATACCATGGATCCAGAGTATATGGAATGGATGGCATCAGAAGTTCAACGAGGACGAAGTATCACAACGAATGGTAGTCATTTGTCACAATTCGATGACCCGGATGCGTATTTCTCTGCTTTGGTCAAATTCATTAAAGATGTGGATTCAAAAGAATTTAATTAACGCACATATTTATCAATTATAATGAAGTGAAGTTCTTGTGAGGGCCTTGTTTTGTGTACACTACAAAAAAGCCTTCAGAGAAATATGGACAGTTCTCTTTTTAGTCTCATTCCTATATTCGGACAATGAATTCTAAAAATATATACAGCTTTGACGTGAATTTAAAAGTTATTAATAGATGCTTAGTAAGGAAGATATAATGAAAAGTGAAGATAATATTCAAAGCAATTCTGAATTTGAATCATCTGATCATCTTGAAAAAGAGCTGACAGAGAGCAAGAAAAACCCACCGAAAAAATCAAAAGGTTCCTCTTGTGCTTCAGGAATTATGGGTTTGTTTCTCGGGGCGTGTATTGGTGGTATCCGGGCGTGGGGATTTGATGAATTGGCGAGGGGTATAATATCAATTGAAATTCTAATAGACGCTTTGATTGGTGCTTTAACGGGAGGAATGATTGGACTCATTACTGGAATTGTACTGAGTATAGTCTTAAGTAGTTTCAATAATTCAAGTTCAAATGATTAACTAAACTTCGGGGTAATCTTACTACACCAGGAATCGTTTTGATACTGCCATTATTTTTTCAACATTATAGCGGTCATTCAATTTTTATTACTTTAGTCAATGTGGAGTGATTAAGCTCTTCTATAAAATAGAATTAGAAATTTGGAGTTGTTATCTTTCGTTAGATTCAAATTCTTCCATTGGTTTTACTACCAGTGGAAAAAACACTACTATTTTAACTTCTCAATTGGATTGTTAACTTGGATTTATCAGGGTCTTAAACTTCCTTTTGATGCTGGTATTGACAACACATCTAATTTCTTCATCCTCTTTTTTATTCTAATTCCTTTTGGTTTGGCTTGGCCGGTATTAAGTTATACCGTTGATTTTGTGGTCAAGAATCTATTGAAGTTCAAGGTTGTTGAAAATGAGCATCGAGCCTTTGGTGTTTTAATGATTAAGATTCTAATTTTTGTTCACGCTGCTTTAGTCCTCCAGGGATATTTTTGCTACTGGGAGTGTTTTAGCGTTAGAGGATATCTGGAATTGTGGTTGAAATCAATGATTTTAGTAGGTGGTATGTACTTCATTTTAACATTGTTTGCAAGAAATAGATTCTTCCATTTTTCTAAAAAAGAGGATGCTCAAAAAGGGAAATTTGAATTCAAAGGAAGTGGGAAAAAGTCGTTATGGCTGAATCTTGAGAACCTTATTTATATTAAGTCAGATGACAATTATGTTGATTTGGTTAATCTGAATGAAAATGGAGAAGTGAGTACAGAAATACTGCGTACAACATTAGGATCCATTTCAAAACAGTTGGCTCCTCATGGCGAGTTCGTAAGAATCCATAGGTCGTTTATTGTTAATCTCAGATATGTGAAAAAATTAACTGAAAATAAGATCCTGGTAATAGGAAATAATGATTCTGAATTTAAAATGGCCGTTTCAGACACCTACTTCTCAAAATTGAAAAATCTTCTATCACCATAGTTTCACCCCAAAAACTTTGAATTCCACCACATTCATTTATAAATAATGGAGTTCTTTTAAATCATGTTATACTATTGTAAGGCATTTGAATTGGAAGTCAGATGCAATTACAAAGGAATAAATTATCTAACCTGATTAAATTATTAAAGATGGAAAATAAATTGTCAAAAGATGTTCGTCTAATGAAAGTCTATACTGTAATATTAACTTTTGTTTGCTTTATAATGGTATTGTCTTCATTTAATTCTGGGGAAACCAAACAGAAATTTCAAGAAATAGATGTTGAAAGAATAAACATTGTTGAACAAAATGGGGATTTAAAAATGGTCATTTCAAATAAGGAAAGACAACATCCCGGAATAGTAAATGGAAAAGTAATTAAAAGAGATTATCCACGCCCTCCAGGAATCATATTTTTCAATCATATGGGAGATGAGATGGGAGGATTAGTGTATGGAGAGAATGGACCTGATGGCCATTTCGGTTCTTTTACTTGGGATAAAGTAAGGGGAGACCAAACAATTGGATATCGTCATTTAGAAGGAGCAGATGGCAGCTATGAAACAGGTATTCAGATGTGGCAACAGCCAAATATTCCAAGTGAATTTTCCCTTGCGAAAATTGATTCCGTTATGGAAATCTCTAATAAAGAATTGAGGAAGGAAGCATTTAAAAAACTTAGGGAAAAGAATTTAATAACAACAAGAAGATTATTTCTTGGAAAAAATAGAAGTGATGCAGCTGTTTTGGAAATGTTGGATCTACAGGGCAATACTAGATTGGCATTAATGGTTGAGCCAGATGGAACTCCTAAATTAATATTTATGGATAAAGAGGGAAATACTACTTATAGTTTGCCTGAAGAGTAATTTTAAACACTCTTGAAAATCCCTCAGACAAACTTATTGAGGTTCGATAATTCGATGCTTGTCGTTACAATGAAGTCAAGCCTCTGGAATTTCAGGAAGTTTTTTACGGTCTTATCTGATTGATTTTCTCTACATCATCAATCGTATCATTATTGGATGTAAAAAATAAAAACACGAATCCTTGGTAGAACGGATTCGTGTTTAGTCCCCATTAAGTGTGAAAAATTCGTTGAGATTGAATTCTTCGATTCAATAGATGCCATGCAAAGGGTTCCTATGAGTAAATGCGCTCGATAGGTGGTTGTACTAGGCTACATCTAATGAATAAGTCATTTTGAACAATGACTATGATTTAAATGATAGTTTATTGTTTTTATGTGATTTGTTTTGATAATTACGAAATTGTCTTTTCAACAAAATTTTCACACGAAGCTGTTTCATTTTTTTGCGAAACTCGATTTTGTCGTAATCAATACCTGTTAATTCATAGGCGAACCACATTGGAAATGCCACAGCTAGTGTTATTGGCAATTTGATGGTTAAGATGATAAAAGACAAAAAGGCGAAAAGTGAACAAGCAAACATCATTATTTGACCTAGCGCTGATATTTCGACGAAATCAGCTAAAAAAATCTTTAAAACTCTTGGTGTAAATTTGAAGTATTTGGACTCCATGAATTTCTTGATTAATTTTTTCATTACCGTGTTATTTAAGGTTGATAAATATTCCTAACCAATATGTGCTCAATAGAAATTTAACACAAAAAACCTCAAGGTTGTTGTCCTAGTCAACAGTACATTGCTATTTTAATCTTGTGTTTGATAGGTGCTTAAATTTAAGACTATTTAATCTTAAATATAAGTAAAAAAAATCCTTATTCAGCTTGGTCGCAGCAAATGTATAGAATATCATACTTAGAATAATTCTATATTACTAGAAATCAAGACATTTTTTTAAATAATATGATAAAAATCATAGTGCTAAAGGTTAGTTTGATTCTGTTTTTTGCAATTTTTGGTATATCTGGAGCGAGAAGATAGTAAGAAAGCATAAAATTTGATACCTGAATTTAGATTTGAAAATCTCGGGCAATGAATGAATCAATCCAACATACTCTTCACTTTGGTATGTGTTTACACCTTAATTGTTTAAACGAAAGCACAAAGTAGTTTTACGTAAATCAAGCTATCTTTCATTCTGAAAAACCAATCCAGGACCTCTGCCTTCTTTACCTTATTGGAGAACAGCAACTACGTCAAGATTTGATAATCGCCTATTTTTTTATGTGATCTGACTTGTCAGCCAAGGTTTTTATAGGGATTCATGGGGGTACTTGAACATGAAAAATTGAGTTTACTCATGCTGTTGTCTCTGGAAAACATATACAAGTTGAATCGAATTTTGTATGTAAAAGAAGTTGTATTTTAGGGTTCTAGAATGAATAAAATGAAAACCAATAAAGATTTATCACTTTCCAAAAAAGAGATGCAGGAGTTCGGATACCGAATTGTAGATGCTATTATTGAGCATTATGAGACCATGAACGATAAAAAAGTATTTTCAAGCGCGACTAGGGAAGAGATGGATCGACTTTTACTAGAGGAAATTCCTGAACAAGGGAGTGACCCAAATGAGGTATTGGATTTTGTAAAAGAAAAAGTGCTGTCTGAAATCAATGTATTATCACATCCTAAATTTTTCTCTTTTGTACCTGGTCCTAGTAACTATGTGAGTGCTATGGCCGATAGCCTTGCAACGGGCTATAATGTTTTTTCAGGAGGTTGGATGGCTTCAGCTGCGGCTGCAGAATTGGAAATTGTTACCATTAACTGGTTGTTGAAACTCTTTAAATTTCCGGTGAAAAGAGGAGGGGGGATTTTTACTAGTGGTGGGTCCATGGCAAATTTAACAGCATTGGTAATTGCCAGAAGGCAAATGTTTGGAGATGAATATTCTAAGGCTGTGATCTATATGTCTGACCAGACGCATTCTTCTAATATTAAGGCGATTCGTATCATCGGATTTAAAAAAGATCAGGTTCGGATTATTCCAACAGACTTAGAGTTTAAAATGTCATTTAATAAATTAAAAAATGCTATCGCCAAAGATAAGCTTGCTGGCTTGACGCCTTTCTGTATGATTGCAAATGCCGGAACTACCAATACAGGTGCAGTAGATGATTTGAACGAAATTTCGAAGATATGTAGAGCCGAAAGAATGTGGATGCATGTGGATGCCGCATATGGAGGTGGAGCCGTTCTATCATCCAAAGGGGCGAAAGCTCTGAAAGGAATTGAAAAGGCTAATACAATAACGATAGACCCTCATAAATGGTTTTTTCAGCCTTATGAAATGGGTTGCTTACTCGTGCGAAACCATAAATGGATGAGCACTACATTTAGTGAGCGTCCTGAGTATTTGAGAGATATTGAAGGAAATGAATCAGAGATTAATTTTTATGATCATGGCGTACAGCTCACACGTCGTTTTAGAGCTCTGAAGTTTTATATGTCGATTAAAACTTTTGGATTGCAATCCTTCCGTGAAGCTGTAACCTACAACATAGATTTAGCAGAAAAGACTGAACAATTAATCCGAAAAAGCAAGTATTGGGAAATTATCTCACCAGCGACTTTGGCTGTGATTAATTTTAGGTATAATCCTATGGAAGAGCAGCTGTCAGAGGATGAGCTAAACGCATTGAACCAAAAAATTTCTCAAAAAATGACGCAAAGTGGAAAAGCTGTTTTGGTCACTACTATTCTTCAAAATCATGTGGTGCTGCGCATGTGTTTAATCAATCCTAGAACTACAATGAGAGACATTAAAGAAACTCTCGAACAGTGTTGCAAATTTGCAAGGGAGAAATAGATGTATTCTGATTTTGTCAACCAAAGAATTTGATAATAAAGAAGCGTAAATAATTGATTATTAACTCAAAATAATTTTAAAAACGAAGATAATACCATAAAAAGATAAAATAGTATTTTATTTGACCTTCTTATTAGTTAATTTTAGTATCGAAAATAGGAAAGCGCTTATTTTTACTCGAATTAATAGGATCATCAAGTCTTAGTTTATAGACAGAAATGCCCCATGTTTTAGAAACAAGTCAAATTTCATTTTTGACAACAATAAATTAAATTGTAAGTACATAAGTAAGGGATGTACCAAAAGTCTTAATGTGAAAGTTGCTCCAGACTAAAAAGAAGAGCAAACGAGGATAATGATATGTTCATTTTCGAAAATCGAAAGAGTAGAAATAACAATTAAAACAAAATATTATGAAGAAAATAAATTTATTATTAGTTGCCGCTTTTTTGACCTTCTCTTTATCTGCACAAGAATTTGGTGTTAGAGCTGGAGCAGATTTTGCCAGTTTGAAATTAGATTTTATGGGAGAATCCGAAACAGAATCTGAAACAGGGTTTTATATTGGCGTCTTCGGAAGTTTTGACATTTCAGAAACATTCGCTATTAGACCTGAGGTAAATTATATTTCAATAGAAGATCTGGATCAGATAGCTATTCCTGTATTGGCTCAATATTCAACTTCTGATACTTTCCATATTTTAGCAGGACCTAGCTTTGGTTTTATGTTAGATGCGGAAGAGGGTATGAATTCATTTAATTTTGGATTAGATTTCGGATTAGCGTATAATTTTACTGAGAATTTTGCCTTCGAAGCAAGGTATAACCTTGGACTTTCTAATTTAATTGAAGATGGTGATGATTTTGATGCGAAGTTAAGCGGGTTTATTGTAGGATTGGCCTATTCGTTTAACTAAGACGAATAAAAAAATATATAACTAAAGAATTCAAATGGTACTATGAGGTACTGTTTGAATTCTTTCTTCTTAGTCCCAATAAACCCAAAATGGGTCCGATTGCGAGCATGGAATATATCCAATTCGAATGTACTTCTAAAGATAATTTAGTCAATAGTTGAATACTTACAATTGTAATGGCAAAACCTATACAATTAACAATAGTCAAAGCGGTTCCTTTAATCTTGGTTTCAGCATTTTGAGCAACTAGCGTTGAAAATAATGGTGAATCTGCAATAACAACCATACCCCAGATCAACAGAAATGACAAGAATATAAATGGTGAATTCAGATGAAACATCCAGGGAATAAGCAAACAACAAACACCAGAAATTAACAAGGCATAGAATGCGGTTTTCTTAACTCCAATTTTTTGTGAGATATACCCTCCTAGAACACAGGCCAAACCTCCTACTCCAATAATAAGAAAAGACCAGAAAGGGATATTTAATGATACTTCTTTTTCACTCTTATAGGTCGCTAACATGATTGGTACAAAGGTCCAAAAGGCATACAATTCCCACATATGACCGAAGTACCCAAAAGCAGCTGAACGAAATTCATTTTTTTGAAAGACCTTAAAAAATGCTGAAAAATCTATTTTTTTACTTGGCTTTCTGAATGGTCCATCAGGAACAAAGAAGACCATTAAAAGTCCACCAATTAAAGCCAATGATGAGGTCAAAATTAGCACCGATTTCCATGAAAAATTCTCCATGGTGTTTTTTAGCAAGTGGGGTAAGGCTGTCCCTAAAACAAGAGCTCCTACCAAAAATCCGAGCGATTTCCCTAGCCCTTTGTCGAAATAGTCTGCAGCTATTTTCATGCCTACGGGATATATACCAGCAAGAAAAAATCCAGTAAAGCATCTCAGAGTAATGAGACTAAAATAGGAGTTCCCCTTCCAGATTATAGCAATGTTAAAAAGAGATCCTAAAATTGCGCTAATAAGGAATACTTTGGAAGGTGAATACCTGTCTGCAATGGTCATTATTGCGAAACTTAAGGTTCCCATAATAAAGCCAAATTGTACAGCTGAAGTTAGATGACCAAGCGCTGCATTGGGTAAATTAAAATCATTGACCAAATCATTGATTACCCCGTTCCCTGCAAACCATAAAGAGGTACAAAAGAACTGAGAAATAACTATTATTGGAAGTACGTGTTTTTTTGTTAGCAGAGATAGAAATTTCATAAAATTAAACTCTTTTGACAGTTAAATAATTGTTTTCTTGACTTTAACAGGTTAAATAAGTCCAAATTTTACAGCTGTCTCAGCATGAATACGAGTAGTATCAAAAACAGGAATGGAAACATCCTCTTGCTGGATGAGCAGTGGAATTTCAGTGCAGCCTAAAATAACGCCATCAACACCTTGTAAAACTGATTTCTCTATAATCTGAATGTACTTTTCTTTGGAGGTTTGTTTTATATTCCCGTGAACTAACTCCTTAAAAATGATATCGTGAATTACTTGTCGGTCTTCATCATTTGGGATGATAGTTTTTATATGGAAATCATTCTGAAGAATTTTGGAATAAAAATCACTGTCCATGGTGAATTTGGTTCCCAGAAGAAGGACTTTTTTTAAAGAGGCTTGTTTGATAGATTCCCCGGTTGCCGTAGCAATGTGTAGCAGTGGAATATTGATGTTTTGTTGCATGGCTTCACTGCATAAATGCATGGTGTTGGTACATAACAATACCATTTCAGCACCAGCATTTTCAACATTTTGTGCTGCCTGAATCATTAATTTTTCAAGCGACTTCCAGTCGTTTTTACACTGAAGTCTTTCGATTTCGGCAAAATCTACCGATTCCATAACCGATCTACAGGAGTGATATCCACCTAGTAGTTCTCTGACTTTTTCATTGATTATTTGATAATAAAGTCGGGATGATTCCCAGCTCATCCCGCCAATCAATCCGATTTTTTTCATCAAAATTTATTTAATTCTAATTCCCTGAGTAGAGAAAGATAATCCTTGTTGACCTGAAGTTGAAATCATGACACCTTCAAAATATGGCGCGTTCGAATTTGATTTTGCCAGCCAGTCGAATAAAAGATTTCCGCCAGTGCCTCCTTCTCGGTCGACTTCTTCAATTACAATTTCAACAGTTTCCATAGGTGCCAGATAAATTGCTTTGTTAAAATAGGCACGGATTAGTTTTCCGGAAGTATCAAAGTACCTCGCATTTTGAACATAAACCGTGTCGGAACTGTTCAAATTTCTCATACTTATTGTTGCTGTTAAATCATGGGTTCTATGCTCGTTTTTACCGTAAATTTGTGAGTAGACAGAAAGATAAGTCGTTCCAGAAATTAAATCGGCTGTCGGACTAATAGTTGCACTTCTTTTCTCCCAGTTTTCTGGATTTAGAGACCTGACTTCTTTATTGAAATCACAAGACAGGAATAAAATTCCAACGAGAAGAGCATACATTTTTTTCATGAAATGAATTTAGTGATAATTTCTGTAGTATCAACCAAAAAATTCATTCAGAACTTTTTCTCTGTAACTGAAAATTTCTTCTAGTTTCTTTTTGATTATTAATGAGTTAGCAAGGTTTCCAATAAGGCCAAAAGGAGGTTCATAACTTACAATATCCGACATCAATGTACCTGTTTTGGTTGGAGTTAAATGATGTTGATGATGCCATAATTTGTAGGGGCCTACTCGTTGTTCATCAATAAAAAATTCTAAAGGCTTGATTTGAGTGATTTCTGTAACCCATGTTGTTTTGATTCCCAAAAGGGGAGAAACTTTATAACTTATAATCATTCCGGCATACATGCTTTCAGGCAAGTCGCCCGATGTGATATCGAATCCCATGGAATCGGGTGTGATTTTTTTGAGGTTGGACGGATTAGAAATGAACTCCCACATTTTTTCAACCGGTTGTTCAAAGTGTTGCTCCCGTTTAAATTGATAAAATCCCATTTAGACAAATTTAGAATTCTTGTATTAGACGACTCAAGTTAATTAGACTTACTATTTATTTCTTATTGTAAGAAATTTGAATTACTGGAAGAAGTTGAGATGATTCAGAAACAATAGAAACGAAAAAAACGACTCGGCGAAAAAATGTGAAGTATGCCAAAGTCGTTTTTTAAACTAACCACCTAAAATATTAACTCAAATATTTATTACAAAATTTCTTTTTTCAAATAATTACAATACAAATGCATTGACTTTCCAAGTGTTGAACTCGGCAGAATGTTTAAACTGAAATGTCAGTTTATTTATCTGTTCTCTTCAAGTACCTGTTGCACTTTTTCTGAATAGGACTTTAAGCTGCTCTTTACACTATCTGTAAGTTCTGCATCTTCAACCCAGGTGTGCACATAGCCCAAATAACCCATTCCGAGGTACTCAGCTGCTGACTTTATAGCAGTGTCAAAACCAATTGTCTCTTCTGGTTGTGAGCCGCAAATGACGAGTCCAAGCGACTTACCTCTTAATTTTCTGCCTGTTTCTTTGTCAATAATCAAGCAATCCGAAATTCTATCTAAAAATACTTTCAACAAACCACTCATAGAATACCAGTAGACCGGAGTCGCAAAAATGATGGTCTCGTAATTGTTTGCTATATTTTTGATCAATGCTGAAAAATCATCATCCTGATTTTTGAACTTGTAATCAAAGTGTTCAATCCTCAGTTGAGCAAGATCTATTACATCGTAATTTGTATCTTTTTGAAGTCTGGAAACTATCTTTCTTGTATTCCCATCACTTCTTGAACTTGCCTGTAAAATGAGTCCTTTTGATTGCATATCACAAAATTACCTAGTAATCTAGTAGATTAATAGAAAAAGTGATTCAAATATCTTATAGGATTATAGAAGTTGTTTATGATTGATAGTCAATAATTTGGTGATAGGGTTTAAAGTTAGAAATCTAATGAATTTGGAATTTTAATTACCACCTATCTAATTCAAAGATGCATTACAAGTAGCTTATTACAAATAATTATAAAACAAAGATGTGTGAATGTAATACAAGCCTTCAACAGAAAGTTATTATTGTATCAAATTGATTGATTTCTTTCAATGTACACGTTGTTGACTTTTGAAATTATTTTTTCGTAGAGTATTATAAATAAAGGGTTGATGAGGGTTTTGATTAAATAAAACAGCAATAATACTATGAGAATTGTTATACTTTTTTTTCAGTTTTCGACTGAAAAATATCGGTTAATGAAGACTGTATATTTTTAAAAATCAGTGGTTAATAGACAAAATAGTATCATTTTTCAACGGGTTGCTTGGTTAATTTTGAATAACTTATAATCTGAAATTAATAGTATATGTCGCAACTTGAAAGATTGTCATTAAAGGAAAAAATAGGATATGCATTAGGGGATACTGCTGCAAATATAGCTTGGCGTACTATTGGCCCTTTTCTACCTATTTTCTATACCGATGTTTTTGGTCTTGGCACAGCAGCGGTTGCAACCTTATTATTAGTTATACGTTTAGGAGATGGCGTTACTGACATAATTATGGGAACCATTGCCGACAGAACTAAATCGAAATGGGGAAAATTCAGACCATGGTTATTATGGACAGCCTTGCCTTTTGGAGTTGCGCTGGTTTTGCAGTTCACTACCCCGGATATGAATCTTACAGGAAAGATTATCTGGGCGTATACAACTTCTATTTTATATACCTTGTTATATACAGCTAACAATGTTCCCTATTCAGCATTGATGGGGGTTATGACGGATGATATAAAACAAAGAACTGAACTGTCTTCTTTTAGGTTTTTTGGAGCCTATTTCGGTGGAGTTATTGCTACTATTGGAGTTATCTCTTTGGTTGATTTTCTAGGGAATGGTGATGAAACAAAAGGCTATCAATACACCATGTATGTGATGGCTTTTATATTGGCAGTTTTTTCCATAGTTACTTTTTTAACGACCAGAGAGCGCGTACCTGTATTGAAAGAAGGGTCTTCAAAAATAAAAGATGATTTAAAAGATTTAATATCGAATAAGGCATGGCTGATTTTGCTGTTTATAGGATTTGTTTTTGTAACCTATAATATCATCAAACAAAGTTCAGCTATGTATTATTTTACGCATTATGTTGATAATTCAGATAATGTCTTTGGAAGACTGTCCAATTGGGGAGGTTCTAATGGATTAGCAGGATTGTATTTATTGTCATTGCTTATAATATCAATGATTTCGACATTTTTTGCGCCTTTTCTAACAAATCTATTTGGAAAGCGTCGCTTATTCATAATAGCGTTAGTATTTTCTGCAATCACTGCAGCTGCCATGTACTGGCTGGAACCAAATAATGTGAGCGCAATTTTCACCTTAGGAATTATCTCGGAGTTCGGTGCTGGATTAACACCAATATTGTTTTTTGCAATGCTGGGTGATGCCGCCGATTATTCAGAATATAAAAATGGTCGAAGAGCAACTGGATTGATTTTCTCGGCCGGAACTTTTGCTATGAAGTTTGGAAGTGGTGTAGCCGGAGCTATTACGTTGGCAGTTTTAAATATTCACAACTATGATGGTCAGGCTACCGAAAAAACTGCAGAAATGCTTGAAGGTATAAAACTTAATATGAGTATTGTTCCTGCGGTTTTTGTAATGCTTGGAGTTATTGCATTATTGTTTTATCCTTTAACAACCAAAAAAATGGAACAAATATCAAACGAACTTAAAATTAAAAGGAAGGCAAATGATTAAAGAACAGGCCTATCAAATGAAAAGTCAGAGTACTCCAACAAAGTATGGCTATTTTGATGATTTTAAAAGAGAGTATGTCATAACCAACCCAAAGACGCCATATCCATGGATTAACTATTTGGGGAATGAAGACTTTTTCTCTTTAACATCGAATTTAGGAGGTGGATATAGTTTTTATAAGGATGCTAAATTCAGACGTCTAACACGATACAGATATAATAATGTTCCTGCCGACGATGGTGGGAAGTATTTCTATGTAAAGGATGGAGATACAGTGTGGTCTCCAACATGGAAGCCAGTGAAAACACCATTAGATGAATACGAGTGCCGTCATGGTATGAGTTATACCAAGTTTAAGGGGGTAAAAAATAATGTTCAATTGGATGTGCTTCAATTTGTACCACTTGGGTTCAAAGGGGAGGTGCAAAAAGTGCGATTGGAAAACCTAGGGGATACATCAAAGAGCTTAAAGCTTTTTTCTTGTATTGAATGGTGTTTGTGGAATGCTGAAGACGATATGACAAACTTTCAACGTAACCTGAGTACAGGAGAAGTAGAGGTGGAAGGCAGTGTTATTTATCATAAAACAGAATACAAAGAACGCAGGAATCATTATGCTTTTTATGGGGTAAATAAACCTGTACAAGGATTTGATACAGACAGAGAAACATTCATTGGATTGTACAACGGGTTTGATAATCCAGATGTAATAAATTGTGGGGAGTCCAAAAACTCCGTTGCTCATGGTTGGTCTCCAATGGCATCGCATTGTCTGGAGATTAATTTGGAACCAGGTGCTTCAGAAGAATATGTATTCATGCTCGGTTATGTGGAAGTGGACCCTGAAAATAAATGGGAACAACCTTCAATAATTAACAAAGTACCGGCAAAGGAAATGTTGGCCAAATTTGATTCTGTTGAGAAGGTGAATAAAGCTTACGATGAACTCCGATCCTATTGGGATGATTTACTAGGAAAATTTACCGTTGAATCTGAAGATCAGCGATTGGACCGAATGGTTAATATCTGGAACCAGTACCAATGTATGGTCACGTTCAATTTATCCCGTTCAGCTTCATTTTTCGAATCGGGGATTGGTCGTGGTATGGGATTCCGTGATTCCAATCAGGATTTGATTGGTTTTGTGCATCAGTTGCCGGAAAGGGCGAAGGAACGTATATTCGATATTGCTTCAACACAGTTTGAAGACGGATCGTGTTACCACCAATACCAGCCTTTAACTAAAAAGGGGAATCATGTACTTGGAGGAGATTTCAATGATGATCCATTGTGGTTGATTTTATCTACAACCACATATATCAAAGAAACAGGAGATTTCGATTTCTTGAATGAACTGGTGCCTTTTGACAATGATATGTCTAGAGCTAAAACCATGTTTGAACATTTAAAAGCCTCTTTTTATCATGTTGTAAATAACCTTGGACCTCATAAATTACCTTTAATAGGACGTGCGGATTGGAATGATTGTTTGAATTTAAATTGTTTCTCCTCAGACCCAAATGAATCTTTTCAGACTACTGGAAATAAAAAGGGTAAAACAGCTGAATCGCTTATGATTGCAGGATTGTTTGTAGTCTACGGAAAAGAATTCGTTGCACTGTGTAAACGTATTGGATATGATAGTGAAGCCGAAGAAGCTCAGATATATGTAGAAGGTATGGTGGATGCTGTGAAGGAATATGGATGGGACGGAGAATGGTATTTGAGAGCATATGATTATTACGGAAAGAAAGTAGGTTCTTCTGAAAATGAGGAAGGAAAAATCTTTATTGAATCTCAAGGTTGGTGTTCCATGGCTGGAATCGGAAAGGATGAAGGAATGGTTGAAAAATCATTGGATTCAGTAAAAGAATACCTGGATACAGATTTTGGAATTGTTCTTAATTACCCGGCATTTTCAAAATACTACATTGAGTACGGTGAAATATCCACCTATCCGGCGGGATATAAAGAAAATGGTGGAATTTTCTGTCATAATAATCCGTGGATTATGATTGCTGAAACCATGATTGGACGCGGAGACCAAGCCTTTGACTACTATTCGAAAATTGCTCCGGGTTATTTAGAAGAGCATATTGAATTACATAAGGTTGAACCTTATGTTTATTGTCAAATGATTGCTGGGAAAGAAGCTCATAAACCAGGAGAAGCAAAAAATTCATGGTTGTCAGGGACAGCTGCCTGGAATTATTATGCAGCAACTCAATATATATTAGGTATTCAGCCTGAATATGATGGAATATCAGTGAACCCTTGTATACCAAAAGATTGGGATTCATTTAAAGTGTCTAGAAAATTCAGAAATGCTACATATAATATTGTAGTTGAGAACCCATCTCACGTTTCAAAAGGAGTGAAAGGAATTTATTTGAACGGAGAATTACTAAAGGACTTCATAATACCTATTCAGGAAAGCGGGCACTCATATGAGGTTCGTGTTGTTATGGGCTAATTAATAGTTGGTTTGAAAAAGCCTTTCCAAACGGAAAGGCTTTTTTTATAATACTTTTTTTACTCCTACGAACTCTTCTCGAAATTGCTTTGGAGTACATTTTTTTGATTTTTTAAAGAGGCGGTTGAAGTTAGCAATATTGTTGAAGCCACATTTAAATGCGATTTCACCAATACTTAAATCAGTTTCCAATAACCATCTGGAAGCAAAGCTAATTCTTGTATCATTTAAGTAATGAACAAAAGTCTGTCCCGTTCTCTTTTTTATAAAGCGGTTAAACGAAACAGAGCTCATATTTACCAATTCAGAAATTTCGTTTAAAGTGATGGTTTGAGAAAAATTTTCCTGTATATAATCGTAGACTTTTTTAATCTTATCGCTATTGTGGAAATCTTCTTTAACAGCACTTGAGGTCGATAACAAACGTTGGTTTTCCGACTTGGCCAGATCATCCAAAAGAGAGATGAATTCCAAATAATATCGTATCCCTGAGATTCGTGTTAAGGCCATTAATCTAGGCATCATAGCAACCGTGGTCTCTCTTGAAAATAAGATTCCATGTTTAGCGCGGCTAAACATGTCTTTTATCGGTTTGAATAGATTTCTCGATAAGGTTTTGTCGTCTAAAAGGTCCTGATGAATGTGTACCGTAATTTCGTAAATTTCTTTACATGTACATGTATGCAATTCCCATCCATGTACAAGATTCGGTCCAACTAAGACCAATTCAAGTTCGTCTATGGTTTCTGTATTGTCACCAACAATTCTGCGAACATTTTTTCCCTTGTAAATAAAATTCAATTCATATTCAGGATGAAAATGTATTGGAAAATCAAAATCATCTTTTACGCGTTCTTCAACTAAAAAACTGTCTTCCGGAATTAATCGAGTTATTTCTCTATGGGCATCTTGTATCATAATTCATCTTCTTCGTCTACTAAATATGCAATTTTAATAAAAATATATAATTAATTGACAATTTTCAATTAACATTCTTTTAACACACTTGGTAGTTTTGTAGGAGTAATAACTCCTTTTTATTAACAAAAAAACAATTTACAAGAATAATTAAACCAAAAATTTATGAAATTTCAAATTTTTAAAAATGCGTTTCTTTTGAGTTTGTTCTTTATCGGACTCAGTATAGAAGCTCAGAATGTTTCAGGAACTATTTCGGATAGTTCAGGACCATTGCCAGGAGCTAGTATTTTAATAAAAGGAACCTCTTCAGGAACGAACTCCGATTTTGAAGGGAAATTTTTATTGACAAATGTGGCTCCGGATGCAGTGTTACAAATTAGTTTTGTTGGATACGTAACTCAGGAAATTCCTGTCGATGGAAGATCTGTGATTGATGTTCTCATGGTTGAAGATGCAAACTCTTTAGAAGAGATTGTAGTAGTAGGATATGGAACTCAAAAGAAAAGTGTAGTAACCGGTGCGATTTCCAAAGTGAAAGCAGAACAAATTTCAAAGACTTCAGTACCATTAACAACACAAGCTTTACAAGGGCAAACTTCAGGGGTGACAGTATTACCTCAGTCAGGAGCTCCTGGTGCTGGTGTTAAAGTTAGAATTCGTGGAGCTGGTTCAAATGGAAATTCTGACCCTATTTATGTAGTAGACGGAATGAGAACTGGAAATATCGACTTCCTTGACCCTAACGATATTGAATCTATGGAGATTTTAAAGGATGCCGCTTCTGCTGCAATTTATGGAGCTGAAGGAGGTAACGGAGTTGTAATGATTACTACGAAAAAAGGGAAGGCTGGAAGAATGGATGTTAGCTATAACATGCAATACGGTTCTCAATCGCTGCAAAACACCGTTAACATGATGAATGCAGATCAATATGTAAGATGGATTGAAGAAACGAACCCTCCGGGAACTAAACCAAATGTAGACGACTGGGCTGGACAAAAAGGTACAGACTGGATTGATGAAGCTTCTGAAAACGCAATGATTCAGCGTCATTCATTACAAGTGTCGGGTGGAAATGAAAAGTCGACTTTCCTGCTTTCAGGAAACTACTTCTCGCAAGATGGTATCTTCGGTGGAGACCAAACAAACTTCACAAGAACTACGGCTCGTTTCAACTCAAAGCACAAAGTAAATGAGTACTTAGAGATTGGAAATAACGCTTCTTACTCTATCAATAAAAGAAAAGCATTTACTGAAGACGATAGTTTTAACGGAGTTATGAATCACGCGATGTTGATGGATCCTTTAACACCGGTAACATATCCATTAGGAAGTACTTTGCCTTCACACGTGCAAGATGCGATAGCTGCAGGTCACCCAATACCAATGAATGGTAGAGGAGAATACTTCGGTTTATCACAATATGTGACGGGTGAAATTGCAAACCCTGTTGGACAAATTTATTTAGACAACGGTCTTTCTCAGGAAACCAAGTTTATCGGGAATGTTTATGCAAACCTAAAACCAATTGAAGGATTAGTTATTACAACAAGATACGGAATTGAGCAGGCGTTTAGTAACTATGATGACTGGGAAAGAAAATTCTGGTGGAACAGCCAAAAACAAAATACAACCAATTCAAAAACTCATAATCAGGGTATTTGGAAGACTTGGTTGTGGGAGAATTTTGCAACATACGCTAAAACAATCGATAGTCATGATTTCTCTGCTATGATTGGTATGTCTTCTCAAGAGTCTGAATACAGATTCTTAAACACAAAGGTTTCTGGAATGATTAAAGAAGGTGATCTTTGGGCACCTGTGGGTAATACTCCAGTTGACGGAACAGTTTCTGGAAACAGATTTCCAACTTCCATGGTTTCTTACTTCGGAAGATTAACATATGCGTACGATGGAAAATATTTGTTCCAAGCTTCTTTAAGAAATGATAACTCTTCATTATTCGCTCCAGACAAGAGAGCAGGGTACTTCCCAGCATTCTCAGCAGGATGGGTAATGTCAAACGAATCGTTCTGGAATGTTGAAGAATTGAACTACTTCAAACTAAGAGCTTCTTGGGGACAAAATGGTTCTACTGCTAACATTGGAGCTGGACAATGGAAAGCTCTTGTAACGAAAGACGGATTAAAATACCCTGACGCTTTTGGAAACTTCCATACGGTGGGTGAACTACAAATGTTGCCTAACCAAGATATTACTTGGGAAACGACTTCTCAAACAGATATCGGATTCGACTTAAGAGGATTTGATAACAGATTCACTTTCGGATTCGACTACTACCACAAAGTAACCGAAGATTTGTTAACGCCATCTTCTCCTCCTTTATCAACGGGTTACCCAGCTCCTTATGCAAATGCAGGAGACGTAACGAACAAAGGTTTTGAATTTGAATTAGGTTGGAATGATACTACCAATGGTGGATTCAAATACGGAATCAACTTGAACATGACAACTATGAAAAATGAGGTGACTTATTTGAACCCATTATTAGATAGAGTTGATGGTTCTGCTTTACCTACATTAGGTACAATCACTTCTTTTGAAAGAGGATTACCAGTATGGTTCTTTAGAGGTTACAAAACAAATGGAATTTTCCAAAACCAAAACGAAGTTGATGCTTATGTTAGTAGTTTAGGAAATGTTACTACATGGTCACCTGAACCAGGAGAGCCAATTGTAGTTGATGTTAACGGTGATGGAGATATTAATGACCAGGATAAAACATATATTGGAGATCCTCACCCAGACTTCACTATAGCTGCCACTTTCGATTTTGAGTATAAAAACTTCGACATGAGAATTTTTATGCAAGGTGCATTCGGACATGAAAACTTCATGGCATTAGCAAGAACAGACCGTCCATTCTCGAACCGTCCAGAGTTTTTCTTTACAGATCGTTGGACTGGAGAAGGAAGTACAAACAGCTTCCCGAAAGCTACTTATAGTGATCCTATTTTCTACTCAAGTGACTTGTTAGTGCAAGATGGATCATATTTAAAAGTGAAGCAAATCCAATTCGGTTATAATTTTGAATCAGAAGTTTTAGAAAAATTGAAAATGAAAGACTTACGTTTATTCGTTTCATTAGATGACTTCTTCGTATTCACAAATTACGATGGTATTGACCCAGAGGTAGGTTCATTCTCTAACAATTCTCAAGGTATTGACAGAGGTATGTATCCTAACCCAAGCCGCTTTATGACAGGTTTATCAGTTACATTTTAATTATTAGTCTGAAAAATTAATAACCATGAAAAATTTAATTAAGAAAATATCAATATTTGCAGGACTGGTTTTTACATTGGGAGCCTGTGAAGATGAATTCCTAGACCAACCAATTTATGGTGTTCTAGCATTAGAAGATTACTTCCAAACGGAAGAAGAATTACAAGAAGGTGTATTTGCATGTTATGATATACTTCAGTGGGCTGTAGCTCCTGACTGGAACTCTATGTACATTGTAAAATCGTTTCCATCTGATGAGTCTCACGCAGGAGGAGGATCAGATGCCGATCAACCACCATACCAGCAATTAGATGATTATTCATATACTCCGGAGAACAAGCCAATCGAGCATTCGTTTAGAGCGATGTACTTTGGAATTATGAGAGCGAACGCAATTATTAACACTGCTGAAGGTGATACTGATGCCAAAATTGCTATGATTGCTGAAGCAAAAGCCATGAGGGCATTTTTCTACTTCGAACTTGTTTCGATGTGGGGTGGAGTTCCTTTAAGACTGTCTTTACCAGCACCTGCTGAGTACGCAATTGAAAAGTCTTCTCCAGAAGAAATTTATGCTCAAATTCACAGAGATTTGGACGAAGCAATTCCAGATTTACCGAGAAAGAGTCAGTACTCACCAGAAATGAGATTTAGAATGTCTCAGGGAACAGCCTGGGCTATTAAAGGTAAAGCGTACCTATACCAGGAGATGTATGCAGAATCAGCAAATGCATTCGAACAAGTAATCGGTTCAGGAGAATATTCTTTACAATCTGATTTCTCTACATTATTCCACAAAGAATCTGAATACGGTGTAGAATCATTATTCGAAATCGGATATGTTGAAACTGAAGGATACGACTGGGGAACTTTCCAATGGGGTGGAAGCCGCGCAATGGAAAACAACATTAACTGGCAGTTAATGGGACCTAGAGGAGATTATTTTGTTTCAGGAAACTCTGGTTTAAGAGGAGGTTGGGGATTCAACTACCCAACAGAGAGTATGGCTTTAGCATTTGATGCAGAAGGTGACCAAGTCAGAAAAGATGCTTCTGTACTTTCAGTAGCTGATTTAAGATCTAACTACGGAGGAGACTGGACAGAAGACTGGACTATTGAAGATCCTGTATGGGGTATGGAAGGTTACTTCAGAATTAAGTATGGTACTCTAGATTCAGAAACTAATGGAGCGAATGGAGCTGTACCTGAATTGAACTATGGAACAAACTTGAGATTATTGCGATATGGAGACGTATTGTTAATGGCTGCAGAGGCTAACTTCCAAGCTGGAAGCACTGGAGTAGCTCAAGGATATTTTGATGAGGTTCGCACACGTGTAAGCTTACCATCAAAAGCAATTTCTATGGATGCAATCAAAAATGAAAGAAGATTGGAGTTGGCATTCGAAGGTGTAAGATTCTTAGATCTTATCAGATGGGGAGATGCTGCAAGCGTTCTTTCAAACCAAGGGTTCAACAAAAATGGAAACTTTGCTGACAAGCATAATCTATATCCAATTCCTGCTGCTGAAGTAAATAATAATATGTTATTGACACAAAATCCCGGTTGGTAATTTGAATTAAGTTAATTTTAAAAGCAGTGCTTTTTAGCACTGCTTTTTTTTAACCCCATAATCACACTTTCTGTGAAATTTAAAGTAAATTTTTTCGATTAATTTTAATAATGAAATTTTGACGAGATGAATAGATTCAATGGATTACGTAAAATTGTTTTGGGAGTATTATTTCTCAGCAGTTATTTAAATGCTCAGCATTTAACACCAGAAGAGATAGAAGTAAAAATAGATGAATTGATTCCTCAGCTGACTTTGGATGAAAAAGTGGCGATGACTCATGCACAGTCAAAGTTTAGCTCTCCCGGGGTGCCGCGACTTGGAATTCCGGAAATCTGGATGTCCGACGGACCCCATGGCGTACGTATGGAAATTTTATGGGACGATTGGGGCCATGCGGAATGGACCAATGATGCTATTACTGCCTTTCCAGCATTAACTGCTCTGGCAGCAACGTTCAATCCTGAACTTTCACATGCCTATGGTGTGAATGTCGGTGAAGAAGCCCTCTACCGAAATAAAGATATTCTTTTAGGACCTGGGGTGAATATTTACAGAACTCCATTGAATGGCAGAAACTTCGAGTATATGGGAGAGGATCCATACTTGGCTTCTAAAATGGTGGTGCCTTATATAAAAGGACTGCAATCCAATGGTGTTGCAGCCTGTCTCAAACATTATGTATTAAATAATCAGGAAAAATGGCGGGGACACATCAATGTGAATGTCAGTGATAGGGCTTTGTATGAAATTTACCTTCCTGCCTTCAAAGCAGCAGTGGAAGAAGGTGAGGTTTGGTCTATAATGAGTGCCTACAATCAATATCATGGGCAATATTGTTCTCATAACGAACGCCTGAATAACAATATTTTAAAAGGAGACTGGGGATTTGATGGTGCAATTATTACCGATTGGGGTGCTGCACACGACACCGAACAAGCAGCGAAGTTTGGATTGGATATTGAAATGGGTACAGGTACCGACGGACTTACCACTTCAAAGAAATCGGCGTATGACTATTATTTCCTTGCAGACCCATTTTTAGAGAAACTAAAATCTGGTGAATTAGAAGAAGCTTTGGTTGATGAAAAAGTGCGTAGAATTTTACGATTGATGTTCCGTACCAATATGAATAAAAACAGAGGATTCGGTCGGTTAAATAATCAGGAGCATTTGGATGTTGCTCGTAATATTGCAACTGAAGGTGTGGTTTTGTTGAAAAACGAGGATGCATTTTTCCCGCTGGACCCAAATAAAAAAATGAACATTGCCGTTATCGGAGATAACGCGGTACGAGAAATGACCAAAGGAGGAGGTTCTTCTGAACTGAAAGCTAAAAACGAAATTTCACCATTGACCGGATTGAAAGCCAGATTTAAAAATGCTGAAATTGTTCACAGTTTGGGATATCATGCTGGTCCGCCGATGTACGGACAAGTTTTGCCATCACCATATGATGCCGATTCGTTAAGAGTTGCAGCTATTGAAGCAGCTAAAAATGCGGATGTCGTACTTTTCTTTGGAGGTTTAAATAAAAACCATCATCAGGATTGTGAAGGCGGAGACCGATTGAGTTACCATATGTCGTACGGACAAGACGAATTGATTTCAGAAATCAGAAAAGTAAATGAAAACCTTGGTGTAATTCTGATTTCAGGGAATGCTGTTGCAACACCATGGCTCAATGATGTACGAGCGCTCATACAAGCATGGTACCTTGGAAGTGAAGCTGGGAATGCAATTGCTGATATTGTCAGTGGAGATGTAAATCCTTCAGGGAAACTTCCGTTCACCTTTCCAAAGAAATTAGAAGATAATGCTGCGCATGCTCATGGGGAATTATCGTACCCAGGTGATAGTATCAATCAATACTATAAAGAAGGAATTTTGGTGGGATACCGCTGGCATGACACAAAAAAAATAAAACCACAATTCGCATTTGGAGAAGGGATGTCGTATACCAACTTTGAATTCGGAACCACTAAGACAAACAAAAAGTCCTATAAATCTAATGAGACCATCGAAATTTCAATAGGTATTTCCAATATTGGAGATCGCGAGGGTGCTGAAGTTGTTCAGGTCTATGTTGGTAAGTCAAATTCAAAAGTTGAAAGAGCTCAAAAGGAACTGAAAGCTTTTAAAAAGGTGCATTTAGAACAAGGAGAAAAAGCAACAATTGAGTTGAGCATAAAGTGCAGCGATTTAGCATTTTATGATGAATCAATTTCAGAATGGAATCTGGAAAAAGGAAACTATCAGATTTATGTCGGAAATGCTTCGAATAATATTCTCAAAAAATTGAAAATCGACATCAAATAGAAATCGTTTTTTTAATCATTCTAAGCCTCGCAATTTTGCGGGGCTTTTTTATGATTTAGTGCGAAACAGATTGGGCCATTTAATTACTGGATTCTTAATTTAAGAACAAATTCATACTTCGTTAATAATGTCAAAAATGCTTTTTAACGTTTTTTTTGTGTCGTTTAGAGAATATTTTTTCTAAGAACAGACCCTATTTATATGTTTATCAAAGCAAAAATTAACTAATCTATAATTTATGAAAAAATTAATACCACTATTTATGATAGTTTTTTCACTCGCTTTTACTCAAGAAGTTATGGCGCAGAAAAGAACTATTACTGGTACGGTTACAGCTGTGTCTGATGGACAGCCGCTACTGGGTGTGAATGTTGTTATTGTAGGAACAACAATTGGATCGCAAACTGATTTTGATGGAAATTATTCTATTGAAGCAGCGACAGGAGATGTTTTGGAGTTTTCTTTTCTTGGAATGACAACTAAAACCGTAACTGTTGGAGATGGAAACAGAATCGATGTGCAAATGGAGGATGATGCCTTAAGTCTTGACGAGGTTATTGTAACAGCACTGGGAATTAAAAAAGAGAAAAAGGCTTTAACGTATTCTGCGCAGGAAGTTGGAGGTGAAGATTTTACGAAAGTTAAACAAACCAATCCAATCAACAGTTTGTCAGGAAAGACTGCCGGTGTTACTATTACAAGAAGTGCTTCAGGAGCTGGGGGATCTTCAAAAGTTGTTTTAAGAGGTAACTCTTCTACAACAAACAACGATCCTTTGTATGTAATTGATGGGGTGCCAATGTTAAACAATGGTAATGGTCAGAATGGTGACGGCGGAAGAGGAATTTTTGGTTCTGATATTGGAAACAGAGATGGTGGAGATGCCTTATCTATGATTAACCCAGACGATATTGAAAGTCTTACAGTATTAAAAGGAGCATCAGCTTCTGCCTTATATGGTTCTCAAGGAGCTAATGGGGTAATTTTGATTACTACAAAGTCTGGTAAAGACGGGAAAGTAGACATCTCTTTTAATACAAGTATTACTTCTGATAAAGTAACGTCACTTCCAAAATTACAAACGGAATATGCTTCTCCTTCAGTTGGACAGGCAATTGCGGAAAACGGAAGAGTTACTGATCCAAAATCTTGGGGAGCTAAAACTAGTGGTTTGTCAAATACAGTAGACGACTTCTTTGATACGGGTATCACAGCTATTAACTCATTGTCTATAACAGCTGGAAATAAAATGGCTCAGACGTACCTTTCTTATGGGAATACGACAGTAAATGGAGTTATTGATCAAAATAGATTAGTTCGAAATAACTTCAACCTTAGAGAAACAGTTTCTTTGGTAGAAGACAAGTTAAAACTTTCAGGGAGTATCAATGTTTCTGACCAGAGAATCTGGAATCGTGCTACCAATGGATTGTACTCGAACCCGCTGACAGGTTTATACTTGAACCCGGTTGGAATTAACTTAGATGATTATAAGCAATATGAATACTTCAATGCTGATTTGAATATGATGGATCAGTATGCGACTTCTTTTGATGAGAATATTCAGCAAAATCCATACTGGTTAATTCACAGAAATAAGTCGAAAGATATCGCGCAAAGAGTATTTGCAAACATCTCATTAGATTGGAATATTACGGATGAATTTTCATTGCGTTCAAGAGCGAGCTACGACAAGTCGTTCTTCACTTTTGAGAAAAAGATGTTCGCTGGATCAGATCCGACTTTCGTTCCTGAAAATGGACGTTATATTTTGGAGAAGACAGAGAATACACAACAATATATTGACGTAATTGGAACCTATGATACAGAATTATCAGACGACTGGGATTTAACCGTGTTGTTAGGTTCTTCATTGACAAAATACAACATCGGAGATCAGCTGCTATTAGACTCTGGAATCGGACGAGGATTAACATATCCTAACGTATTTACAATTGGAAACTTTGCTGAAACTAAAGATATTCAACAATCAGTTACAAACCGTGAGGTACAATCAGTTTTTGGTTCGGCAAATATCGCCTATAGAAATATGGTGTATTTAGATGTAACAGGAAGAAATGACTGGTCATCAACGTTGGTAAATACCAAATCTGAATCTTTCTTCTACCCGTCATTTGGTTTAACGACTGTATTAAATGAGATGTTTGAATTAGGAGATAAGGTGTCTTTCGCAAAATTGAGAGGATCGTATGCAATTGTAGGTAAAGATATTCCTGCTTATGCAACCATTCCGTTAAATACTATTCCTGTAGGACAAAACAATTATACGAAACCAACTTTCGGTGTGAAAGAAGGTGAAACTTTAGAACCAGAAAAGCAAAAGTCTTTTGAGATTGGTACTGAGTGGAGATTTGTAGGTAATAGAATTGGATTCGATATTACGTACTACGATACAAAGACAATAAATCAAATTTTCTTTATCGATGCAGAACCAAATGTTCAGGGATATACTCAGAACATTGTAAATGCCGGTGAAATTAGAAACCAGGGATGGGAGGTGACCTTAAATGCGAAACCTGTGATGAATGACAAATGGAACTGGAATACTTCCTTAAATTTTGCAACTAACAAAAACAAAGTAGTTTCAGTAGATCCATCATTGCAAAATGGAGAGGCTATAATCAATGCTCCTGGAGTAAATGGATATGGATTCTCTTTGATTGAAGGTGAAGATTTTGGTAGTATTAAAGCAAGATCAGTTGTAAGAAATGCTGAAGGCTTACCAGTTGTATCTGACGATGGTGCTGGAGGATTTAGTTTAGAGTCGACCGACTTCGAAACTGTCGCACATGCGCAACCAGACTTTACTTTAGGTTGGAACAATGCTTTCGACTTCGGAAACTGGCAAGTAAACTTCTTAATCGACGCTAAGTTTGGTGGAGATGTGCTAAGTGTTACTGAGGCCATCAACGATTTCTACGGAGTGTCAGAGGCTTCTGCAAATGCACGTAACAGAAACGGAGGTATGATTGATGTAGTTGATACAAATGGTCAGCCTCAACAAATGTCGGCTCAGGATTACTACCTGAAAACAGGAGGTAGAGCCGGACTCTTAGGAGAGTATGTTTACGACGGAACGAATGTGAGTATGAGAGAATTTTCAGTAGGTTATAACTTATTATTCGAGAACTCATTTGTAGATAATATGCGTTTTTCTTTAATCGCGAACAATTTGTTCTTCTTATATAAAGATGCACCGTTTGATCCAAATATTGCTTCAAGTACAGGGATCGGATTACAAGGAGTTGATATTTACGGACAACCATCAACAAGAAGTATTGGTCTAAACATTAACGTAAAATTCTAGGAAGATGAAAAAAATATTAAAATATACGATCGCTTCTTTAATCGCTGTTACCCTGGCGAATTGTACAGATAATTTCGAGGATATAAATACCAACCCTCATGGAATATCAAACGAAAGTTTGACCCAAAAGAACAATCATATTGGTGGTTCATTTACACCGATGTTCTTAAATGTTTTTAATGTAACACCAGCTTGGAACTTTCAATTACAGCAAAACTTAATTGGAGATGTTTATTCTGGATATATGACCCCGCCAACACCATTCGCAGGTAATGTGAACAATATGACCTATGCTTTGGTAGATGGTTGGAACGGATTCCCATGGTCCGATGCTTATGGCGCAGTAATGCCTTTCGCATTGGATATTAAAAATGCTGTTGAATTAGGAGGAGATCCATCAGGAGATAAATTTGTGCACCTTTCAAACATCATTAAGGTGAGTGCTATGCACAGAGTTTCTGACATCTATGGGCCAATTCGTTATACAAAGTTTGACGATTTTGCAACTACGGGTGAATACGATTCTCAACAAGCTGCTTACAATGCGTTTTTCAGCGATTTAGGAACTGCAATCGATGCGTTAAAAGCATTTGAAGGTGATGCACAATTTGCACCATTTGACATGTCAGTTTTAGGTGGAGATATTGCTATGTGGAGACGTTATGCAAACTCGTTGAGATTGCGTTTGGCTATGCGCGTTGTAAATGCAGATCCTTCTCTGGCAAAGTCTGAAGGAGAAAAATCTTTAAAAAGTGATGCAGGATTGATGGAAGGAACTGATATGGTTATCAACACTGGATTTGCACACCCATTAACTGTAATTAGCGGTTCTTGGGGTGATATTAGAATGGGAGCTGAAATGGAATCTATTCTGGAAGGTTTCAACGACGGAAGAAAAGAAGTATTCTTTGAACCAGCTGTTGACGCTGCTCTAGGTGGAGCATACAAAGGAATCAGAATGGGGATTGAAATCGAAGCGAAAGGTCAATATGGAGCACATTCTGCCTTAGGAAGTGTTATTGAAGGAGAAACGATGCAATGGATGACTGCTGCTGAAGTATTGTTCTTAAAAGCAGAAGCTGCCTTAAGAGGTTGGGATAGTGCTGGAGATGCAAAGACAAACTATGAGAATGGAGTGCGCGCTTCTTTTGCACAACACGGAGTTTCGGGAGTTGAAGATTACTTGTTAGATAATACATCTACTCCGAATGATTTTATCGATGCAATCAATTCGACCAACGATATCGAGTATCCTGGTGATGTTACTATTGCCTACAATGCTGCTGGTTCTAATGAAGAACAATTAGAGCAAATCATTACTCAAAAATGGATTGCGATGTTCCCTGACGGACAAGAAGCTTGGTCTGAATTCAGAAGAACTGGATATCCAAGAGTATTCCCAGTAGTAGTAAACAACAGTAACGGTACGATTGATACAGACATTCAAATCAGACGAATCAATTTCGTACAAAATGAAAAGAATACAAACGGGGCTAATGTAGATGAAGCAATAGGATTCTTAAATGGTCCTGATAATGGTGGAACTCGCCTATGGTGGGATATCCCTGGAAGTAATTTTTAATATGTGGTCACATTCATATTAATTTGAAATTTGGTTAATTATTTAAAGCGGGAATGTGGTCTTCCCGCTTTTTTTAAATACGTTAAATGATGATTTTAATAGCAGATAGCGGTTCAACAAAATGCGATTGGTTGTTGATCCAGAACAAAGACTCCGAACCGACGAAAATTCGTACATCAGGGATTAATCCGTCCATACTTTCAGAAGAAGCAATCGAAGGAATTTTGACAGAATTAATGGTTGGTATAACAACTCCCGAACATATTCAAAAGATCTATTTCTTTGGAGCAGGATGCAATAATGAGTTAAGCAATGCCAAACTTCAGAAGGAATTAGAAGAACTATTTGTTCAGGCACAGATTATTGTTAAGGAAGATACAATGGCAGCAGTTTGGGCAACTACTTCAGAGCCTGCAGTTGTAAGTATTTTAGGAACTGGATCTAATTGTTGTTATTTCAATGGAGAAACTTTGGAGCAAAAAGTGCCTGCAATGGGTTATATGCTCATGGATGAAGGCAGTGGAAATTATTTTGGGAAAGAATTGTTGCGAGCATACTACTTTAATGAGATGCCAACAGCTTTGAGAGTGCTTTTTGAAGTCACATATGAACTGGATGAAGCAACGGTCATTAAAAACCTCTACCAATCCAATACACCGAATAAATATTTAGCTGATTTTGCAAAGTTTTTGTTTCGTCATAAAGAAGATCCATTCTGTGACAGCGTCATAAGAAAGGGTATAGAAAAATTCGTATGCCATCACATTCTTGCACATAAGGAGGAGCTGGAAACGGTACCTTTATTTTTTGTGGGGTCTATTGCTTTTTATGCTCAAGACTATATCCGGGAATGTTTACACAGTTATGGAATCAAAGCATCCAGATTTGTGAAAAGACCCATGGATAACCTTATTCAGAGAATTAAAAACGAAAATATTTTGGTCTGAGAAATCATTTCCTTTTCTTAGTATAACGTTAATACCAAACTTTCAATTTTGAAAAACTTTAAACTGCTTTTCAGTCTTTGTTTACTTCTTGTTATTTCTTGCGCTAAAACTACGGAAGTTGAGGTTAGTAAGACGCTTTTCACCAAAATGAATGGGACAGGGGTCGATTTTAGGAACGTGGTTGAAGAAAATTTGTATTTCAACTTTATTAATTATTCGTATATCTACAATGGGGGAGGGATTGCTGTTGGAGACATCAATAATGACGGATTAGAGGATGTTTATTTTACTTCAAATCAGCAGTCAAATAAACTCTATTTGAACAAAGGGGATTTTAAATTTGAAGATATTACCGAAAAATCTGGAGTGTCTGATGCGGAAGGCTGGGCAACGGGAACTACCATGGTTGATATCAACAACGATGGCTTCCTTGATATTTATGTCTGTAAATCTGGTTCACTGCAGGACCATGATTTAAGACGTAATAAACTCTATGTGAATCAGCAGGATGGCACATTCAAAGAATTAGCAAAACAGTATGGTTTGGATTATTACGGTTTTTCAACTCAGGCTTATTTTTTCGACTTCGATTTAGACAATGATTTGGATGTGTATTTGGTAAATCACCGTGAAGATTTTCAAAATAATACGGTCATAGATCCAAGAATTCAAGCAGCCATTAGAGATTACAGTTCGGATCAATTGTATAGAAACGATAATGGCCTTTTTGTCAATGTCACTTCGGAAGCTGGTGTTGCCAACAAAGCCTGGGGATTGAGTGCTTCTATTGGTGACTTCAACAATGATAGCTATCCTGATATCTATGTGGCAAATGATTTTCTGGAGCCAGATATGTTGTATATCAATGAGAAAGACGGAACTTTTAAAAATGAGATCCATACGTATTTCGGACATATTACTTATAACAGTATGGGATCCGATTATGCTGATGTCAATAATGACTTACAACCTGATTTAATTGTTCTGGATATGCTTGCTGAAGATCATATTCGAGGGAAGGAGAATATGGCAACAATGAGTACTGAGAATTTTAATCTTATGGTGAATTCCGGATATCACCATCAGTATATGTCAAATATGCTCCAGTTAAATAATGGAAATAATTCATTTAGTGAAATCGGACAACTAGCAAATATTGCAAAAACTGATTGGAGCTGGGCACCATTGATAGCGGATTTTGACAATGATGGGTTTAACGATTTATTTGTAACAAACGGAATTGAACACGATTTGTCAAATCAGGATTTCAGAAACCAAATGCGTAGCAATATTCAAAACCGTAAAAAGGTTTCTTTGGAGGAAGCTATTGCTATGATGCCTAGTGAAAAACTGAGTAATTACAGTTTTAGAAATTCAGGAAATCTAAAATTTGAAGATGCTTCAGAAGGTTGGGGATTCGTTGAAAAAATCAATTCCAATGGAGCAAGTTATGCTGATTTGGATAATGATGGAGACCTGGATTTGATTTTGAATAATCAAGGGGATGTGGCATCCATTTATCGAAATAATTCACAAAAAAATACGGTTTCATTTCGTTTTATTGGTCCGGACAATAACAGAGTTGGAATTGGAGTAAAAGTAAAATTAGAAACCGAACAAGGGAGTCAGATAAAAACGCTTGAAACCAGTAGAGGTTTCCAGTCTGGTGTGACGCAAAAATTGCATTTCGGATTGGACTCAATAAATTCGATTGCTGAAATTACCGTCACCTGGCCCGATGGAAGACAAGAAAAATTAGGAAGTTTAGAGGCAGGAAAGCTACATGAGATAGACTATTCAAATTCAAAAGAAGTAACTACAGATGTTACTGCGAAAAAGCAACTGTTCATAGGTGTTAATGAAGAGGAAATAGGAATTGATTTCATCCAAAAAGAAAATGAATTCGACGATTATAATTTGCAGTTATTATTGCCTCAAAAGCAGTCGGAGAAAAGCAAAGCTTTGGCAGTATCCGATATAAATGGAGATGGTTTAGACGATTTCTTTGTTGGTAATGCAAAAGGAGAGGCCGGAGCTTTATTTATTCAAAAAGGCGATGGGACTTTTGAACGTTCAAATACCTCGTTATTTGAAAGTCATAAAAACTATGAAGATACCAATGCTATCTTTTTTGATGCAGATGGAGACGGGGACAACGATTTATTTGTGACTTCAGGAGGGTACGAGTTTAAGCCAGATTCAAAATGGTTGGCAGACAGATTATACATAAATAATGGAAAGGGAAAATTCACGTCTTCAAGTATTGTAGCCCAAATCAATCAGGCTTCGCAAATGGCTGTCAATGGAGATATAGATGGGGATGGGATAGATGAACTATTTGTGGCAGGTGGTGTCTTACATGGGAAATATCCGCTGAGCTCAGAATCTTATATTTTGAAATTTGATGGAGGAAAGTATGGTAAAATTTCACTGAGTACTCTTGGAGATTTTTCAAGCTTAAATATGGTCAATGATGCCCAATTTGTAGATATTGATAACGATAATGATCTCGATTTAGTAGTTGTAGGTGAATGGATGCCGGTTGCTGTTTATGTTAATAATGCAGGGCAGTTTACATCGATGGTCGGGTCTGTTTTTGAGTCGGCGGGATGGTACCAAAGTATCACAACAGGAGATATTAATAACGATGGATATGTCGATTTCCTTGTTGGTAATTATGGAGGAAACAATAAGTTCAAGCCAAGCCTTGAAAAACCATTACACATCTATGCCGATTATCTTGATGCGAATACTACGTTTGATGTAGTGCTAAGTAAAGTTTCCAAAACGGGTGAGTTGTTGCCGGTGCGTGGACGTGAATGTTCCACACAGCAGGTCCCAAAACTAGGTCAGGAAGTAAAGAGTTTTAAGCAATTTGCAAGTCTTAGCCTGCCAGATATTTATGGAGAGGAAAATTTAAAGAATGCAACTCATTTTACTATTGAAGATATGCATTCATTTGTATTGTTAAACGATAAAAAAGGGGGCTTTGTAAGGGTTAAAATTCCAAGTTATGCACAAATCGGTCCTACATTAAGTGCCGTAGCAGTTGATGTGAATGCCGATGGGAAAGATGAATTTATCGGAGTTGGTGTTGTGAATGAAGCAGAGGTGGAAACAATTAAATATGATGCATCGAAAGGCTATGCAATTTCGTATGAAGGCAGTAAAATGAATCTCGAATTAATGACCCCATTCATTCAGAACGAAGTTCGGGAAATGCAAAAAATTACTATTGCAGGAAAACCCTCTTTATTGTTGCTAAATAAGAATGCTAAACTGGAAATTATTCAGATAAAGTAAAGAAAAGATAGTACAACTGCGGAAAAACTTATCGTAAGATTTTCGAATTTGTCCTAAGTTTTTTAGGTGCTAAAACGCCTTGTCTCTTCCTGATAATTGCTTTATTGCATAGTTCTTTTCTGAATAAGTACCTAACCAATTGTCGCAGTTCATTCGAAAAACTCCAAGCTAATGAGAGCAAGAAAAGTCGTATTCAGAAATTGATGCGGGTCGCACATGTCCTGTGTCAGTCATAAGCTAATATGATTTAGCGAATATCTGACTCAATATACTTAGAGACTGGTGCGTTTTGAATCCTTAAAATTTAACCTGTATAGGCACCCGAAGAATACGTAAGTTCATAACTGTGTGTGTAAATCTCGAACACAATTCCAAATGGATCTTCCACATAACACATAGAATAAGGTTTGTCATTTGGGTAATATTGTCTGATTGGCATGCGTTGTTTTCCTCCTGCATCAACTATTTTTTTTACAAGTCCTTCTATATCTGGGTCTTGAACACAAAAATGAAATAAACCTGTGTTAAAAGGATTGAATTCCGGAGCTTCTTTTTTACCCTTTGGGAAACAGAACAATTCTATACCAATACCATCTGATGTTGCCATGTGGGCAATCTCAAAGGAGCCCCAACCTTCACCAAATACATCAATACACATAATACCAATAGCCGATTCATTTTCTTCCGTTACGGGGCTTGGCCCCATAATGACATACCAACCCATAACTTCTGAGTAAAATTTAACTGCTTTATGAATATCAGGAACAGTTATTCCTATATGTGAAAATGTTCTCGGATATGTGTTTTGTGTGTTCATAATTTTTGGTGTTAAAAATGGAAAAATGAATTAAGAGTATTTAAAATACTAAATTAATTTAGAATGGTTTTGAATTGAGAAATTAAATTTTTGTTATGCTATTTTAATTACTTTTAGTAACGTTTTAATTAATCATCTAAAAATACTAATAACCATGCGTCAATATGTTTTAAAAGGCTTGTTTTCAGTCTTTTTTGCTATGCTGATTTGCCTGCCGGTTACTCAGCTTAATGCACAATCCAGAAAGAAGGGCTCTTCAAATGAAACTTCTTTCAAACTCAATAGTCAGATGCTAAATATGTTTAAATTCCGAAGTCTTGGGCCTGCAGCCTATTCGGGTCGGATTTCAGATTTAGCCGTAAATCCAGATAATTTTTCGGAATATTATGTAGCTACTGCTTCAGGCGGGCTATGGAAAACTGAAAATCATGGAACGACCTTCAAATCCATTTTCGATAAACAGAGTGTGTTCTCAATAGGATGTCTAGCAATGGATCCAAATAATTCAAATATCGTTTGGGTTGGAACTGGTGAAAACAATTCACAAAGAAACTTAGCTTACGGAGACGGGGTTTACAAAACAACTGACGGAGGAAAAACATTTACGAATATGGGACTTAAGACAAGTTCTCAAATTGGTAAAATTATGATTGATCCTCGCAATTCTAATGTGGTTTATGTTGCTTCTCAGGGACAAGCTTGGGGACCAGGCGGAGAAAGAGGTTTGTATAAAACTACTGATGGTGGAAAAACATGGAATCGCATTTTAAATGTAGGCGACTATACCGGAGCTTCTGATATGGAAATGGATCCTAGAAATCCAGATGTTTTGTATGTTTCTTTTCACCAAAGAGAACGCCGTGTCTATTCAAAAATTAACGGAGGACCTGAGTCTGCTATCTACAAATCTGAAGATGCCGGGAAGACCTGGAGAAAGTTGAAAAAAGGATTGCCTGGTGGAGATGTTGGTCGTATCGGACTAACGATGTCTCCTGCAAACCCTGATTTATTATACGCGGTTATCGAATTGCCTGGAAATAAGGGCGGAACGTATCGTTCCAATGATATGGGTGAAAGCTGGGAAAAACGAAGCGATAAAGTTTCTGGAAGTCCTCAGTACTACAATGAATTGTATGCTGATCCCGTTAACCCGAATAGAATTATCTTGATGGATACCTATGCAGCCCTTTCTGACGATGGTGGAAAAACTTGGGAATACATTGAAGGTGCAAACAAGCACGTAGATAACCATGCTTTGTGGATCAATCCAAACGATACCAATCACTACATCATGGGATGTGATGGTGGTGTATATGAATCGTACGACCGTGCTAAGACTTGGCAATTCAAAAATAACTTACCAATCACTCAGTACTACCACGTAAGAGTTGATAATGATTATCCTTTCTACAATGTCTACGGTGGAGCACAAGACAATGGCTCATGGTACGGACCATCAAGAACTAACAAGCGATTTATGGTGAATTCGGACTGGACCTATACTATTGGAGGAGATGGATATTTATCTACTCCAGATCCAAATAATCCTGATATTCATTACTGCGAATCTCAATATTGTGGTTTAAGAAGATACGATAGAACTACAGGAAACTCTGTTTCTATAAAGCCTCAGCCAACTGAAGATGAGGAATTCAGATGGAACTGGAATACACCTTATATTTTAAGTCCGTTCAATTCTCAAACCTTGTACGTTGCAGGTAACTACGTATTCAAGAGTACTGATATGGGAGGTACATGGACAAAGATCTCCTCTGATCTATCTCGTCAAATCGACCAAAACAGTTTACCTATGATGGGTAAAATGTGGCCACCAGAAGCAGTAGCTAAGAACATGTCTACGTCTAAATTCGGTAATATTTTCGCCTTAAATGAATCTCCTTTTAAACAAGGAATGTTATATGTGGGAACTGATGATGGTCTGATTTGGGTAACAGAAGATGATGGTGCAAACTGGACGAAATACGATAAATTTCCGGGTGTCCCAGATATGACATTTGTAAACTATGTACTGCCTTCAAGACATACTGAAAATACCATCTATGCTTGTTTTGATGGAAGAAAGAACAGCAGCGATTTTAAACCTTATATCATAAAGAGTACTGATAATGGTAAGACTTGGAAATCTATTGCGTCCGATTTACCTTCCGGAACTGTGTATGCAATTCAGGAAGATCCAAAAGACCCTAACATTTTGTTCATCGGAACAGAATGGGGAGTTTGGACTACAATAAACGGTGGTGGAAACTGGGTGCAGATAAAGAATGGAATGCCACCAATTCAGGTAAAGGATTTAACCATTCAGGAGCGTGAAAACGACTTGGTTGTTGCTACTTTTGGTAGAGGATTCTATGTGCTGGATAATTATAGTGCATTGAGAGCATTGAGCCAAGAAGCAGCTGCCAAAGAAGCTGAAATTTTTCCAATCAAAGATGCACTGTTTTACGTGCCTCAAAGTAATTTGAATTATCAAGGTGAAGTGCACTTCAGAACAAGAAACCCTGATCCATCTGTGCATTTCGATTACTACGTAAAAGAAGGATTCGAATCCTTGAAATCCAAGCGTGTGAAAAAGCAAAAGGCATCAGAAGGTGCTGCGTATTTCTACCCATCAGAGGAGGAATTGCAAGCAGAAAAAGAAGAAGTAAAGCCTCAGTTAGTGTTTACTATTTACGATGCTGAAGGAAGCATCATGCGTAAGATTTCTAGTCCGTGGAAGAAAGGATATAACAGAACGTCATGGAACTTTGGTTATATGTCTGACAGAGGAATAAAAGTCCCTCCAGGGGCATACACTGTTGCTTTGGATAAAAATGATAACGGCGTATTTACAAGGTTGGCAGCTCCAAAGCCATTTAATGTGGTTGCATTACCAAATGCATTGGGAACTCCAAATCATAAAGCGAATTTCGAGTTTGTTAAAAACTTAACCACTTTGAATACACAAGTAGGTGCTGCAAGAGGTAAAATTAACGATATGAACGAGCGATTAAAGCTTATTAAAAATGGATTGAATGCGTTACCTGTTGAAGGAAATACCATGCTTGAGAAAATTTCAAAAGCTCAGGATGAAATCAATGCCGTTGCGAAAGTAATCGTTGGTGGATTTGGAGCCAAGAATACGGTGAACAGCAGATTGAGTTTTGCAAGATATGCGAACTATGCTCAGGTTGATATCACCGGAACTCAAAAAGAGCAATTCAACATTGCTAAAAATGAGTTTACAGCTATGAGTCCTAAGTTAAACTACTTATTTGACGTGCAATTACCTGCATTGGAAAAAGAATTTGTTGAGCTTGGCGGAGTATTATACAACAAAGGTAACTCTGGAAGATCTTGGTTTGAAGATTAATCCAGAAATTCAATATAAAAAAAGGCGCTCATCGAGCGCCTTTTTTTATATTGAATTTTATAATGTTTTCTGAAAACAGTAGCTTGTTGCAACTCCGGCATATTGACCGTAGTTTTCTATACTTTTGTAGCCTGTTTTTTTATACAATTGAATAGCTTCTGGCTGATTAATTCCTGTTTCTAATATGCAAAATGTATAGTTCAGTTCTTTTGCCCAGGATTCTAAATCATTTAGAATATCAACTGCCAAGCCTTTTCCGCGCTGTTCTTTTTTTACATACATACGTTTGACTTCCATAGAAGCAGCATCAAATTTTTTAATGGCTCCACATCCCACAGCCTCTTCATCTGAGTAGACTAACACAGCATATTTAATATCTTCCAAGCCATTGAACTGATGGTAGAAATCATGATCTTCTCCATCTCGAATTGCCAATTCAGCATCGAGCTCTGAAACCAGATGCACAAAATCTTTGTTGGCAGCAGTTGTTCTTTTTAGTGTTATCATATTTTTATTATTCTGAACGAAATACAATGCAGTCTAAGACCTCATTAAAACCTTCAGTCAAAAGGTCACTCAGTCAATATATCAATAACTCTATCTGGATAATCTGAGATAATACCATCTACTCCTAGATCAATCATATGTCTTATATCAGCTTCTTTATTAACCGTCCAAGCAATGATTTTAATCTCTTCCAACTTGCAATAAGTCACCGTTTCAGTATCAATTAGTTTAAAATTGGGGCTATATACATCAGGTTTAAATCCTAGTGCATTGATATTTTCTGTAATGCTCATATCATTTTCAACAAGTAAAGCTAATGGTACTTCAGGATTAAGTTCTCTGAGTTTTTGTAAAGTTGAAATGTCAAAGGCCTGCAGTGTTGTTCGGTCTTCAATATTCATAACAGAAAGTACTTGCAATACTAGTTTTGAAAATATGTTTGCATTCGGATGGTACGTATGGTCGTAATCCGCCTGTCTTTTCAGTTCTATGTTGTAGTTAGGGGATTCCAGTTCATGTTCTTCAGCATATGCTTCTACAGCTTCTATAACATCGACCAAAAGCGGTTTTATCGCTGCTGCTTTTTTCTGGTCTGGGAAACGTGGATGCGGTTTTAAACCGACATCAAACATCTTAATATCATTATAGTTCATGCGATAGATGTTGTAGGTCAATTCCGTTTTTTGTGTGATTTCTTCTCCATCCGGACCGGTAGCAATTTCATGGCTGAAATAAGGTTCGTGAGAAACAACCACTCTAATGTCGTTAGAAATAACAACATCCATTTCCAAGGTGTTTACTCCAGCATCGAGCGCTTTTAGAAAACCGTTAATCGTGTTTTCCGGATAGAGACCACGATATCCTCTGTGACCTTGAACATCCATTGTTGTTTGTTTTGATTCAGGACCACATCCTGTAAAAACCATAAGACCAATGCATAAAATTGGTGCTAGAAATTTCATTTTTTTCATAGTGCAAATTTTTTAGTAGAAAGTTAGGCAATCTTTTTGAATTTTAAATGTATCGGATTACACGGAGAATTGCAATTTTGAGACGGTTTAATTTGTTCTATTCCACTTTAATCTTTTAACGAGAAACCGTAACTTTGCGCTTTTAAAAAAACAGAGAAATATCAATGGAATATAATTTTAGAAAAATTGAAGCCAATTGGCAAAATTATTGGGCGGAGAATGAAACATTCAAAGCATTTAATAATTCTGATAAACCAAAGTTTTATGTGTTAGATATGTTCCCTTATCCATCTGGAGCCGGATTGCACGTAGGACATCCACTGGGTTATATTGCATCTGATATTTATGCACGTTATAAAAGACACAAAGGGTACAATGTAATGCATCCGCAAGGATATGATTCTTTTGGATTACCTGCGGAACAATATGCCATTCAGACTGGACAGCATCCTGCCATTACCACTGAAGCGAATATTAAAACCTACAGAAGACAATTGGATAAGATTGGATTCTCGTTCGACTGGTCTCGTGAGGTCCGTACTTCTGATCCTAATTATTACAAATGGACGCAATGGGTGTTTATCCAGCTGTTCAATTCTTGGTATAATAAAGAAGCGGATAAAGCTGAAGATATTGCAACATTGATTACTGTTTTTGAAACTGAAGGAAATGAAAATGTAAATGCTGTTTGTGATGAAGATGTAAGATCTTTTTCTGCTTCAGCATGGAATGCCTTTACTTCGGAAGAGCAACAAGAAATATTGTTGCAGTATAGATTGACTTACTTATCGGAGACAGAAGTCAACTGGTGTCCGGCTTTAGGAACTGTTTTAGCAAATGATGAAATCGTTAACGGAGTTTCTGAAAGAGGAGGTCATGCGGTGGTTCGTAAAAAAATGATGCAATGGAGTATGCGAATTACTGCTTATGCACAACGGTTGTTAGATGGACTAAATAAAATCGACTGGCCACAGCCATTGAAAGATTCTCAAACGAACTGGATTGGACGTTCAGAAGGAGCAATGGTGTCTTTTGACATTGATGGATTTGATGCGAAGATTGATGTGTTTACGACACGTCCTGATACCATTTATGGAGTGAGTTTTATGACCTTGGCTCCGGAACACGAATTAGTGAAAAAAATTACGACAGCGGAACAAGAAGCAGCTGTAAAAGCATATATTAAAGCTACAGCAAAACGTAGTGAATTAGAGCGTATGGCCGATGTGAAAACTATCTCGGGAGTATTCACGGGAGCCTATGCAATTCACCCTTTTACTGGTGAAAAAGTACAAATCTGGATTGGAGATTATGTACTTGCGGGCTATGGAACTGGAGCTGTTATGGCGGTTCCGTGTGGAGATCAGCGCGATTACGATTTTGCAAAACACTTTGGAATTGAGATTCCAAATATTTTTGAAAATGTAGATATTTCTGAAGCTGCACATGCAGACAAAGAAGGAACGAAGATTGCTAATTCTGATTTCTTAGATGGATTGACCTACAAAAAAGCCATGAAGCGTATCATTTATGAAATTGAACAACGCGGATTTGGTTACGGAAAAATCAACTACCGCTTAAGAGATGCGGTATTTAGTCGTCAGCGTTATTGGGGAGAGCCATTCCCAGTATACTATAAAAACGGAATGCCTCAAATGATTGAAGCAGAACACTTGCCAATTAGATTGCCGGAAGTTGAAAAGTACTTACCAACAGAAGACGGACAACCACCATTAGGCAACGCCTCTGTTTGGGCTTGGGATATTGAGAAGAACGAAGTTGTGAGCAACGACTTAATCAATAATGAAACGGTATTCCCATTAGAATTGAATACCATGCCAGGTTGGGCTGGAAGTTCTCAATATTTTAACAGATATATGGATGCTACAAATTCGGATGAGATGTTCTCTCAGGAAGCAGTGAACTACTGGCAGGATGTAGATTTATACATCGGAGGTTCTGAGCATGCAACGGGGCACCTACTGTATTCTCGTTTCTGGCAAAAGTTCATGTTCGACAGAGGTTTGGTTCCAACCGATGAGTATGCAAAAAAATTAATCAATCAAGGGATGATTACCGGTACTTCAGCTTTTGTTTACAGGGTTGAAGGTGAAAACAAATTGGTTTCAAAAGGATTGAAAGAAGATTTCAAAGTACAACCGATTCACTCAGATGTTGCTTTTGTAAATACTTCAGATGAACTGGATGTGGAAGCATTCAAGGCATGGAGACCTGAATTTAAGGATGCTGAATTTGTGTTGGAAGATGGAAAATATATCGTTGGACGCGAGGTGGAGAAAATGTCGAAGTCGAAATACAATGTTGTAAATCCTGACACTATTTGTGAAGAATACGGAGCGGACAGTTTGCGTTTGTTTGAAATGTTCCTGGGGCCATTGGAACAATCGAAGCCATGGAAGACTTCTGGTATTTCAGGAGTGTATTCATTCTTGAAAAAGTTGTGGAAGTTGTACATCGTTGACGGAGAATTCTCAGTTTCTGATGAGGCTCCAACGAAAGATGAATTGAAAACACTTCATAAAACAATTAAAAAGGTAGAAGAAGATATTGCGAACTTCTCGTTCAATACTTCAGTTTCTACATTTATGATTGCAGTTAATGAATTGACCGCTCAAAAGTGTAATAAGCGAGCTATTTTAGAACCTTTGGCAATTATTATTGAGCCTTATGCACCGCATATTGCAGAAGAATTGTGGAAGAACCTTGGTAATAAAGAGTCTATTTCAACAGTTGATTTTCCAGTGTTTGAAGCGAAGCATTTGGTAGAAAGCAGTAAGGAATATCCGGTTTCTTTTAATGGGAAAATGAGATTCAAAATTGAATTATCTTTAGACTTGAGTAAGGAAGAAATCGAAGACGCTGTTTTGGCTCATGAAAAGACACAAGCACAATTGCAGGGCAGAACTCCCAAAAAAGTCATTGTGGTTCCTGGAAAGATTGTAAATATCGTGGGATAAATATAAATTTCAAGCCTGCAGATGCAGGCTTTTTTAGCACCAAACATTAGATATGGATTCATTTGAAATCGTTGGATTTATTGCAGCCTTTCTAACGACATTGTCGTTTGTGCCTCAGGTTTATAAAACATGGAAAACAAAAGAAGTGGCTGATTTATCGCTAGTGATGTATCTCGCTATGTTTGTTGGAGTTAGTTTGTGGTTGGTTTATGGAATTCATATTGGCAGTCCATCCATGATAGTCGCAAACTCCGTTACCATGTTATTGGTACTGATGGTTGTCATCTTCAAAATTCGATATCGAGAAAAGTAGTTTCCTCAGCAATTTGGAATGTTTATTGATGCGTTAGATGAAATTAGTATCTTTAAAATCTAATTGTCTACTATGAAATTACAAAAGAGCTCGCTAAGAATCAGGATCTTCTTATCCATGATTTTTTTAGTGGTTTTTACATCCATATTAATTGTGGGAGTGACCGTTTATCAGTACAGAAAAAGGACTGTTGAATACAATGCCGGACGTCTTGATAGAAAAGAAAAATCAGTTAAAGCGGCAATAGATTATTGGTTCAAAACCGGCAATACTTACCCTCTGGAATCGAAGAATCTTCCATACATTTTTAAAGACAAAATTTTTGAGATTTCCGATATTGAAAAGCTCGAAATTAATGTATACGATTTGGAGGGGGGATTATCCATTAGTTCTCATGCAGGTTTTGTAAAAGTATCAGCGCCTGAAAAATTGAATGACAGCCTCGTTTCTCAGTTGAATAATAGCCCTACAAACAGGATTGTGGTTTCCAGAATGATGGAAGAGAATAGCTTGCAATCGTCCTATTCCTTTATTACTGATAATAGGTTTAAGCCCATCGGAATTTTAAACCTCCAATACGTTCAGGATAATTCGGAGCAGAATGAAGATCTTGAGGAGGCCCTTACTCGTGTGACTATTGTTTATGGTGGAATGCTGTTGATAGCAATCGTTCTGGCCTATTTCATTTCGAGTTATATTACGCGTTCTATTAAGGTAATATCAGATAAAATGACACATATTAATCTGAACAGAACCAATGAGAAAATCGTACTCGATGATGCCAGTACTGAGATTCATACTCTTGTGGAATCTTACAACGATATGGTGGAAGAACTGGAGGAAAGCGCCATTAAATTGGCGCAAGGTGAACGTGAAGTAGCCTGGCGGGAAATGGCAAAGCAAGTGGCACACGAGATTAAGAATCCGCTGACTCCAATGCGTTTAACAGTGCAAAGCTTCCAAAGGAATTTTGATCCAAATGCGCATGATGTCTATGAGCAAATAGACGAGTTTTGTCAGATTTTAATTACACAAATTGATACAATGAGTTCCATAGCTTCAGCTTTTTCAAACTTCGCCCAAATGCCTGTGCAGAAGAAAGAGGAATTGAATGTTGTTGAGGTCGTGAAATTCGCATTAGATATTTTCATAGAGAAATACATTCACTATGATTACAGTCACCCTAAAATCATTGCTGAGCTAGATAAAACACAGTTGGTACGTGTGGTCACGAACTTAGTTAAAAACTCAATTCAGGCTTTGGAAGGAATCGAAAATAAGCGTATTGATGTTTTTGTAGGCAAAAAGGATAATGCCGTAATTATTTCTGTAAAAGACAATGGAAAAGGAATTTCAAAAGCGGATAGAACTAAGATATTTGAACCTAAATTCACTACAAAAAACAGTGGAATGGGATTGGGGTTGCCAATGATTAAAAATATAGTGAAAGCCTATGATGGGTCAGTTGAATTCAATTCAGAAGAACATGTAGGAACGGAATTTAAAATAATATTACCAAATTAATAGAAAATGGATTTTCAAAACATTTTAATAGAAAGAAGAGAGGCATTTGCAATCGTTACCATTAACAGGCCTAAGAAATTAAATGCATTAAATAAAGAAACGATTTCTGAATTACATCAGGCCTTTGTTGGGTTGGATGAGGATAAAACAGTTCGTGCCATTATTGTGACTGGAAGTGGCGAGAAAGCATTTATTGCTGGTGCCGATATCTCTGAATTTGCAAATTTTTCGGTTGAAGAAGGAATGGAATTGGCTCGAAAAGGACATGAATCTTTATTTGATACGGTGGAGCATCTAGGAACTCCAGTTATTGCTGCCGTGAACGGATTTGCGCTTGGTGGGGGATTAGAATTGGCGATGGCTGCACATTTCAGAGTAGCGAGTGCTAATGCAAAAATGGGGTTGCCAGAGGTAACTTTAGGATTGATTCCAGGTTATGGTGGAACACAGCGTTTGCCTCAATTAGTAGGGAAAGGACGTGCTATGGAAATGATTATGACGGGGGCCATGATTACTGCAGAAGATGCTAAATCTTACGGACTAGTGAATCATGTAGTGGAGCAAGAAAACTTGATTCTGTTGTGTGAAAAACTTGCGACTAAGATTGTGAGAAATTCATCTCAGGCTATCTCAAAAGCTATTGAAGCAGTCAATGCAAATTATACGAGTGGTGTTAACGGATACGAAGTTGAAATCGAGAATTTCGGGGTCAGTTTCGGAACAGAAGATTTTGAAGAAGGAACGACAGCATTTCTAGAAAAACGCAAACCTAATTTTAAATAATTAAAGGTTTTTTTCGAAAATAACCTTGGTTTGATTAGAATCATTGGTATAGACTGAAATAATATTAAACCCATTTATTAGGTTTAAAATCATCATGGGTTTATAACGGTTCATAGATTTGGTTCTCAACGTAATAAAACGATTTGATATAGCCCAGAGCTCTTGCCTTTGGGCTAATTTTTTTGCTATGCCTTCCTTCCGATATTCTGGTAAAACCCCTCCAACCCAACTATAAAATGTTGTGTCGTTATAACGGTAACCTATTTTAAATCCTACTGGGATAAGGTTTTTAAAAGCAATAAGCGAACAGACCTGTTTTTTTGAAATTAATCGGTCGATGAAAAAAACAGTCTGAGCGTCTTCAAATATAGCGGTGTACAAACCAGTTAAAATTTCCTGATCCTCATTTGAAGGAATGCCTTCTATAATCTTTATTTCTAGGTTATTTTCTTCCATCCCATTCGTCGTAAAACTGAGATAAAAAACCTTCCATGTACCTATGACGTTCCTGAGCGATTTTTTTACCTGTTTGTGTGTTCATACGGTCTTTTAAAAGTAGTAACTTTTCGTAAAAGTGATTGATTGTAGGGGCAGCCGATTTCTTGTAAATTTCTTTTGACATATTCATTTTTGGCTCAATATCAGGATTGTAAATAGGTCTGTTTTTAAATCCTCCATAATTGAAGCAACGTGCAATTCCTATGGCTCCAATGGCATCAAGACGATCGGCATCCTGAAGAATATCTAATTCTGGAGAAGTAAATGGCTGCTCAAAATTTCCACCTTTAAAAGAAATATTCAGAATAATTTGCTCTATATGTTCAATCACTTCATCAGAAACATGTTGCGATTTCAGAAACTCACGAGCTATTTTTGGTCCAACAGATTCATCCCCATTGTAAAATTTGGAGTCGGCAATATCGTGCAATAAAGCTCCTAATTCAACTACCAATGTGTCGGCTTTTTCAGTTTTAGATATGAGTTTGGCATTTTTCCACACCCGCTCAATATGAAACCAGTCGTGACCTCCTTCAGCACCTTCAAGTTGCTGTTTGACAAATTGAATGGTCTTTGCAATTAATTTAGCATTGTTCATATAACAAAAATAAAAAAGCCAGCTAATCAGCTGGCTTTTTTTTAAAAAATATCATTCGTAAACAGGAATACATTTTCCGTTTTTACAAGCAATCCGATCGGGTGGCAGCACTGCAGAACAATCAGAGACAATTCCATATTTTTTATTGAATTCATCTTCTTTTTTGTTATATGCTTCAACTCTTGCTATTACTTCCTCCTCAATAGAGCTGTTGTATACCATGTAAAACCAAGGTCCACCACAAGGTTTGCTTCCAAACCCAATATACTTGCATTCACTTTTATCTGAGCATTCTGCGTTAAAAACCATTTCCTGAATGGCTGCCTTTTCATCAAACAACGCCATGCGTTCCGACAGCTGATTGTTTGTGTCATTTGATGATGCACAACTTAACATTGTAAAAATCAAACCTAGCGTAAAAAGTGAAAATAATCTTTGCATCTGTCCTGTTAGTTAAGACGTTCTACTGGCAAAATTCTTCGTAAGCAGCTTCTAAATTTGCAGCAATTGCTTCAGCAGGTCTTCCTTCAATGTGGTGACGCTCCAACATGTGAACCAAGTTTCCATCCTTGAATAAAGCAATAGATGGAGAAGATGGAGGGAACGGTACCATAAATCCTCTTGCAGTGTCAGTAGCTTCTCTATCAACACCTGCAAATACGGTTACTAAGTTTTTTGGCGCTTTTTCACCTTTGATAGAGTGAATAACTCCCGGTCTTGCAGCTCCTGCTGCACAACCACAAACAGAATTCACAACGACTAAAGTTGTTCCTTCTAACTTTAAAGCTTCTTCTACTTCATTTGATGTTAATAAAGAAGTGAACCCTGCATTTTCCAATTCCATTTTCATTGGGGCAACTAATTCTGATGGGTACATATTTTTTGTTTTTTTTTGTTAGACGTAATTTGATGCAAATATATTCATTATCAGCAGAAAGTTTATACTTTTTTTAACAAGAGTTCTCAGCTCATTTTAGGTTGAACAAATGAACTAATACTATCTTTGAAGTCTAATTTTAAATATGGGAAATTTTATAAAGTGGCTTGGAGCCGGACTTGGATTTTCATTAGGAGGTCCAATAGGAAGTATTCTAGGTTTTGTAGTTGGAAATATATTGGATGGATTTTCTAAAGATGATCTTGATGCAGCCAGGCAATTAAGTCAGACTGCCTCCAACAAGCGATCAGGAGATTTTGAAATAAGTCTTTTGATTTTATCAACAATGGTTATAAAGTCTGATGGAAAGATTGACGAACGGGAATTGAATTTTGTCCGAAATCACTTTAAGCAAATGTATGGGGAGGAACGTGCAAGTCATGCCTTCAAATTGTTTAAAGGATTTATGAAGAGTCAAAAAGTATCCGTCAGACAAGTTTGTATCCAAATCAGACAGAATTTAAGCCACGCCGCACGCTTACAACTTATTCATTATTTATTTGGAATTGCCAAGGCGGATGGACAAGTTACCATGGAAGAGGTTGAAGCTATTAGAGGAATTGCTGGGTATCTGTACATTAACCAAAACGATTATGAATCTATAAAGGCCATGTTCTATAGTAGTTCAGATAGTGCGTATCGGATCCTGGAAGTGGAAAAAACTGCTAGTGCTGATGAGATTAAAAAGGCCTACCGACGTATGGTGAAGAAGTATCATCCAGATAAACTACAGCATCTCGGGGAAGAGCATTTGAAAGGGGCAGAGGATAAATTCAGACAGGTTCAAAAGGCCTATGAAAAAATTCAAAAAGAAAGAGGGTTTTAATCTTGTTTATTGGTAATGAAATCGTTAATTTCGATTTCTTAAAAATTTGAGAATTAGAGGGTTGGAGATATAAAAATTTTAACCCCAAGTAAGAATGGCGCCTCTTAGGAGGCGTTTCTTAGTTTAAATAATTAGCTATTTTTTCCGGTCCGTTTAACAATGTTCGCTTAATTTGAAGTGTCCCGTCTTTCCGGGTTACAATACTCCATTTGACTAATGAAATTTCCAGATTTTCAATTTCAATTCCCGTAATGAATCGAGGATGTACACAACTTCCGTCATTGAAATAAGGGATTTCACCAACATCAGGAAAACGCGGTCTGTGCGTGTGTCCGGCAATAATCATTTGGTTATTGTTTTCCTGAATCCATCTTTTTATAGTGCGTTCCACTTTTTTTAAATCGCGATAGTTCTTTGCAGGACTGGCAGGATTTTTTATGCCAACAACCTGCAAAGGCGTCCATAAAATCTGAACTAGAAAACGACTTATTTTCCACAAGACATAATTGAAATAATCAGCTTGATGACCGTGTATTAAAAGAATATCTTTTTCACTGTCTGGCAGATCGAGAATAATACTTTCTTCAAAAGAAATTCCTTTAAAAAGATCTTTATAATGACCAGTAGCTTCATCAAAATAGCTATGAAAGTATTTCTTTACTTTTTTAGGTTTTTTGAGAATCATATCGTGATTTCCCCAAAGCAAATGCAGCCGTCCTTCTGAATGAAATTCGTCCATCTTGAAAAAAACATTTTGATGTGCCTCAAAAATATCAGCAAATAAATTGTTTTCCCAAAATTCGATACCATCACCTAAAAGAACAAAAGTGAACTTCTCGTCGTTGTATGTTCTTAGGGCATGATGGAATATATTTCGGTTGTGGGCAAAGTCATCGGCATAGCTATTATTCCCCATATGAACATCACTAAAGAAAATAAATTTAGAGTCTTTTGTAAGCGGAATTCGCTTTCCTTCTTGGTGCACTCTTATGAGTATTTTTTTTAGAATTCTGTACATTCTTTCAAAAGTTTGATTTGCATCAGGTTAAATCTACAAAATTCATAAGTTTTATGTGTTTTTTTTAAGTCTTTTTACGACTGTAATTCGAGAGAAAATCCGTATTTTCGCATCCATAAAAATTCAAGGCATAAAATGAGTAAAAAGTTTAGAGAATATAAAGGCTTGAACCTAACTAAAGTGGCATCTGAAACTTTAGCACACTGGGAATCAGAAAATATTTTCGAAAAGAGTATATCGACTAAAGATAGCAACAAACCATTTGTGTTTTTTGAAGGACCTCCTTCTGCAAATGGACTTCCTGGAATTCACCATGTGATGGGAAGAGCTATTAAGGATATTTTTTGCCGTTATAAAACCTTAAAAGGGTATCAAGTGAAGCGTAAAGCAGGATGGGATACGCATGGTTTGCCTGTAGAATTGGGTGTTGAAAAAGAATTGGGAATTACCAAAGAAGATATCGGAACTAAAATTACTGTTGAAGAATACAATGAAGCTTGTAAAAAAGCAGTAATGCGTTATACAGACATCTGGAACGAGTTGACCAGACGTGTTGGGTATTGGGTAGATATGGAAGATCCATATGTGACGTATAAACCTAAATACATGGAGACTGTTTGGTGGTTGTTGGCTCAAATGTATAAGAAAGATTTGATCTACAAGGGATACACAATTCAGCCGTATTCGCCAAAAGCAGGTACAGGATTGAGTTCCCACGAGTTGAACCAGCCGGGAACTTACCAGGATGTAACAGATACTACAGTTGTTGCTCAGTTTAAAGCAGTGAAAGAGACGTTGCCAGAGCAATTAAAAATAATGGATGGCGATGTGCACTTTTTAGCTTGGACAACAACTCCTTGGACCTTGCCTTCAAATACAGCCTTAACTGTTGGAAAGAAAATCGACTATGTAGTTGTGAAATCTTTCAACCAATATACCTTTGAACCAATTACAGTTGTTCTTGCAAAGGCCTTAGTTCAGAAACAATTCACTAAGAAGTTCTTTACTGTTGAAAATGAAGCAGAATTAGCTGCCTACAGCGAGGGAGATAAAAAGATTCCTTACATCGTGGTTGCTGAAATGAAAGGAGTTGAATTATTAGATGCACGCTACGAACAATTATTACCATACGCATTGCCTTACCAAAATCCTGAAAATGCCTTTAGAGTCATTGCCGGAGATTTTGTAACAACAGAAGATGGTACAGGAATCGTGCACACAGCACCAACTTTTGGTGCCGATGATGCCATGGTAGCGAAACAAGCACAGCCAGAAGTTCCACCGATGTTGGTTTTGGATGCTAATGAAAATCCAGTGCCTCTTGTAGACTTGCAAGGAAAGTTCACTTCTCATATGGCTGAGTTTGGAGGAAAATATGTGAAGAATGAATACTATGTTGATGAAGAAGCTCCGGAACGTTCAATGGATGTTGAGCTTGCGATTAAATTAAAAGAAGAAAATAAGGCATTCCACGTTGAAAAATACCGTCACAGTTATCCACACTGCTGGCGTACGGATAAGCCAATTTTATATTACCCATTAGATTCTTGGTTCATCAAGGTAACAGAAGAACGTGACCGCATGTTTGAGCTGAATGATACAATCAACTGGAAGCCAAAATCGACCGGAGAGGGACGTTTTGGAAACTGGTTGAAAAACGCAAACGACTGGAACTTATCAAGATCTCGTTACTGGGGAATTCCTTTACCAATTTGGAGAACTGAAGACGGAACGGAAGAATTAATTATCGGTTCTGTGGAAGAATTAAAAGCTGAAATGCAAAAGGCTGTCGAAGCTGGTGTGCAGGAGGCTGATATTTTCGCTGACTTCGAAGTTGGTAATATGAGCGAAGAGAATTATGATAAAATTGATCTTCATAAAAATGTAGTAGATAGTATTACGTTGGTTTCTGCTTCAGGAAAACCAATGAAGAGAGAAAGTGACTTAATTGATGTATGGTTCGATTCTGGTTCGATGCCTTATGCTCAATGGCATTATCCATTCGAAAACAAAGAATTAATAGACGGTAATAAATTCTTTCCAGCAGATTTCATTGCTGAAGGAGTTGATCAAACAAGAGGTTGGTTCTATACGTTACATGCCATCGGAACAATGGTGTTCGATTCAGTAGCTTATAAGAATGTAGTTTCTAATGGTTTGGTTCTGGATAAAGAAGGAAAGAAGATGTCGAAGCGTTTAGGAAACGCCATTGACCCATTTGAAACAATGGATACCTACGGACCTGATGCTACACGTTGGTACATGATTTCCAATGCAAATCCGTGGGATAACCTAAAATTTGATTTGGATGGAGTTGATGAGGTGCGTAGAAAGTTCTTCGGAACTCTTTACAATACGTATTCATTCTTCTCATTGTATGCTAATTTGGACAATTTCACGTATGCTGAGGATGATATCGCTATTTCGGATCGTCCCGAAATTGACCGTTGGATTCTTTCCGAATTAAATACCCTGATTCAAGACGTAGAGAAATTCTATGAAGCTTATGAGCCAACGAAAGCTGCAAGAGCTATTCAAGAGTTTGTTGGAGAACACTTGAGTAATTGGTTCGTGCGATTGAGTAGAAGAAGATTCTGGAAAGGCGATTACGGACAAGATAAAATTTCGGCATATCAAACTTTGTACACCTGTATGTTGAATGTAGCTAAATTGGGGTCTCCAATTGCACCGTTCTTTATGGATAACTTATACAGAGACTTGATTGCAGCTACCGGAAAGGAAAATTTTGAATCGATTCATTTATCTGATTTCCCAACCTATGATAGTAGCTTGGTTGATAAGAAGTTAGAGCATAAAATGGAGCAGGCTCAAAAAATATCTTCGATGGTTTTATCGTTACGTAAAAAAGAGATGATTAAAGTGCGTCAGCCGTTACAACGAATCATGATTCCTGTTTTGGATGCAGCTGATAGAGAAGAGATTTTAGAGGTAGCTGACTTAATCAAATCGGAAGTAAACGTAAAAGAAATAGAATTGATTGATGATGCTTCTGGTATTTTAGTGAAAAACATCAAGCCAAATTTCAAGGTGTTAGGACCTAAGTTTGGAAAAGATATGAGATTTGTTGGTCAGGCAATTCAAAACTTTACTCAAGAAGATATTACAGCCATTGAAAAAGAAGGCGAAATCTTAATTGAAGTAAATGGAGTTTCAACTCAAATAACTTTGGATGAAGTAGAGATTTCATCTCAGGATATCGCAGGTTGGATGGTAGCAAATCAAGGAAATTTAACCGTTGCTTTAGACGTTACAATAACTGAAGAATTACGAAAAGAAGGAAATGCCAGAGAACTAATAAATCGTGTGCAAAATCTTCGTAAGGAAACAGGGTTAGATGTGACTGATAAAATTAAATTGGTATTAGAAAAAAATGATATATTAGAGCACTCAATCGCTTCTAATGAGCATTATATAAAGACAGAAACATTAACCACTGAATTAGTTTTCGTGGAAGAATTGTCAAACGGAACTCCAATTTCATTTGATGATGTAGATTCCAAGATTCTAATTGAAAAACTTTAAATTATGAATGAGAACACAAAGCGATATTCAGATGCTGATTTAGCTGGATTCAAAGCGATCATCTTGAAGAAAATCGAGTCTGCAGAGCAAGATCTCGAATTGTTGAGATCAACGTTTAAAAATGATAGTAATAACGGAACAGAAGATACTTCTCCTACGTTCAAGGCATTTGAAGAAGGATCTGAAACGATGTCTAAGGAAGCGAATGTTCAATTGGCAATTAGACAAGAAAAGTTCATTAGAGATTTAAAGAACGCCCTATTGAGAATTGAAAATAAGACCTACGGAATCTGCCGTGCAACAGGCGATTTAATTCAAAAGGAACGTTTGAAGTTAGTTCCTCACGCAACACTGAGTATTGCGGCCAAGAAGAAACAAAATTAAAAAATAATTATACGGAAGGCTTTCAATCAGAAAGCTTTCTTTTTTTGAAATAGAAATGTTGAAGAAGTCCATTGTCATAATTGTATTGGTATTATTGATAGATCAGATTAGTAAGATTTATGTCAAAACTAATTTTATCTATGGTGAAGAAGTAGTGGTATTCGATTGGTTTAGAATCCATTTTATTGAAAACAACGGAATGGCCTGGGGTGCCGAATTTGGAGGTAAAACGGGAAAGTTATTATTAACCATTTTTAGAATCATTGCAATTACAGGTATCGGATATTGGCTTTTTAATGCGATTAAAAAAGGAGCTCCGAATTTATTAATTATTTCCGTTTCTCTGGTTTTTGCAGGAGCTTTAGGAAATATTATTGATTCTGTTTTTTACGGTATCATTTTTAATGCACCCTTAAATGAACCAGCAACCATGTTTGCCGCTGAACCTTATGGTGAATTGTTGTATGGCAAAGTAGTAGACATGTTGTATTTCCCAATCTGGAAAGGAATTCTTCCAGAATGGATCCCCGGGATAGGAGGGAAACACTTTACCTTTTTCAATGCAATATTTAATGTGGCCGACACCGCTATTTCTACGGCGGTTGGAATTATGATTTTCTTTAATAAAAAAGTCTTTCCTAAAGGACTTTAAGATAAAATCTTCTTGTTTTATCAACTATTAATCGTAATTTTACGATGTACTCATGAATAGAACAAATAAGCATATATCGTATTTGGTGGAAACTGAAGAACTAGCTCGTTTCGCTAAGGCTTTAGGACATCCTACGCGTATTAAGATTTTAAATCATTTAGACAGTGTCAGTTGTTGTTATACGGGAGATTTGTTGGAAGTATTGCCTTTGGCTCAGTCTACAATCTCTCAGCATTTAAAAGAATTGAAGGAGGCAGGGCTGATTCAAGGAGAAGTTAATCCTCCAAAAATTAAGTATTGTATCAATCAGAAAAACTGGAAAAGAGCGAAACATTTATTCGACGAATTTTTTCATCAGAATTCTAGTGATTGTTGTTGAACAAGTAAAAAAATTTGAAAGATCTAATCGTTAATTGGCGATAATAAATAAAGTTAAACTTAAAGAAATGAAAGTAGTTAAAATATTAGGAAGTGGATGTTGCAGTTGTGATGGCGTAAAGAAAGCTTTTGAAGAAGTAATTGTTGAAAATAAATTACATGTAAAAATTGAAAAGATCGAAGATATTATGGAAATCATGAAATATGATGTAATGAGCACTCCTGGTATTGTGATTGATGAAAAAGTGGTAATGACAGGCAAGACCCCTACAAAACAAGAAATAGAAGCATTAATTTTAGATAATTTTTCATCCAGTTCATGTTGTTCAGACCTTGCTTCAAATTCTGTTGAATCAAGAGGAACTGATAGTTGTTCAGCTGAAGGCAAGGCATCAGATCAATCCTAATTACTGCAACTATTTAAATACATTTAATGATGTTTGATTGGCTGCAGAAATTCGCGGATTGGTTCGTATTTGATCTGTTCGATTTGGGAAGAGGAAATCATTTGTCGGAAGCCTTAAATTTCTTTATTTACGACAGTATCAAAATCATCTTACTCGTTGTTATTATCATTTTCTTGATGGGAATTGTAAATAGTTTTTTTCCGGTTGAAAAGGTAAAAAACTATTTGTCGAGAAAAAAATTGTATGGCTTTGAGTATTTAATGGCTTCTTTGTTTGGAGTAGTAACTCCATTTTGTTCCTGCTCATCAGTTCCTTTATTTATAGGTTTTGTTAAAGGGGGAATTCCATTGGGTGTTACATTTTCTTTTTTAGTGACTTCCCCTTTGGTAAATGAAGTGGCTATTGGATTGTTTATCGGACTATTCGGAGTGAAAACAACACTTATCTATGTGGTGAGCGGAGTGTTGCTAGGGACCATATCAGGAATGATTCTTCAAAAGTTGAAGTTGGAGAAATATTTGTCGCCCTGGGTACAGCAAATTTTGGAAAACTCTCAAAAGGATTCGGAAAAATTTGAATTGGAAAAAACTTCACTTAAAGACAAGTTGCCAACAATTTGGAAGGAAACTGTTGATATTTTAAAAGGAATTTTACCATATATCTTGGTCGGATTGGCAATCGGAGCATTGATTCACGGGTATGTGCCACAAGGTTTTTTCGAGAGCTATTTAGGAAAAAACAACTTGTTTGCCGTTCCATTGGCAACCTTATTAGCGGTTCCAATGTATTCGAGCGCCTCGGGAGTATTACCTGTAATGCAGGTATTGGTAGCAAAGGGAATTCCGTTGGGAACAGCTATGGCATTTATGATGGGAGTTGTAGGACTCTCACTTCCAGAAGCCATGTTGCTGAAAAAGGTGATGACTATGAAGTTGATAGCTATTTTCTTTTCGGTGGTGACCTTTTGTATAATGATTTCAGGATATTTGTTTAATAGTATGTTTTAAGAATTAATCATGAAAAAGCAACTTATAATTGCGATTGCAGTATTTATTACCTCATTTTTACTCACATCCTTTGTCTTCAAAAATTGGGAAGCTATTAAAACCTTTCTCTTTGGTTAGATCAAAAATTAAAACATAAAAAAAGCGAAGCCAGGGCTTCACTTTTTTTATGTTTATAAAGAATTTGGAATTAAACTGCAGCTTTTACACTTTTTAAGTCTTCAATAAATCCTTTTAAGTTGTCAATTTCAACATGATCCATTACAATTACTTTGTACCAATTGTTCTCACCTTCATGAGAATCAGGAACCAATCCATATTTAAGTGCTATTTCCTGAGGGACCTCATGGGATCTTAAAGTAATAATATTCATAAATGGATCTCTGAAAAATTCAACATTCATAGCTCTCAACTGATCACAGAACCATTGAGTTCTTAATAATAAGGTGTTGATTTTTTCAAACCATCCGTAATAACCATAACTGAATAAGATCATCCAAACAGCAATTGCATTTGCTCCAGACCTGCTTCCTGAAAGTGTTAAGTCCATTCCGTCCACATACTGAGCTTCTTTTGTAAGTACATTTTCGATCAAACCTTTTCTGCATAAAAATACTCCTGTTCCATAAGGAGCCTGTAGCATTTTGTGTGCGTCGATAGTAATTGAAGAAATATGAGGGTTTGCAAAATTAATGGTCGACTGACGGTTTGAAATTGGGTAGATGAAACCACCAAATGCTCCGTCAATATGAATGTTATAAACTACTTCATGTTTTTCTAATAAATCGGCATACATGTCAGGGTTGTCCACTGAACCAAACATTGTTGTGGCCATGTTTGAAATCACCATAAAGTATTTCTTTCCCTGAGTCTTTTGTTCAGAAATAATCTGATCTAACTCCTCCGGAATGATTCTTCTTGTATTGAAATCAACCGGAATACTAATAGTATCAACATTTAAGAGGTTAGATCCTTTATGAACCGAATAATGCGTGTCTTCAGAAGAAAGAATCACCATTTCTTCCTGCTTTGCATCATACTTGTTTTTATACATGTTTCTGAACACCCATAACGCCTGAATATTGGCTTCTGTTCCACCCTGAGCAATATATCCGTCGTACGACTCAGGTTCGGCATGAAAAATGTCTTCTGCAAGCACCTGAATAACTTCTTTTTCTAACTCCTGAGAACCTTTAAAAGCTATTTCAGATTTTCCTAATGTATGACAACCGATATTATTTGGATTGGCAATAAATGATTTCAATAATGGAGAATCATTTAAAAAAGCGCCACTTGTATTAAAAACGTTTCCGTCTAATTTTGAAACAGGGTATCCTAAATATTTTGATTTTTCAAAATCAACTGAGCTTTTTAAAGCCTCGTCAATTTTCTCTATTAGAACATCCTTTGTATATTTTTTCCAATGCTTCATCATCTTGTAATTTAATTATCCTCAATAAAAAGCCAAAAATTGTGCCTTTTTTAATTTTTTTGCAAAAGTACTACTTTTTTATTGATTTTTAACCGTATTAAAACCCGGATTTTTAAAGAATTTAATTAAAAAATTAGCCTTATTTTTACTTTAAAAGCAATCCCCTTGAGTTTAGAGCTGCAGATAAAAACATTACCCACCTCACCAGGAGTTTATCAGTATTTTGATAAGGATGATACCATATTGTATATAGGTAAAGCTAAAAACCTAAAAAAACGTGTGTCTTCATATTTTACAAAGACGCATGATTCAGGAAAAACAAAAGTGTTGGTAAAGAAAATTTCACGTATCGAACACATTGTTGTGAATACAGAAACCGATGCGCTCTTACTGGAAAACAACCTGATAAAAAAATACAAACCGAGGTATAATGTTTTATTGAAAGACGACAAAACCTATCCTTGGATATGTATTAAAAAAGAGCGGTTTCCAAGGGTTTTTTTAACAAGGAATGTCATAAAAGACGGCTCGGAATACTATGGACCCTACACCTCTGTAAGAACAGCGCGCACCTTGCTCGATCTCATTAAGGATTTGTATCAGCTGCGCTCATGCAATTACGACTTGTCGTCTGAGAATATTGCAACTGGTAAATACAAAGTATGTTTGGATTATCACATCGGAAATTGCAAGGGACCTTGTGAAGGTTTTCAAACCAATGACGCCTATTTAAATGATATTCAGGCGATACGCAATATTATCAAAGGAAATTTTAAAGCTTCGCTAAAAACATTAAACGATTTAATGATGCAATTTGCAGAGAATTTGGAGTTTGAAGAAGCACAAAAAATTAAGGAAAAGGTAGGTCTGTTGGAAAATTATCAGGCCAAGTCCACTGTGGTAAGTCCTTCGATTAACAATGTTGATGTATTTTCTATTGTGTCCGATGAGAGTTATAGTTATGTAAACTTTTTCAAAATTGCTAATGGAGCCATTATTCAATCACATACTGCAGAAATTAAGAAGAAATTAAATGAATCCGATAAAGAGTTGCTCGAATTGTTTATCGTTGAAATAAGAGCGCGGTTTAACTCCAGATCCAAAGAAATTTACGTTCCTTTTGAGGTTGAAATAGGAGGACTGGTAAAAGTAACTGTTCCCAAGCTAGGAGATAAGAAACGTATTGTTGAGTTGAGTATTCGCAATGCGATGTACTTCCGACAAGAACGATTTAAGCAAGTGAAAATTGTGGACCCTGATCGACATACAAATCGTTTGATGGCGCAAATGAAAAAGGACTTGCGACTTTCAGAAGAGCCACGTCATATTGAATGTTTCGATAATTCAAATATTCAGGGTACCAATCCGGTAGCAGCTTGTGTGGTTTTCAGGAATGGAAAGCCGAGTAAAAAGGAATACCGTCATTTCAATATAAAATCTGTTGAGGGACCAGACGATTATGCATCTATGGAAGAAGTTGTTTTTAGAAGATATAAGCGACTTTCTGAGGAAGGGGAGCCATTGCCTCAGCTGATTGTAATTGATGGAGGAAAAGGGCAATTGTCTTCCGCAGTAAAAAGTCTTGATGTTCTGGGACTACGAAATAAAATTGCAATAATTGGTATAGCAAAAAGGTTGGAAGAAATTTATTATCCTGAAGATTCCATTCCGCTGTATTTAGATAAGAAATCTGAGAGTTTGAAAATTATTCAGCAGTTGCGAAATGAAGCGCATCGATTTGGAATTGCACATCATCGAAATAAACGAAGTAAAGGTGCGTTACAGAATGAATTGAATTCTATTCCGGGTATTGGAGAACAAACTGTAATTAGTTTATTGAAAAAGTTTAAATCTGCAAAACGCGTTTCAAAAGCTTCCTTGTCAGATTTAGAAGCAGAAGTTGGGAAATCTAGGGCTCAGAAAGTCTTTAATTATTATCATAATACAAATTGATATGAAAAGAACAGTTCTTATTTTATGTACATTTTTCATTATAGGGAACCTTGTTCAAGCTCAATCTAAGAAGCAAGAGGATGTCAAGGTTGGAGTAGTGCTTAGTGGTGGTGGAGCTAAAGGATTTGCCCATATTGCTGTGCTTAAAATTTTAGAGGAAGTAGGAGTTCGTGTTGATTATATTGGTGGTACCAGTATGGGTGCTATGGTTGGTGGATTATACGCTTCGGGATATACTGCTGATCAGTTGGATTCTATTGTACGTACTATCGATTTTAATGATATTTTAAATGATAAAGTTCCAAGGCGCGCGAAGTCCTTTGTTCAAAAGGAAATAGGAGAAAAATATGCCTTAACCCTTCCAGTGCAGAATAATAAAGTTGGTTTGCCAGCTGGACTTTCGGAAGGTCAAAAAGTTCTAAATTTATTTACAAAACTTACGCAGCATGTGAATGATATAAATGATTTTTCTGAACTTCCAATCCCATTTTTATGTGTTGCAACAGATTTAGAAACAGGGGAACCTGTGGTGATGCGATCTGGTTTTCTTCCTGAAGCAATTAAGGCCAGTGGATCTTTTCCTTCACTTTTAGCTCCTGTTGAAATTAACGGAAGGCTGCTTTCTGATGGAGGAATAGTGAATAACTTTCCTGTAGATGAGGTCCGTGCAATGGGTGCCGACATTATTATTGGAATTGATATACAAGGATCGTTGCATGAGAAAGAGCAATTGCGATCAGCCCTGAGCATCATAGATCAGATTGTAAGTTTTCAAATGTATGATGGATTGGAAAAGAAACATCAGCGTGTCGAGTTACTTATTAGGCCCGACATGACCAATTACGGCGTTGTTTCATTTGGTAGTTATATTGGTATTTTGGAAGAAGGTGAAAAAGCCACCAACCTTCATTTAGAAGAGTTAAGAGAAATTGCTAAACGACAAAAAGGGCAGGCCAAAAGAGTACGTCCAAAAAATATTGACACCAAATATTTTGTGAAAAGAATAGAGGTTGAAGGATATGAAAATTATACAAGAGCCAATATTTTGGGAACCATAAACCTGAAAAAGCAAGATAGTATTTCATATAAAAAATTAACTCAGAGCATCGATAATCTGACAGCTACAGAGAATTTCAAAAGTGTCCAATACAAAATTCTTAAAGAAGATGACGGTGGAAGTATTGTAAAAATTAAAGTAAAGGAAAGTGATATAACTTCCTATTTGAAATTAGGGATTCATTATGATGATTTATATCAAACAGGGGTATTGTTGAATGGAACGGTGAAGCATGCTTTATCTAAAAACGATCTATTGTCGTTCGATTTAATTCTGGGAGATAATGTTCGGTATGATGTAAATTATTTTATTGATAACGGATTCTATATCAGTACAGGGTTAAGGGCGAAATACGATGCTTTCGATGTTGATGTAAACTTTTCTGAAGGAGGAATAAACAAAATAAATGTCGACTATGGTGCTTTTATAAATCAGTTATTTATTCAGACGGTCTTGTCAAGGATATTTACCATTGGTTTTGGATTTGAACATCAAAATGTTAAAATATCGACTAAGAATATTGGAGAATTTCAGGGCACGGAATTTAGGAATAACGAAAGGTTTTACTTTGACAGATCTGATTATTTGAACGTGATTGCCTATGCTAAATTAGATACCAGAGATAAGAAATATTTTCCGACAAAAGGAGTGAATTTTGATGGGTTGATGCGCCATTATATGTCGTCTACAGATCATAATAATAACTTTAATTCTTTTACCCAGGTAACTGCCATAGGTGATGTGGCATTTGGTTTTTTCGACAGAAAATTTGTTGCACATTTTTTTAGTGAAGCAGGCGTAACAATTGGAGATAATGAGAATAGGGTCCTGGATTATAATGTAGGAGGTTGGGGATATAATTTCATCAATAATTTTACGCCTTTATTTGGCTATGATTATGCGGAATTGACTGCCGATGCCTATGTAAAATCAGGTCTTACTTTGCGTTATCAATGGTTGCGAAATCATTATTTTTCTGTCGCTGGAAATTATGCTAGGGTTGAAAGTGATTTATACAATGATGGCCGATTATTTGAAGACACCAAATCAGGGTATTTAGTCGGATATGGAGTTGATACATTTTTAGGTCCTTTGGAAATCAATTATACCTGGTCGCCTGACCATAAAGAGAGTTATTGGTATTTCAATGTAGGTTTCTGGTTCTAACAAATAAAAGCCATTAAAACGACTTTTATTTACGGTTATGTTTAATACTTCATTTCATTCGTACTAAACATAACCACAAAAAAAAGTCCGCAACATATAATGCTACGGACTTTTGAGATATTGTTGCCTTATTTAATGCGATTACCATCAGGATCCGAAAAATCGAACTGAAGGTATTGATAAGCATCTCTAGGTAAAATTGTAATCCACTTTTTATATTTGGTAAACCATTTGTGTTTGATTGAAGGAATTCCTTTTGTCAAATAAGCTGCAATGAAAGGGTGTGTATTTAAAACAATTTTATGCTGTTTTTTTGTTAATAATATCCTTTCCAATTCAGTTTCAATTTTGTCAATCAACACAATTGGTGCTTCAACCTCCCCATTTCCACTAGGATTTGGTTCTTTGGTTTTAATTACGAGTTCTGGTCTAACTCGTTGACGTGTAATTTGTATCAATCCGAATTTACTAGGTGGTAGAATCTTATGCTTTGTTCTATCGAAGGCCATTTCAGACCTCAAGTGATCATAGAGTTTTTGTCTATGCTCAGCAGTGTGCATGTCGATAAAATCTACTACAATGATTCCACCCATATCTCTTAGTTGTAATTGCCTTGCAATTTCCGACGCAGCTATTAAATTTACCTCTAATGCGGTGTCAGCTTGAGACATGGCTTTGTTAGATCTGTTTCCGCTGTTTACATCAATTACATGTAATGCTTCAGTGTGCTCAATTACTAAATAAGCACCCTTACTCATAGAAACAGTTTTTCCAAATGACGTTTTAATCTGTCTTTCAATGGAAAATTTTTCGAAGATTGGAACTTTAGCTTTATACAAGCTTACAATATTCTCCTTATCTGGAGCAATCTCTTGTAAGTACTCTTTAATTTCTATATATAAAGACTCGTCGTTTGTAACAATACTTGTAAAAGAGTCGTTAAACAGATCTCTAAGAATTGAAGACGCTCTGTTTAATTCACTTAGTACTTTCGTAGGTGTCTGGATTGATTTTCCACGTGCAATCTTTTTACACATTGCAATCCAACGGTCTAAAGAGTTTTGTAGATCTCTGTCTAAATCTGCAACTTTTTTATTTTCAGCTACAGTCCGAATAATAACTCCAAAACCTTTAGGTTTAATGCTTTTTATTAATCTTTTTAAACGTTCTTTTTCTTTAGGATCGGCAATTTTTTGCGAAACCGAAACCCTGTCTGAGAACGGAACTAAAACTAAGTATCTACCTGCAATGGAAATTTCAGAACTCATACGAGGTCCTTTGGTAGATATTGGTTCTTTTACAATTTGTACTAATAAATTTTGACCAGATTTAATAGTGTCAACTATACTTCCATTTTTATCAATGTCTTTTTCTAGTTGAAAATTCTTTAAAGTGTAATCTTTTATTTTACCTGAAGTAACTCCTTTTAAAAACTTATTTAGGGATTTTAATTGTGCTCCTAAATCATGATAGTGTAAAAAGCCATCTTTTTCGTAACCTACGTTAACAAAAGAAGCGTTTAAACCCGATAAGACTTTTCCAATTTTGGCGAGAAATATATCTCCAACTGAAAATTTGTTACCGGTACTTTCATTATTTAATGCAATTAATCTTCCATCCTTTAATAAGGCAAAATCAATATCAGAGGAGTTTGATCTAATAATTAATTCAGTTTTCACTCTGTATTGTTTTTATGTTGAATAATAAATTATCCAACGATTTATAAATAGTTCAGGTATAAACCCAACAATATCTGCGTTTTGCAGATATTTATTTCAATGAACGTGACTTTAATTTTGTTGAAACAATATAACTTGCAGCAACAAATGTAAAGTTAAAGAAAAAGTAAGCTTAGCTTACTTTTTCTTTTTATGTCTGTTTGCTCTTGCTCTCTTCTTTCTTTTGTGAGTCGAGATCTTAGCTCTTTTTCTTTTTTTACCACTTGGCATAATTGAATGTATTTAGTTAATAAATTATAATTTAACTACCTCACCTCAACTTTAGTCTTTACACCTTCAACGAATGTTTTTGCAGGTTTAAAGGCAGGGATGTTGTGTGCAGCAATTTTAATTGTTGTATTCTTAGAAATGTTTCTACCAGTTTTTTCAGCTCTAGTTTTAATGATGAAGCTACCAAATCCTCTCAAGTAAACATTGTCTCCTTGTTCTAAAGAATCCTTTACTTCAGCCATGAATGCTTCAACTGTTGCTAATACATCTGCTTTTTCAATTCCAGACTTCTCTGAAATGTTTGCTACGATTTCTGCTTTTGTCATTGTTTTGTTGTTTCTGTTATTATAAAATTAAGGTCGCAAAGATAATATTATTAAATGAAACTAAAAAAGTTAAATTGCTAAATTTTAATCATTTAAATAATGTATTATTGCTTCGAAATTGATATAGTATGATATTTTCTAACTATTTGAAAACGTGGTATTTACAAAATAAAAGAGAATTGCCTTGGCGTAAAACGAAGGATCCATTTAAGATATGGTTGTCCGAAATTATTTTACAGCAAACAAGAGTCGATCAAGGGTTAGCGTATTTTTTACGTTTTATGGAAGCCTATCCAAGAGTTGAAAATCTGGCAAGTGCCGATGAGGAAGAGGTGCTAAAACTATGGCAAGGATTGGGCTATTATTCACGTGCCAGAAACCTGCACCATTCTGCACAATATATAATGAATGAATGTAATGGGGAATTTCCTGCTACCTATGGTGAAATCATCAAGTTAAAAGGGGTAGGAGATTATACAGCATCCGCCATTGCATCAATATGTTATAATGAACCCACCGCAGTAGTTGATGGTAATGTGTACCGTGTGCTTGGACGTTATTTCGGAGTTAAAACAGCTACCAATTCTACCAAAGGTATAAAGGAATTCAAAGCGTTGGCACAGGAAGTATTGTTAAAAGATGACCCTGGAACTTTCAATCAGGCTATTATGGAATATGGGGCTCGTAAATGTGTACCTCAGAATCCCGATTGTGAAACGTGCGGATTGAAAGATTCGTGCTATGCATATCTTAAAGGTGAAGTGAAATCGCTTCCTTTTAAAGAGAAGAAACTCAAAATAAGAAAACGTTATTTTAATTATCTCGTAATTCAAACAAAAGAAAATTATACGCAACTCGAAAAACGGGAAAAAGGCATATGGACAGGTTTGTACCAGTTTCCTCTAATTGAAACACAAAAAGAAATTTCTATTGAGGAGCTCTCAGAACATTCAGATTTTCAATCTAGGTTTGAAAACACAAGTACAAAAATTCGTGAATTTTCTACGACAGATAGGCCCCATAAACTATCACATCAACATATATTTGCCAAATTTTGGCTCGTGGAACTGGAAGATCTGCCAAAAGCTAACATCTCATGGAGTAGGGTGTTTGCCTTTCCGGTTCCTGTCCTGATTGATAATTTTTTACAAGAATATTATTCGAGGTAAATTTTTAGTATTTTTGATGTATAAAACCAGAAAAAGATGGCAAGTTCAGTAAACAAAGTGATTTTATTAGGGCATTTAGGAGATGAGGTGAAAATGCATTACTTCGATGGAGGTAATTCAATTGGAAGATTTCCGCTTGCCACGAATGAAATGTACACCAACCGGCAGACAGGTGAAAAGGTAACAAATACGGAATGGCATAATATTACAGTGCGCAATAAGCTGGCTGAACTTTGTGAAAAGTACCTGAGCAAAGGTGACCGTATCTATTGTGAAGGGAGAATTAAAACACGTCAATGGCAAGGGGAAGATGGAAACACACGCTATACAACCGAAATTCATGTGACAGAGATGACCTTTTTGACTACTAAAAAGGAGTTAGGATCAACGAGTGCTGCTGCGCAGCAACCTCCGCAACCAAATAATGCTGGTGCAGAGATTGCAGGTGCTGAAGACGATGATTTACCATTTTAATTAAAACAGAAAAATTGGACCCGGAACCCTCATTGTTCATATCGAACTTTATTCAGGATTTTTCTAACGACTTACTAATCGCAGCATTTTCTTGCTTGATTTTGTTAATTTTATCGGCTCTTATTTCAGGAGCTGAAGTAGCTTTCTTTTCTCTAAGTCAGCCGCAATTAAATAAAGCTTCTGAATCCAATCAACTTGCAGAACGCACAGTAGTGGAATTGTTAGAAGAACCTAAAAAGTTATTGGCAACCATTCTTATTACAAATAATTTCATCAACATCCTCATTGTATTACTCTTCGCCTTTATGGGTGATTTTGTTTTTGGACCAAATATTTCTGAGATACTTAAATTTTTGATTGAGGTTGTTTTAGTAACCTTCCTTATTCTGCTTTTCGGAGAGGTGTTGCCAAAAGTTTACGCCTCAAGAAACGCAATGCGATTTGCATCTTTCATGGCGTTGCCATTGAAATTTTTGCGTTCTGCGACTTCTATTGTTAGTAAGCCTTTACTAGGGTTGACAACTGTTATTGAAAAGAAATTGAATAAAAAACAGTCGAATTTGTCTGTTGAAAAACTATCTGAAGCGCTGAAAATTACATCGGATGAGGCAACAACCACTGATGAACAAAAAATACTAGAGGGGATTGTGAGTTTTGGAAATACTGAAACGAGTCAGATTATGACTCCACGTATTGATATTTTTGCTTTGGTTGATGAAACTCCTTATACAGAAGTGATATCTGGAATCGTTGATAAAGGGTATTCAAGAATTCCAGTGTATTCCGACAATGTAGATTCTATTATTGGGATTCTCTATGCGAAAGATTTGTTGCCGCATTTGAATAAGAAGAATTTCAATTGGATAAAATTACTGCGGGTGCCTTATTTTGTTCCGGAGAATAAGAAGTTAGACGATTTGCTTAAGGAATTCCAGGAAAAGAAAAATCACCTTGCAATTGTAGTTGATGAATATGGAGGAACCAGTGGGATTGTTACCTTGGAAGATGTAATCGAAGAAATTGTAGGAGATATTAATGACGAATTTGATGATGAAGATGTATCATATTCGAAAATAAATAACAATACGTATTTGTTTGAAGGGAAGACAAATCTGAAAGATTTTGCTAGAATCATGGATCTGGAATCAAATGAAGACATAGAAGAGAATAAGGGAGAATCTGAAACCATTGCCGGATTTGTTCTTGAAATTTGTGGAAGATTTCCGAAGAAAGGGGAGCAAATTGTTTTTCAAAATTTCACATTTAAGATAGAATCCATGGATCTAAAGCGCATAAAGCAAGTGAAAGTAACTGTAGATAGAAATTAATTAATGAAGAACTTTTTAAGCATTTGTGCGGTATTTTTATTCTTGATTTCCTGTAAGGAGGAAACTCTGCCAAAACCAAAATCATTTCTCACTTTAGATTATGAGAATCCTACCTATAAAAAATCTGAAAACCCTTGTAATTATCAATTCGAAGTTTCTAATTTTGCACAGCTAAATACGAGCGATAATTGCTGGGCGAAGTTGCAATATCCAGAATTAAAAGCCACAGTTCATATCACCTATAGAGCTGTCGATAATAATCTGGAGGAAATTTTGCGTGAGGTAGAAAAGCTAACTTTTGAACACACCATCAAAGCTGATGCAATTCATGCAATTCCTTATGAAAACTATGAACAAAAAGTTTTCGGGAAATTGTATAATGTTGAGGGAGATGTTGCGACTAACCTTCAGTTCAGAGTAACGGACAGTGTGAATCATGTGCTTGCAGGAGCTTTGTATTTCTACTCACAGCCAAATTATGACTCTATTGTACCGGCTGTTCGATATTTAGAAAAGGACGTCATGCATTTAATTGAAACCCTGGAATGGAAGCAGTAAACAGAAATAGTAAGTATTCGAAAAGTGTAAGAAGTTGGTTAATCCTCGGATTAATAATGTTAATTGGACAGGTAGTTCTGGGTGGAATTACCAGATTGACGGGTTCTGGCCTTTCAATTACCAGCTGGGATATTATCACAGGTGTAATTCCTCCGCTAAATGAAGCTCAATGGATTGAGGCTTTCAATTTGTACAAGGTAACACCGCAATATGAGAAAATCAATTCAACTATTGATGTGGATTACTTCAAGTTCATTTATTTCTGGGAATATTTCCACCGACTTTGGGTGAGGTCGATAGGTGTTATTTTCGCAATTCCTTTTCTGTATTTTGTAGTAAAGAGGAAAATCGATTGGTATTTGACAAAACGTTTGTTGGTAGTTGTTTTATTAACAGCTTTAACCGCCTCTGCTGGATGGATTATGGTGGCTAGCGGACTGGTTGACAGACCTTGGGTGAATGCTTACAAACTAACAGTCCACTGGATTTTGGCAATGTTCGTAATTTGGGCTATGGTACGAACTATTGCAGATGTATATGGAATGAAAACTGCACATTTTAAAATCAATCGGGCTTTTGTACGTTTTATTGTAGGTTTGACCTTGGCACAACTTATCTTTGCCGGATTGATGGCTGGAATGAAAGCAGGTTTGTACTATCCGAGTTGGCCAGATATGAATGGAGAATTTATTCCGTCGGTATTGCTCGATGGAGCTAACTGGAACTGGGGGAATATGATCAATTACGATAGCTATTTGTTTGCACCTGCATTGGTACAATTCATACATCGGATTTTAGCCTACGCATTATTAATATTTGTAACAATGCTTTTCTTTAACTACAAGTCGAAAGTGTCTTTGAACTCTTTAAAGTGGCTGCAAGCTACGTTCTATTTAATAAGTATTCAAATGGTGTTAGGAATATTGACAGTGATTAATGTTGAAGGTAAAATTCCATTAACATTAGGAGTATTGCACCAGTTAGTTGGGTTATTGTATTTCATAACCTTACTATTCTTTATGTACGATTTGAGAAAAAGAGTACCGTAGTTATTTTATTTCTTCTGAAGTAGGAGTGGTTTCTGAAGTCATTGTAATTTCAGAAATTTCTTTTGAGGCAGAAACTGTATACAAATCCCCACCAGCGATTTTCTCAATAGAATTGATAACTTCTTCGGAAGAAATTTGATTGGAGTCGTATGTAAATTGTCCTTTGCCAGCTTCAAAGCTCACTCTGGTGTAAGTCACACCCTCCACTTTGGAAAGTTTAGATTGAATCAAACGCGCACATCCTATTTCGCAGGTCATTCCTTCAATATCAACTTCAATATTTTTTAATGCCATTTCCTTTTGAGTAATATCCTCAGGTGTTGTTTCTTTTTTAGTGGTGTTTTCTCCACAGCTCAATAAAACAACAGAACATAAAATTAAGGTGATAATACGCTTCATATGTGAATCAATATTTTGGGCGAAATTAACAACAATTCAGCAATTATTCGAATAAAAAATCGATTTTTGCAGCATCATATCAAATCAATGGATAACAAAACCTTACGCTGGGTATACCTTTCTATATTGGCAATCATCTGGGGGAGCTCTTTTATTTTAATGAAGAAAGCTTTAATAGGGCTAGGTCCGGTTCAGGTTGGAGCACTTCGGACATTAATTACTGCGATGTTTTTGCTGGTCTTCGGATTTCGAAGATTGTTCCGTATTTCAAAAAAGCATTGGTACTATTTAACATTGAATGGATTGTTAGGGACTTTTTTTCCAGCCTTTCTCTTTGCTTTTGCTATTGATAAAATAGATAGTTCAATTGCATCGATTTTGAATTCGTTGACTCCTTTGAATACATTGATCTTTGGAGCGCTGGTTTTTGGATTTTCATTTAAAAGAAAACAGCTATTAGGTGTCTTGATTGGTCTGGCAGGAACAGTGATATTAATATTAAAAGGAGCAGAGGTCAATCCGAATCAGGATTATTTTTATGCAAGTTTCATTTTGCTGGCTAGTGTTGGGTATGCGTTCAATGTGAATATATTGAAAAAGTATCTGCACGATCTGGATGCTTTGAGTATTACAGTTGGGAATTTCTTCCTGTTAATTGTGCCTACCTTATTGGTATTAATATACACGGACTTCTTTAATACTTTTGAAGGAACACCTGTAGAATGGAATAGTATCTTTTATATTGCTATTCTGGCATTCTTCGGAACAGCCTTAGCAAAAATCATGTTCAATCATCTGATTCAAATATCAACACCTATTTTTTCATCATCAGTTACGTATTTAATCCCTATTGTGGCAATCAGCTGGGGTGTGATGGATGGAGAGAAGGTTACTTTTTTACAATTCTTTGCTGGAGCAATTATTTTGCTCGGAGTTTATTTGGTGAATAAGGCCAAGTAGTTTAAAAGGGTATTCCTTTTAAGTATATGAATGGTTTCCGTACCTTATTTAAGGTGTTAAATCCCGGTAAAATTGGGTAAATCAGCTCTTTATAAATGTTCCTAAAATTAATTTCAAAAAAGATTTTAAAAAGTTTGTTGGTAAAAGAAAAAGGGTTGTATATTTGCACCCGCTAACGGGAAAAGGTTAGAGTAAGTTCTTAAAAAAGTTGGGATAAGATTTTTAAAAAAAAGGTCAAAATTATTTTGGTTTATAAGTTTAAAAGTTTGTATCTTTGCAGCCGCTAAAATGCTGAGCATTTTGGTGAGAAATTTAGGAAGATTAAGTTCATTGAAAATATTGAAATCGACA
>CAXQVI010000036.1:0-79807 GCA_964227255.1 Flavobacteriaceae bacterium
GAGAACTTGACCAGAGCTTTTTAAAGGATCTTCCAGAAAATGTAGATCCTTGTGGTGAGAACGGAGAATTTCATACATTTTGCTACGACGGACCCATCTTCAGCAAACCAATTTCCTTTGAGTTTGGGGAGAAAATCTTACGTCGCTATAAAAAACCAAACGGAGAACCAGAAGAACACACGGGATTTTGGTTTTTGGATTTGAATCAAAGTACATGACATCATTAGTTTATTATTCAATCCACTTAAAAACGCTATTATCAGATAACTTAAAGCCAAATCTTATACTATTAACTCAATGAAAAAGATTCTCTTGCTATTATTAGTCATTTCAGCTTTGTCTTGCCGCACTAAAAAACAAGAACCATTAACTGCACAATCATGGATGGACCAACAAAATTTTACTTTGGAAAAACCTGAAGGATGGGAAACCATGAATATACACGGGGAAATAAATTTTAGCCCGCCTTCGAAAAAATCATTTCAAAATCATGTGGCTATAACTCAAATTCAAATTGAAGACGCTATCGACTTTCATACCTATGTGCTTCAAAAAATTGCCATTGAAAAAAGAAATTTCGACATATTTTCTCACAACGCCTCTTTTGAATCGTCAGACTTAGGAGATATTTATATCTATGAATACGAATACAGCTGGAAACATGTTCACAATACAAAAGAAAATCCCACTGCTAAAAAGAACATTTATAAAAAGTATTTCGTTTTCTTCCAGCACCATCAAGAATACTATGAATTCAGATATTTATCGGTCAAAGAACTTTTCTACAAATACTTCCCGGATGCGATTGGAATTTTAAGCAGCATTGAGTTCAAAACAGAATCTTGATTAACATTTTCTCTTTAAGATAAAAAACAGCAATTTCATCAACAATTACTAATTTAGACCTCACAACCGAGTAGCACTCGCAGCAAACATCTTATAATGATACTTAAAAATGAATCCCAGTTACGAGAATTGTATGGTTTTCCAAAGGGAAGAGCTTCTAAAAAAGTACTAACAACTCTCGAAAAACATTCAAAAAATTTCATCTCTAAATCTCCTTTCGTGGTGCTCTCAACTTGCGATAATAACTTAAAAATGGATGCTTCTCCCAGAGGCGGCGACCCTGGCTTTGTTAAAATTTCAAACAATCAATTACTCCTACCCGATTTTAAAGGAAATAACAGAATAGATAGTTTAGTAAACATTTCAGAAACACAACACATAGGCTTATTATTTATGATTCCCGGGATTGATGAAACCTTAAGAATCAACGGAAAAGCAGAGCTTACAACTGACCCCAAAATTTTAAAGCTGTTTGCCAATAATTCTAAAACTCCTATATCTTGTATAGTTGTTTCAATTGAAGAAATTTTTCTTCACTGTGCAAAAGCATTTATGCGCTCAAAACTCTGGGATATAAACGCACAAATTGGTCCGTCCGAATTTCCAACCATGGGAACCATGCTCAAAGAGCAATTAAACAGTAGCGAACCTGCCGAATCAAGAGCAGCCATGATTGAACGTTACCAAAAGGATCTTTAATTCAGTATTGCTATTAGTCTTTAGCTCCGTTTCATTAGTGCGTATTGAAAAAATTGATTTATTCTAATTTTAAAAAATGAAATTTTCATTCTAATATTTCATACCTTTATTACAGCTTAGTACGTATTTTACTAGTTCAACTAAACTTCAAATTCACTCCCTTTTCAAGTTATTTCATCATAACTTAATTACACGTATCATGAAATACCGGGTCCACCGCATAGATGTCAAAAGAGATACCATGCAATATCAATTAGAGGAGTTTTTAAACAATGTAAAAGGGGAAGTCGTTTCAATAGTCCCGAATGTAAAACCTACTTTTCAATTCATGGGTGCAACAGCTAAAGTTGATTATATTTTAGTAGTTGAAAAGCGCACTTAGAAATAATGTTGCAACCTCATGAATACTTCAGAATGGTTCCTTTAGAAAAAAGCCAATCCAAGCTGAAGTTTTTTAGCACGTGGAGCCACCAAAAACAATCAGATTCTGAACGGTGACCACAAAAAAGTGTTGGTTTCATCAAGAAAGTGCAATCGACCAACACTTAATTGCACACAATCGACCGTTCAATAGTTTACATTCCTCAAAAGAGCATCCGAATTTATTAGGAATTGGAATCGATGAAAACACAGCTATCACAGTAACAGAGCATGATTTTAAAGTAATAGACTCTCATTACTGAAAATGAATCGAATACCATTCTTATTGAATTAACGCTGCTAACAAAATGATTTTTAGCTTGATATTTATCACCTCAAACCATTTCACAATCCGATATCTTAGCGAGCTAACTATTTTACTATGACTAAAACACACTCATTCCATATTCCTGTCATGGGAATTGGATTTACCGTAGACACCCCTTTAAAGGTTGCCAAATACGGAATGGACTCTGCTATTTCATTAGTTGACGATATACTTCTGGAGAAACTTCGCAAAATGTACAGTGAGAAATTCGAACTGCCTTATCAGGAAATAACTGAAAAGATTGACGATTTCAAAGCAAAAAGAATCACTTCTTATTTGAATATGATGAGTGATTTAGCGGAAGAGAAATTCGAAGCTCTTAAGAATGTCACTTCTCAAAAAGGTCATGAACTTTTTGAATATATGAATATGCTGCCAGATCATTCACATCTTAAGAAAGAATTCACAAAATTAACAGCAAAAAAATTCAATCTGTCTGAACTCAAAAATTGGGCTTCAAACAACCTGGTCATGGGCGCAATTGATGTCAACATTATGACTAAAATTGACAAAACCAATTTCAAAAAGAAGGAAAAACTTCCGATTGAATATAACGACGCTCATGCTTCATTGAGAGGATTTGCAAACAGTAAACTGCGTTCTTCTGTAGTGCTTTCTGCAGGTATGAATCCAAAGTTATACGCATATATTGCACAATTTGACGATTTCTTCCCAGATGCTGAAGGCACTATCAAAAAACGCATCATTTTAAAAGTCAGCGATTACAGATCAGCCCTTATTCAGGGAAAATTTCTCGCTAAAAAAGGACTTTGGGTTTCCGAATACCGCATTGAATCAGGACTAAACTGTGGCGGACATGCGTTCGCAACACAGGGCTTTTTGCTAGGCCCGGTACTTGAAGAATTCAAAGAAAAGCGACAAGAATTACAGCGCACAATTCAAAAGGATTTGGTTCAAGAACTGGAACATCGAGGGCGTACTATTCCAAAAAATGATCTGATCTTGAAGATTACTGCTCAAGGTGGCGTTGGAACTGAAGAAGAACATTCATTTTTACTGGACCATTACAAGTTGGATTCTGTTGGCTGGGGAAGTCCTTTTTTATTGGTCCCAGAAGCAACCACAGTTGATAAAGCAACATTGGACCAACTAAAAGAGGCTAAAGAAGATGATTTATACCTGAGTAATATATCTCCTTTAGGAGTTCCGTTCAACAATTTAAAAAACAACACCAAGGACTTAGAAAAAGAAAAATTCATTCAAAAAGGAAGACCCGGAAGTGCTTGTCCGAAGAAATTCCTCGCACTTAATCATGAATTCGATAAAGGCATTTGCACGGCTTCCAGAGAGTATCAATATTTAAAACTGAATGAACTGAAAGATCTGGATGCTGAAACCTATGAGAAAGAATTTGCTAAAATCACGGAAAAATCATGCATTTGTGTCGGATTAGGAACCTCATCGTTGATCGCACATGAAATGGACACTAAAAAAGAAGGTCCGGGAATCTCCGTTTGTCCAGGTCCGAACATGGCTTATTATTCCAAAGAGATGAGTCTGAAAAATATTACAGACCATATTTATGGACGAGACAATATGGTTTCGCGAAATGACCGTCCGAATTTCTTTATCAAGGAGCTTCATATTTATATGGATTATCTCAAAAACAAGATGGATGAAGCCAAAGATTCCATGAACAAAAAGGAAGAGAAATACTTTAAAACATTTGTTGAAAACATGAAGCAAGGAGTAAGTTATTATCAAGAACTTTTTGATAACGCTTCTAACAAGTTCGATGATTTAAAGGAGAACATTCAACAGGAATTGAAAAAAACGGATCAACATTTATCTCAGTTTCAAAAAGCAATTCATAATTTCAGTTTGAAAAAGAGTTTATAATGCAAAAATAAGCCGGCGTAAAGCCGGCTTAAAAGTTACTATGAAAAACACTTGTTGTATCATGCTTTTAATTTGTTACATCAACTGTATAAATTGCGCTTTTATAGGCTTTATACAAAATTAGCTTACAAACTTGGCTACATTTTGCCAAGGTCCACCATTAACAGCATCAACTCCATTCTGTCCTAAAAAAGATGCTGCCTGAGCAGATCTTGCTCCACTTCTGCATACTGTAATAACCTTTTTATTCATCTTTTTTATCTCATTAACCTTAGTAGGTATCGTGTTCAATACAATATTTTTAGAACCATTTACATGGCCTTCGTTATATTCAGCTCCAGTTCGTACATCAATTACAACTGCTCCCTCTTTTAAATACTCCTCTATAGGTGCAGAGCTGTTACCTCCAAATAATCCGAAAAAACTCATCTCTATAATTTTTTTAGTTTCTAATTTTTGTTGTGCAAAGATACATCATCTTTTTAATATAATTTTGTAACTCTTGTTACTCACTGAGTATCAATAGTTTTTAAGCCATTTTCAATTAATTTATTGAATCCTCGACTTTTCAATGTTTCCAAATAATCTTCCAAACTCGTTTTCAGTTCCTTATCCAAATGACAAACTAATTCAAATATTTCAAGTGGTAATAACCAGTCGTTCGGATATTTTATTTGCAATTCCTTAACTATTGTATCTAAGCGAATTTCATCAATTTCTTGCTTTCTCATTCTTGCAACATCCGCATACAACTCATGTAAATGCAACTCAGAATCCGAATAGTGAATTTTATGTGTTTTTTCTTCGGACACCTTTCCAATATCTGGGAATGATGCTGGTGATGCTGGTCCAGCAAAGGCCGACACAATTTCTTTTCCTACGGCCATATCGTAGGTCCCCCAACTTGGATGAAATAAGACCGTTTCACCATGAGTCACCTTGCAATTCTTAAATGAAATCAATTGGATTTTTCCCTGTAAATCACGAATACCTGTGATTACTTCTCCTGCAACAACAATATTTCCCTCAAACTCAAGAGTTGTTTTCTTACCTTCAAATATTCCATAGACTTCAAGGTCTTTTGGAAACATATCTTCAATCGCCAGATTAATGCCTTTCAACTTTCCAACCGGACTTCCGAAGCCTTCTGCATGGTAACTTGTTCCATGTCCGATAAGCTCTTTGTCCCTGTTTGCCAATGCCGTTGGACCAGTAGTTTGAATATAGATTGGTTTGCCATTTTCATCTTCAATTACATTGGTAAATATCCCCGAAATCTGAATACCTGTACTCATCTCAACGGTACCAATCGCTTTGGAATTGATCAGTTTTTTCACACCCTTCAAACCTCCTCTTCGCAAAGCCATTTTATTCGCAAACGCTTCCAAAACGAAACTTAAATGAGCGAAATTCGGAGTGACATACAATTGCGGTTGCGGTTTCGTAATATCGAAAGATTGATTCGCCGCTTCAATGGTATAGGGCAATTTCTTCACCTCCGGTTTCAAACAGTTTTCACTTTCTCCGATAGAAGAAAGCAGTCCTGCCCCATAAATTTTTGGATTATCAATAGCTCCTATCAACCCATATTCTACGGTCCACCAATGCAAATTTCTGATTTTAGCCATTTCTGAAGCCTCCACATCTTTATTCTGAAGTGCCTCAACTTCTGCTTGAGCCTCGTCAATATCTGCGGGTTTAGCATTCGGGTCTTCTTTCAAAATAGAAAGTTTACGAATAGCTTCATACATTTCATAATCATGTGAAGAGGAAATCGCTTTTGCTCCTATTTCACCAAAACGACGCAAATATTCTGAATATTCCGGATTCGCAATAATTGGGGCATGTCCGGCCGCTTCATGAATAATATCCGGAGCAGGTGTATACTCAATGTGTTCAATGGTTCGCATATCAGAGGCAATCACAAGAACATTATACGCCTGGAATTCCATAAATGCATTAGGAGGAATAAATCCATCAACAGACACTGCCGCCCATCCGATCTTCTTCAAAATGCGATTCATGCCTTCCATGGCAGGAATCCGATCTTCGGAAATACCAGCTTTTTCCAGTCCATCAACATACGACTCGTGTGCTACATGCTTCAGGTAGTTGATATTCATGCGCATCACATAGCGCCACACAGCCTGATTCTGGGCCGTATACTCATCATAAGGCTGCTTCACAATAAACTTGTGCAAATGCTCAGGCAATCGAGCCGTTATTTCGTTGAATTCAATAGGTGCTTTCATTTGGTTAAAAATTGCAGTGGAAGTTACAATTTTTGATTTTTTATGAAAATAGTTTGTGAATTTTTTCTGAAAAGTGTTCAAATAAGGCCTCACATTTCAGAATTCACAAAAACAAACAGGGAATCGATTGCCATTCAATATGGTTTTCAGACGAATTAATCTTCTAAATCGCTTTCGTAGATTATGGCCCAATTTAGGCATGATACCTAAGGAGTTAGCCTTTATTGTTCGTATATTTGGGGCTGATTAATTAAAGTGACTTTATATATGAACAAGAAAGTAATATTGATGATTTTAGACGGGTGGGGAATTACACAGGAGCCAAAAGTTTCTGCTGTTTTTAATGCAAACACCTCGTACATTGATAGTTTATACGATATTTATCCTAACGCATCATTAAGAACTGACGGAGAACATGTAGGATTACCAGTTGGTCAAATGGGAAACAGTGAAGTTGGACATATGAATTTAGGTGCAGGGAGAATTGTATACCAAAATCTTGTGAAAATTAATATGGCGGTTGAAAAGAAAACTTTGGGTCAAGAAAAAGTTTTACTGGATGCGCTATCTTATGCAAAAGAAAACAACAAAAACATTCACTTGTTAGGACTGGTTTCTAATGGAGGTATTCACTCTCACATTAACCACTTAAAAGGGCTGTTAGATGTAGCTGCGGAAAACAATGCTGAAAATGTATACTTACACGCATTTACAGATGGTAGGGATTGTGACCCGAAATCTGGAGCATATTTTATCAACGACATCCAGGAATACATGACCAAAACCACGGGTGAACTTGCTAGTATTACTGGTCGTTATTATGCAATGGACAGAGATAAGCGCTGGGAACGTGTTAAAAAAGCGTACGATGCACTTGTAAGTGCTGAAGGTGTAAAATCTACAGACGCAATTGCAAGCATGAAAGAGAGTTACGAAAACAACGTAACTGATGAGTTCATTGACCCAATTATCATGACTGATGCTGCAGGAAATGCAAAAGCGAAAATTGAAAAAGGTGATGTTGTGATTTTCTTCAACTACAGAACAGACCGTGGTAGAGAATTGACTGAGGTATTAACTCAAAACAACTTCCCTGAATTTGGAATGGAGACCATTGATACACACTACGTGACAATGACGAACTACGATGAGAATTTCAAGGGAATCCATGTGATTTATGACACAGCGAATATCGAAGATACGATTGGTGAAGTGTTGGAAAGAGCCGGGAAACAGCAAATCAGAATCGCTGAAACTGAAAAATATCCTCACGTAACATTCTTCTTCTCCGGAGGTAGAGAAGCCGAGTTTGAAGGTGAATCAAGATTGTTATGTCCTTCTCCAAAGGTCGCGACATACGACCTAATGCCGGAAATGAGTGCTTTTGAAATTAGAGATGCTATTGTTCCTGAATTGAACAAAGGAGCTGTTGATTTTGTGTGTCTGAACTTTGCAAACGGAGATATGGTTGGACATACCGGAGTGATGGACGCGGCAATTAAAGCTTGTGAAGCTGTTGATGCATGTGTGAAAGATGTAATTACTGCTGCAAATGAGAATGACTATACTACCATTGTAATTGCAGATCATGGAAACTGTGAAACAATGATCAATCCAGATGGTTCTCCTAATACTGCACATACTACAAACCCAGTTCCATTTATTATGGTAGACAAGGATATTAAAGAAATCAAGGATGGTATTTTAGGTGATATGGCACCGACTATCTTAGAATTAATGGGGATTGAAAAATCACCATTAATGACAGGGAAATCGTTGATTTAAGCAGGATTTAGAAAAATTTAACTTAAAAAAAACCCGAAGCTTTGCTTCGGGTTTTTTTATACAGTTTTATTAAAGGGTTGCGACAAAATAATTGACGATATCTTTTCCGTCTTCAGCAATGTTCATAGCAGTTTTAAACTTGAAACCTAGTTTAAGCAACAATTTTCTGCTGGCGTAATTATTAATGTTTGTAATAGCCGCTAGTTGTTCTAATTCAAGGTTCTTATGAGCAAAATGCATCATAGCTTTCGAAGCTTCTGAGGTATATCCCCTGTTACGGTACTCCTTGAGCGTGGCGAAACCCAAATCCACCAATTCCAAATACGGTCTTTTTATGAGCCCGCACAACCCTATTGGTTTTCCGGAATCTTTTTCTACCATACAGTAAAACCCGAAATCGAATTCCTCATAATTCACTCTCAAACTTTCAATGTATGCAATGGCAGCTTCTTCGGTATAAATATGTTTATCGACGATGTATTTAATCCAGTCAGGATCATTTACCAATTCAATGATAAATTGTGCATCAGCTGTTTCAAATTCCCTTAATAGCAAGCGTTGGGTTTGCAATATTTCTTTCATATTTAAATATGGTTTGACACGAATATACAGTTTTCCATCCTTTCTTTTTGAACGTAAACGATTGATAAACATCTATTCGATTACATTCACAATCCTATCGATATTTTTAATTATATTTGATTAACTATGAAAGAGTTACGTGAATTTTTCATGAAACAAAATCGAAGTATGCCCAATGATTGCTAGCCTTGGCGGACTTCAACGAACAAAACAAAAATTGCTAATCAAAATGAAATGCTATGAAAAAAAGATTTCAAAAAAAGAGCATGTGGAAGATTGTATTTTCACTTTTTTGCGTGCCTTTACTATTAACTAACTGTCAAGACGAGGAGATGCCCTTGGATAAAATAAGTAGTTCTTTGGAACAGGAAATACTAGTGCCCAATATATCAGAAGCACAACTAAATTTTGAACAATCCAGTTCAAATGCCAACGCCTACAATACCCAGCATAAAAACGCAAATTCCAAGCGTCGAAACTTCTTTGTGCATTGGAAAAAATCTAGAACATACGACTTCAATGACGAACTTGGAGCGCAGATATTATATACTCCTGTTTTAACTGAAAATAAACTAAAAAGAAGCAAGACGTTTCTGGCTTCGGTTAAAAATAATAAATCGAAGATTGTTTCTAAAATGTTCAGTATCCATTATCATGACTACCATATAAACGAAGCCTTTTCTGGATATATATTTGAGAAAGATCTTGAGGGGTATGTTGACAAAATTTATACTTACAAAAATGGTGTAAGAACAAAAAAATATGCTGTTAAGAAAAAAAATCAAGAATCAAAGGCGACTACAGCTTTTAAGCAGGACGATTGTCCTCCAATGACGGACGAAGAATGGCAATGGGTTCTGGAAATGCTGGAAGCTTCAGGAGGTGGAACCTATACCTCTTTAGATTGTGTTGTAATAGTAGCATACAGTGATGACGATCCGACAGGTGGAGAATTTGATGCTGATTTGGGACTCCCACCTGTTCCGGATGAATTGTCAGGAGGATCAAATTCAAGTGGCTCTGATACGACCGATACTCGAGATCCCGTTTCTGAAGATCAGTGGTGGCATGAAGAAACGAATATTACCCCAATGGAGAACGAAGTTTCTATCGCCCTGATTGAATATTTACCTCCGCTGACTTCAGCCCAAAGAAGTTTTGTTAACAACCCTGATAATAATGAAACTAACATTGCAATTCTGAACTTTTTACAAGCTGCTGGACATACCCCAGAGGCCCAAAGCTTTGCACTTAATGCTATCAACGCCTTAATAGACGATGGGGAAGTTGATTTTGATAATTGGACAATCAATAAACAGCCTTGCACTGGAAATAAAGAATACAACCCATTTACAAATCAATGTGAATGTCCGGACGGGTATGTTGAAGATCAAAATGGAAATTGTGTTGAGAAGCCATGTGAGAATGATCCGATTAAGAATCCAGAAATTGTTTCTTCAGGTTTATCAGGAAAAAAAGGAGGAACATTTGGATGTACTAGAATCGATAATGTCACTTGTAATGGAATGCAGGGACGCAGAGAACATGATGGAGTTGATCTTAGGGCTTCTTTAAATTCAAATGTTTTTGCAATGTATGATGGCACTATAACAAGTGTTAGAAATTCATTCAATCCGGGTGAATATAAAAAGAAATCTTTCGGAAATTACGTTGTGTTAACCGCAGTGATTAATGGTGAAACTATCAATATAAAATACAATCACTTAAATACGGTAAAAGTAACAAACGGTCAAAAAGTAAAGACCGGAGATATTATTGGCCTTTCCGGAAACACCGGAAATGCAAACCCTCCAAAAGGCAGTGTCATACCTCATATTCATTTACAAGTAAGAAATTCGAATTGGACCATTAAATATGACCCTTTTGATTATATGTATTCCACATTTGACACTAACTATAACAATATCACAAATGACTGTAACTAAAAACAATATTATGAAAAAATCACTTTTAATTACTCTTATGTTCATCTCAATTCAGGTTATGAATGCTCAATCCAACATTTTAAACCCAGAAGAATGTTCTATAAACGGTTCTGCATTTTTAGGAAAGAATGTATCATTTCTTCATCAGACTTTAGGCAATCCAAATGTTATTGAAGACTACTATTTTGAAATGGATGAAATCACCTCAAAAAAACACTTGTACAATGGGGCAACCTTTTATGTAGTAGATGGCAAAGTATATTCATTTGAAATATTCAGTAGTAACTACAATTTTTCAAATAACAATATCAAAATTGGGAATTCCATTAGTGTGATTAATAATTATTATCCTACCAGTTTTGCAAATAGAAAAGATTCAGCTATCAAACTAAATATTAAAAACCTTGATCGATTTGTTATCATTTCTTATGAAAATAACACCATTGACAAAATATCAATTTTTAGCTATTAAAACATTCTTTAAAAAAAATTGAGATTTCGAAGTTAAAGCACTCTAAATTCTCGTTAAAAATTGAACAAGGATTAAAAGACAATCAATCCCTAAAATTTGCATTATTTAAATACGTTTATTTCCCAATAAATGCAATTATAAAAGCAGCTGAGTTTTAATTCAGCTGCTTTTCCATTTTTACTCCTTCCCATCTCCTTTAAAATGAATACCTATCTTTAAGATACTTGAATACTGCAAATCGTCAACTAACTTATTCAACCATTCTATGAAAAATATTGATATTCAAAATTACTGGATGCAAATTGAGCGTCTAGACCGACTCATACGAGCGGCAGAATTGAAAGCCGGACTTATCTTTTCCTTTCACAGTTTAATTCTTGGAGTCAGTTTCGAAAAGTTTTCTGAAATCAAGCTGTTTTTGAAGCTCACTTAATTTACTGGATCATTGCTGGAATATGGATCGCGTTTGTACTTATTTCTATCTACTATACTTTCAAATGCTTTAGACCAAAACTCGAATTGAAATAGGATGCCAATGTTTTCTTTTTTAAAGATGCCGCTTTAAATTATAAAGACATAAAAACTATACAAAAGAATTAGCTAATGTATGCTCCAACAAAGAAGAACTGGTAAAACAACTCGGGGAACAAATCCATATTGAAAGCAAAATTATCGACCACATGTTCATGTGTGTCAATAACTCCATTAAGTATTTTGGTATTAGCTTTCTGTTTATAATGTTGCTACTACTTATCTGGACTGTTCAAATCAGCTAATCCTTCTCCATAAAAGCACGTAAACCTCTTAAAAAATCCCAAGTCCCATATTACTTAAGGAAGGATTTCAGTCAAACGTGTTTTATAAAAAAGATTTTGTAAAACGCTAAAAAACATGCTATTATAACCAATAATACAGAGACACCCTTCATCGATTTTCTTATATTAGTACTTTAACTACTAAAACCAAAAAAATGAAAAAAACTATTGTGACCAAATTCAGTGTCTTCCTCATACTCTTTTCATTTTCAATACCCGCATTTGCTCAAAAAGCTGTATTGTACAATTTTGACTTTAGGGTTCCAGATGGATTCAGACATGAAATTCAGGAGTATGATAATAACGGTGATGAAGTATATATCGAAAATTCTTACACTGGTAAAAAGGAACTTCATAGATATCTTGAGGCGATAACGATAGAAGAAGTACACGCCATTTGTGATTCGGCTGTAGAAATGTTTAAGCGCCAATATGGATACGAAGAAGTAATCATGATGTATCCGAAAAACCCTAGTATCACTGTGGGTAAAGTAACAGGTTTTCCGAATAAAGGGTTTAAAAGAACGGCAAAAAAGAATAAGGCTGACGCTTATATCTCATTGGAATTTGAAATGAAGGATAATACGTTCCTTGGAGCCAAAAACAGATCCCTTTGGTGGGAAGAGTCCGGCAGAGAGAGGACAATTTTCACTGACGTGACGTTTAGTTTCACAATCTATGACGCAAATGAAGGTGTAATTAGCGAAAAGAAAGTTTATTTAATTGATGAACTGGAACCTTTATTCAATGAGAATTACAATACAGAGGTTTCGGATAAAGGCTTTAAGGTTAGAAAACTGTACTTTACTAAAAGTGAAATTATGGCTATTTACAGAATGGCCGAGAAAAAATTAGAGCTTGCAAAATGAATACTGACTGGTACTAATTGAAAATAATTAATTATTTGCTCAACTTATTATGATAATTACAAAACAAAGGTCCTTGCTATTGTTGTTCTTTTTTACTGCATTTATATATGGCTCCTTTGCTCAGAAGGCAGCTTTGTACAGTTTTGATTTTCAAGTTCCGGAAAAATACAGAAAGGAAATTCAGTTGTTCGATAATGGAGGAAATAAGAAATATAAAAAGGATCTATATTCGGATAAAATTATATTGGATAAATCCATTGAAACACTATCAAAAAGGGAAGTAAATACAATCTGTAGAATGGCTGCAGACATGTTCAAGCACAAGTTCGGGTTTGATGAAGTAAAAATAATGTATCCACTCAATGGTAATGCCGGATTTAATAGGCTTAAAGACTTTCCTAGTTTGACGCTTAAAAAAGCCATGAAAAAGTTGAAGGCAGATACTTATATAGCTTTGGAAGTATATATTTTGGAAAAGGAACCATTTATTCAGGGATCAGATGTGTTGGAGATTTTAAATGTCCCTGACATTGAACGGGCAATGTATTTCGATTTCTCAGCTAAATACACCATTTACGATACTGAAAAGAACGTTGTAGATCAAGGGCAACTGCGCCTTTCTGATATCAAAGATACGTTGAACACATATTTTGTCCACCATGAAAAAGAGATCGACGAAAAGGGTCGGTACAAATTATGGAAGCCGTATTTCAGTAAAGCAGACATAAAAAAAATCTACGAAATTACAGAGGAGAAGTTAGCTGAAATAAAATGAAAACATTCGTATAAATACTGGCATTATAGACTATACTCCAAATGGTCCTGCGGTTGAGCCTAAAATGATCGTTTTCTTACACTATAAAAAAGAAGCTTTAACGTCGCTGAAAAGAGTTACTCTAGTAATAACAATAAAGAAACAAAAAATCCGCTACTCCTTATAAATAAGCATGTTACGGATTTTTGATCGCCCAAAGGGACTGTTCTCTAACCAACCAATTTTTAAAATTGAGTTTTACATTTGTACTTCCAATAAAATTGAAGCTTCTCCTTAGGTGTCATCAATATCATCATTATTAAGAAAATGCCTAATGATTCATTTAAATGTAGCTATACCTGAATATGTATTTTTCTTTTTAGTTATTTGAGTAACCCCAATTCGCTATTAATAGAGCTTGGTATTTGAAATCTTTTTTCATGTTTTTTTTACAAAGCGTGCTGATCACCATTACTATAGACTTATTAATTTGGCACTATAAATATGGTAATTGGCCGAATGAGTACTATATATTGTTATCGCTAGTTTTGATGTTGAAGCTACTTATTCAATTCCTTATAAAAAAGGAATGCTTTTCTACTTATTTCCTCATGTAATCCATCATCAGAAATTCCATTCTCTGAAAAATTATCATAGAAATTTGCTAACGAAAAGTCAGCAGTGATAATACCCCCTAAAAAAGGGAAACTTTCTTTGGCAGATTGTAGTACTGTTTTACCACCTCTGTCACCTGGTGAGGTTGCCATTAACAGCATAGGTTTTTCTCTCCATATTTTAATGTTTACACGAGATAGCCAATCGATAGTATTTTTAAATACCGCTGCATAAGATCCATTATGTTCTGCCAGAGATATTATAAACCCATCAGCAGTATTAATTAGCTCATCCAATCTTTTAACCGCGCTAGGGATACCATTTTCGGCCTCATAATCAACCCCATAAATAGGCAATACAAAATCATTTAAATCGATTGATACGATTTCTACGTTTTTGAATAAACTCGAGACATATGTCAATAAACTTTTATTTATAGATTTTTGACTATTACTTCCTGCTATTGTGATTATTCTTTTCATCATTACTGTTTTGTTGAGATTAATTTATCTAATGACCATTTTCCACTTCCATTAACTATTATGCTTAATGCAAGACCTATAATCAGAAGAGAATATTCATATCCTTCACCCGCTTGATTACCAAACCAATTCATAAAGAAACCATGCTCTAACTGCGTAGTATAAATGATGCCTATGAACATTCCTGCGAGTGATAAAGCCCAAAATCTACTAAAGAGACCTAGGATTAGTGAAATGGAGCCAAAAAATTCAATCATAATTATTGAAAATGCTACAAAGCTGGGCAATTCCATTTGGCTTGTAAATAATTCCATTGTTGCTGTATAACCATAACCGCCAAAGAGCCCAAGTAATTTTTGTGCACCGTGTGGAAATATTACTAAACCAAGTGTTAATCGTGCAATGCTAAATCCAATATTTGAATTCGTCTTTAAAATTGTTTTTACTACATTTTTCATAATGTTTTAGATTTAAAATTGTTTATAAAGTTTTTCGATAATACATACCGAAAGATGATTTTTTTATGGGGTTTGGCCCGTATTGATCAAAGTCCAAACCAATTCCAACCTGATGTCCATTAAATGCTATTCCAGAACGCAATTGTTGAAAGCTTCTAGAATGAGTTTTAAACTCATCCCATACTGTTAAAAACTGTCCGTTTAACCAAAGAGATATTTTTTTATTTATTGGCGTATTAAACTGAAACTGTGCAAACGTTTCGGCATAGCTGGCATCCCTTTGTTGTGAATGTGCTACCGTAGGAATAATTACAAATAATACTCGTTTCTTCTTTAGTGTGAACTGTGCTGAGAAACGTTCCGAATAACCAGAAATACTATTGTAATATAAAGATGGACCTAATGATATATACTTGTTAATATTCCAAAATAGTGTTGGTTGAAGACCAACCTCATCGAAGCTATGGTTTTCCTTATCATTAAATTTTTGAAAGAAAGCCAGTGTACTAATACTAAGCGTCTTACTCTTATTCTGAGAATAACTCGAGTATAACGTAAAATCTGTTTTATCCAAGCCAGAAAATAGTTCTACTTGTGTAAATTGAGCGTGTAAATAGTTTGTAAAGCCAACTAAAAATGTGCCAATGAGTATTGTTTTTTTCATGCTTCAAAATTCTGACAGAAGCACATTAAAAAAAATGAACTAGTTTAAGACTTTTACATTCTGTTAACTTTCGAAATAATTTTACTCATAAATTCTGGCGTAACACCAATATAACCTGCTAGATCTTTTTGGGTAATTCTTTTGACAATTTTTGGGTATTTACTTTTGAACTCGATATATCTTTCCTCAGCAGATAAGGATATGCCATGGATGGAACGTTGTATATAGCTTATGAGTGATTTTTGATATAGTATACGATAGAACTTTTCGAATTTTGGTATTTCTTGAAAAAGTAAATCATAATTTACTCTAGAAATCCCTAATAATTCAGAATCTTCTGTTGCCTCAATAAAATAGCTTGTTGGTTTTTTAGTCATAAAACTAGCCATATCGCCAGTCCAATAATCCTCGACTGCAAACATGGATATGTGAGGTGCACCATCTTGATCAATTGTGTATACTTTTAAGCAACCTTTTGTTATAAAATATTCATATTTAGTAATATCACTAGCCTGCATTAAAAATGACCTTTTTTTTACTTTTATTTCAGTAAGTAGAGAGAGGTATTTTTGCTTTTCTAACTCGGTTAAATCAATAAACCTAGCTATATTATTAAGAATTAGAGTATGCGATTCTTTGTAATTCAATTCAAGCTTCGTTTTAAAATCATTTTAAGTATGTTGTTCTTTTCAGATTTAGTTTGAATTGGTTCCCCTTTTTTGTCATTTTCTGAAATTACTGCCAACATCTTGGTTATTATTTTATTGTGGACGGATTTTACCGAAACCCATGCAGGGTTGAAATTCGTTGAATTAAAAATACTATTTTCTTTTTAAACTAAGACCGGGCTAAATTATTGCAATAGTCGGACATCGTGTATAATTGTTTAATGACAGCAAAATGTAAGGAACTCAATGGATCAACTCTTTGATATTATTGAAGTTATTTTCTTTTTTTGTTGAAAGTCTGGGGCGTATGTTGAAACCTTTTTTAAATTAGTATCAAATTTTAAACAAAATAGATTCCTAATGGAAAGCGATATTGTAAGGCTTATCTCAAGATTTTTAACCTTAAACGAGAAAGAGAGTGCAGCATTTACTGAATGTATACCAATTAAAAGTTTTGCAAAAGGGAGGATACTTTTAAGGGAAGGACAAACCTCTAGAGACTCTTATTTTGTTATTGAAGGCTGTGTTAGAAAATATTATATAATTGATGGAGAAGAACGTACCACTGAGTTTTATGTTGAAGATGAATCTATAGCTTCTTTACAAAGCTATAAAACCAAAACACCTGCCAACCACTATTTTGAATGTGTTGAAGATTGCAAACTAGCTGTTTTAAGTTATGAAAAAGAGCAAGAACTATATAAGCGCGTTCCTAAATATGAAACTCTCTGCAGAATGTCTATGGAAGATGATTTTGGCCTGCAGCAAGAGGTGTTAGCTAAGTTTATCATTTCAAGTCCAGAAGAACGTTATAAAAGTCTTTTAGAAACCAGACCTGATTTAATACAACGAATACCTCAATATCATTTGGCAAGCTATGTAGGGGTTAAACCTGAATCTTTAAGTAGAATTAGAAAACGTATAGCGAATAAATGAATTTTTATTCATTCACTTCAATTTAGATAAAAAATTCTAAAGATCACCAACCCCTAATCTTACCTTGATGCCAAAACTGTCCACTTTCAACATCTTTACTTAATAAATTTAAAATATCATTTGCAACTTCTTTAGGTTTTCGAAAAGCTTCTTTCCCTCCCATATCAGTTTGTGTCCATCCTGGATCTAGAGATGAAACTGTAATATCAGTGTTTTCTAGTCTTTTTGCTAACAATTTAGTATACATATTCAAAGCTGCTTTCGACATCTTATAATGTGGTTGAAAAGCATCAAAATTCATTTCACTAAAAGAACCCCAATCTGAAGTAATATTTATAATATGGGCCTTCGAATTTAATTTTGGAAGTAGCTTTTCAGTCAGTTCAATAACCCCAAATACATTAATGTCAAAGGTTTGTTTTAACTGTTTCATATCAATCACTGGAGTATCCCATTTTTCAATTAAAACTCCAGCATTGTTGACTACAAAATCTAACTTTATATCCTGTAGTTTCTCCACAAATTCAGCTATAGAAATACTATTTGACAAATCCAGCTTTATACATTGAAAATTTGATTGATTTAAAGAGTGGTTTCCTGAAGTAGAGCTTCCTATCACCTTTATTTCGGAATTTTCGGTCAATAACTTAACAGTTGCCAAGCCAATACCTCTGCTGCTGCCTGTAATTATTCCTTGTTTCATTTTATATCCTTTTTTAATATTGATTTATTATTTACACCAGTTCCTAACTTTTTATAAAAACGAATCGCTTCAAGCTAATCGAGCAGCTCCTGAAAACCAATTATCTTTGAATTGAAATGTATTGTTCATAGTAATCATATATGAGTTAATTTTACTTTTTCATTTCGAAACTCTAAATGATATTGCCTCTTTTCATTTTTAATAATAGCTTCAAAGGGTTCTGGCTTTATTTTTAATGATGTAGGAAACCAAATTTCTTTCAAGTCGTAGTTTGGTAATAGTAAAATACCTTCTTGATTACCATTGGTTCCAAATCTATCAAGGTCTCCTTTCCAAAAATTTGAATTCAATTCATTTTCAAGTTGTTGATTAATTCTCGCTACATTATTGGTTGGCATTCCTATTTCATTCACTCCTAAAACTTTAGAATTATCAAAATCTCCATTTTCTTCATTCCCCAATTCATACCTAACAATAAATTCTGCTATGTTACCGCTGGCATCATAGAAATAAAAGGAATCTGCATTCCAAGTTTCAAAGTTTTGTATTTTTTTTCCATCCTCAAGATCAATAATCTCTACTCGTTTCCCCATCCATTCTAACGCTTGATGCAGTTTATTTGATGGAATTAAGAAACAATAATGGTAGTTATGCTCTCTATCAGATTTCTGAAACGACAACTCGCTCCAGCCAATTTTTACTGTAAACGAATTTCTATTTTGTTCTGTAATTTTAAATCCTAATGTTTTAGAATAGAAAACTAATTCTGATTCAAGCTTATTCGTGTAAAGTTTTAATTTTTTAAATCGCATAATTTTTTTTATTCTATTCTCAAATTATTTTTTCTTCTAAAATGTGCACATATCCATTAGTTATATACAATTAAATATCTTGCACTAGTTTTGTTTCGCACATCCAAGGTATGTCATTACATTCTTGACCGCTTTCATTATCTCTAATGTATGCTTCTTCACCAGTTTTACAGTCCATAAATACCATTCTGTAACCATTCCATTCAACGCTAATCTGTTTTTCACTCATAAAGGTTTCTAATTCTCTTAGCTTTTTTGTAAGTGGGTGTTTTTCTGTCAGTCTTTTTGCCATTTTATTCGATATTTAAAAGCGCATAACAACGGCTAAAATTAATAGTCTCAATACGCTTAGTTGTTAATTGATTAGTTTATTGCTTAGGCTACTAATCTTAGCCAATACAGATTTCTTTTTAATACATCAATTTTCGATAATCCAATTTGAAATTTCATCCAAAAAATAAGCGACAAATTTCTTTTCAAGACTACCATATTCATCCCTTTTACCAGTCTTTGCCTCTTGAAAAAAGTGGTTAGCTTTATCAAAAGTCACAAAATGATACTCCGTTCCAGATTTTAAAAGTGCGTTTTCCATTCGATCTTTATTTTGATGAATAGGTACCTGAAAATCTAATCCGCCAAATAGACCCAAAACAGGGACATTTAATTGTTCTAAATCTTTTGAAGGATCATGGTATAAAAACGATGTAAGAGAGGGTAACCCATAGATGATTTTAAATTCATTTGCTTTAAAGGTTGCGTCCTGTTTTATTTTTAAACTATCAACTATTTCTTCAGTTGACGCCATTTTATACAAAATGGATGCTGCCGTATCTTTGAATAAATCGTAAGCTATATTTATATTTTTATCATCTTCTATAGCTCTCATCAATTTATTGTGTGCTGATACATCCGCTTCAATCAATGATGTAGGAATAGTAGTCTCACTATATTCTTGCCTAACTTGGTATAATACAACTTCTACAAGTGGAACTGCAGGTGCAGCCATTAAAATTACCTTTCTTACAGATGAATTATCCACAGCAACTTTTGATGCAAGAATACCTCCCTGACTATGTCCAAACAAAATAAAATCATTGAAAGGATGATTTTTGCTCGTTTTAAAATAGTCCATAATACTTTCCAAGTCGTTTGAATGATCTTCTATGGTACTATTTACAAAATCACCTGTGCTTTCTCCAACTCCTCTGTCATCATAACGAAAAGTAGCAATTCCTTTAGACGCCAAATGTTCTGCAATAATTTTCATTATTTTAAAGCCCTCTAAAGTTTCGTCTCTATCCTGATCACCACTTCCAGAGAGCAATATAACAAGGGGTACGGTTTTGGATACTTTAGGAAGGGTGAGTGTTCCTCCAATTTGAGTTTTTCCCGTATTAATAATTAGGTCAAAATCTTTGCTGTCTTTACTAAAAATTATGCCAAATCCCGGACCTTGTTGCGTGGCTACAGGTATTGTATTCGCAATACCATCATTAATATTACCAGCTGCCTTTTTTAAATCCAGATGTCCATTTTGGTTATTGGCAAAGCAAGTGATGGCTAAGATTAAGAATCCTATGGTTCCAAAAAAAGTTATGAATCTTTTCATTTTATGACCTTTATATTTTACTGTTTTTAATGGTATTAACTGCATTTGACTTTCTTTTTAATATCCTTTCTGAGTCTGGGTATTTCCTCAGCAATAGATCATATAATTCAATAGCCTCTTCAAACTGATTATTCTTTTCATAAAAGGCAGCAAAATGTGAAAGCCCATAATCCATACTGCTATCAATTAACTCGTTAAAAAACGCTATTTTATTTAATGAATTCAAAAGTTTTTCAAAATGATAAAAATCATTTGCTCGCATTGCACTTCTTATAATGGTAAATTCAGACCAGAGAGATAGCTCTGGAGAAAAGCCATGCCTTTTAGCTCTTTCTTTTGTGTAGTGATAAGCATAAGTCAAACCACCCGTGTTAATGAATTTTTGAAGATTGTTAGTTTCAAATTCTTGGTAGTATTTATAATAATTCCGAAGCCCATGATATAGGGTTGGATAGGCTGTTGAGCGATGTTTCTCTAAGTCAAGTTTCAAGTAGGACCATTGCAACCCTTCTATATTTTTTTGAGATAATAAAGAATCTAATTTAGCTGAACCATGTTTTACATCATATTCGTCGGGGCTTACAGAAAAATAGAGGTTTGTAGATACTTTAGAAATATGGTCTAATTCATCTAAAGCATCCATAATAGGATAGGCACTGGCCATGATATGTGCGTCAAATAATGTTGGATCCGAAATCATGGTTTTAAAAACTAGGCTAGCGCCATACTCCCATCCAAAAAACAGATCTTCATCATTAGTTCTAAAATTTGTATCCACATAAGGTTTGAGTTCAATGCTTAGGAACTTAATAAAAGTATTACTTCCCTCACCTAATTGTTGAAATCGTTTTGGATAATCAGTCTGTATTCCAACAACAATAAATTCAGGAGTTAATTGAAACTGTTTGAAAGATTGACCTAAACTAACAGCATACAAAAACAATCGTTGACCATCTAAGACATAAAGAACAGGATAATTCTTTTTCGAATCTTTATAATTTGGAGGAAGATAAATTTGTAGCTGTCGCTCTTCATCTAAAATTTTTGACTTAATAAAATGATTTGTTCCAACACTGTTTTCTTGAATTCTACTTTGTGCAGATATATGCTGTAACCCTGTAAATAAGGCAAGAATAAAAGGAAGTATTTTTTTCATGGTTTAAATTTTAAAAAGTGTTTTTATTACAATAGGTTGCCTTCTCAAAATCTCTTATATTGCTAGAAATAACAGGTACTTCAGGGAACATCATTTTAAGCTCAGAAACAATCTGCCTTGAAAGATTAGCTTTCTGCTCTTTAGTTCTTCCTTCCATGATATTCGTAAATATGTGAATAAAATTATCGTTCGTGTTACCGGCGGTGTAATATTGGAATGGATTGATTCTCACTTTTATCTCTTCAGAAAGAAACAACCCAGTCGATACTGCAGTATTAAAGACTTTCTGCATAATTTCTAGTGGACTTTTTAATGTAATAACTTCTTCACTACAGTCTATTATAAAATGAGGCATATTTGTAAGTGTATTTTGATTTTGATAAAATTAATTTGTTTCTTTCTAAGAAATCTTAAAGTACTTTAAGAAAACTCTTTTTAACATCTTTACTAATCTATTTTAAGACATATAGACCTAAAAAGAGTGTTCTATTTAAAAGCTAGAACTTCAAAAATATTTCTTATTAAAGCCCATAATTAATAGCCAAACTGTCAAGGAGAACTCACTTATTACAGAGGGTATTAACACAACCATTTCGAAAACATCTTTAAAGTTGCTATAATTTGTCATGAATAGTTTTGCAATTCCATCTGTTATATAACCTAATGCCCCTAACAGTAATAGAACACCTAAAGCTTTGGGTATCTGTGGTGATTTAATAGCCAAATACCCCAAAACAATTAAATGGATTCCAAAGAATATTAATCCAACAGTCCATAAGGTATCAAACTCTTGAATTAACATAGCCACCTTATTTTCTAGGCCTAATGAATAATCTACTTTAACTATTAACTCATAAATAAGGTATAAATCAAATAAAGCCATGCTAAATAAAAGGGCATGAATAAAACGAAAAAGAGATGCTAAGTATGATGATTTTTTACTTACAGATTTCGTCAAGCCATATAGTGACCAAACTAATACGAGATCAAAAAACAACATAACGACAAATCCAACTAATCCATACCCAAATTGAGAATGATTATTGATAAAATTTAAAGTTGTAATCGATTCACTCGTTCTATCTATTAGACTTTCTAGCACCGCAAAATTGGCATAAAATCCGGCCAGAAAAATCATTAAATAAGCAATTCCAGATATTTTTGCTAATTGTTTCATTATACTTGCTTTAAGACTCAGCAAATTTAAGGCTCAGTAATAAAAAACCTTGTTGACTTAAGTTAAGAAAAGCTTGAAATACTTTCCAGGAGTGTAACAGTAACTTTTCTTGAAATGTATGAGTGTATCTCTTGTGGTAGTGTCAGTAAAAAGTACACTTATTTAAGGAAAATAAATTATCATGAAAAACATAATCATAGTATTTTACACATTCATATCTTAATAAATTCTTTTGCCCAAATACAAAAAATAAACCTTCAATAAAGTGAATTAATCGGAGAAGTTAGCCGCATCAATTGCAATAAAGTAAACGACGTGTAAAACATTAATAATATAGACCGTAAATACCATTACTTAAATGAATACAAAGATTTCACTTATTCCGAAAAGGATTTTAACAATCTATATAGAATTATTCATGAATGAGTTCAGAATGAAAGAAACGAAGAAACTAATTTTGAAACTCCAAATGATATTTCAAAGTTTGTAAAGCTGTTGTCTGAATGTTGCATAATAATGAAACAAGAAATCCGCAACTCCTTATAAATAAGTATGTTACGGATTTTCTTTGTACAGAAGGCGGGACTTGAACCCGCACGGGCATTACTACCCATTGGATTTTAAGTCCAACGTGTCTACCAATTCCACCACTTCTGCATTATATTTTTTACAGTTTGCAGAGCGAAAGACGGGATTTGAACCCGCGACCCTCACCTTGGCAAGGTGATGCTCTACCCCTGAGCTACTTTCGCAGTCATTCTATTTTTAAGAACTTACACCTGTGCTTTTTATTAGCTCAAATGCGGATGAAAATGTAACACAAAAAAATATTTCTCAAAGACTTTTTTTAAAATTTTTTTAGTTTTTCTAAAGGGCTTCAAAATACCCCCTTGTAAATATCTAATAATAAGATATATTTGCACAGAATTTATTTAGGGTTTATGCACGTAACGACAGATTCAATCGACCACAAAAGATCACCTTCTACTTTTTTTAGCGATTTAAAACAGCTTACTAAAGTAGGACTTTCTTTAAGTGTTGTTTTTTCATCATTAGCTGGGTATTTACTGGCCGCCGAAACAATCAATTTCATAACCCTGATTTTATTAGGAATAGGAGGATTCCTAATGGTAGGTGCTTCTAACGCTTTTAATCAAATCATAGAAAAGGATACCGACGCGTTAATGAAACGCACAATGAATCGTCCGCTTCCAACTGGACGTATGAATGTTTCTACAGCATTAATTATTGCCATTTCATTTACAATTGTGGGGCTTACCATTTTGTATAATATTAATGAAAAGAGTGCCTTTTTTGGAGCTATTTCCATTTTCTTATATACAAGTGTATACACTCCATTGAAATCTATAACACCCCTTTCTGTATTTGTAGGAGCCTTGCCTGGAGCCATTCCTTTCATGTTAGGCTGGGTTGCTGCGACAGATACTTTTGGAATTGAACCTGGAATGTTATTCTTAATTCAGTTCTTCTGGCAGTTTCCACATTTCTGGGCCATTGCCTGGCTGCAGTACGATGAATATAAAAAAGCTGGTTTCAACCTTATGCCAATGGGTGTAAAAAATAGAAAAGCTGTTGTTCAAATTATTCTGTATACTGTTTGCTTAATCATTGTTTCTGTAATTCCAGTCCTTAAAAAAACAGGAAGTTTCTACATTCACCCAATTACTGCAATTATTTTAATAGGGTTTGGATATATGATGCTACATTACGCATTCAAACTTTACAAACATCAAACAGATAAAGAAGCGCGACAATTAATGTTGTCGAGTGTTTTATATATTACTATTATTCAAATCGTTTACGTAGTAGACAAATTCTTACATTAATGGACCAAAATTTAAAAGAAGAATACAAGGCAGCGAAAAGAAAATCGGCTAAATCAATGCTATGGTTTTCAATGATTAGTATGACTATGATGTTTGCTGGTTTAACAAGTGCTTATGTAATTAGTAGGAAACGTACAGATTGGGTATCATTCGATTTGCCTGATGCATTTTTCACAAGTACAGCCCTGATTGTAATAAGTAGTATCACATTCTTTTTAGCAAAATACTTCATTAAAAAAGACAAGCGCCAACTAACGACTTTAATGTTAGTGAGTACTTTACTATTAGGGATTGGGTTTATCTTTTTTCAGTTTGAAGGATTTAGTCAACTGTACGAATCAGGTTACGTGTTCGCAGGAGCACAGAGCACTGTAAAGTCATCATTTATCTACGGAATTACCCTGGCACATATCGCACATATTGCAGCTGGAATTATTGTAGTTTTGGTTGTTCTTTACAATCACTTAAGAAGCAAATATAATTCGGACAATTTTTTAGGTCTTGAATTAGGTGAAATATTTTGGCATTTCGTAGATATATTATGGGTTTACCTGTTTTTGTTTTTCTATTTTATTAGATAAAAAATTTGTTTACTTTTGCCCAAACTCAAACTAATAACTAAAATTTAATTTATGGATGCAACTATTGCTGCTAAAGAGAATGAACACTCATGGGGTGGTGGTAACAAAAAACCTCTAGGAGCAAGTTATGGTAAAATGATGATGTGGTTTTTCATTTTATCAGATGCCTTAACCTTCTCTGGATTCCTTGGAGCGTATGGATTAATGAGATTTAAATTCATCGACTCCTGGCCAATAGCCGACGAAGTATTTACCCACTTTCCTTTCTTACATGGCGTTCATGCTCCGATGTACTACGTAGCATTAATGACCTTCATCTTAATCTTTTCTTCCGTAACTATGGTATTAGCAGTTGATGCTGGGCACCAGATGAATAAGAAAAAGGTTACTTTCTACATGTTCTTAACGATTATTGGAGGTGCAGTCTTTCTGGGTTCTCAAGCATGGGAATGGAAAAACTTCATCAATGGGTCTTATGGAGCAGTACAATTAAATGATGGGAAAATTATTCAATTCGTAGATGCAGATGGTCACCAAATAGAACTGGAGAAATTTGTTACTCCAATAGCTTCTGAAAGAGTGCAAAATACTCGTGATAAAGGAGTTTGGTTTGAAGAAGAATCTTCACTACCTCCATTTACTGTCAATGAAGTACTTGCCGGATTTGAAGCGCATCCAGAAATCACAATCAGAACAGAGCAAATTGACCTCGAAACTCGTAAAAAAGTTATTGTTCCGCGTGCCGAAGCAATGAACTACTTAAACGAAGCTAACAAAGTTGTAAAAGGAGCTAACTTAATTGTAAACGAATATGGAAACACCTTATTCGCGAACTTCTTTTTCTTTATTACAGGATTCCATGGATTCCACGTATTTTCAGGAGTTCTTATCAACCTTATCATTTTCTTCAATGTTCTTCTTGGAACTTACGAAAGAAGAGGATCTTATGAAATGGTTGAAAAAGTAGGACTATACTGGCACTTTGTAGATTTAGTTTGGGTATTTGTATTCACATTCTTCTACCTAGTTTAATAATCAAAAATTAGAAACAATGGCACACGCAGAACATACATCTCATACAAAATTAATTTGGAAAGTATTTGCTATACTTTCTGTAATCACAATAGTTGAAGTTGCACTAGGAATTTACAAACCAGAGTTCTTATACTTAACAAACTTCCTGGGAACATCGCTATTGAATATCATCTTTATTGTTCTAACAATTGCGAAGGCATACTACATTACTTGGTTCTTCATGCACATGGTTGATGAAACTAAAAGTTTACGTCGAAGCGTTGTTTGGACAGCAATATTTCTTATTACGTATCTAACAACATTACTATTGATCGAAGGGTCATATATACACGATGTGCTAGCGCCGTATATGAAATGGAATTATTAAAATTTTAAGGAGGAAGGTGGTTTTTAACCACCTTTTTTCTTCTGTTATACGCTGTGCGTAATTTATGGAGCATTGCTTATAACAACAGAATAAAATGCGTTTTATGCTTTTTATTCTTTAAAGCGTTTAGAATATGAAGCTGAAAAAATTTGGAGTATTATTCGCCTTGTTCATTTTACCTCTGGTATTTTATATTTTCCTGTCTCAGGGAATCTACAAATACGCCAATCTGCCTATTTTAACAGAACAGGTAATTGACCCTTCTGAGTTCACTTCAGAAGCAACTTTCAAAGACCATTTAACAGTTGTTTGTTTCTTAGGAAATGATGTCGACGATGCAAAAGCAAGTCTATTCAACCTAAATCAAACTATTTACAAACGCTATAATTCTAAACCGTTGTTTCAAATGATAGCTATCCTGCCGAAAGGAACTGAAGCTGCTTATAGTGAAGCTGTTGATGAGATGCGTGCTTTCGTAAGCATTGACAAATGGCATTTTGTATACCTGGAACCGAAGGAAATCAATAAAATTTTCAACAGTTTGAAAACTCCGTTCAAATTAAACGACCAACAGTATTCAGAAAACGCCATGATTGTGGATATGGAAAACCGTTTAAGAGGGCGCAAAGATGATGAAGATGCATATGATGGAAAATTATACGGATACAATATGCGTTCGATCGCTGTTCTAAAAAACAAGATGAAAGACGACATTGACATCATTTACTACCAACTTAAAAAGTCGGCCGAAAAAGAAGCTAGAAGGAAACGAGAAATCTAAACCATGAAAAAGTATTCATACGTAGGAATCGCATTTATTGTACTCATTTTTGGAATCTATGCCATTCCTAAAATCGTTGGAAAATTCAAAACTCCTGAAATGCCAGTCATTGGAAAGGCTCCATCTTTTTCTTTTATCAATCAGGACGGAGAGACTATCGATAATTCATACTACACCGACAAGGTATATGTTGCAGAATTTTTCTTTACAACATGTCCCACGATTTGCCCTATTATGAATGAAAATATGGTGAAAATTCAAAATGAATTTTATGGAAATCTGGACTTCGGAATTGTAAGTTTCAGCATCAACCCAGAATACGATACCCCCGAAATCTTAAAAGCTTATGCTAAAGACCATAAAGCGACTCTCAAAACATGGCATTTTTTAACAGGAGATAAAGCGGAGATTTATAAGGTCGCCAATCAGGGATTTGCCCTTTACGCAGGTGAAAATGCCGAAGCTGAAGGTGGTTTTGAACATTCAGGAATGTTTGCTTTAGTTGACAAAAAAGGAAATATAAGATCAAGAATAGACGACCAAGGAAATCCAATTGCATTTTACGACGGATTAGATCCTGTGATTATTCAAAAATTAAAAGAAGATATTAAAGTATTATTAAAAGAATAATATGGCAACAAAAAAGACATACAATAAATGGATTATCTTACTATCTATTGCAATACCACTTGTAGTAGCAGTACTTTTCGGAGTTAAAATAGATGCGGAATTACCAGTATTCTTACCTCCTATTTATGCAACTATTAATGCAATAACAGCATTGGTTTTAATCGGAGCAGTTGTTCAAGTTAAAAAAGGCAAATTAGCCTCTCATGAAAAACTTATGAAGTTAGCTATCGGTCTTTCAGCTTTATTTTTAGTATTGTATGTAGCCTATCACATGACTTCCGATTCCACTCCTTTTGGAGGTGAAGGAGCTATCAGCTATGTCTACTACTTTATACTTATTACCCATATTGTTCTTTCTATTGCAGTCATTCCATTTGTCCTCATTACTTTTGTAAGAGGCATTACAAATGATATTGAAGCACATAAAAAAATAGCCAAATACACATTTCCTTTGTGGCTTTATGTTACCATATCCGGAGTTGCAGTTTATTTAATGATTTCTCCTTATTACTAAAATGAAAAAAGTAGTATTCTTTCTTTTCATACTGTTACCCTATATCACTCGTGCGCAATGCGCTATGTGTAAGGCTGTTGTTGAAAGTGGTAATGCTTCGGAAGCTGAAGGGCTAAACACAGGCATCATGTATTTAATGGTATTTCCATACCTTTTGGTAGGTACTCTTGTCTTCTTCCTTATCAGACAAAAAAGAAAGAAAAAAATTTAACAGTTCTATAAGATGGCGACAGTGTAACAAATACTAATTTTAATCGTCATATAACAAGAAATCAAAAACTCTAAGAATGTAACAGAAAAAGAAAGTTACATTTTTAGTTTTTTTATATAATCGAACTAACAAAACTCAAATTAAATGAGAACATCTATTCTTAGTTTCTTGTCATTTGTGCTCTTCTTTGCCGCAAATGCACAGGAAAAAATTTGGACACTTGAAGAGTGTGTAGAATATGCCGTAGAAAACAACATTTCAATTCAACAAAGCGAATTAACTAACGAAGCCCTGAAAGAAGACATCCGTTCAGCTGAAGGAAATTTCTATCCTAATTTCAATATTAGCATGAATCAAGGTTGGAACTTTGGTTCTTTTATTGGTCAGAATGGTGTTCGTATTGCCCGAGATTCAAGAACAAATAATTTCAATGCAAGTACTGGAGTTACGCTCTATAACGGAGGCAGAAACAGATTGACGCTGCTGCAAGCCAAGCAAAATTTAGAGGCTGCCGGATTCGATTTAGAAGAAAGTAAAAACAATATTATGCTATTTGTAGTTAACAGCTACTTGAATGTTTTATTGAATAAAGAGTCTGTAATTATTGCAAAAGATCAGGTTGAAATCAGCAAAAAACAAGTTGAAATTACTCAGGAACTCGTTGATGCAGGTTCTAGCCCTAAGGCTGATTTATTAGATGCTCAGGCGACTTTAGCTTCTAATGAAGAACAATTGACTTCAGCTCAAAACCAAGTGGACTTAGCTTTATTAAGTTTAGCTCAATTGTTACAACTTTCACACATAGGATTTGACGTAGAAACAGTTCAATTAACAGTAAATTCTTCTTCTTTAGAGTACAATAATACTGATGATATCTTCAACACTGCTGTTGATATTTTACCTGAAATTAAAAGTGCTGAATTGGCTGTAGAAAATTCTGAATTATCTGTAAGAATGGCCAAAGCGTCTAATATTCCAACTCTTAGTGTAGGAGGTGGATTTGGATCTTCTTATCAGCACAGTCAAGGTAAAGATGATGTTCGTATTATTATCGATCCGGATACTGGAGTTCCTACCGAAATAGACAATGGATTTGGCCAGCAAATGAAAGATAATTTCGGTTCTAACTTTGCATTCAGGTTAAATATTCCCGTATTCAATAACTTCAACAACAAAACCAATATTTCCCGTCAGAAAATCAATCAGGAAAGAGCTGAGTTAGATTTAATCGACCATAGAATAAGACTTCGTGAAGCTATTGAACAGGCTTATGCTGACGCAAAAGCTTCATTAAATCAATTCATTTCGGCTGAGAAATCTTTGGAAGCTCAGGAAGAATCATTTAAAAATGCCCAAGTGAGTTACAGCTCTGGAGTTATGACTTCATTTGATTTTGATCAAATTAGAAACCGTCTTGTAAATGCTCAGGTAAATATGGTAAACGCCAAGTACAATTTTGTTTTCAGAACGAAATTACTCAATTTCTATTTGGGTTTACCTATTATTTTAGACTAACCAAACGAACCATAATAAATGAATTAACCTCCAGGTCTTGTGCTTGGAGGTTTTCTTTTTTGGAATCAAAAAATAGGTATCTTTGCATTCTAAAAACAGAATATTTTGGCACTGATATTAAATCTTGAAACAGCAACAAAAAACTGCTCGGTAAGTGTAGCGAAAGACGGTCAAACCATCGCTATTAAAGAATTGAATGACGGAAACTATTCACATGGTGAAATGTTACACGAATTCATCTCAGAAGTGCTAAAACAAGCTAATATGACCTATACTGACCTCGATGCTATTGCCGTTAGTAAAGGACCAGGTTCTTATACTGGTTTACGTATTGGAGTTTCAGCTGCAAAAGGACTCTGTTTCTCATTAGACCTTCCTATGATTTCCTGTAGCACTCTACAAGCTTTAGCGCTGAGCTCTAAAGCAAAAAACGGACTCGTAATTCCACTTTTAGATGCACGTAGAATGGAAGTATATAGCGCTGTATTTTCTACAGGAAATGAAACTGTTCGTGAGATTAAAGCGGAAATCATTGATGCAAATTCATTTCTGGAATATTTAGAAAAAGGGCCCGTAACTTTCCTTGGAGATGGCGCAGTAAAATGCAAAGACATTATCACGCATTCAAACGCAATCTTTGAGGATGGAAAATTCCCTTCTTCAAATGAAATGTCTAAACTCTCATTCGACAAGTTTGTAGCAAACGATTTTGAAGATGTGGCTTATTTCGAGCCGTTTTATCTGAAAGATTTTGTGGTAACAACCAAGAAAAAATAACTACAACTGGTCATAATACTTAAAGACAGCGATTAAGTCCGCCGAATCTTTAACGTTTAGTTTTTCCGATTTAACAAACTTTTTAATCGCTTCTGAAAATTCTCCAAAAGTAGTGTAAAAGTCTTTTTTCTTATTTGAAAGCAACGTTGAAGAGGCATCCTTTAGCCCCATATAAAAACGGTCTTTTTCGCGATTAAATTGAGCTGGCTTATATTTATCATAACCTGATTTGGGTTTGACCTCATAGTAAAACTTAATGGTTTCCTTCACTAATAACACGCTCTTTTCCCCTTCGAATAAAACAACAAAATAGCCTTTCTCTCCTTTCTTATTACTAAAAACCTTGTAAACTTTATTTTGATTTACAAATTCAACAGTATAATTAGAAATAGGGTTCAACGCCTTAACATCCCCATTTAAAATTACTTCCATTTGATCTGTATAGGCATTGTATTTCACCGAATAAATGTTATCAGAAGCAGCGATTTTTGCCGGTGAATAATTCTTTTCCAGATAAGGAGAACCTTGATAGTCACCCCAACTGATGTCGTTTTTTTTAATGACCTTAAATCGGTTGGCAAATTCAATATCTATAGGTTCTTGCCCAAATGCTGAAATAGCAATCAGGCAAGAAAATAATAGACTTTTAAAGACTTTTAAATGCAATCCTTTTTATTTTTTTTCAATATTAACCTGATGTGGGTAAGGAATTTCAATACCAGCTTTATCAAGAGCTTCTTTTCCTTGTTCCATAACTCCAAAATACACGTCCCAGTAATCTGTTGGTGTCGCCCATGGACGCACAACGAAGTTAATTGAGCTATCACCCAATTCATGCATATTTACAATCGGAGCCGGTTCTTTCAACACTTTTGGATGATTTGTCATAACTTCCATTAAAACATCTTTTACATGTTTAATATCTGATCCATAATCAACACCAATATTCAAGTCAACACGTAATTTACCCTCTTCCGAATAATTCACAATATTCCCATTGGAAAGTGCTCCGTTTGGAATAATAATTAGTCTGTTTTGAGGTGAAGTCAGTTTCGTGACAAATATTTGAATCTCTTTAACAACACCTAATTCGCCTTGAGCCTGGATTAAATCGCCAACCTTAATTGGTTTGAAAATCATAATTAACACGCCTCCGGCAAAATTTGACAGTGACCCTTGCAAGGCCAAACCTACTGCCAAACCTGCAGCACCCAGCAAGGCTACCAAAGAGGTTGTTTCCACTCCCAGTTTCGAAAGCACCATAATGAATATTAGAGCTTTAAATGCCCAATTCAAAAGATCTCCTAAAAAGTTTTGAAGTGTATCATCTACACCTCTTTTTCTCATAATCTTCTTAAAAATACCTGTCACTTTATTACTTAGCCACAACCCGACTATTAGTATTACAATTGCCAGTAATAATCTTCCTCCATAATCAATTAGAATATCAGTATCTACCTTTTTAAAAATATCCTTTAGTTCCTCCATATTGTGATTGTTTTAAGCTAATAAAATTATTAATCCAGTTATAAAAGCAGGCAATCCCTGCACATAAAAAATTCGTTTATTTTTTGTAGAATACGCTCCGTAAACCCCGGCTATAAAAACACAGGTAAGGAAAAACATGGCAATGGATTGATTTTGCCATATTGCTGCCCAAAGCAATCCAGCAGCTAAAAACCCATTGTACAAGCCTTGATTTTGAGCTAAAATTTTTGAAGACTCTGCCTGCTCTTTTTTCATTCTGAAGACTTTCATTCCGTATGGTTTATCCCAGTAGAACATTTCAAGTATCATAAAATAAACATGCAGTAATCCAATGAGCAACAACAAAACGAGTTTTACTTTTTCCATTTTAAAAGGAGGTGTTAATTTGCTTCAATGCAGCACTAACCTCTTTCTCAGGTAATTTACATGCCCCATCAACACAAATATAAATATAGGAATCATTTCCATTCAATCTTCCATCCATCAAAGGAATTGTACTTGTCATTTCAGCTCCGGCGACGAGCTTATTAGGAATATACATCTGATGCACTTCTTTCAACATTTCTTTTGCTTTGGGTCCTGCAATGGCGATTTCATAATAATCACCGGATAAATCACAGATCAATTGCAACCAGTTTGCATATCCCGCCCCATAAGCTACCATTTTGTCGGTCACATTTTTCACCATTTGTCTGGCAACTTTCAAATAATAGGAGTTCGAATAATAATGGCTCAATTTGAATAAATTCCTAGCCATAATAGAGTTTGATGAAGAAATTACATTGTCTTCAATCTCCATTTTACGTGCAATTAGTGCTTCCCCTTTTTCTGAAGTGAAATAAAACATGCCGCTTTCTGTATTGAAAAAATTATCAAACGAATAATCGACCAACTGCTTTGCATAATGCAACCAGGACTCGTTTAAAGTAACTTCATAAAGCGTAATAAAGGCATCAGCTGTAGCAGCATAATCCTCTAAAAACCCATTAATGGAACTTTCTCCATTGATAAAATTGCGAAACAAGGTTCCATCCTCTTGTAATTGCCTTGAAATGATAAATTTTCCATTTTTTTCAGCGGCTTGTAAAAATTTTGGGTCATCAAAAGCCTTATAAGCATCGGCATAACCTTTCAACATGAGGGCATTCCAGGATGTAAGCGCCTTTGAATCCAGTCTTGGGTAAGAACGTTTTTCTCTCGCCTCTAGCAGTAGCTTTTTCCATTGTCTGTCCTTTTCACGTAATTCTTTTACAGATAGCATCAATTCTTCAGCTACAACGGCATCGGAATCTCTTTTAATCAACACATAATTATCATGTTCCCAATAACCATAATGGTTCACATTATAATAACGCTTAAAGGCTTGATAATCATTTTTAAGAAGGGCGTTCAACTCTTCTTCCTGCCAAACATAATAGGCTCCTTCTTCTAATTCATTTTCCTTGTTCAAACTATCAGCATCCAGTGCAGCATAAAATGCGCCATCTTCCGTTGTCATTTCTCTTTCAATAAATTCCAGTGTTTCATACACCGTTTGTTTGAAGAGATCATTCTTCGTTGCCTGATAAGCTTCAGCATACAAACTCACCAGTTGTCCATTGTCGTATAGCATTTTCTCAAAATGTGGTACATGCCATTTCTTATCTACTGAATACCTTGAAAAACCTCCACCAACATGATCATTTATTCCTCCCTTAGCGATTAAATCCAACGAAGTATTTACGAACTCCATGACCTCCAAATCCCCTTTCTGCAAAGCATAACGCAACAAGAAATGATAATTGCTCGGCATTGGGAATTTCGGAGCTCCACTTCTTCCTCCTAAATCGAAATCCATATATGTCTTCCACTCTTGTACAACTGTATCTAAAAACGATACCGTTAAATCTTCATCAGAAGTTTTCAAAACAACCAAATCCGATTGCTGTACTCCGGCAGTTAACTTTTCGGCATAATCAATCACCTCTTCTGGCTTATTGCGATACAAATCGCTCACCTGAGTCAGGGCATTTTTCCATTGCTCCTTCGGAAAGTACGTCCCACCCCAAACAGGTCTTCCATCTGGTAAAGCTATACAATTCAAAGGCCAACCTCCTCTTCCGGTCATCAACTGTACTGCGTTCATATAAATCTGGTCAATATCGGGTCTTTCTTCACGATCGACTTTAATATTGATAAAATTTTCATTCATAATTTTTGCTACAGAATCGTTTTCAAAGCTTTCATGCTCCATCACATGACACCAGTGACATGAAGAATATCCTACAGAAATTAGTAATAATTTGTTCTCTTTTTTTGCTCTTTCCAGAGCTTCCTCTCCCCAAGGGTACCAATCGACCGGATTGTGTGCATGTTGCAACAAATACGGGCTTGTTTCTTCAATAAGTCGGTTCGTGTGTTTAAATTTTTCCATAGAGGATTTATTTCTTGTAGTGCACGCAGCCAATACTAAAACCAGCAAAAACGAACAATATTTAAACATAATTTATTTTTCAGTTAAAAAGCCAATTTACGAATAAAAACCTGCTAAAAATCATCTTTGAAAACGTTATAGTAATACACCCTGAAAAAAGACGATATCATCTGTTTTAATTGAGTAAATTTGTACCGCTGAATAACGAACTCAGCATAACTTCAAAAAAGTTATAAATTATGACGAAGAAAATCACATTCCTAACCTTAGTATTAGCCATGCTTACTTCTGTGCAATCCTTTGGACAGGTTACGGAATCAAATGAATCGGGATCATGGTATACCATGACAAATAAATTCCAGTTAACAGACAATTTATACTTTTTAAATGTAGCTCAGTTACGTCAGGTTGAATTTATTGATCATACGCGTATTTGGTTAATAATGCCTACAATAAACTACAAACCGACAAGCAATATTATCGTTGGAGCAGGTTATGCCTATTTAGACTTTTTGCAGGAAGGTATCAGGCCTCCAACTTTAGACTTTGAACACAGAGCAGTTGAGCATATTACATTACTTTCTAAATTTGGTAATATCAAAATGAACCAGCGATTTATGTTTGAACAACGCTGGAAAACAAATTTAAATCATGAAACGTCCTATGCGAACCGTTTCAGATATAGAATTAATTTAGATGCAAAATTGATTCCTTTAAGTAATAATAAATACATTTTAGGACGCTTGTCAGAAGAGTTGCGTATGAGATTTAAATCAGGTTTCAATGCTCCTGAATTCGATCAAAACAACTTTATGGCGCTTTTAGGTTATGAATTATTACCTAATTCAAAAATATATATGGGATACGGAAGAAACTTATACCAAAGTGGAAACGGTTCCTACTGGGGAGACCACTTATTACATGTGTGGTTTAACTACGATTTCGACTTGAGAAAGAAAAAGTAAATTACAATTCAAAAAAAAGAAAAAGGCGTGATGAAAATCACGCCTTTTTTGATATCTATACTTTGAATTTTCTAACTCAAAGCTGCTTTTATTCTGTCAATGGCTTCTCTTAACTGTGCTTCAGACGCCGCATAAGACATACGGATACAATTTGGCGCTCCAAATGCCTCACCTGTTACTGTAGCTACATTGGCTTCTTCCAATAAGAACAATGATAAATCAGATGCATTTTCAATTTTTTTCCCTTTGATCTCCTTTCCGAAGAAATATGTAACATCCGGAAAAATATAGAATGCACCACCTGGTTTGTTCAGCTTGAATCCTTCAACTTCACCTAACAATTCCAACACCATATCTCTTCTGTTGTGGAATTCGTCCACCATGTATTGGATTTTGGAAACTGGTGCTTCCAACGCAGTAATTGTCGCTCTTTGCGCAATACAATTTGCTCCTGAAGTGATTTGCCCTTGCATTTTTGTACATGCTTTTGCAATCCATTCTGGCGCTCCAATATATCCAATTCTCCAACCTGTCATAGCAAAAGCCTTCGCTACTCCGTTAACAGTAATTGTTCTGTCGTACATGCTCTCAATAGCTGCAAAACTAAAAGTTTCTTCACCATAATTAATATGTTCGTAAATTTCATCAGACAAGATGTAAATACTTGGATGCTTTTCCAATACATCTGCTAAAGCACGGTATTCAGCTTCCGAATAAATAGAACCACTCGGGTTGTTCGGAGAGTTAAAGAATATCATTTTTGTCTTTGGTGAAATTGCGTCTTCTAATTGCTTTGGAGTGATTTTAAAATCGGTTTCAATCGAAGAAGGAATCTCTTTAAAAGTGGCTTCCGATAACGTCGCGATTGCTGAGTAGCTTACCCAGTAAGGAGCCGGTAATAGAACCTCATCTCCTGGATTCAATAATACTTGCGCAACATTTGCAATAGATTGCTTAGCGCCTGTTGAAACCACAATTTGATTTGGATTGTAATCTAAGCCATTATCTCGTTTGAATTTATTGCAAATAGCAGTTTTCAATTCAGCATATCCGTCTACTGGTGTATATGAATTGTAATTTTCATTAATTGCCTCAATAGCCGCATCTTTAATAAAATCAGGAGTATTAAAATCTGGTTCTCCTAAACTTAAACTAATGATGTCTCTTCCCTGTCCTTTTAATTCTCTTGCCTTTGCTGCCATTGCAAGTGTCGCTGACACTGGCAAACTGTTAATTCGATTTGATAACTGATCTTTCATATTGTTTTTTTAAGAAGCATAACTAGGTTTTTTACCTAGTAAATTCAATTGCTTAAAATGTTCAATAATTGCTCTACGCGTTGTTTTATACTCATTGTACGGCAAGTTAAATTCCTTAGCCGTTTCTTTTACTATTTTAGAAATTTTCCCGTAGTGAATATGTGAAATATTCGGAAATATATGATGTTCGACCTGATGATTTAGACCTCCAGTATACCATGAAACAAACTTGTTCTTTGGCGCAAAATTACTGGTCGTATACAACTGGTGAATAGCCCATGTATGCTCTAAATTTCCATCCTTATCTGGTACTGGCATTTCCACATTTGGAACTACATGTGCCAGTTGAAAAATCAAACTCAGTATGATCCCTGCAGTATAATGCATTGCAAAGAATCCGATTAACAATTGCCACCAGGTAATATCCATAAATACCAACGGTAATACAATCCATATTACATAATAAAGAACTTTTGTAATCACCAAAATAGTCCATTCCTTTTTAGGATTCACTGATTTCCCATATGAAAGCTTACGTTTCAAATAGCTGCGCATTTGTTTGAAATCAACAACCAAAGCCCAGTTGATTGTTAGTAATCCGTATAAGAAAACAGAATAAATCTGCTGAATTCTATAAATTCCCTTCCATTTATCGTGTTCAGTAAATCGCATGATTCCACCTGTATCTATGTCATCATCATGTCCGTGAACATTTGTAAATGTGTGGTGCAGTACATTGTGCTGAACCTGCCAGTTATAGACATTCCCTGCCATCACATAAATGGTACTTCCAAAGATTTTATTTACCCATTTTTTACTTGAAAACGATTCGTGGATACTATCGTGCATTACGTTCATTCCAACTCCCGCCATTCCGAATCCAACAACTACACAAAGTAGCAACATCACCCATAGTGGCATTTCAATGAAGTACATTAAAACCATTGGTAAGATGAATAAAGTCAAAACAACAGCAGTTTTAAAATATAGTTTTCCGTTACCTGTTTTTTTGATATTGTTTTCTTTGAAATAGGAGTTGACTCGTTTGTTTAAAGTTCTAAAAAACTTAGCTTTATCTATACGAGAAAAGTTTAATACTTTTTCTTCCATGGAAAATTAGAATTGATGGCCCACATTAGTTAGACCGGATTAGTTTTAGTAAAGAGGCAAAGTTAACCTAAATAAATAATTAACAATTAACTAAACCTTATTTTTTTCCCAATTTTAATGGTATTTTTGCAACTATAATGCACGCATATTAATGGACAAGATTTTAAACTATTTTCCTGAAATTTCAGAAACTCAAAAGAACCAATTTGATCAATTACAAAATTTATATACGCATTGGAATGATCAAATAAATGTGATTTCTAGAAAGGATATTGACCAACTTTATGTGCGTCATGTACTTCACTCTCTAGGAATTGCGAAAGTGCAATCTTTTAAAGATGGTTCTCGAATTTTAGATATTGGAACGGGAGGTGGTTTTCCCGGAATTCCATTAGCCATTTTGCACCCGAACTGTGAATTTGTTCTGGTTGATTCTATTGGGAAAAAAATTAAAGTCGTAAAGGAAGTCGCAAATGCTTTGGGTTTAACCAATATATCAGCACATCATATGCGGGCCGAAAAAGTGAACGGGGAATTCGACTTTATTGTGAGTCGTGCCGTAACTAGAATGGAAGATTTTGTGAAATGGACAAATGGGAAAATTGCCAAACAACAAAATCACGAACTGAAAAACGGAATTCTGTATCTAAAAGGTGGCGATTTAACCCAAGAATTGAGTGGTTTTCCTTCTGCAACTTTATACGATTTAACTGATTTCTACAACGACGCATTTTTTGAAACTAAAAAAGTGGTGCATTTACCAAGAAAACACAAGCCAAAAAAGTCTTAGAAAACCGTACTCAGAGACAACCCAAAACCACTTGCCTCTGGCACTACTCTGCATACCCCTCCAACACAAATGAGTCCGCCTCGTTGTCGCCCATAATTCAACCTAAGGCTGGTCTGATTTCTTCGATAACTCATACCCACATTGAAATAGTGTACTTTTTTTAAAATGTTTTCATAGTTGTAGATATCAGTCATAAAGAAATTCCATTTGGAAGACGGATTAAACTCCAGGGTTCCACCGTACCAGTTTCCTGTGTCATCAGCCGACCATAAGTGCTCTGCTACAAAGCGCAAAGATTTCCCTTTTCCAAATTTAAAAATTCCTTCTGCATTGAGCACCTGAGCATCAATTTCCCCGGAAGTCTCCTCAATAAATTGGCGGTTGTAATACAGATCGTTAAAAGATAAAATCCCCATCCATTGTTTTGAAATTTTTTTCCGAAGTTCCAGGGCAAACTCACTAAAATATTTTTCTCCAAAACCTAAAAATTCTGAGGTATACGACTTATTTGTACTATCAAAATCCGCATCCAAGCCATGCCAGACTGAATAATTAAGCGCCAGTTTTGTTCCGTACTTCCCTCCTAGGGTACTTCCTTTTTTAAATGTGTAAAAAGCATCTATTTGAGACCCAATTTCACCAGCTTTTTGATACGGTGCAAAAGACAATCTTGTCTGAGCCTGATAGATGTAAATATTGCTTAGTGCATAATCATGTTGCTTGGTCAGACTTGGCAAATAATTGACCCATTGCTGGTTGTCAATATTGCTATCCATCTCTCTATCGGAATAAAAATTCATATTCTCTAACCTTCTGAATGTTCCGTTTATTCCGAAGCCTCTTTCAGCATAACCCAGCTCCAGTAACAAAGCGTTTCCATCAAAGAGTTTTTCAGTATTTACAAATCCGAACTCAACCAAAGCATCTTCACTTTTATAAGCGTATTCCAAATCGGCCGAAAAATTTCCTGAGTTGAAATTCACCCTGCCTGAAAAAGCGTTGGTATATTCATTAAAATCGTTTGTTGAAGGCATTTTCTGAAAACGGTTTACATAGCTAAACCCAAGATTGAATTTGGATACATACCACTCAGCATCCAATCCAAAAATACTTCCATCAGACAAGTCGAATCCCGCTTTTTGTTTTCCATAAACTGCTTTTAGATTCAATTTATCATTAAAATTGTAGGTGGCACGACCTCCAAACAAGGAGTTGTTAATACCTAAATCTCGGTCTTCGTAGGTTCTGAAAACAAGTCCGTTCCCAAATTCTTCATAGATATTTCCTACTGTTATTGATCCCGAATTGAAATTATAAGTGGCATATATTGCTGAAATTCCCAACTCCTGATCATAAACATTTGGGTAATTTAACAAGGCTGAAGGCGCATAGCCCTCAAGTTGTAATGCGACCTCAAAATTGCTCCAGTTTCCATCCAGGTTTAAATAATTATTGGATCGGAACCGGTGTTCTTCATCAAAATCACCTGTTTTATTATCGTTCAAATAATAATTCATATTCGAATAAAATCCACCAGAAAACCAAGATTCCTGCGACTGAACCTGACTAAAAAACATGAGAAAAATAACTCCTAAAAACTTTTTCATATTATTTTTTGAGTTCTAAGAGCTTTTGAAAAAGGCCGTCTTCATCACCTGGATTGTAGCCTGTCCTCTGATACACTATTACTCCATTTTTTACCACAATAAGATAAGGAATCGCATTGATGTGCAAAATACGCTTCAAATCTTGATTTGTATCGAACAACACTTCATACTCCCAGTCTTTACCATAGACCATCGGACGCACCTTTGAAACTGTTTTTTGAGTATCGGTTGAAACAGCTAGTAATTCAAATCCTGCCTCCACCCATTCATCATAAACCTCCTGAATAGCTTCAAGTTCATTGATACAAGGAATACACCAGGTAGCCCAAAAACTTATGACCGAAATATCAGCTCTCAGAAATTGAGGAAGCTCTTTTGTTTTACTATCAAGATTAGACAATTGGATGTGTGGCAACTGCGTTTGGGAAACTGCAGTATAAGAAACCATCACAAGAAATATTGCAAAGAATACATGGCGCATAGCATAGTCGTTAACATTTGGTTCAGTCGGACTCATTTATAAATCATTACTTAACATATCTTGATTTTTGTTAGGAAATATTTACGAGGGATTGCTTATTTTTAGACAAAATAAAAAATTATGAGCGAAAAATCATGTATCGTTTGCAAACGAACTTCAGAAGAAATACCTGTAACGGAATGGATGTACAAGGAAAGTAAATTTTATATCTGTCCGCAACATATGCCAACCTTGATTCACAATCCGCAGGAACTAGTGAATCATTTGCCAGGAGCAGAAGGATTTGAACCAGGATAGTTGAAAAATAAAAAAACCCGCTTAACAGCGGGTTTTTTTATTGATATTTAAGAAAATTACTCTCCTAAAAATGGGTATCTATAATTAGTTGGCGTTACAAAAGTTTCCTTGATTGTACGGTTACTTACCCATCGCAATAAATTCCAAACAGAACCTGCTTTATCATTTGTTCCTGACCCACGAGCTCCACCAAATGGTTGTTGTCCAACAACCGCTCCAGTTGGTTTGTCATTGATATAGAAATTACCGGCAGCATTTTCTAATTTATTTGTAGCAATGTCAATTACATAACGATCTCCACTGAAAATTGCACCCGTTAAAGCGAATTCACTTGTGTTATCAACAACATCTAACATTTCTTCCCATTGCTCATCTTCATAAATATAGATCGTAATGATAGGACCGAACAATTCAGTACACATAGTTTCATATTGAGGGTTTGTTGTCACAATTACAGTAGGCTCAATAAAATACCCAACTGAATCGTCGTATCCACCTCCGATAATAATTTCAGCATTCGCATCAGCTTTTGCTTTTTCAATGTACCCAGACAACTTTTTAAATGCTCGATTGTCGATTACTGCATTAATAAAGTTTGAAGTATCTCCAGGGCTTCCCATTTTGAATGAAGCAACATCTTTTACAACCCCTTCCTTAATTGCAGGCCATAAGCTTTTTGGTAAATAAGCTCTCGAGGCTGCTGAACATTTTTGTCCTTGGTATTCAAATGCTCCTCTTGAAATTGCTGTTGCTACTTCTTGAGGATTTGATGAAGGGTGAGCCCAGATAAAATCTTTACCTCCAGTTTCACCTACAATTCTTGGGTAGGTTTTGTAAATGTTCATGTTTTTACCAATAGTTTCCCAGAAACTGTTGAATACTGGAGTAGATCCTGTGAAGTGAACTCCTGAGAAATCAGGACTAGCTAACACGACGTCTGTAATAGTTGCAGAGTTTCCAGTTACCATATTAATAACACCGTCAGGTAAACCTGCAGCTTTGAATAATTCCATGATTACTTGAGCTGAATACACCTGAGATCTTGCAGGCTTCCAAATTACAACATTACCCATCATTGCAGGTGCAGCTGGCAAGTTTCCTGCGATGGCAGTAAAGTTAAACGGAGTGACAGCATATACAAATCCTTCCAATGGACGGTACTCCATTCTGTTCCAGATACCAGGAGCAGATTGAGGTTGATTGCTATAAATTTCGGTCATGAACTCTACGTTGAATCGTAAGAAGTCTATTAACTCACATGCAGCATCAATTTCAGCTTGAAATACGTTTTTAGACTGTGCAATCATTGTTGCAGCATTCATTTTATATCTGAAAGGTCCAGCCAACAATTCAGCAGCTTTTAAAAAAATCGCCGCTCTGTGTTCCCAGCTAGTTGCTGCCCATTTTTTACGTGCTTCTAATGCCGTTGCTACTGCCTCTTCAATATGTTCTTTTTCTGCAGTGTGGTATACTCCAACACTGTGTTTATGATCGAATGGCGGATTGATATCTACGGTATTACCCGTTCTGTATTCTTTCCCTCCAATATAAAAAGGAATATCAACCTTTTCGTTGTACATTTTTTCAAAAGTAGCCATCAAAGCCTCGCGCTCTGGAGTTCCAGGAGCGTACGAATTTACGGGCTCATTAACCGCCTTTGGCACTTTATAAAATCCTGCTGCCATAGTGATTTGTTTTAAGTTTATTTATTTTAAATTTGACGCCAAAGTTACGAAAAGCAAGTCATTTTTGCTCTATATGAACTAATACTGAATTCTCAAGTTTCGATAATATGTGCACTGTTACTTTTTTACCTCTTGAAGACCAAGGCTTTATACTCACTTCTAACAGAGACGAGCAAAAAGGACGCATCACCCTACCTCCTAAAATCTACAGTGAAAATGATGTCAAAATGCTTTATCCAAAAGATGCTATGGCCGGAGGAACCTGGATTGGAGTGAGTGCGAAAAATCGTCTGATCTGCGTTTTGAATGGTGGATTTGAAAAGCATATTAGAAAAGTACCATACACTAAAAGCCGCGGACTTATCTCAAAAGAACTACTTCAAACAGAAGCCATTGAGCCTACTATTAACGCATTGGATCTTAAAGATGTGGAACCTTTTACGATGGTGATTGTCGATTGGGATGAAACTGACTACTCCCTTTACCAATTGGTCTGGGATGCCGATAAAAAACATTTTAAAAAAATGGAAAAGGCTCCTCATATCTGGTCATCTTCAACCTTATACACCAAAGAAAGTTCGGAAAAGAGAACTGAGTGGTTTAAAGAGTGGTTAGACCGGAATGTTATTTCTCAAGAAAGTATACTAAAATTTCATCATTTAGAAGAAGGAGACAAAGAACAAACCATCCTTATGAAACGTTCCTATGTTGAAACCGTTAGCATTAGTTCTGTATTAAAAACCTCAAAAGGAATCAAATTCAATTATGAAGATTTGTTAGAAGGACAAAAATATCAGACTTCATTTAACCTTCAACAACGGTAAGTATAGATATTATTGCAAAACCTATTACTGCAAGGAACATATAATAGCCATTCAAAATCAAAAACTTAAGAACCGTTTTAAAGCGTCCCTGCTGGTAGAAAGCTCTCAAAGCCTTGTATAAATATATCAGGAACATCAACGAAAACACCCATGAAGCACTTTCTATATCTACAAATAAATTAATAAAATTGTAGATAATAAAAAGCAGGAAAAATACGGTTTGTGTATGAAAAACAAATACCAGATGCTCCATATAGGAGTAACTTCTTCTAATGTAAACCAGACTTAAAAACAGCGTGAAAATTGGTAAGAATACAAAAAGTGAAATGGGAATGTAGGACTTTAAATTTTTAAGAAAATTTTTCCCCTTATCCTTTTTCATTTGCCCAAGATTCCTATTTGCATTCTTGAACTGCCTATACAAAAATTGATTTATCCGACCTGCTGAATACCCCATATTAGTTAAAGCCTCAGTGGCGGGGATCTCTTCATGATCTTCTGAATAATGTTGAAAATCATCTAACTTATTGAAAAACGATAATTGAGATTCTTTCTTGGTTGAAATATGATATTCATGCGGTTTATTACTTTTTGCAATCTCTTCTTTTACTATTTCTGTTCCTAGATCTAACTGATCCACGAGATTTACCAGAGTAGAATCTTTTTCACTTACTTTTATCAATTCCTGACGAGTAATTTTTGCAATGGAGTCAAGTTGCTGAGGATTTTTCTGAATGGAATCTGTTGTATTGGCAATATTTACAATTCCCGACATAACAGGTTCATCATCATTGAACTTCTCAACAAGTCCTATCAACAAGAAAAATATGATGGATACATTTAGATACAATTGAAAAGGGTTCACAAAACACACACGCTTGCCATCAATGTACAATCGAGACACCTTTCCAGGCATCGTTAATAATGGCACAAAAGTCTTCCAAAACCTCGAATCATAATTAAACATTCCTGAGAAGAAATTGTTTAAAAACAGCCCAAAACTCAAATGGTTGGTATTGTTTTTTTGTCCGCAATAAGGGCAAAAATTCTCATCTCCACGAAACGGATGACCACAGTTTAAGCACGAAAGCCCTTTTTTTACAAGCTTCGTTGGTTTTTTAATTAGTCTTAGCTTCATTTAATTATAGGTGCTTGGAACCATTAATTGAAAGGTAGGAATTTTAACTTTAAAATACATATCGGATGCTAAATTTAGCATGTTATAATATCCTTTCATAGCCCCATTAGTTGAAGTGAGGTAACAATTAGATGTATAGGTATGCTTTTCAGTTGGTTGCAGAATTGGTTGTTCGCCAACAACTCCTTTGCCTTCTACTACTTCAGTTTTCTTTGAAGTATCAAAAATGAGCCATTTACGAGATACCAGTTGCACTACTGAATCGCTTAAATTTTCAATGGTAATTTCATAACTAAACAAATAATGCAATTTATAGTTGCGCAAAGTAGATCCCTCAAAATTGGGAACAACAGAAACCTTAATACCATTTGTAACTTCCTGAACCATCAATTTATAGCTTGAAATTTTTGCTAATATACTAATTTGGAATAATTTGGAATTAGTTGTTAATTTTACTTGAATTTCCTTTTCCCAAACCAATCACTTCTGTGTATCTACTCCCAATTCTTTTGTAATAAATAATTACTGTATAGTCGTTTTCGGTCTGCCAAAAAGAACCATCAATTTCATCATTTCTAATAACACCATTCAAGTCTTTAGTCACATATTGATAATTGTAAAACCCTTGTTTTAAAAGAATCTCTGCTTCATAAAGCCGGGTTCTCGGATTGTAGGTCATCTCATTTTCCTCATTCAACTTCCAGTTATTAAAAGTTCCGTGTACATACATATCCTTGTCCCTTAAATCTGGATAAACATTGGGGTCAAGACTAAAATGCACCCAGCTGTAATCAGCTTCGGTAAAAATATCGCTACCATCTCCATCTATGGTTCGAATAACAAAATTTCCATTGATATCTTCCTGCAAAGTATATGGACGGTCGTTGCGACCAACATTGGTGTAGAGTTTCGAATGATACAATTGGTCTCCAAGATACACTCTGGCAATGTTTAACGAGGTGCTTCTCACCGCCTTTGTGTCGAAATAAAGAAATTCATTCCCCCCATAGAAACTCGCTTCTTTGTCGTATTTATACATCAACTGAGATCCCCTGTAAAACTGAGGCTTCAGATCGTAAATAGCCGTTTGCCAATTATTATTCTGCATAACTACAGGGAAAATTTCTGCTTTAGGATTATTTATTCTGAAGTTTGGATGGTTGATTATAAATTGTACAGACTGTTTGGTCTCTATTTCTGCAAGGGTCCGACTGCGATATACTGCGACTCCGACTTGTACCTTTGGCTCGTATACAACAAATTTTCTTTGAAAAACAATTTCTCTGGCCTCATTTTTTACTGATATGATATAATTGCCTGAAATCTTTAACTGCATGTTTCTATTAGGAATTTCAAGCTTGTAATTGGTATACCCTTGAAGAGTATTAAAAGAATTATCAAAAGTACGTATACGATCATCAGTATTTCCTCGAGCATATTCAGAACTTAGAATCTTTGAAGGGCTCCAATCCATATCACAGTGCACAACTTCATAGGAATAATACTCTTCATTCCCATTTAAATCGTCAAAAGACAATAACATGGTTTCTCCTAATTGGATAAATGGAATGTAATTATTTGTAGCGCGAGGTTGCAAAATGACACTTTTGATATGCGGCTTATCAGGCACTAATTCCTGTGAATACAATACATTTTTATCCGAATTATATAAGCTCAGGAATAAAAAAATGTAAAAAAATATCTGTGACCTTCTCAAATCAGTGGGTTTCAACGTTCGTAAAGATAATTGAATGAATAAATTCAGCAATTTTTTTAACGCTTAAATTGTGAAAAAATTGAGAAAATTATCGCTCATCATGACAGAAATTCATATTTTTGCACGGATTTTCATAGACTATAAAACAAATCAAAAATATGTCAAAAGACATTCGAATCAAGAAGGGTCTAGATATAAAGTTGAAGGGCGCCGCCGAGAAGGCCACTCAAGATGCTGTATCTAGTAGCGTATTTGCTCTAAAACCTGAAGACTTCCACTCTATCACACCTAAATTAGACGTAAAGGTCGGGACTAAAGTTAAGGCTGGAGACCCAATCTTTCACAACAAAGTGATTGAAACAATGAAATTTGTTTCTCCAGTGAGTGGTGAGGTTAGCAACATAATACGCGGAGAAAAAAGAAAAATTTTAGCAGTTGAAATCACTGCAGACAACGAGCAAAGCTACCAAGATTATGGTGTAAAGTCGCCTAAAGCGATGAGCGGAGATGAAATTAGAGAACATCTTCTAAGCACTGGATGCTGGTCATTTGTAAAACAACGTCCATACGACGTAATTGCAAATCCGGATGTAGCACCAAAAGCCATCTTTATCTCGGCTTACAATACTGCTCCATTAGCTGCTGATTATGATTATACACTTGCTGGAAAAGAGAACGAATTACAAACTGCCGTTACTGCCTTGAGTAAATTAACTACTGGAAGTGTACATGTATCTGTTGGAAAGAATACAAATTCTCCAATGGTTGGCTTAGATCACATTGTTTTGCACAATGTATCTGGACCGCACCCAGTTGGAAATGTAGGAACTCAAATTGGAAAAATTGACCCCATCAACAAAGGTGAAGTTGTTTGGACCATTACACCTCAGGATTTAGTGATTATCGGTGAATTATTCCTAACAGGGAAATTCAACGCTGAGCGCATTATTGCTTTAGCAGGTTCTGGTGTAGAAGCACCGCAGTACTACAAAACAGTTATCGGGGCACAAATGAAATCCATTGTTGGTAAAAAACTTTCAAATGATCATGTAAGAATCATTTCAGGAAATGTTTTAACCGGTAAGGCAAAAGATGAAAAAGACTATTTAGGATACTATGACAATACGGTTACCGTAATTCCAGAAGGAGATGACTACGAGTTATTCGGATGGACTGCACCTGTATTCAATAAAGTGTCTTACTCAAGAGCATTGACATTCTCTTGGTTGTTCCCTAAGAAGGAGTTCGATTTAAATACCAATACTAACGGAGAGCACAGAGCATTTGTTGTTACTGGAAACTACGAAGAAGTTTTTCCTTTAGACATCTACCCAATGCAGATTCTAAAATCATGTATGTATAATGATTTAGATGAAATGGAAGCTTTAGGAATGTACGAAGTTGCACCTGAAGACTTTGCGTTAACTGAGTTTGTTTGCGTATCTAAGCAACCACACCAGGAGATTATTAGAAAAGGATTGGATCTAATGTTAAAAGAAATTGGCTAGGCTATGGGATTAAAACAAAATTTACACAATTTCAAAGAGAAGAACAAAGACAAAAAGTGGTTGCCTGCTTTTAGTGCTTTTCATACGTTCTTATACGCTCCAAACGAAACGACGCACTCAGGTGGTCATATTAAAGGAGCTGATGATTTAAAAAGAACAATGAATACGGTTATTTTAGCCCTTATTCCTTGTCTTATTTTCGGTATGTTCAATACTGGTTACCAACATTACATTGCTATGGGAACCCCAGTTGACTTTATGTCAATGGATGCTTTTATAGTGGGATTAGTAAAAGTGTTACCTCTAGTGGTAGTTTCTTATGCAGTTGGACTAGGAGTTGAATTTATTTTTGCAATTATTAAAGGTCATGAAGTTGAGGAAGGTTACTTAGTAACTGGAATGTTAGTGCCTTTAATTGTACCAGTTGACATTCCATTATGGATGCTTTCAGTAGCAGTTGTATTTGGAGTTGTTATCGGAAAAGAAGTTTTCGGTGGAACTGGAATGAACATCTTAAACCCTGCTTTAACAATTAGAGCATTCTTATTCTTCGCATATCCAACTTGGATGTCGGGAGATAAAGTTTGGGTACATGGTGCTGTTGAAAGAAGTAAGGAAATTGCAAACGGAGCGAATCTGGATGCTATTTCTGGTGAAACTGTTCTTGGAAGCTTGGCGCAAGGAAATGAATTCGCTTATAGTATTTCTGATATGTTCTTCGGATTTATTCCTGGATCTGTTGGAGAGACTTCTACCTTGTTGATTTTATTAGGAGGACTCTTCTTAATCTTCTCTAAAATTGCTAGCTGGAGAATTATGTTATCCTCAGTTCTTGGAGCTCTAGTAATGGGATTAATCTTTAACGGAGTTGTAGATGCAGGGTGGATTACTTCATCTTCTAAATTCTATGCTTTAATGAATACTGAATTCTGGCAACACTTATTAATTGGTGGATTTGCTTTTGGTGTGGTATTTATGGCTACTGACCCAGTAACAGGTTCTCAAACAAACAAAGGAAAATGGTACTACGGATTCTTTATTGGATTCCTTTCCATCATGATTCGTGTATTCAACCCAGCGTACCCTGAAGGTGTAATGTTAGCAATTTTATTAATGAATGTGTTTGCTCCAACTATTGACCATTATGTGGTTCAAGGTAATGTAAAAAGAAGGATGAAACGTCTAAAAGCAAAAACAGCATAACAATGGCAAAGAATACTGAAAGTAATGTATATACAGTGCTATTCGCAACAGGAATGGTACTTGTTGTTGGAGCTCTATTGGCCTTTTTAGCATCTTCGTTAAAAGAAAAAATTGCTGAAAACAAACGAATAGAAAAACAACAAAACATTTTATACGCTATGGGTGTCAATGAAAATGACGAAAGTAGCGTTGTGTTTATCGCAAAAGAGAAAGTAGAAGGTACTTTTACAGATTATATTACAAAGCAAATTGTAATAGAAGGTGAAAAAGTAACTGAAAATAACGAAGCGTATTTAATCGACCTTAAGAAGGAAACTCAAAAGGCGAAAAATCCAGCTTATACTAGAAAACTTCCTTTATTTATTGGAAATAAAGAAGATAAAGATTATTACATCGTTCCTGTTAGAGGAAAAGGATTATGGGATGCCATTTGGGGGTATGTAGCTCTTGATAATGAATTGGTGATTCAAGGTGTATTTTTCGATCATGCTGGTGAAACTCCAGGATTAGGTTCTAACATTAAAGAACGTTTTTTCATGGACGACTTTATTGGAGAGCATATCATGGATGGAGACACTTTTAAAAGTGTTGCAGTACTTAAAAGTAATGCTGATCCAAAGAACGAGAGAAAAACCGATTTTGCTGTAGATGCAATTTCTGGATCAACAATTACAGGTGACGGTTTGGCAGCAATGCTTAAAAAAGACCTGAAGATGTACATTCCTTATTTACTAACCATAAAGAATTAAATGATGGGTTTAGCAAAAAAAGATTTAAAATTAATTACAGATCCTTTAGCAGATAATAACCCGATTACCATTCAGGTATTAGGGATTTGCTCGGCACTGGCGATTACAGCTGAATTAAAAGCTTCTATCGTAATGTCTATTGCAGTATTATTTGTAATGGGACTTGGGAACTTGACCATTTCGTTGATGCGAAATATCATTCCTGCAAAAATTAGAATTATCGTACAACTTATTGTTGTTGCAACTTTAGTAATTATCGTTGACTTAGTGTTGAAAGCATTCGCTTACGAATTGAGTAAAACACTGTCGGTATTCGTTGGTTTAATTATTACCAACTGTATTATCATGGGACGTTTTGAGGCTTTTGCTTTAGCGAACGGACCATTAAGATCATTCGTAGATGGCGTTGGAAATGCCTTAGGTTACGCAGTGATCCTAATTATTGTAGGATTCTTCAGAGAATTACTTGGATCAGGAACTTTATTAGGGTTTAAAGTATTAGGTGATCCTATTGAAAAAACTGGAGTTTATGCTTTTGGATATGAAAACAATGGTTTCATGTTATTAGCGCCAATGGCCCTTGTAACAGTAGGAATTATTATTTGGGTACAACGCTCTAGAAATGAAGCATTAATTGAAGAAAACTAGATTATGGAACATATAGAATTATTTTTTAAGTCAATATTTGTAGATAACATGGTATTTGCAACATTCCTAGGAATGTGTTCTTACCTTGCTGTATCTAAAAAAGTGTCTACAGCCGTTGGTTTAGGTGCGGCCGTTATTTTCGTAATGGCAATTACAGTTCCTTTAAACTGGTTGTTAGATCAATATATTTTACAAGAAGGAGCCCTCGCTTGGATCGATCCAGCATTCGCTAAATACGATTTAAGTTTCTTATCGTTTATTATGTTCATTGCAACTATTGCAACCATGGTACAATTGGTAGAAATTATTGTAGAGAAATTCGCGCCAGCCTTATACAACTCTTTAGGTATCTTTTTACCTCTGATTGCTGTAAACTGTGCGATTCTTGGGGGATCTTTATTTATGCAGTCAAGAGAAATCGCTTCTCTTGGATTGGCTCTTAATTATGGTGTAAGTTCAGGAATTGGATTCTTTTTAGCAATTTTAGCAATTGCTGCCATTCGTGAAAAAATTAGATATTCAAACGTTCCAGGACCATTAAGAGGACTAGGAATTACTTTTATCATTACTGGTTTAATGGCCATCGGTTTTATGAGCTTTGGTGGTATGTTAACTGGTGGTGAAGAAGAAGCCGTAACAACAGAAACAAATACTGCGCAGGTTGAACAAGTTCAAACTGATGAAGAGGAAATTGTTGAAGTATTAACTACAGAAATTTCAGAATAATGATCATATTAGCAGCAAATACCGTAGGTACCATCGTAGCAACTGTAGCAGCATTTTTAGTGCTTATACTTTCATTAGTTACCGTGTTATTATACGTAAAACAAAAATTATCTCCTTCCGGACCGGTTAAAATTACCATCAATGGAGAAAAAGAAATAGAAGTTGGATCGGGTGACACGTTGTTAACGACACTAGGAAATTCTAAAATTTTCTTACCATCTGCTTGTGGTGGAGGTGGAACGTGTATCCAATGTGAATGTCACGTTAATGCTGGGGGTGGTGAAGCGCTTCCAACTGAAACGCCTCACTTTACACGTAAAGAATTAAAAGCTGGTGCACGTTTAGCATGTCAGGTGAAAGTAAAACAAGACATGGACATTTCGATCCCTGAAGAAATCTTCGGAATTAAGAAATGGGAAGCAACTGTTGTACGTAATTTCAACGTAGCATCCTTCATTAAAGAATTCGTAGTTGAGATTCCTGAGGATATGAATTACAAAGCGGGTGGATATATTCAGATTGAAATCCCAGAATGTGAGATTCCTTATACTGATATCGATATTACTGCGCATCCAGAAGAACACGAAACTCCAGACAAATTTAAAGTTGAATGGGATAAGTTTGGTCTTTGGGACTTAAAAATGAAGAATACCGAGTTAGTAGAAAGAGCTTATTCTATGGCTTCTTTCCCTGCAGAAGGAAGAGAGATCATGTTGAACGTTCGTATTGCTACGCCGCCATGGGACAGAGGTAAGAATGGATGGATGGATGTAAACCCTGGGATTGCTTCATCTTATATCTTCTCTCGTAAGAAAGGTGATAAAGTAACAATATCTGGTCCTTATGGAGAATTCTTTATCAACGAATCAGATGCTGAAATGTTATATGTTGGTGGTGGAGCAGGTATGGCACCAATGCGTTCTCATTTGTACCACTTATTCAAAACATTGAAAACTGGAAGAACTGTTACATATTGGTATGGTGGACGTTCTAAGCGCGAATTATTCTACTTAGATCACTTCTACGAGTTAGAGAAAGAATTCCCTAACTTCAAGTTCTATTTAGTGCTTTCTGAACCGTTACCAGAAGATAACTGGACAAACAAGAAAGATGCAAATGATCCTAACGGAGATGGATTTACAGGATTTGTACACCAGGCCGTAATCGATCAATACTTATCTAAGCACGAAGCTCCAGAAGACATCGAATTATACTTCTGCGGACCTCCATTAATGAACCAGGCTGTTCAGAAAATGGGAGAAGACTTCGGATTGGCTGATGAGAACATTCGATTTGACGACTTCGGTGGATAGTCACTATGAAAATAAAAGAAAACCCAACAGTACTGTTGGGTTTTTTTATGCTTCTAATTCAAAGGCACTCGTACCAAACTCAACAACCCTCAGCATGTTCTTATAGTCCAATATATTTGGAATGCTGTCTAACCTGCAAAGCAATTCTATAACGGCACAAAGACCATCAAACAACAAATCACCCTCAACCATGTTCGGTTTCTCATTTTGATAAAATAAAGGAATCTTAAATCCGCAGTTTTCCAAAAAAGTAGCTTCAATGAGTAACAATTCCTGCGGTGTATATCCATTAAAAGTTCGTCCAATACGTTGATGTACCAATCCAACATAATTTAGCTTTAAACTACCATGTTCGTCACTTAAATGTTTCCAGCTATCGTTATTATCCAGGATGTTTCCAACAGCACATTGTTTGCAGCATTCCGGATTTAAAGTCTTATTGTGATAAGCTCTATACAGCTTGTTTATGGCAGTTTCAAATCGATTCACCTACTTATAAATATTTGATTTTCTTAAATTTACAAAATTATTACAATATATTTTTGAGCCCATGAAAACCAAACAATACACATGAAAATTCGCAATTTGAATTCTGTCGCAAACCATTCAATTAAATCGTATTTTTACACCATGGAAAGAAGACTTTCAGAACAAGAGCTGCACAACCTTGCCATGAATATCGTGGGAAAGGATTTAGAAAATAGAGGATTTGAGTTTATTGCTGTGAACAGTACTTTAAAAAAACACCCTCAATTTGTGTGTATAGACAAGAATAATCAACGCTATTTTGTGATTGTAAAAGCCGCTGTAGTTACTGAGCAACCCATTGAATATGATGTTATCTGGATGGAGACTTTTAAGAAACATGCTTCAAAAAACAATGCGAAAGTCCTATTTGCAGGAGTCGGATTAGGAGCTTCAGACGACAAGCATATGCCTCCTTTTATCAACGACAAATACTTATTGCAGTACGACGGAATTCAGTTTTTGGATATCCAACAGAATTAACCCCCCATATTTACAGACATAAAAAAAGCACGCTAAACGCGTGCTTTTCTATATCTATGTTTTAGTACTGACTACTCAGTTACTGGTTGCTCTAATAAATCGAAGAATTGATCTAATTGAGGAATCAATACGATTCTAGTTCTTCTGTTTTTTTGACGACCTTCAACAGTCTCGTTAGATGCTACAGGCTTGTACTCAGATCTACCAGCCGCAACTAAACGCTCAGGAGCAATTTCGAAATCGTTTTGTAACACTCTTACTACAGAAGTAGCACGTTTTACAGAAAGATCCCAGTTATCTTTAATTCCTGCTGTAGAGATTGGCTTGTTGTCTGTATAACCTTCAACCATAACTTCTAATGTTGGTTGCGCTGAAATTACTTTAGCAACTTTTCCTAATACCTCGTTGGCACGTGCAGAAATTGTAGCTGAACCACTCTTGAATAATAACTTGTCCGAAATGTTAATATAAACAACTGTTTTCTCAACATTCACCTCAATATCTTGGTCATTAAATCCATCGTTTAAAACAGACTTTAATTGGTATCCTAAAGCTAAATTAATTGAATCCTTACGACTCATAGCTTTTTGAACGTGCATGATGTACTCGTCTTTTTTACCCATTTGAGCTAAAGTCTCTTTGATGTTTTCAGAAGCAGACTTAGAGAGAACGGTTAAGTTGTCAACATACTCTAATGTTTGTTCTTTATCTTTTAGTAAACTCTGAATTTGTTGGTTTAATAATGCTTCTCTTGATTCAGCATCAACCTGACATTTCAATAAATCAGCTTTCGTATCGACTAACTCTTGACTTTTTTGATTGTAGTTTGTTTCCATTTCAGTGTATTTCTTTTTAGAAACACAAGAGCTTAACAAAACAGAGGCAACTACTAAAACTAATATTTTCTTCATAATGACTTAATAAATTTATTTACCTCACAAATTTAGAAAAAAGCATGAAATAAAAAACATAAAAGCCCTATTTATCCTATATTTGAAAAAATCAGGCAATTCACCTAAACCCTTGTTTTATATGAGATTAGCGATATCCCTACCTCTATTATTTTTATTTATTGCATGCAATAGTCCTAAAGAAAAGTTAAAGGTTTTACAAGGCCACGCCATTGGAACAACCTATACTATAAAATATGAAGAAAAGGATCTTGTCGATTTTGAATCGAAAATTGACTCCTTGGTTACTGCCATTAATAAATCAACTTCTACTTATATTCCTACATCAGATATTTCCAAAATCAATGCTGGCGACACCACCGTTTTGGTGGATGTTTATTTTGAAGAAGTCTTTCGCAAATCAGAACGCATTTACAAGGAAACAAGAGGTCTATTTGACCCTACTGTAGGGGCTTTGGTTAACGCCTGGGGCTTTGGTCCGGAAAAGCCCTTAAACAACCTTACACAAGCGCAAGTGGATAGTTTATTGCAATTCGTCGGATTCAATAAAGTAGCATTAAACAACCATGTAATTTCCAAAGAGCATCCAGCCATTTATTTCGACTTTAATGCTATTGGGAAAGGGTTTTTAGTTGATGTCATCGGACGCATGTTTGAAGAACATCACGTTTCCAATTATCTGATTGAAATTGGAGGTGAAATCAGAGCCCGCGGAGTTAATGATGAAGGCAATCTTTGGCGCGTTGCCATTGAAAATCCAAATGAAGACGGAACACGGTCTTATGCTCAAGCTATTAGTTTGAACGATGAATCCATTGCGACTTCAGGAAATTATCGCAAATTCAGAATTGATGAAGACGGGAATAAATTTGTCCACACCATCAACCCAATTACCGGTTATGCTTCAGAAAGTAATTTATTAAGCGCTTCGGTAATTTCAACAAAAGATTGCGCAGACGTCGATGGTTATGCAACGGCATTTATGGCTATGGGTCTGGAAAAAACAAAGGCTTTTGTTGCTGGCAGGTCTGATTTAAAAGTATTCCTAATTTTTGCGAATGAAGATGGGAGTTATGAATCCTGGAATTCTAATAACCTAGAACTCTAAGATTTTTTACAAACCGGTAAAATCTCTCCTTTCACCAAACAAAATCGTTCTACGTCCTCTGAAGTCAATTTTTGAGCGTAGTCAACCTCATCGACTTCAAATCCGATAGCACGCAATTTATCAAAATAATCACGTCCATAAACACGAACATGGTCGTATTGACCAAAATGCTTTTTGCGTTCCTTAGGATCAGTGATTGAAAAGTCCTCGTAGGTTGTTTCTAAACTCAAGTCCTGCGGGATTTGAAAGATCCCCATTCCGCCCGGTTTTAAAACTCTGTACAATTCAGACATTGCTATTTTATCGTCTTCAATATGTTCTAAAACATGATTGCAAAAAACAACATCGTATGCATTCTCTTCAAAAGGCAAATTGCAAATATCAGCCTTCACATCAGCTAAAGGGGAATGCAAATCGGAAGTCGTATAATCCAGATGCTTCATTTTTCTGAAACGACCTGCAAAGCACTGCTCAGGTGCAATGTGTAATACTTTTTGAGGCTCCGTAAAAAAATTTGTTTCTTTTTTAAGATACAGCCATAACAAACGATGCCGTTCCAATGAAAGTGTTCCTGGTGCCAATACATTCGGACGCTGAGTTCCATATCCGTAAGGCAAAAACTTTCTAAAACTTCTCCCATCGATTGGGTCAGTGTATTTGTCTCCTTTCAAAAAAAAGGCAAAAAACGGACGCACCCAATAACTAATTTTTATTAAAAAGGGTCTAGGAACTAAATTTAGAAAAAACTTAAATAAGGAACGTATCATTTGTACTCTTCTCGAACCGGGCAAAAGACATCTATGACCTTGCAGAAAGTCAATGCCTTTCCACTATGAACAGCATTTGACGGAATCACAACAAAATCACCTGACTTTAAAATTTGAGTTTTTCCTTCAAGTGTAAATTCCAATGCACCTTCAACAACTTGAGAAGTTTGCTCATGAAAATGATTGTGTTCAGGTAATTCTGCACCTTCCTCTATCTCCCAAAAAGTAGTAGTAAATTTTTCTGAATGGATAAACTTCCCATGAAACCCGGGTAAAATTTCCTTAACAGGAATATCTTTTAATTTTAAAAACATCTATTCTATAATTAACGGAACCTGACGAAACTCTTCTTCCTCGTCACTTTCAATTCCTAATGATTGATAAATATATTTAAAAGTCGATAATAATTCCGGTTTCCCATCGACTAAAGCTACATCGTGCTCGAAATGCGCACTCGGTTTCATATCTCCAGTCAGAATTGTCCAGCCGTCTTTTAGTTGTTTGATTTTATGTGTTCCTAGATTCACCATAGGTTCAATAGCAACCACCATTCCTTCAACAAATTTCTTACCTCTGCCTCTGCGGCCATAATTTGGCATTTCCGGATCTTCGTGCATTTCACGACCTAATCCATGTCCTACGAGCTCACGAACAATTCCGTAACCTCGGTCTTCGCAGTATTTTTGAATGGCAAAACCAACATCTCCTACTCTATTTCCTGCTTTAAACTGGCGAATACCTTCATACAAACTCTCTTTAGTCGTTTGCAATAGTTTTCTAGTTTCCTCAGCAACCTCACCAACTTCAAAAGTATAGGCATGATCACCGTAAAAACCATTTTTGAAAGCTCCACAATCGATTGAAATAATGTCTCCATCCTGTAAAGGATCATTATTTGGAATACCGTGTACTACCTGTGCATTTGGGCTCATACAAAGTGTATTCGGGAAATCATACAGTCCTAAAAATCCAGGAATCGCTCCATTATCGCGAATAAATTCTTCAGCGATTTTATCCAATTGTAAAGTCGAAACTCCAGGTTTAACTTCTTTCGCCAAAATTCCTAACGTCTTTGAAACGATCAATGCACTTTCACGCATTATTTCAATTTCTTCCCTCGTTTTTACTTGTATCATTCAAAAATAATTTTGTGCAAAGGTACTCAAAAAAGATGATTCAAAGAGCGAAAATAACAACCCAAATCAGGGATATAACCAGGCGTTAAATATGACAATTAACAGAGTTTATCATCCTTAATTTACATACTTTTACAAGAACAAATTTAACCTTCTAAAACTATGTATAAAGCTATCTCAGCAGTAGATGCTGTAAAGATTGTAAAATCTAATGACCGTATCTATGTACAAGCAGCTGCAGCAGTGCCTCAAGAGTTGCTCGATGCCTTAACGGATCGTCATGAAGAATTGAGAAATGTAGAAGTTTGTCACCTTCATATTGAGGGTCGTGCTCCTTATGCCGATATTAAATACAAAGACAGTTTCCGTGTAAATTCATTGTTTATTGGTAAGAATGTGCGTCATACCATCAAGGCTGGAAACGGAACGTACACTCCTGTGTTTTTAAGTGAGGTTCCGCTTCTTTTTAAAAGAAATATTTTACCTGTAGATGTGGCATTTATTCAAGTTTCGCCACCAGATAAACATGGATACCTTTCTTTAGGTGTTTCATTGGAAGCTACACTCGCTGTAATTGAAAATGCAAGGCATGTTATTGCACTTGTAAACCAACAAATGCCACGTGTTCATGGTGAAGGAATTATACATATTTCCGAAATTGATACGTTTGTCGAGATTGACCGCCCAATTCCAACTTTCCATATTCCAGAACCAAGTGAGGCCGAAAATAAAATTGGAAACTATATTGCTGAATTGATTGAAGACCGAAGTACGCTCCAAATGGGCATTGGATCTATTCCAAATGCAGTATTAACCAAGTTGAAAAATCACAAGGATATGGGTATTCACACCGAAATGTTCTCTGATGGTGTTATTGATTTGATTCTGGAAAACGTAATTAACGGAAACTACAAGAAAATCAGTCCGGGTAGAACCATGACAACCTTCCTTGCCGGATCTAAACGATTGTACGATTATGTAGACGACAACCCGTTCATTGAAATGCGCTCATGTGACTATGTAAATGATACTTCGGTGATTCGTCAGAATCCGCGTATGGTTGCCATCAACTCGGCAATTCAGGTGGATGTTACCGGACAGGTATGTGCCGACAGTATTGGAAGTAAAATGTATTCGGGTGTAGGTGGACAAATGGACTTTATCCGTGGTGCTTCCTTGAGTGAAGGAGGAAAAGCAATTATTGCTTTACCATCAAGAACCAACAAGGGAATTTCCAGAATTGTACCATCACTATATCCAGGAGCAGGTGTTGTAACTACGCGTTCCCATGTGCAATATATCATTACTGAATACGGTGTTGCCAACTTGTATGGTAAGACAATTAGAGACCGTGTAAAAGCATTAGTGAATATTGCACATCCAGATGATAGAGAAGCTATCGAACGACAATATTTCGAGCAAACCACTTAGTTCTCAAAACTCAAAAAGTAAACTAAATTAATTGAATAGAAGCCCGGATGTATGTTCGGGCTTTTCTTATTTACAACGACTCGTTTTTAATCTTTTGTTCCGCCTCACTCTAACTAATATCTTGACAAAAATAATTTGTCAGACCAATTAAATCTGTGCAAAATCCCAAATAGTATTGAGCTCTAAAAATCGAAGTACCAGTTAAACATGTCGGTTCTTAACCCGACGGAAATCCAGGTAGTATTGGTTGGATTGAACCCACTCGTCGCTGCCATTGGGTCAAAATCACGATAGGTGATAGCTCCAAAAAGTTTTAAGTTAGTTGCCGGATTGATAAGGTAACCTATTTGTAAATCTCCAATGAAAACATCGGTTGTGTTTCCTTGTCCGACCTTATTATTGTAATCCGATTTACGGTCGTCATTATCTCTGAAAATATCACCTCCATAACTGTATGCATCTTCAGGAGTATTAAAATCCAATCCCCTTTCTCCGAAAACCAACTTAGCATTTGCAAACCAGCGTCCTTTTGTATAGCGAGCTATTCCAACAAACTCTCTAGAATTCGCTCCCCATAAATGTGCTAATGGCTGATTGTTATGTCCGTAGTTATAATTCAACTCGTCGTGCGAATAGGTATATGGCCGAATGAAGTTGTACTCTGCTTGTAACATCAGGTTTTCAACATTAAAAGCATTGTGGTACTTCGCACCCAACTGCCACCCAAATTTATTGGCCCACCAACTTTCAGAACTAAACATTTCTCCAAATCGAAATTCGTCGAACAATAATTGCGAATAAAATGAAAAACTGTTGTGTTTATACTTCCCGCTCAACCCAATTAAAGAGTTTCCAGCTCTGGAACCTGTAGCAAATTCAATTGCCGAATAGAAAATCAGCGGATTTAAATAATTGATGTCAAATCCACGGTCGTTCACATCGTCCCACACCGCAGCTTCAAACAATCCTAAATTGAACTTCTTGGAGATGTTCCAGCTCAAATATTTTAATGCAATATACTTTTGTCTATAAGCGCCATCTTCGGTCAGCTCCGGGCGCACATCCTGCAAGGTCATCCACAGATTGGTGTACTTGATATTCCAGAACTTGGTATTGATCTTAAAATACGGATAAGGAGAAGCTACATCAGACAAGAATAAGGAACGGTAACCGTCTCCTATAAAGTTCTTCCCATGTCCGAATTGAAAGTTAAAATGCTTGCTAGGTGAATACGATAAATACGCCTCAGCCACTGGATAATCAAACGCATCTTTATCATATTCCTTGGCAATTCCGCGTCCTGGGATTACAGCTGGGTTTCCTCCGTCTGGTTTTATAGAGCGTGCATAGTTGTTATAATACTCTGAAAAACGTCCTTGGCTTTCATAAAAACTCGTGTAAAAATTCAATTTCTTTCCAATACCCCCTGTTACGTTTACGGCTCTGGTATTATTGAATGTGTTGACATCGCTTTCTGTGTCTTTACCCATTTGCAAATCGGCCATAATATCAAAAGTAAACCAGAAATCGTCTCCTTGTACTAGAGCGAAATGCTCGTTCCACCATTTGCGTCCGAACCACGTTTTACGGTCCTGTAACAAACTTGTTTTTTGTGCTTCTAAATCGACGTACTCTTTCACTTCAGAATACACATAAGGCTTCACTGCTGTATGTGCATTTGCACCTCGATTGAGATACATTTCAATCTGATCATACACATCGTGCACAAACGGGATATTGACCTCGCTATTTACTTCAGGGAATAAGGAATTCGCAGTTGATTTGACCGGCTCATCCTTAACTTCTTCGAGCACTTCTGTTTTAACAACAATTTCTTCAGGCTGATTGTTTTCCAAAGGAATGGCTAAAGGAAAAATAAACTGCATTTCAACAGCATGATTATTGAACTTCGCCGGTGTAATACCCTCAAAGCTATTGAAAACTCGGACAGCTTCTTCTTTCAGTTCTTTGTAAGGTGTGTTTACATATAACACATTAAAAGTCCCGTCATCTTTCACTACAAAAACAATATTTACCACACCTGAAAAACCATCTTCAGAAATAATTTCTGGCAATGTCATTTCAGCAACAACTGCTTTTTTCAACTCATTTTTGAAACACGTTTCAAGCACATCAAGTTGCAGCGTATCACAGGCTGGAAAAACAGGAAACTTTTCAATTTGTCCAAAAGTTGCAATTGAACAAAGGAAAATAAGTGTGGTTAGTAGGTTTTTCAACATGATATAAGCTAAGCTATTTTTGTAATCTTATTATCGGCTAATTTATACTTTTCTTTGCTTTCAGAACATATGGCTATTCCGTTTTCATTGAACTCCAATCGATGACCATATTCGCTCACCCATCCAATTTGTTTTGAAGGGTTTCCAACTACCAACGCATACGCAGGAACTTCTTTTGTAACCACTGCACCAGCTCCAATCAAGGAATACTCTCCAATTGTATTGCCACAAACAATAGTTGCATTAGCTCCAATACTTGCTCCTTTCTTCACTAAGGTTTCAACGTATTGGTCACGTCTGATTATTGCACTTCTCGGATTCAAAATATTGGTAAAAACCATAGAAGGACCTAAAAAAACATCATCTTCACACCTAACGCCTGTGTATATGGAAACATTGTTCTGAACTTTCACATTGTTGCCAAGAACTACTTGTGGAGATACCACAACGTTTTGTCCAATATTGCATCCTTCGCCAATAATAGCATGGGGCATAACATGACTAAAATGCCAGATTTTGGTGCCTTTTCCAATAGTAACATTAGAGTCTATAACGGCCGTTTGGTGGGCAAAATAATCACTCATATTAGTATCCTGCTTCTGATTTCCCACCATCTGCGATGGCTTTTGCTGAAGAAGTTCCGATTCTGGTCACTCCCATTTCCACCATTTTTACTGCGTCATCAAAGTCACGCACTCCTCCTGCAGCTTTTGCTGGCAGCGGTTTTGCATTTTCTACAATTAATTCCATTCCAGGGAACGTTGCTCCCACTGGTCCGCCGTCTTCACGTTTGAAGAATCCGGTTGAAGATTTTACAAATACCTTATCAGTGTTTTCTTCCCCAAAATTATCCAATACTACATCACGGATTAACTGCGTAATTCCAACAATCTCTTCATCAGTTAGTGCAGCGATTTCAATAATCCATTTAGCAGTTTTTCCGGCGTCGATTGCCAGTTTTGAACCCTTGAAAACTTCACCTTTAACAAGGTTGATTTGACCCGCTTTAAAAGCCTTGTAGTTCACAACATAATCTAACTCATCAACTCCGTCGTTCACTGCTTGTTCAGCTTCAGCCAATTTATCCGCTGTAGGATAAGTCCCTTCGTGAAATCCGATTACAGTTCCAATAAGCACATCAGAATTTGCAGCATCAACCATTTTACGTCCCATAGCAACATAATTGGGGCGAATCATAGCCAATTTGAAATTTTCATCGATACATTGCTGGATTAAATCTTTTACAATTTGATCCGTTTCAGCATCTGTAATTCCAGCCTGCTCAGGCATTTTCAAATAGGTGGCGTCTAAATATTGATTGATATTCATTATGTTCTTTTTTACGAATTTACTAATTATGTGCAAATATACTTATTTGGCTTGGACTAGCATCTAAAAGATGCCCGCTCAAGGCGGGCAGGACAAATTATAAATTAAAAAAATTATGGGTTACATATTATTCCACTTTAAAAACGATCGGCAAACTGTATTTCACCCCAACCGGTATTCCTCGCTGCTTACCAGGAACCATCTGAGGTAGTAACTCTATAACCCTTATGGCTTCATATTGCAGACGTTTGTGTGGTGCTCTTGCCTTTACATTTGAAACAACGCCGTTTTTATCAATTGTAAACATCACAAATATGCGTTGAATACTTCCTTTTTGAAGTCCGAGATCCTGACCAAGTTGCGCATTAAATTTTCGCATCACGAATTTCGAAACTTTGTTTGAGAAACAAGCACGTAGCGACTCTTTATTACCAATACAGCCCGGAAAAATCGGAACCTCTTCAATAATGATAAATGGGACATCTTCAATAATGACTTCCTCTTCTTCTTCTTCTAAAATGATACGTTCTTCAATCTCCACAGCAACCTTTTCATCGATTTCTGTTGATGCAATAATCTGTTCTTCAATTTCTAAATCATCTTCTACTTTAATTAAATTCTGAGGAATGGCCACTTTAGGCGGAGGCGGTGTATTTAATTCAACATTCACCGCATCAATATTTGATTCAACATCTTGATAACCGTTATAGGCTCCTGTAAGTTCTTTAATTTCGGAAGGGAAAGATTTCATTCTAAATGATTCATAAACAATGAACAATGCCAAAACTAGTCCTAGCAGTATCCAGAGCTTACTATAATTCTCTAACCTGGCATTCGGATATTTCTTTATAGCTAACATGACTTTTAAGTTTAATTACATAAAAAGTCTCAAAAACTGTGATAACAGCATGGTGTATAATGCAAGAAACTGCCTCTTTAGTAGTAGTGTTGTTTGCAACCTCTTACAAGATTGATTTCACTAATGAATATACGAAAAAAAGGTGTTTCCCTCAAAGAAAAACACCCTCATTTCCACTCGTTCTATTTTCTATTCAACTCGAAAGGCTATTGGTATTGAAAACCTGACTGGAACAGGCCTTCCCTGTTGTTTTCCAGGCGACATTTTTGGCAACTTTTCTACAATACTAATGGCTTCTTCCTGCAATCTTTTATGAGGAGCTCTTGCCTGAATGTTTGTAATATTCCCTTCAGCATCTACTTCAAATAAAACGAATATTCGTTTTACTCCTGGAGATAAACCTAAAGTTTGTGCTAAATCACCATCAAATCTACGCTGAATGAATTTTCCTATCTGCTTGGAAAAGCATTCCTTTAATTCATCGGAATCACCTTTACAACCGGGATAAAGCGGTGCAATTTCAACAGCTATAAAAGGAACTGCATCCTCAGGATTGAAATCAGGCTCTTCAGGAAGTTCTTCAATTTGGTTTAAATCGATAGGTTTATCAGGATCATCTGGTGCGATTAAAGATTCAATAATTGGTTCATCATCTGGTTTTTCAATAATGTTCGATAAATCTTTTACAGGTTTTTGCTTCGGTTTAGGTTGTTCTTTTAGTTTGTACTCAACATTCTTCTCAATCTCATCAACATCTTTCTGTCCAAAATCTTCTAAAAGAATAAGCTCGTTAGCATAGGTTTTACTTTGGATTGCGGTTAGCACCAAGAAGAGTGAAAGTACTAACCCAAGCAAGGTAAATATCTTGCTATAATTTTCTAATTTTACATTCGGGTGTTTTTTTGTTTTCATAGATGACACGATTTAAGAATCTCTAGTGAAAGTGCTACTTTATAAATCGTTCGAGTGGTATTGAGCCGATTAATTATAGCATCTTCAACATTTTAAGATTTTTGTTAAAATTATGTTAACACCAAAAAACATACCAAACAAAAAAGCTGTCTACGCAAGTAGACAGCTTTTCCTATTGTTTCCTTTCCAAAATCTGCAATCCCCCCTGTTATGTTTGAGATTTCATGACTAACTTTTTCATAGTTTCAATGGGTATTACAACAGTCGTGCCAAAACATATTTAACTTCTTGTTATACAGTGAAATAAGACAATTATTTAATATTCGCTACATCGAAACCCATAGCGCTTAATTCCTTTTTGGAAAATTCTAATACATTTACTTTCATTGTTACTGACGATAATGGCTGATCTAAAGAATCTGTTTCAACATTGGCAATGGCATCCAAAACGTCTAAACCTTTAAATACTTGTCCAAAAATCATATAATCACCATCCAGTCGAGGAATCCCATCTTTATCGTGCACAATATACAACTGGCAACCAGCCGATAATTTTTCAGGATTTCCATCACGGCCGGCTCCTACTGCTCCATACACATGCTTTAAGTGGTCTTTAAATTCAGGTTCAATTAAGTAAGGGGAATCTCCAAAGCCTTCCGGGGTATCCGGACAACCTCCCTGAATAACAAAATCTTTAATCACGCGATTAAACGTAAGGGAATCCCAGAACTTTTCTTCGGCTAATTTTAAAAAACTAGCCTTGTGTTTCGGTGTTTCTTCCGACAACCAGAAGAGCATTTCTCCTTTGTTAGTTAGAATTTGTCCGATAGGATAAGTTGCTGGTTGCTGTTCTTTTTTTGTGGATGTACAACTAAAGGTCCCGGCAATTAGTAGAGCACAGAGAAAGTATTTCATGATTATATTTTTGTTTGATTACAATTCTTCTAAAGCAGATTTAACTAAGGGTTTTAAAATTTCTTTTTAATTTTTCTTATAAATATCCCCTTCGTGTTTACGCACTCATTTTTTATTCGATAAATCGGGGCTCGTGAATATGGAAATCTTTGCTGGTTTTTCATATTTTAATCCAAAATGATGCTCATTAGTTCCCCATCAAATTCTGTGTTGCCACATATGCATTCGGATCTATCTTAAATTCGGTTGGCATGGCTTCCAGTGCAAGGCGGTTGTTGCTGCCTGAAGCAGCAAACTCCAAGATTCTTTCCTCCCCGTCTATCATCACTTTTAAGGGCATAGCAAATCCTGCTACCGTATTCGTCCAGCGGTATGTCAAGCTCGCTTTTCCATCTTTTCGGACATGTAAGCGGTATTCAAAAATTGGAACTCGGACATCTCTCAGATATTGGTTAAAAATAGCCTTCAGGTCTAAGCTCAGAGTTTGCTCCATATACGATTCCACTTGCTCGGTAGTTACCGTTTGGAGGTAAAATTCTTTATTGAGTCCTCTCAGCATCCCGCGCCATGTTTCATCATCTTTTACCATCTGGCGAATGGTATGTAACATATTTGCACCTTTCGGATACATATCCCCATCACTACTTGCATTCACGTTATAATCGGCAATAATTGGAAAGCGATTTCTGATTCCTGAGCGATTCCCTCGGATGTATTCATAGGCCGCTTCTTTTCCTAAAAAATACTCCAAAAACAACGATTCAGAATAGTTGGTAAACGACTCATGAATCCACATATCAGCCATGTCTTTGTACGTAATATTATTGGCAAACCACTCGTGACCAGATTCGTGTATTATGATAAAATCAAAATTCAGCCCCCATCCGGTGCCACTGGTATCCCTTCCCAAATAGCCCTTTTTATATTGGTTCCCATAGGTCACGGAACTCTGGTGTTCCATACCCAAATAAGGTACTTCAACTAATTTGTAACTATCTTCATAAAACGGATACGGACCAAACCAGTGCTCGAACGCTTCCATTGTTCTCGGGGCATCTTTAAACTGTTCTTTTGCTTTTTCGAGATGATCTTTTAACACCCAGTAATCCATATCCAAATCTCCTTTTTCCCCAGGGTATACTTCTTTAAAATTTACATAATCTCCAATATTCACATTGACTCCGTAGTTGTTAATCGGATGCACAACTTTCCATGTGTAAGTCCTGGTTCTCTTTTTTCCATGTTTTGATTTAACTAAACGGCCGTTTCCAACAGCTACCAAATCCTTTGGCACATTAAAATGCATGAGCATACCTCTATCGGGTTCGTCGTACATATGATCTTTATTCGGCCACCAGACACTGGCTCCTAATCCCTGGCAGGAAGTAGCAATGAAGTCTTTGCCATTAGCATCTTTAGCCCAGGAAAACCCACCGTCCCAAGGAGCGCGCTTTGCCTCTCTGGGAACACCCTCATAGGCCACTAAAATTTCCAGTAACTGGCCAATTACTTGTTCCTTTTTTAGGGTGATAAAATGTGCATTTCCAACATGCTCAACTTCCAATACTTCCCCATCCTGACTTACAGAGGTAATAACTAAAGGTTCCTGCAAATCAATTTGAAGCCGTGTACTTTTCGAAATTGGGATGTATTGAATTATATTGCTTCCTGAAATGCTTTTTGTGAAAGGGTCGATACTAACCGACAACTCATAATGTTGTAAATCCCACCAAACTCTTTCAGGGGTAATAGTTCCGCGAAGTGTATCTTGTTTCGTATAAGTATTTGAATGTCCCTGCTGTGCGTTAAGTATGAAACTTAACATTCCGAAGCACAAAATCAAAGTAAAAAGCCTGGTTGATTTCATAGATAATTATTCTAAAAATTTTTTCTAAGATAAAATATTGAATCGAATTTGAGCATTCCATTTTTTGGTATCACAATAAAATTCAGAATTTCATTAAATTAGAACACAATAAATTTCAGCATGAAGCATTTTCCAATTTTTTTATTGACCCTATTTTTTATTAGTTTATCATCTTGCTCCAATTCAAGTTCCTTAAAAACTTTAAGACCTGATTCGCACGATTTCAAGCTGACTTCAGAGAGGGAACTTGTAACAATCGAGGTTCAAACAAAAATTGAAAGCTTTTATAAAAATGGTATTGAAGGTACTTTTAGTGGTGCTGAAAACATTCCTATTTATTACAAGATTTTTAAGCATGTTCAACCGACAGGAAAAGCTATTTTAATTTCTTCGGGACGCACAGAATCGGCCATTAAATACAAAGAACTCTGTTATGATTTGTTCAGAAACGGTTATGATGTTTACATCCATGACCATCGCGGACAAGGCTTTTCAGGCAGAATGGCAGAAGATCGGGAATTGGGGTATGTAGATGCGTTTACAAACTATATTATTGACATGAAGTCGTTTTACAAGATGCTCAAATCACAACGTTCCTATGAAAAGATTTACTTGCTTGGCCATTCTATGGGTGGGGCTATTGGGTTGAACTATTTACAAAATTACCCGAACGATTTCAATGCTGCTGCTTTTTCTTCACCTATGCTAGGGTTGAAATTTATTGAATGTGCCATGGCAACTAATTACGACTCGAAAAAGGCGAAATATGCCCCAACTCAAAAAGGTTATGATGCAAGTAAAGAAGTCTTTGAAATGAATTCGCTTACCAATTCTGAAACTCGGTTCAATGTCTTTTATGAAGCGTATCAAGATGAACCTATGGTTCGCTTGGGAGGTGTGAGTTTACATTGGGTAAATGAATCCTGTATTCATATGAAATCTATACTTGAAAACAGTCAAAAATTACAGACTCCCAGCTTGCTTTTTTCTGCGGAAGAAGAGCAGATTGTAGTGCCCAAAGCACATGCTATATTTGTTTCGAAATGCATGGAAGAAGACGTTCCTATAACTGGATATTTTGTGAAAAATGCGAAACACGAATTACTAATTGAAAAGGATAAAACCCGAAATATGGTAATTGGGACTGTACTTAAATTCTTCGAAAGTTATTAGCTTACATTTCTAATTGAATCATTTAATGGAAATTGAATAATTACGGTTGTTCCTTTTCCTAATTCAGATTTAAATCGCATAATTCCCTTATGTGATTCAACGATTTTATGTCCAATTGATAGTCCTAATCCAGTTCCTTTTCCAGGCTCTTTTGTTGTAAAAAATGGAGTTGTAATCTTATTTATATCTTCCGCCTTAATTCCTATCCCAGAATCAGATATTTCAATTTTAATGTGGTCTTCGACTAGCATCCCTTCAATCCTAATAAACCCTTGCCCATCAATAGCTTGGGAGGCATTCATTAACAAATTAATAAATACTTGATGTAATTGACCAACATTCCCTTTAATATTGCCTATTTCCTCATCAACCGAAACAACCAAATTAATTCTATTTTCAAATTGATTTTTAACAATAGAAAGCGAGTTACTAATAATTTCGTAGATATTACACGTTTCATTATAATCATCAGTTGTTCTGCTCAGCTGATTCATACTGCGGACAATATTTGATGCCCTATCTACTCCCGTCTTAATACTTTTTAGGCAAAAATTTAATTTTTTATTTTCAATATTATGCTCTTCTATAAAATTTTGCAAACCTACTGCCCCTCCCAAAATAAAATTTAGAGGATTGTTAATCTCATGAGATATTCCAGAAGCCAATACACCAAGGGATTTCATTTTATCCGAATGAGCCAAACGTTCTTGAGTCGATTCCAACTCCCTAAAGGCTTTTTCAAGTTCCTTGTTTTTAGTTTCAATCAACTGGTTCTTTTTAGACAACTCCACATTAATTGCTTGAACCTCTGAAAGCACCTGGTTAAGTGCTTGTGATTTGTTTTTAACTGAATATTGTAACTGTAGTTTGTGATTTCTTAATTCAGTTCTTACCCGCCTGCTTTTCGATAAATGAAATCTTAAAAATCCCCAAAATAATAAACTCGTAATCAGCATATAAAACCACCCTTTGTATAGAGGAAGATCATCTATCATTCCTGGGTCATCAAATAATAAGTTCACTAAATTGTTAGAATATTTCATCCATAAAACACCTAATAATAGATATCCAACAGTGATTCTATTCTCAAACGAAAACAGCCTTAAAATAATGGATTTAACCATTTTAAAATGGGAAATAATTTTTAATTCCGGCCACAATTTACGACGACCCAAGACTTAAAAAAAAGGATAATTATCATGAATTAAACCAATTACAAAACCAAAATAAGCGAACCGCTGATTTTCAGCGGATTACAAAAAAAAGAAATGTAACATAGGTTACATTTTATAATAAATCTTCTTTAAAATGAGCTCAGCGGCTTCAATAGGAGAAATTTTTGAATCGATAATATCTTGTTCCATTAACGTTCTTAAAGCCTTGATTTCATCGGAACTATAAAGCATTTTTTTAAGACCTTCATTAATGTTTGTATACATCCAATTCAATTTCTGACGAACTCGATTCTTTTGAAAATACCCTGTATTAATCGCTTGAACTTTATACGCCTCAATAGTCTCCCAAACTTGATCTACACCTTTGCTTTCCAATGCCGAAGCCAACGTAACCACAGGTGTCCAACCCGAGTCAGAGCTAGGGAACATATGCAATGCATTCTGGTACTGTCGTTTTGCAATCTTACTGAGAGGAATATTATCGCCATCGGCTTTATTGATTACCACCATATCAGCCATTTCCATGATTCCTTTTTTGATTCCTTGTAATTCATCTCCTGCCCCGGCCAACATCAGCAATAAGAAGAAATCTGTCATGCCGTGAACAGCAGTTTCCGATTGACCTACACCTACAGTTTCAATTAAGATAACATCATACCCTGCAGCTTCACATAGCAATAACGTCTCTCCGGTTTTATTTGCCACACCGCCAAGGCTATCTCCCGAGGCTGACGGGCGAATATAAGCTTCTTCCATGGTAGACAGCTCTTCCATCCGTGTTTTGTCACCTAATATGCTTCCTTTTGTTTTTTGAGAACTTGGATCAATAGATAGAATTGCCACTCTTTTCCCCTTTGAAATAAGGTATTTTCCGAAGGCTTCAATGAAGGTGCTTTTCCCAACTCCAGGAACTCCGGTGATTCCAACACGCATTGAATTTCCCGTATGAGGCATCACCGATTTGATGATTTCACGAGCCAGTGCTTGGTCACTTTCAAGATTGCTTTCAACAACAGTAATTGCTCTTGAAAGCAACATACGATCACCTTTCAATACACCATCAACGTAAGCTTGTGCATCTAATCTATTTTTTCTCTTGAATTTTTTCATACGGTGATGAACCCTGAATTAGTTCAAAACAAATATAAAGTATTCGAACTTAAAGTTGCTCAAATTCATAGCTGCGATTCCAAGTTTTTTCATTGCCAGGTACTACTTCAATTTCAGCGAATAACTCAGGACTGATGACGTGTCCGGCTCCCCAAATATTCATTTTTGAAGGAGTAAAATCCGTAATAGCTTTGATTTTAACATTGTTCTGAATTAACTCCCATCCCTGAATTTTCAATGTTCCAGCATGCAAATCACTTATAAAAAAATCACTTTTTGGAGTCGCTTGAAATCTCAGTCTTTTAGAAGTAAAATCAACCACATTATTAGGATTTACGAACGTTGATTTCTTTGTCATTTCAACCTCAGTAGGAAAATTCAATTGATATGAAGGTCCCATGGACGCTTGATTTATTTGCAGAAAATTATGATTATATTCCGCAGTAATGATTGGTTTTTGTCCGGTATTCTTCAAGGCATATTCGATGGAAAATCCGCATTCACCCAAATGATAGGTCTGTCGCATTTCATATGCATAACCATTGTACTCCTTTTGAATTGCAGAAAATGCAATGGATTTGTTTCCAAGCTTCATTTGCAAAGCAGGTTTAATACACTCATATTTTTTAGAGAAATCGTAGACTTCATCATCTTTCTTCAACAATCCAACCCCGATTTTATGAAACCAGTCACCTTTTTCGGTTTCAACATAACCCAAAGCCGTATCAATATCAAATTCATTGTAAAATCCAGCTCCATGTTCTTTTGAAAAACCCTTTTGCAACTCGCTCGTTACAATTGAAGTTCCTCTAAAAGAAAGGGCGACTAATTTCCCGATTTGCACAAAACGAGTCCCTTGATACCCATCTTTCGAAGTATGAAATTCAAGATTTAGATTTTTATTTTTAAGTACTAATGACATGTGTTCAACAATTTTTCGATTGCAAAATTAGACGAAACTCATAGAAATACTCCATCCATTTTAACATTTTTTTACAGCAGAAAACGTATTTTTTATCTAATTTGAAGATTTAGAACCCAACATCTTAACTCTAATGCATCGATTTCTCAAATTGTCTTTTCTTTTTATGAGTCTATTCGGATTTTCTCAAAATACAACATCAAACTATTCAATTTATGTAAGTGATGCTGGAAATTATAACAATCCGCCATGGCAAATAATGAAGTATGACGCAAATGGCGAAAACGGAATTGTATTTACAAAAGATTCACTGGCCTGGCCACAGGATATGTTGTTTTTAAAGGACAAAAGTGAGGTCTTGATTGCAAATTTAAACAGTGGTAAAATCAATCGACATGATTCAAAAACAGGAGCTTATTTAGGTGTTTTTGCTGAAGGTATTGGTGGCCCCACCCGCACTAAAATAGGGCCTGACGGCTGCTTGTATGTGTTACAATGGGCAGGTAATGGCAATGTGCTTCGCTACAATCTGAACGGTACCTTGGAAGGTGAATTTACTGAAACAGGAGTTCCTCAAAGTATTGGTATGGACTGGGATGAAGCGGGTAATTTATATGTCTCCTCATTTCAGAAAGCGTTTGTAAAAAAGTTTAACAAATCCGGTAAAGACCTGGGAGTATTTGTAAAAGATAGTCTCACGGGTCCGACGAACATTTGGTTCAACAAGAAAAAGGAATTGATGGTACTGGACTGGAAAGGAGGCTTTATCGCTTTGTATGACAGCAATGGCAATTTCATTAAGAAAATAACTACAGGGCTCAATAAAATTGAGGGCATTGTACAACTTCAGAATGGAAATTTACTTATTGGAAATGGAGGGACAGGCAGCGTAAAAGAAATTACTCTGGAAGGAAAAATTGTCAAAGAAATTATTGTTTCTAATGCCGCCGGACTTAAAACTCCAAATGCTGTTGTAATTAGCTATTGAAAATCTGAAGGCTTCAATTCTTTCATCAAATCTCCCCTAAAATTTAAAAACTGAATTGTGCTAATTGTTTTATCAGTATTTGCTATTATTTCTAATGAATCGTAACGATGAAATAGCTCTTTGTCGGCTTTTTCTATATTTTCAATCATTGAGTTTACGTACTCTGGAGTCACACTATAAGGAAGTAAGGCTTTAACAAATTTCAGTTTTCCTTTTTCAATTGCCAAATACATATCCGCTACATTTTGAGCTTCTCTCGAATACATTTCTTGTCGTTTTGCCATTTCCTCCATATCCTGAGCTCTTTTTTGCTGAATTAAGGCCATATTTTGAGCCTCCAGAGCTCTAATCCTTTCTTCTTCAGCATAGTACCGCATAGAGTCAGCCATTATGCGCATCTGTGCTTCCTTTTCTTTCGCAATCTCTGCCTCCAAACGCAACTCAGTTTCTAAGGCTTTTGCCTCTTCTGCCTGTACCTTCTGTTTATTTGCTTCCAATTCATTTTTCAGAGCAACCTTTGCCTCATTGGTCTGATAAATTGAAAACCCTAGTAAAGCCACTAAAACAAGAATTGCACTATTTCTAACCCGTACCATATTTCGGTGTTCTTGCACCTCTGTACCTGCCATATCTTTGGGAGCTTTTCCGTGAATATGAGCTGCCAATTTCAAGATTTCCTTTTTAAACAACGGGTTCTTTAACGATACATCTTCGGAACTCTTAACAGCGCGAAAATCAATATAAAAAGGTTCCTCATCGAATGCATTATCCAAAACATCCGGTAAAGAATCAACGTCTTTATTTGCAAAACTGTTGGTTGCACTGTCCCAGTTAATCTCACCATCGGTGAGCACAATTAACAGCGTTTCAATCGACTTATGTTCCAACCAATATTCAACTTCCTTAATTACCCATTTAGAAGCTGCAGAGGTTGGAGAAGCCATATAAATCAAATACTCGGAATTCTCAAGAGCTTCCTGAATATTCTTCCACAGATGGGGACTGGCTGACAAGCTGGATTCATCTCTGAAAATATTCAGGTTTCTCAACTTATACCATGGCTTGGCAAATTTCTCCAAACCAATCTGAAGAGCCGGAGCTAGCTTCCCATCGGCAGCATGTGAATACGAAATAAAAGCATTGTACTTCATAAATTATAAATCACATTAAAAATTTCATTCTTCAAGATGTCTTGCGCTTTCCTTCGAAAACAATGTCTTTCTAAACTCGGCAGGTTTTTTCTCATTCAATAATTTCAAGCCCCCCTGTTCTTTAATCAATGCTCGAAAATGTTCCTCTCTCTTTTCAAACTGAAAAGTGTTTTTGTACGTGGTCATTAATATGAAATGAAAAGGAGCATCCTCTGAAGCCTGTGTTTCCAATAATTGATAGGAATGGATTTGTCCTCTTTTAACGGCTTCCATTCGCAATTGCATCCAGTTATTCTGATAATAGAAAAGAGCTTCAGCATTGTTATTATCAACAATCTGAACAAAGTCCATTGTAGAAATCTGCTCATTATTTTGACCAAAACTTGACAATGAACAATACAGCAAAAGAATCCAAAAATATCTCATGGCAACTCCTTTTTTCAACCTGTAAGATCATCATTTCCTGCTACTAGAAAATGTGTATTAACTGCTCCTTCGGAACGGCCTTTAAAATGAGGTGCATATTCGGGGTCGGACATAAAATGTTGAGCAGCTTCTTTGGATGGCCATTCCACTAAAACACGCAATGCTGCAGGGTCTTCTGCACCTTCCAATTGTTCATGATTTCCTGTTCGAGCAAGGTATTTTCCTCCGTGCTTATGAACTAATTTAGTAGCTACAGGTACATAATCAGGAATCCAAGCATCTGTTGTTGGCGTGCAGTTGATAAAAGAATAATATTTCATGATAGTTAGTTTGATTTATTCTAAGTTAATAAAAATAAAACACCTAACTCCCTGACTCTAAATCTTTCAAATACATTTCAGCAATCTGACGCGCAATTTTAGTTGGAGAATTACAATCGCAATTACTCAACCCAATCACATAAATTCCGTACTCCGGTAAATAAACTCCCATGGACTTAAACCCAAAAATAAATCCCCCGTGCTCATAAGAAGGAGTATTCTTGATTGTTTTAATATTCCAACCATAGCCATAATTGGATAAATCTCCATCATTTAAAGGGTAATTTGTAAATGCTTTTGCAAGCGATTCTCTGGAAATAACTTTACCCGAGAGCAAGGCCTGTTGCCATAAGTTCAAATCATCTACAGTCGACATTAATGCTCCCGCTGAATAAGAAAGTGTATGACTAATATATCTGGCATTTTGAAAGGTCTCTTTTTTATGATATCCTGACACTCTCTTTTTGATTATTTCACGCCTGTTTGCATAATACGAATTATTCATTCCCAAATGTTTGAAGATTTCATTTTCTATAAATTCCTCATAGGATACTCCGGAAATTTGTTCAATAATATATCCGAGTAACACATAACCCGAATTATTGTATTTATAGGCTTCTCCTGGTGAAAAATTCATTGGTTCATTTTTAAAAAAATCGACTAACTCTTTTGGAGTCATATCATTTTTATCAATTGAATAAATCTTCCTGAGATTGGTATAACTCTTTATACCAGAAGTATGATTCAACAAATGATGAATTGTGATTTTTTGGTTATTAACAGGATAATCCGGAATGAATTTAGTCAACTCATCATCCAATTTCAATTTCCCTTGTTCTTCCAGCATTAGAATAGCGATTGCCGTAAATTGTTTTGTTATTGAACCAATTTGAAATACGTGATCGGAGGTCATCTTTTGTCCCAATTCCAGATTGGCATATCCAAATGCTTTTTCATAAACTATTTTCCCGTTTTCTGAAACCAGAAAAGCTGCTCCTGGTCCATCAGGTTGAAATTTTTCATTTAAAACACTATCAATTTTGATGCTTACATCCTGGGCTTTTACATCGGAGAAATTAAACAATAGACTTAACAGCACAATTGAGCAAACTTTTCCTATTCCTATATTATTCATGATTTTCGATTTTGGGAATAAGACTTCAAACCCGTCAATCAGGTTACAAAAAATGAATTCAAATGTCGCACCTCCTATTCATTGCGGGAGCTCTTTCTGAACTCTCACAGATTTTTTTCATTCAAACGTTTGAATTCAACTCGCTATTTAATCAATTCTCTATAAAGCGCTTCTCCCTTTTAAAACTTAAAAGTGACCAAGTCCTTAAAAGCATCTAAATTATCGGACATATTCAATTGACCTGATAAACATTTCTGCGGGCTCCTTTTCAAATATTATTGAAAATGGCATAAACAATTTAGAAATATCAGTTGGCTCAAAACTTGACAATGGAATTTCATAGGTCTTATATTCATTTGTTAAAGTCAGCTCTACCTTTGTTTCGGATCCGTCTGTTGGGTTAGATACATCTTTTAATCCAATAAAAACGACTTCACCTCCTTGAGCTCCTCTTAACTCCAGTTTTAATGTCGTATAAATTGAAAAATCTTTCAATCTTAATTGTTCAATCATCCCAGTACCGTTAAATAAAAAAAGTGACCCCCAGGCTAATGCTGGGAAACGAATCGCTATTTCATCCTCCTCAAAGTCTGCTATTAGCCATTCCTCAGGATTACTCGTAGCTCCGGCAAAATCGTACAAACCTGTAATTGCTCCTTCGGAAACTAATTTGGGATATCCATAGCTGCTAAAACGATCGAATAATTTTGTAAGTTGGAACTTATTTTTCTCCGTAAAATAAGTTCTTTCATCCAATATCATTTCATTTAAAATATGCCCTATAATCTGGAGATTTTCATATTTAATAATTAAATAATATGGTGACCCTAGTATGAATTCAAAATTTGGATCCTCCAGAATCTCTCTTAACTGAAGCCTGTAGTCTTCATAATCTTCTTCCCAATTTGTATTATAATCTGGGTTGTACATATATGTTACCCCGTCGTAATTAATAGCATTGAACTGGGCATAAGCATTAAGAATGGATTGATTGTAGTCCTTTTCTCCAATAACAATCTCATTAATTAGGTTGTAATATTGATTCAAAATTTGTTCTAAATCCTTTCCCTGTAGTTTACTTAAAAAGCCAGAGTTTTTTAAAGATTCAAACCCACTGAGATTTGGATTTAGGTAGTTTAAATCGATTATTTCATGAACTGTTTGGGAAATATAATTTATATCACTGGTAGTATATGGATCAAGAGATCGAATACGCCAAAATAAATTATTATCGATGTATTCGGACCTTCTATGAACATTTCTTCTATCATTTAAAATGAAGTCCGATTTTTTAAGATCGCTTTCTATATTTAATCTAATACTGTTCAAATAACCACCCAATGCAGCGTTATCCTTACGCTCTTGATTGGCGTTATTAATTTGAAGTGCGATGAGAATACCTATAACAACAAGCACTATTTCTCCAATAGCATACCTGGAGTATTTCATTAACTGATTCTCTGCTGCGAGTTGTTTCCTTATTTTTCTAAAAAAATTTAGCAATGAAAAAAAATTACCCTATTAATTTACTAAAATTTAATTTGAACAACAACCGCATTCAGGACTTCCAAATATTAAAATGATCTCTTTGCAAATCTCTAGCAAAAATTAAATATGCCTCGTAAAAACTTCCTATTTTTGCAGCATGATTTTAACCGACACTCACGCCCATTTATACAGCTCACAGTTTAACGAAGATCGCGATGAGATGATGCAACGTGCCTTTAGTGAAGGTGTTACCCGATTTTTTTTACCAGCTATTGACTCTGGTTACATAGATGCCATGTTTCAGTTTGAAAAAGACTATCCTGAACATACACATTTGATGATGGGATTGCACCCTACTAGTGTTAAGGAAAATGTAGAAGAGGAATTGGCGATTGTTCGTGAGTGGTTGGAAAAAAGAAAATTTTACGCTATCGGTGAAATCGGAATCGATTTATACTGGGACAAAACATTCTTTAAACAACAGCAACACGCATTCAGGACTCAAATTCAATGGGCCAAAGAATTTAGACTTCCGATTGCCATTCATTGCAGGGAATCATTTGATGAAATTTTTGAAATTTTAGAGGAAGAAAAGAGCGATGATCTGTTTGGAATTTTTCACTGTTTTACAGGAACGAAAGAACAAGCTGAACGCGCCATTTCTTATAATATGAAACTAGGTATTGGCGGAGTTGTAACCTTTAAAAATGGGAAAATTGATACGTTTTTAAATGAAATTCCACTGAAACATATTGTGCTGGAAACGGATTCGCCGTACTTAGCTCCTGCACCATATAGAGGCAAACGCAATGAAAGTAGTTATCTGAAATTAATTACAGAAAAACTGGCTGCTATTTACAACACTACTCAAGAAGATATTGCTACCATTACGACAGCAAATTCAAAAGATGTTTTTGGAGTATAATTAGCTTAAATGCTTATTGAAAAACTCAATCGTGCGTTTCCAGGCAAGTGCTGCCGCGGCACTATCGAAGCGCGGAGTTGTATCGTTGTGAAATCCGTGATTGACTCCGTCGTACATATAAGCTTCGTATTCTTTTCCTGCCGCCTTTAACGCCGCTTCATAGTCCGGCCAACCTGCGTTTACCCGTTTGTCCAAACTCGCAAAATGTAGCTGAATAGGTGCTTTTATTTTTTCAATATCTTCTTTGGGTTGCCCACCGTAAAACGGTACGGCAGCACCTAAATTGGGTACTTTGACAGCCATCATATTAGAAATCCAGCCACCAAAACAAAATCCGACCACTCCAACTTTTCCTGTACTCTTTTTATGTTGTTTCAGATAGTCATATGCAGCAATAAAGTCTTCCAGCATTTTATAGCGATCTCTTTGTCGTTGCAAGGTTCTCCCTTCATCATCATTCCCTGGATAACCGCCAAGAGGAGTTAGTGCATCAGGTGCAAGAGCTACAAATCCTGCCAAAGCCGCTCTTCTAGCTACATCTTCAATGTATGGATTCAGACCTCTGTTTTCATGGACAACAACAATTGCAGGGAGTTTATCGAAGTCTTTTGAAGGAGTACAAAGTAATCCTTTCATAGTTCCTCCACCCTTTGGTGATTTGTATTTAATATATTCTGAATGTACTCTTTCATCGTCTTGCTTGACTTGCTGTGCAGAATAATCAGGCATCAAAAAGCTCATAAGTGATGGTACTGTAAGTCCGCCGACGGTGTATAGTGATAATCTGTTTAAGAAAGTTCGGCGTTCAATTTTTCCATGAACATAGTAGTCGTACAGGTCGAACACCTCCTGATCAAGGTCTTCTTTTTTAATTGGTTCCATAGTTGTAGAATCTTGTTTCTTACAAATTACACGAATTTTAATAAAAATCAAACCTCCACATTTCGTCTTCTTAAATTGTAAATTCGAATTGCTATTTATAACTTGGTAACTACTAAAAACCCAAGTTGTGGAATATCAGATTGCATATTTGGAAACACCTATAGGAACTGCAAAAATTTCAGGAGATAAAGATGGTATTAACACTATATCTGTTTTGGATGAAAAAATTCCTAGCACAGTGAATATCCCTGAGCCTTTAGTTGAAGCGGTTAAAGAACTTGATGCCTATTTTAAAGGCGATTTAAAGAAATTTACTTTGAAATTGAATCCATCGGGAACTGATTTTCAGAAAAGAGTATGGAAGACACTTGCTGATGTTAAATATGGCAAGACAAATTCTTACATGGAACTGACCAAAAGTCTGGGTGATGAAAAGGCAATACGAGCAGTTGCTGCAGCGAATGGAAAGAATCCTTTATGGATTGTAATTCCTTGTCATCGCATCATTGGATCAGACGGCTCTTTAACCGGTTATGCTGGCG
>CAXQVI010000037.1:0-57256 GCA_964227255.1 Flavobacteriaceae bacterium
ATGTGATTGAAGCCCAGATGACACTTAGAACTCCCCAAAACCAGCTATTAAATAAGCGTCTCTTTCCGCGTTTCATTAGTACTGAAATTCCGGTAAGAAAGACCAAATAAGCGAAATACAAAGAAGCTACTCCAAAACCTTTGTAAATAAAAAACTCACCTAAACTTGCGCCAATTTTACCCATCCAGTTTTTAACTGGGATAGCGCGCTCGTCAAATTGTGCTAACTGACTCTGATCTTCCTGCCAATTCAGGAGGTAAGAGACAAACGAAAGAAATAGTACAATGGCAAAAACCAATAAAAACAATCCGATTACTGCTTGAGTCTGGTTGTTTTTAAAAAAGGTGAATACGTTTGAAGAACCTTTGGTATTGCTAGTTTTAGTGGTTGTTTTTTTCTTTTTGGCCATAGGGTTAGTTGTATCACAAAAGTATAAATTTAATGCGATTGTAATGAAATTCCTAAATTATTTTAGGAAGGTAAATTACGAGCCCTATGATTATGGCAGTAACTGCGGCAAAAAATGCAGCTCCAGCACCTATATCTTTAATGATTCCAATTTTTTTGTGATGTTCAGGATGAATAAAGTCGGCCAGTCTTTCTATGGCAGTATTTAAGGATTCAACACTCAAAATCAATCCTATTGCAAAAATTTGAAAGAGCCATTCGGTAGGTGAAATATTCATTACAAACCCCAGAATAGTAACAAGAACTGCAATAATGACTTGAGCAATAATACTGTGTTCCTGTGAAATTAAAATATAAAAGCCTTTAAAAGCAAATTTAAAGGCTTTTATTCTGTTTTCTATAAATGTGAAAATTTTATTCATTAAGCGCGGCTAAAGCAGCTTCATAGTTTGGTTCGTCAACAATTTCAGGAACTTGCTCAGTATACGTCACAAATCCTTCTTCATTAATAACAACAATTGCTCTTGAATGTAGATAAGCCAAAGGTCCGTTTTTAATAGTAAGACCATATTTTCTTCCAAATTTTCCTTCAGAGAAATCTGATAAAGTTTCTACATTTTCAATACCCTCTGCACCACAAAAACGTGCTTGTGCAAATGGTAAATCGCGGGAAATACAAAGTACTTTTGTATTTTCTAATTTTGCAGCTTCCTCATTGAATTTTCTAACCGATGCAGCACATGTTCCTGTATCTAAACTTGGGAAAATATTCAAAATAACTTTTGAACCTTTGTAATCTTTCAATTTAGCAACAGATAAATCGGATTTCACCAATTTAAATCCAGGAGCCTTTTTTCCAACTTTTGGTAATTTTCCTTTTGTTTTAATAGGATTGCCCTTAAGCGTAATTTTTGCCATGATAATAGTATATTAAGTAATAAGTTAAAGGTAAATAAAATGCATTAAAACGCATTTTATTTAATGGTTAAAATTAATGTCTAAAATGTTGTCACTATTGTGAACCGAAAAATGCATTAAAAAGCATTTTGAGTAATAATTAAAAACCATGTCTTTTGAACCGACACAATTTTTAACTTGAAAAAAAACTCCCGAAAATTATCGAGAGCTTTTTTATAAATTAAGTCTAAAAATTAGTTTTTAGCTAAATATTCTGCAACACCTTCGTGTGTCGTTTTTAATCCTTCTTTATCTGAATTCCAGTTCGCAGGACAAGCCTCACCGTGTTCTTCAACAAATTGTAAAGCATCAACCATACGGATAGCTTCATCAACGTTTCTTCCTAATGGCAGGTCGTTTACGATTTGGTGACGAACAATTCCTTCTTTGTCGATTAAGAATAATCCACGGTAAGCAATCAATTCTCCTGTCGCTTCTAATTCATCATTGTCGTTGTAAAAGTAATCTCCAGCCAAAACATCATAGTTTTTAGAGATTGTTTTGTTCGTGTCAGCAACTAACGGGTATTTAACTCCTTGGATTCCTCCTTGGTCTTTTGGCATTTGTAACCATCCCCAGTGAGATTGCTCAGTATCTGTAGATACAGCAACTACTTGTACATTTCTCTTTTCAAACTCTTCTAATTTTGCTTGGAAAGCAAATAATTCAGTCGGACAAACAAATGTGAAATCTTTTGGATAAAAGAATAAAACTACATATTTGTTTCCTTCGTATTGCTCTAAAGAGTAATTTTCAACAAATTCTCCTCCGTTCAGAACTGCTTGCGCATTGAATTGTGGTGCTTTTTTACCAACTAATACAGCCATTTTTATAGATTTTTTAAAGTGATTATTAAATTTTACATTACAAATGTAGGTAATAAAAGTGCTTTCAAGAAGTAACTTAATTCAATTATTTTATCCTAAAATAAATTTTTTCTATCTACAAGAATTACCTCATAACAGGCCATTTTTTTCTTGTATCTTCGCAGGCAAATTTACTTCATTGGATTTATCGAGGTACACATCTGAATTTAAAAATAATCTGAAACTAGCAACTCCTATTATGTTGGGTTCGTTGGGGCACTTGCTTGTGGGGTTGATTGATGATATTATGGTAGGTCGACTAGGACCAGTAGAATTGGCGGCGACCTCACTAGGAAATAGTATTGTGTTTATTGCTATTTCTTTAGGATTTGGATTTTCCTTAGCGATCACCCCTTTAATTGCAGAATCAGACGGGGAAGGAGATAAAGATAAGAGCCGATCTATTTTTCAGCACGGAATGGTTATGACTACAGTATTGGGAATTACCATGGCTATCATGTTGTTACTTATTAAGCCCATTCTGAATCATTTGAATCAACCTCCGGAAGTAGTTGTATTAGCGATTCCTTATTTTGAAATCATAGCAATATCTATGATTCCTATGATGATATTTCAAGGTTTCAAACAATTTACAGACGGATTGTCACAGACAAAATATGCGATGTACGCGACTATATTGAGTAATATAGTCAATGTAATTTTAAACTTTGCGCTCATATACGGATTGTGGATATTTCCTAGGTTAGAAATAGTTGGAGCAGCACTGGGAACTCTAATTTCAAGAGTGATTCTGGTGGTTTTTATGTATTATATTTTAAGTCGAAAAAAGAAGTTTCAACTTTATTTAGTTCGATTGCGGCTGAATGAATTCAAAAATGAAATTATTAATCGCCTTGTAAATCTGGGCTTTCCAACGGCATTGCAAATGTTGTTTGAAGTCGGTTTGTTTACTGCCGCTGTATTGTTGGCAGGTTCACTTGGTGCATATGAACAGGCAGCCAATCAGATTGCTTTAAAACTTGCAACGACTACCTTTATGATAGCGGTCGGAATTGGAGTGGCAGCAACCATACGTGTCGGGAATCAAAAAGGATTAAAAAACTTCCCGGAGTTACGAAGGGTAGCTTTTTCTAATTTCCTATTGATTTTAATTATCATGTTTATGTTCTCCATTGGCTTTGTAGTTTTTAAAGACTACCTACCGTATATATTTACAGATAATGTTGAAGTAGCAACTATGGCGACTGGTCTACTGATTGTCGCTGGAATGTTTCAATTATCGGATGGGTTGCAAGCAGGAATACTTGGCGGATTAAGGGGGTTACAAGACATGAAGATTCCGTCCATGTTGTCATTTGTTTCCTATTGGGTTATTGGGTTTCCAATAAGTTGGTATCTTGGTACCCGAACTTCCTTAGGAACACAGGGAATCTGGATTGGATTGCTAGTAGCGTTGTTTTGCTCTGCCTTATTTTTGTTCCTAAGGTTTAACTATTTGTCAAAAAAATTAATTCGCGAAAATAATGAACTTACCTAAATTTTTAATGGGAGATAATACGGATAACCCTGAAGATATCTTCGTAGTACATACAGAATTTCCTCGATTTGTAATCAATTTGAAAGATGATGAAATTGAATGGTTTGAAGATCTTAAAGGTGAAGATCAAAATGAATTGGAAAACGTTACAGCCTCTTTAATCGAAGAAGCTAGCGCATTTTATGATCGTGAAATGGAGCGTTACGAGCAGGAATAATTATTTTGCCTTTTCCACAAGTTCAAGCTTATCTAACTTTGTTTCAGTTGTAAAGAAACCATAGTTGATGAAGGCTTTATTCTTTTCAATTTTATCAATTGTCCCAGTAGTTCGGCTATCGGCAATACGAACGCGATCATTGACTTTGAATACATAATCGGCTTTTGCTTTTGCAATTTTTTCGTCCTCGACTTTTTTGACCTCTCTGACTTTCTTTACTTCTGTTTGGACTTCTTTCTCAATTTTTTGAAGTTTTTCAATATGTTTCTTTTGCTCTTCTTTCTGAACTTTCTTTTGAGTTTTAGTCTTCGGTTTAGGCGGGTGTTTTTTTAAGTATTTTGTCTTTTCTGAAGCTACCCATTTGTTGAAATCCGTTAACAATTGTTTTTTATTATTACTTTGGAAGTAACGATTTAATAATTCGTTGAGTTTTCTTCCATAGGAAAGGTTTTTCTGGTTACTGTCATATAATTCCTGGAATCCTTCTAGTTTCTCTTGAATGCGCTGTTGCTTTTCGGATAATGACTCTGAAGTTTCCATAGCTTTGGATTTCTCTTTTTCCAGAGTTTCAGAAGTCTTTTGGAGTTTTTGTCGTTCCTTTTGAAGGTTTGAAATAGTCCGGTCTAAACGCACTTTTTCTCCCTCAACGCGCTTTTTTGCCTTATTGATGAGGCTAAATGGAATACCATTCTTTTGAGCGACTTCAAATGTGAACGAGCTTCCCGCTTGTCCCACGTACAATTTAAATAAGGGCTCTAAAGTTCTTTCATCAAACTGCATATTGGCATTTGCGACATTTGGTAATTCGGAAGCCAATACTTTCAAGTTCGCATAATGCGTTGTAATAATCCCAAAGGCCTTTTTGTGGTAAAATTCCTCCAGAAATATTTCAGCAAGTGCTCCACCTAATTCCGGGTCACTTCCCGTACCAAATTCATCAATTAAAAAGAGGCTTTCATCATTGCATTTTCGTAAGAAATTACGCATATTTTTTAAGCGATAACTATAGGTGCTTAGTTGATTCTCGATTGACTGGTTATCTCCAATATCGGTTAATATTTTATCAAAAAAGTAGGTCGAAGAACGTTCATGAACAGGAATTAGCAATCCGGCCTGAACCATAACCTGTAGCAGACCGATCGTTTTTAAGGTAATACTTTTACCACCAGCATTAGGACCAGAAATTACAATGATTTGTTGTTTTTCATTCAATTCCAAACTCTGAGGAACCGTTTCAATAGTATTCTCGCGATTGTTCCACAACAAAATAGGGTGGAAGGCATTTTTTAAATGAATCTTTTTTTCATTTGTAATTTTTGGAAGTTTTCCTCCAATTTTATTTGCGTATTTCGATTTTGCCCCAACAATATCGAGATCTATCAGATATTCTTGATAAGCGATCAAATCTTCCTTGTAAATACGAATGGAATTGGTGAGATCTTTTAAGATTCTGACAATTTCTTGATGCTCGTCGTACAATAAGTTTTGAAGTTCTCGAGAGAATTGTAATGTTGCCTGAGGGGCAATGTATACAATGCTTCCCGTTTTTGAACTTCCTAACAAGCTGCCCTTAACCTTTTTGCGGTGCATGGCTACCACTGCCAAAACACGTTGGTTGTCGATGATAGATTCCTTGATGTCATCTAAATAGCCAGAACTGTTGTACTTTGCCAAAGCTCTATTGAAACTCGAACCAATTTTACCGCGGACTGTATTTATTTCACGGCGGATTTCTTTTAATAGAGGAGAGGCGCTTTCTTCAACTTCACCATAGGTTGTTATAATACTTCCGATGCTTGCAATAATGGATCTATGTTCATCAATTTCAGCCGAGACCTCAAAAAGTGTCGGATAGTAATCTTTAAACTTTTTAAAATATTTTTTCAATTCAGAAATGGAATTGGCAATATTTAAAATTTTTAAGAAAGAAGCAGGCTCTAAATAGCTGTTTTCGATTCCTAATAATTGTAATTCCTTGCTTATAGCATCGAAATAATGTGAAGGGATCCGGTTATCATTTTCAAAAGTGCTGACATATTCATGAACCTCATGCAGTGATTTTAACGTATGTTCCTTTTTTTGAAACGGTTTGATAGTTAAAGATTTTGCTTTACCTAAATCAGAAATACAAAATTCACTCACCGTGTTTATAACGGTATCAAATTCTAAATCTCGTAAGGTTTTGTCAGTTATATGACCCATAAATTTCACTACTTTTGAAAAGCTGAACAAAAGTAAAAATTAAAAGTGATTACACCTATTATTTCGCCTCTTGAAACAAGCTGGCAAGACTTACTTCAGGATGAATTAGAGAAAAGCTATTTTAATGAATTAATGACTTTTGTTCATAAGGAGTATAATGCTACAACAGTTTATCCTCCAAAGCAATTCGTCTTTAATGCTTTTGAGTTCTGTCCGGTAGAACAGGTGAAAGTCGTTTTGATTGGCCAGGATCCATATCACGGAGCACGTCAGGCACATGGTTTATGTTTTTCGGTAAATAAAGGAGTTACACATCCACCTTCGCTTAAAAATATTTTTAAGGAATTGCATAGAGATTTAGGGAAAAACGTACCGGAATCAGGAAATCTGAGTCATTGGGCATCTCAAGGAGTATTAATGTTAAATACCATTTTAACTGTTAGGGAATCTGAAGCAGGTTCTCATAAAAACAAAGGTTGGGAGAAATTTACTTCAAGTGTTCTTGAAAAAATTTCATTTCAGCAGGAGGGCATTATATTCTTGCTTTGGGGTGGGCACGCGAAAAAGTTGAAATCAAAAATTTCAAAAAAAAACAATCATATTATTCTCGAAACTGGTCATCCTTCTCCATTAAGTGCAAATCGTGGATATTGGTTTGGGAATGGACATTTTTCAGCAGTCAATAGAATTCTTTTGGAAAAAGGAAAGTCGGAAATACATTGGTGATGGGTGTCAATTTATAAATTCAGATTTTAAGCTAGATACAAACAAATTAAAAGCTCAATTATGAAACAATTATTTTTCTTGGCCGTAATGCTAGTTTTTATTGCCTGTAATGATACATCAAAAAACTCCAAATTACCGGAGTATAAATTAGAACACACAGATGAGCCTTCGCCATTTGTTGTTAGTGAATTTATGGATGCGGGAGGGTATACTTATGCGAAAGGTGTTAAGGACGAAAAGGAATTTTGGCTAGCAATTCCTCTTACAAAACTTGAAGTAGGACAATCAGTTTATTTTTCCGGAGGAATGCCTATGAAGAATTTTGAGAGTAAGCAGTTGAACCGGACATTTGAGCGTATATTATTTTTGGAAGGAGTTTCTTTAACAAAAGAACCTGATGTAGCACCTGTCAGATCTCATCAAGAAAACCCTCAGGAAACAGTTCAGAAAGAGCGTCCGCCACTACCACAAATCGAATTGCCGGACGATGTGATCTCTATTGAAGATATCTATTTAAAACAAAAAGATTTTGAAGGAAAAATTTTAAGTGTTTATGGTGTTGTTTGGAAAGTTAATAATGGAATTTTAGATCGGAACTGGGTGCATATTGAAGATGGAACTGCAACTGAAGAGAAATCTTCTTTAACATTAACTACCCAAAAAATCATCGAAGTAGGTGATACAATAAAAATGAAAGGTAAGCTTATTCTCAATAAAGACTTCGGTTATGGATATGTCTATGATGTGCTTTTAGTGGAAGGTGAAGTATTGAAATAATTAAAATAAACATATTAAAATAGAAAAAAGTGCTGGGAAGCACTTTTTTCATTAATTTAATTTACAAAATGGAAAAGTGAGTACACTATCTCCACTGCAATTTTACGTATTCAGGGTAAATCTTAAAAACATCAAAATGTTAATAATTTGTTAAAATTCTATATTTCGATGGATGTATTCGAACGGTTTGGAAATTAAAAAAGGGTGTAATAAAACACCCTTTCTATAGTTACAAAATGGAAACAAAGCCTATTCTCTTTGTTTCGCTGCATAGATACTATTTTCTGAATGCAGCAAAACATGCAAAAATGTTAAAGTTATGTTAAAATTTCAGTAATAGATTTAGGTGTGTTTGCATTCATCTGATACTCAAATACCTACAATTTTTAGATGTTTAAATGACGTGCTTTTCACTATAGAATGCATCAATAATCGCATGTTTAGGGTTGAGGAATTGTTAACTAACTGATAGGTAGATGATTATTTTAAAAATATCTTTTTTAAATCGATTTTTTTTGTTTTATTTGTTTTAACAATTTAAGATGTTAATATCTTCATTATTAATATTCTAAATAAAAAAAACGAATGTTTTTGTTAAAAGTAGTCATACTTTTTTCGTTAATTATATTTACAAAATGGAGATAAAGCCTTTCTTTATCGAGTAAAAGCCTTTCATCTGAAGGGCTTTTTCTTTTTGATATCATTGCAAAAAAAGTGCATGTGCACTTTTTATTTGGTGAAATTTATTTGAAAAAATTAATACAAAGTTCAATTCTTTATGTGGCGTTGTTTACATAAGTTACGCCATATACAACAAGATTATCCTAATTGACTATTGAGGAAAATTATTTGCTTGCCAGGACTTAATATTATTGATTTGAGTTGAAGATAAAGAGCCATTTGGAGGCATTGTCCCGTTTTCAACTCGACCGATTAAGTTTCTGTTTTCAACAGCCTCCTTTACCTCGTCATAAGTTGTTAAAGACATAGGAGCACCGTTAGTTGGTGTTGCACCATGACAACCATTACAGTTTCCGCTCATAATGGTGGCAATTGTTGAATACCTAACTTCTGTAGGTTGAGGGTCTGGGTTAACAATAACATCGTCGTTGTCATCCGAGCTACATGCGTAAAAAATAGTTCCTGAAACGAATAAAAAAAGGAATAATTTAAATGATTTTTTCATGGTAAATAGTTTTGGTTTTTTTAATAGTCGTAAAGAGTTGTGTTTTATTTCAGGATTAATCTAAAATGAAATTAAAACTTAAGGTAACAATACTAGCTTCGAAACTCGAATTTCGATTGTAGTTATGGTAAAACATGTCAATATTCTTGAGACCAGCTTTCCAAATACGTGCCTTCGCAAAGATGTCGGTATACCTGACACCAATACCTAATTGATTGCTGTGGAAATTGGATAAATCGTAATCTGATGTATAATAGTTTTTAGAAGACAGGTGTAAATTGTAAGGCGCAAAATAATCTGCTTCACTTTGCTGATAGTAGCGCCAAGAAGGGTAGATGGTAAATTTCTGATTTAGTTTTATAGGGACCTCTATGCTTGTCGTATGAGACGTGATTCCCCAATCGTCTGAATAGAACCTGTAAAATGTCCGCAGGACTACTACTTCATTCAAATAAAAATTGAACCGGCCACCTATGGATGCTCTAAATCTGGAATTAGGTAATTGTTCAATATCGTCTGCCAGGTGAAAGCCGTCGAAATAATAATCGGTTGCATCATTAAAATATACACGCTGAAAAGGCGTAGAAAGTAAACCATGTTGAGAAACCAAATCAATGAGCAGTATTCCCTGAGCTTTTTTTGAAAATACCTGGGATACTCCTAGTTCAAGAGCATATGAATTTCTGTTTTTTTCGGAATGCGGATTAAAATCGGGTAAATAACCCGGGACTCCTCCAAAATCTGGGATGCTATTAGGTGGTGGATTTTCAAATGGCCTCAATTCTATTGGATAGATCAATTTCCAGCTGTCGAAAAATGCTTGAAAGTTTGCATTTAATTCCGTGTTTTTTTCATTTATTAGCTTGGTAAATCCAATTCCTGCTCCCATAGAAAAATAGTCGTATTCAGAAGAAACCGAAATGTTTCCATTCCATTTTGAATTTCTATCATCTGAACTATGGCTGTAATTTGCTTTAAAATTTAACCAGGTATCTGATTTTGATGCTCCAGTACTTGCTACATAAGGATCTGCTGATGAATTTCCATCAAAAGGATTAATATTTGAAGATGACGCAGATGTATATGCAGAGATGCCAGCATTTAAAGTCAAAACGTCGTCATCATTCAAAGGAATTGCAACAACAATTGACCCGGCGTAGTCTGTTAATTCTTCCGTTCCAATTCCACCCGTAACCGCAGCATTTTTACCATCTTGTTTATAATAACTTGTGATGAGATCGAGTTCTGTCGATTCCAATACTCTTTTTTTATAGGAATCCTGAGAAGTCTCTTGGGACAAGCACAGAGATGAAAAGCTTAAAAAAATAAGTAGAATTTGTCGTTTCATGGGTGTTAATTGCAGCCGCAGCCTCCTCCAGTATTTCCTCCGTTTGATCCAACTGCTGCTTCGCGGTAGGAATGAAAAGTTGTGACGTATTTTTTAGATTTTTTTAGACTCAACAGCATATCAGGATCGCTCAAATACATTTTGTCGTATTCCTTTACAGCAACACAAGATGATAACAAGACTGTTGCAAAACAAGTTAGTAGTAGTCGTGTGTACATTAGTTATTTATTTTAATATTGTTTGACAGCTGAATGGAGCCATCTTCTTTTACCAGAATACAATCAATTTGCTTTAATTGATTTATTCTGTCAATTCCAACTTCAGCTCCCATTACAAAAACTGCTGTAGCCAAAGCATCTGCCAATTCGGCTTTTGGAGCAAAAATAGTGACACTCAATATTCCTGTTGACGGATAGCCAGTTCGAGGGTCGATGATATGCGCATATCGCTTCCCATTAAAGTTAACAAATTTTTCATAATTGCCTGAAGTGACAACAGCCTGATTGAGAATTGGAAATGTCCCGAATGAATTCTTTTTGTCCAAAGGATTTGTAATTGCTACCTTCCATGAACTTCCATCTGGTTTTTTTCCCCACGAGCTGATATCTCCGGAGGCATTAATCAGACCGCTTTCAATACCTCTTGAAATTAACAGAGATTTTGCCATGTCGGCAGCGTAACCTTTGCCAATTGCTCCAAATCCGATTTTCATACCTTTTTTCTTTAGAAATACCGTTTTGTTTTCATAGTTCAGTTCAATGTTCTTATACCCGACGTTAGTTATGGACTTAGAGATACTTTCTTCTGAAGGGAATTTAGTCATGCTGCCATCAAATTTCCAAACCTTATCCAATGAAGCGTATGAGATGTCGAAGGCCCCATCCGTCAGTTTCGAAAGCTTTATTGATCTGTCTACTAATTCAAATAACTCCTCTGATACATGTTGTTCTTTTATTCCAGCAGCATTGTTAATTTTTGAGGTCTCTGAAGTGGTTTTCCAAGAAGAAATGAGTGCTTCTATTCGCTTAATTTCTTCAATGGCAAGAGTGATTGCTTTTTCTCCTTCAGAAATGGTTTTAGCACAAACAGTTATATTAAAATCTGACCCCATGAGATAGGTCGATTTCTGAACGATTTCCTGTGCTTGCATTGAATTTACAACAATGATTACTACAAATACCAGGTTCTTTAAGTTCATTCAAATGATTTTATGAGATCAACATAATCTTGTGGCGATTTGTCCTTGTCGTATCCGGTAGTTCCGATTTGTGCTCCTTCCGAATTAAAAATTACAACAAATGGAAAAAAACCTTTTTTATTGAACTGTTCGGCCAGAGCTCTATTTCTCTTATTTTGCTCTTCAGACAATCTATTTTTCTTTTTTCTTGGGAAATCAGCTTTAATCATGATGAGATGATTTTGAGCAAAGTCTAAAAATTTTTCATCACTCCAAATATTTTGTTCCAATTTGATGCAAGGAGCACACCAGTCGGAGCCTTGAAATACCAGTACAATTAATTTGTTTGAGTTCCTTGCATTTAGTTTAGCAACATCAAAATCAAATTTCCAATCCTGTGCCGTTAATAAGGAGGTCATAAGTAAAAAAAAGATAAAAGATTTTGTTTTCATACAGTTGGTAGTTCAGTTTTTTAAAAATACTTAAAATTTCAATGTAATCAGATAAACCTAATAAAATACGGGCCCAAAGATGTGGTTAATTGATTAAGTTAAGGGTTAATAATAGACGAAACGTGATAACTACATTAAGCAAAAGTCACCATAATTATTTTTTTTAAAATTCTGTTAAAACCCTTTTTTTTGTATCTTCGTGATCGTTTAAAACTCGACTAATAACTAAAACTAAACCGATCATCTAAACCAAAACAACATGGGTAAAAACTCTTCTTTACTTCCTGATAAGAATTCAAGGTGGTTTACAACAGCAACATTTTTAATAGCAGTAATGGTAGGTTTAGGCTTATTTATGGCTAAAGAGGGTGAGGTAGTTTCCTATATGTCTGATAATCCTCAGGCCTGTGTAAATTGTCATGTTATGACTCCGGTTTACAACAGCTGGATGCATAGTTCTCATAGGGAGCGCGCAAATTGTAACGATTGTCATGTGCCGCATGACAATGTTATTAATAAGTATTACTTTAAGGCCAAGGATGGATTGTACCACTCTTATATTTTTACAACAGAGCAAGAACCAGATGTAATGTTTATGCGTGAAGAATCGCAGGAAGTGGTTCAAAACAATTGTATTCGTTGCCATGTTCAACAAGTAACACAAACAAAGTATAAAGATTATATCGCGTCACATGAAGCAGATCGAACTGAGCGACAATGCTGGAGTTGTCATAGAGAGGTGCCTCATGGTAGAGCGCAAGGGATGGCAACAGTCAAATATAACATATCACCAAAACCAACAGATACGTATGAATCTGTAATTCCAGAATGGTTGGAAAACGAATTAAAGAAAAACTAAACACTGAATAAAATGAAAAACAAGGTATTTTTTGTAGTCACAGTAATTGTGGTATTCCTATTAGGTTTATTAGCCTCAAGTATTGTTAACAGAAAAAGTGAAGCTCGTTATGAGTTTGTTCCTAAGGTAGATATTATGGAGAACGAACCTAGGAATGAGGTTTGGGGAGAAAATTACCCTCAACAGTACCAATCGTACATGCAAACTAAAAATGGAGACTTTGCGTCTTACCAGGGTGGAAGTAAAATGAGAGATGTTCTTGAAGAAGATCCTCGTTTGGTTGTCTTATACGCTGGTTACGGTTTTTCAAAAGATTATAATCAAGGTAGGGGCCATGCTTATGCTATTGAAGATTTACAAAACACCCTGCGTACAGGTGGTCCAACGGGTCCGGATGATGGTCCAATGCCTTCTACTTGCTGGACTTGTAAAGGTCCTGATGTACCAAGATATATTGCAGAAAACGGAGCTGAAGAGTTTTATAAAGGAAAGTGGGCTGGAAAAGGAGCTGAAATGGTGAATCCAATCGGTTGTGCAGATTGCCACGATTCTAATACTATGAAATTAAAGATTACGAGACCAGCATTGGTTGAAGCTTTCCAATCAATGGGGAAAGATATCAATCAAGCTACGCACCAAGAAATGCGTTCTTTAGTTTGTGCACAGTGTCACGTAGAATACTACTTCAACAAAAATTTACCAGGTAAAGAAGGTGTACCTTATTTAGTGTTCCCATGGAAAGATGGTATGAGTGTTGAAGCTATGGAGCAATATTATGACAATCTTGAATTTAAAGACTGGACTCATAAAATTAGTAGAGCTCCTATGTTAAAAGCGCAACACCCGGGGTATGAAACTTATTTGGAAGGAATTCATGCAGACAGAGGTGTTTCTTGTGCTGACTGTCACATGCCTTATAAGAGTGAAGGTGGACAGAAATTTACAGATCACCATATTCAATCTCCTTTAAATAATGTTGCGAATTCATGTCAAGTTTGTCACAGACAAGATTCTAATAAATTAATTGAAAACGTTTACACACGTCAACGTGCTGCAAATGAGAATAAGATTAAATTAGAAGATATGTTAGTGATGTCTCATCTTGAGGCTGGTAAAGCATGGGAATTAGGAGCATCTGAAGAGCAAATGAAAGAAATTTTAATGGACATCAGACATGCACAATGGAGATGGGATTATGCTGCAGCTGCACATGGTGGTTCTTTCCACGCACCTGTTGAAATTAACAGAGTAATTGGTAGTGGATTGGCAAAAGCTCAGGAAGCAAGAGTTAAATTAGTTAGATTATTAGCGTCATTAGGATTCAATGAGCAGTTAGCAATGCCAGATATTTCTACAAAGCATAAAGCTCAGGAATTTATAGGAATGGATGTTGAAAAATTGAAAGCTGAAAAAGAAGCATTCAAGCAAAATCTATTGCCTAAATGGTTAGAGGAAGCTGAAAAGCGTGAAGCAACATACACTTCATCTTCTGTTCCAAATAAATAAAAATCAATTTTAACGCGTACGGATACTCTTTTGAAGTGTTTTCCGAGATTGAACGACAGCGTTAAAAAATAAAAAAATCATATTCCTCGGGGTTCTCCTCGAGGAATATTTACTATTAACTAATTAATTCTTCTCTATGAATAGACTTTATAAAGTTCTATCATCATCTAAACTTGCCCTGGTTTTATTACTAGTTTTTTCAATTGCCATGGCAGCGGCGACTTTTATTGAAAATGATTTTGGGACGGCCACTGCCTGGAAATTAATATACAACGCCTTTTGGTTTGAGATGGTCATGGTTTTTCTTGCCATTGCATTTCTGCTGAATATTAAAAAATACCGCCTTATCGAACGAAAACAATGGGCAGTGCTTACTTTTCATATTTCTTTTGTGGTCATTATCATTGGAGCGGGAATTACTAGATATGTCTCCAATAGCGGATTGATGCGTATAAGAGAAGGAGCTTCATCAAATATTATCATTTCTGATGAGCGCTATATTGTTGCTACATTTTCAAATGGAGCCTCATCAAAAACAGTAATGAAACAAATCGATTTTTCACCGTTTTCAGACAACCATTTTGAATTGGGAACCGATTTCGATGGAACTAATTACGCAGTTACTTATAAGGAGTACATTCCAGATGCTGTGCCGGAAGTCATTGACGGAACTCCGGATGGAGAACCCATGCTGCAAATGGTGGTTTCGGTCGGACAAGGTCGTGAAACAGTATTTTTAAAAAAAGGTGAAATTCAGGCTTTGGGTGAACACCGACATTTAGTAGGTTTTCATGCCGAAGGAGAAGGAGTAATAAACATTACGGAAGACAATGGAAATTACTTTTTAAAATCTCCAAGACCCGTTGAATTCTTTCGTATGGCAGACCAGTCGGCTGGTTCTTTTCAAATAGACACCATTCAACCCTTTGCTTTAAGAACTGTTGTCAGAGATCATGATGTGTCGTTTGTTGCTATGTCCTATCATCCTCAAGCATCTTTTGGACTGGTTAGTGGGGCTGAAAAGCCAATGGATAATGATGAGTTAAAAGATGATGCTTTGCTTGTTGAGGTCAAGGCTGGTGGCGAATTACATGATATGCAATTATTATATCGCCAAGGGTTTGTGGCTATGAAACACGACTTGCACTTGGATAATATTACAGTCCAAGTGTCTTATGGTTCAATAGCAAAAGAAATACCATTCTCTTTGCATTTAAACGACTTCATTTTGGAGCGTTATCCAGGGTCTTCTAGTCCTTCAGCTTATGAAAGTGAGCTGACAGTAATTGATGGTGATAAAGAAATTCCGTACAAAATTTTTATGAATAATGTACTTGATTATGGAGGATACCGATTCTTCCAAGCGAGTTATGATACTGATGAAAGAGGAACTTTATTAGCTGTGAATCAAGATGTTTTAGGAACGCGTGTTTCATACTTCGGATATTTACTAATGGGATTAGGAATGTTTTTCGCACTATTTGGGAAGAAATCCAGGTTCTATACGCTAAATAAGTCTTTAAAAAAAATCAAAAAGTCTGCTGCTGTAATTGCCCTGGCATTGAGCTCAGTAGTAGGAATAGCACAACACAATCACGATTCTATTCCTCCGACATCAAAAACAGTTCAGACTGAGCAAGTAGTTGAGTTATTACCTCAATACATCAATAAGCAGCATTCTGAACTTTTCGGAGAATTGTTGGTGCAGGATGTGGATGGACGTATAAAACCGATAAATACACTGGCTTCGGAATTCTTAAGAAAGATTACCAGAAAGCCTTATTTCCAGTATGAATCACATGGAGAGGTTCATAGAATTACAGACAATCAATGGTTTTTATCCATTCATGTGAATCCCAATAAATGGGCAAATATTCCTTTGATTAAGATTGATCAGAAAAAAGGAGGGGAGTTGTTCAAAGAATTAAGCCCGAACAAGTTTGGTTTGATTTCTTTTCAGACGCTAATCAATGATGATGGTAGCTACAAATTTGCTCAGATAGTTGAGGAAGCGAATCAGAAAAAGCCAGCGGAAAGAAACGAATTCGATAAAGAATTGTTGAAAGTCGATGAGCGTTTTAATATCGTATATGGAATTTTTACTGGTGGATATCTAAAAGTTTTTCCAAAGAAGGATGATACCAATAATACCTGGTTTAGTTTGACGCACGATTTTAACGATTTTCCGATAGATGATGCTGAATTTTGTAGAAATATTTTTCCGTTTTACTTCCAGGATATTTTGTCCGACGATTACGAAAAAGCTACAGAGAAATTATCTTTTATAAATACCTTCCAGCAAGTTTTGGGAGCTGAAATAGTCCCTTCACACCAAAGAGTTACTGCGGAGATTTATTATAATAAACTCAATTTGAATTTTTGGTTATTCCAGGTGTATTTTACCTTCGGATTTATTTTGTTAGTGTTGGCATTGGCAAAAATTTTCAGTCCAAAGAAAATCATCAATAACCTATGGAATATCAATGTACTAATCGTTTTTATCAGTTTCTTGGTGTTTACGGCAAATATTCTTTTAAGATGGTATGTTGCTGACCATGCTCCGTGGAGTAATGGATATGAAATGATGATATTTGTAGCGTGGGTTTTATTGTTGTGCGGATTTATAGCGCATCGTAAATCGGATTTTGTACTACCTCTTGCGACATTATTTACAGGAGCCTTGTTATTTGTGAGTTATCTCGATTGGATCAATCCTGAAATCACCAATTTAATGCCAGTATTGAAATCGTATTGGTTAAAAGTACATGTTGCTACCATCGTGAGTAGTTATGCACCTCTGGCTTTGTCTGCTGTTCTAGGTTTAATGGCTTTAATTCTGATGATCATCAAACGACCACATACCAAGAAGAAAATTGATATCAAGATTAAAGAGTTAAGCTATATCAATGAAATATCTATGACCATCGGATTGTTCGTGCTGTCAGTTGGGACCTTTCTTGGAGGTGTTTGGGCAAACGAATCTTGGGGAAGATACTGGGCATGGGATCCTAAAGAAACATGGGCATTGATTAGTATTATCGTTTACGCCATTGTTTTGCATTTACGTTTTGTTCCAAAATTGAATAACAGATATGTGCTAAACATGGCAAGCATGTTCGCTTTTTGGTCGATTATAATGACTTCCTTTGGAGTGAATTATTATTTATCTGGATTGCATAGTTATGCGGCAGGAGATCCACTTCCAATACCAAAGTTTGTTTATGTCTTAGCGGTTTTTATGATTGTAATGGCAATTTGGGGTTATCGAGGATATAAAAAATACAGTAAATAGATAAAAAAAGCGATTCATATGAATCGCTTTTTTTTAGACCTTACTTTTTTCTTTTGGGTTGTCGTAGTATTTTTCTTTAAGCCAGAATGAAACTCGGACTAATAATATCAGGGCTGGAACTTCCACGAGTGGACCAATAACTCCAGCAAAGGCCTGACCAGAGTTCAATCCGAATACTGCAATCGCAACGGCAATTGCCAGTTCAAAATTATTTCCAGCTGCTGTAAATGAGATTGCGGCGTTTTTATCGTAGGTCGCTCCCATAGCTCTGCTTACAAAGAATCCGATTAAGAACATCAATGCGAAGTAAATTAATAATGGAATAGCGATTGTTAGAACGTCTCGCGGAATTTCAACAATCAATTCACCTTTCAATGAGAACATTACGATAATGGTGAATAGCAAAGCGATTAAAGTCATAGGTGAAATAGTTGGAATAAATTTCTCCATATACCATGCTTCACCTTTTAATTTTACAAGAATAACTCTCGACAAAAAGCCAAGTAAAAATGGTATTCCCAGATAAATAGCAACACTTTCAGCAATAGTAGCTATTGAAATATCCACGATTGCACCCTCAAATCCGAAGTAAGGAGGCAATACAGTTATAAAAATATAGGCGTAAAAACTATATGCAAAAACCTGGAAAATACTGTTCAATGCAACCAATCCTGCTCCGTACTCAGAACTTCCTTCGGCTAAATCGTTCCAAACAAGGACCATGGCAATACATCGAGCTAAGCCAATAAGAATTAGACCGACCATGTATTCTGGATAATCACGTAAAAATGTGATTGCTAAGAAAAACATCAATACTGGTCCAATAATCCAGTTCAGTAATAATGAGATGGATAAAATCTTCGTGTTTTTAAAGACTTTCGGAAGCAGTTTATAGTTTACCTTGGCTAGAGGCGGATACATCATGATAATCAATCCTATGGCAATAGGAATGTTGGTGGTGCCGCTACTTAGGGCTTCAATTTTAGCTGGAATAGAAGGGAAGGCATAGCCTAATCCCACTCCAATGGCCATGGCTAAAAATATCCATAGGGTAAGATAACTATCTAAGAACCCTAATTTCTTTTTTTGTGACATATTTATTTAATGTTTGAAAAGATAAATTTTAATTCTGTTGCTATTTGCAGACTGCGTTCTAAGTATTTTTCTGCTTGTATTGGAGTCCCGTCAAATTTTTTTGGATCCTCAAAGGTCAGGGCAATTCTTTTTTCTGTACCGGGAATAAAAGGACATCCTTCATCAGCACTTGAACAAGTCATAATAGCTGCGAATTTCATCGTCGGATTCACAATATGATTAAAGGTTTTTGAGAATGCAATAATTGGATGGGCATCCCTGTCGTAATTAATGGCATACACCGGATTATCACCTTCAGAAAGCGCTGTAATATCAAAACCTGAAGCTTCCAGAGCTTTTTTTGCACTTGGAAACATCGCTGTTGCTTCTGTTCCTCCGGAATAACAGGTGACATTCGGAATTTTGAAATAGTCTGCTATCGCTTGTGCCCATACTTGAGATAAATGACTGCGTCGCGAATTGTGGGTACAAATAAAGTTTAGGTTGATAGGTTCTTTTTTATCTTTTTTTTCTTGAATGTAAGTCGTTAATGTTTCCAACAATTGTTTGCGTGAATCATCAATGCTTGAGACGTCTAAGTTCTCAATGGTCTCCTTAATTTTTTTATAAATCATACTATAAATATTAACAGCATCCAGAACTTGGTTCGCAACATGATGTTGCTTCCTCGCGGACAACTGAAAGTTTAATATTCTTTTTAGGTTCTGGAAGACCACAGCTGGATTTTGCCAGACAGTCTGTAAATTTATTTGTTAGCAGAAAATTTTCTCCGTTAAATTGAAGATTGTATTTTCCTATTGTATCAGGTCCTTGGTACTCTACTTCAATAGGAAGGTCCCCTAAATCTAGGATTTTGTCAGTTAGTTCAATAATATGAACTAACTTTTCCGGATGCAATCTGTGATCATAGTCGTCTGCATTCCATAGTTGGAAATTTGCAACTTTTTCATGGCGTTCAACACCACCACAATCGATGAAATGCTTGTTAATTTTTCCTACTTCGGTAACATGGAAATGATTTGGTACAAGACTTCCATCAGGTAATTCAAACGCAATTTGTTCTAAATTGCTCAAAATTGATTTAATTTCATTTATAGTCATATCTGTATTGTTTTTAACAGCAAGCGCTGCCAGTTGCGTTAATAATATTAAAAAATTGATTCATAAGTTTACTGTTTTCATTCCAAACCTCTTCATTTATACAGTAGCAAACACTAGTGCCAGAAATGGTTCCTTTAATGATTCCGACCTTCTTTAATTCTCTCAAGTGCTGAGAGATTGTCGCCTGAGCCAGACCAATTTCATCCACTAAATCTCCGCACACGCAAGTATCTCTTGAAAAGATGTTTTGAAGAATGGCAATGCGCGCCGGGTGCGCTAAGGCTTTCGCGACTGAAGCTATTTGATTTTGTTCTTCTGTGAAGATTTCCGTTTTTGTAACTCCCATATTTTGCTTTATTTATTTATTGCAATATTACGATAAATAATTAATATGTCTGACAATTTTTAACTTTTTTTTAAAAATAGGGTTATAAAATATGCTGTATTAATTGTTGCGAAGCCATATGATTTGAATCATGGTTTGGTAAGAATCAAAGCTTTAAATTGTTAGAATAATTTAACCAAATGATATCTACCTTACTTGATTTTCTAAAACTCAATAGACGAGATGAGTTTGTTGAAGGGTTAGACATGGTCTTTTGTGACCTGTCAGAAAAAGAAAAGCAGGAGTTATTGTTTGAGATTATGAATCGTTTTTACAGACATTATAATTACGATGAATTCATTACAATATTTGATAAAATTCAATCCACCCCAATTAATTTAAACTTCAATATTAAACACAGGTCAGTGACATTTTTATCTTTAGTGGTGTGCAAAGCACCGCATCTGAAACTGGTTAATTATTTCATTAAGAAGGGAGCGTGTATTAATTTTGTTGGTGATACCTTAGCATTTGTACCCAAAGAGAGCTTGGAGTTTGCTGAAATACATTTGGACGGCAATAGGTATCAGACATGTCTTGATTTTGCAGATGCTGAATTGGATAATTTGATTTCAAAAGATTTATCGTTTGACTTCAAAAGTATAGGACCAAAATTTATTTGTGAAGATCCATTGAGTCAACGTAGTCGGATGTTAATCGATACCAATGAATATTCAGAATTGTATGCCCAAAAACAGTATTTGCGACGCATTATTTTGACAAGGAGAGTCATTGACTATTTAAAAGCGCTTGGTGCCAAAAACTATGATTCAAAAGGATGGAAAACCTCGAAGTGAACTAATCGTTGTCTAGTGAAATAAGGTATTCAACCAAATTTTGTTCACGAGTTAAGTTTAACTTTTTCCTAAGTCTGTATCGTGCTAATTCAACACCTCTTAAGGTAATATTCAACATGACAGCAATTTCTTTGGAGCTCATATTCATTCGAAGGAATGCGGCCAGTTTAATTTCCCGTGGTGAAAGTTTTATGTTGTTTTCTGAAAGTTTCTGCAGATAGTTTCCATGTACTTGATCAAAATGATAAGCAAATTCATCCCATGATTGGTCTTTGGAAAGCTCGGTGTCTATATTTTTAGAAATTTTTCTAAGTTTCCCTTTGGGCGCATTCTGTTCCAGTGAAGTTAAAAGGTCTTTTTGAATATTCTGAATGAATTCATTGTTTTTAACCAATTGCATAGTAATGGTAGTGAGCTGGTCATTTTTGAGGTCTATCTCTGTTTTAAGTTTTTCATTTTCAAGTTTATCAATTTTCTGGTCCTTAATTTTGAGTGCAATTGCTTTTCTTTCCTGAAGTACTGTTTTTTCCTTTTTAAAGTGAAAACGTTGATAAAGAGGAATCAAAGTGAGAATAAAAAGAAGAATTAAAGCATAAATAAGCAATGCCCAATTACGTAAATACCAAGGGGTTAACACAGTAAATCGAATGGTTTTTATGGCGCTTTCATTTTCATAGATGTTTAAGGCCTTAACCTGCAAGGTGTAATCTCCGGAAGGAAGATGTCCATATTCCTTTGTGTTTAACGAACTCCAATTTGTCCAGTTGGATTGCAAAGGGCTTAATTTGAAACTGTATTTAAGTGATTCGAACCCGTCAAAGAATGGTGCTGCAATGCTAAGTTTAAGAGTGTGATTTCGCGAAATTTCAATGGGAACAGAGGTATTGAGGTATTCAAAAGATAAAGAATCATTTTCTTTTTCAATGGTTATGCTTTTCACAAGCACATCGAATGTCGACTGCTCTTTGAAATTGTTTTTTGGATTGTAAAGAATGAATCCTTCTTTTGCTGAAAATAATACATTATTTGTGTCTAAAATGGAGATGCTTGGCTGATCATCATTTAGCAAATGGTTGATATGTCTGAATGTGTTTTTAAAGTTCTTGTACTTTCCAAAACTTTCCTCTCTAAGTTCGCCAATTTGATCATCTTGAATATAATAAATTGAAGCGTTAGATGCATGAATGTTTTGCACCAGTCCTGTGCCGATGAGGTTGTTTAAAAATTTGTTGGGCTCAAAGGAGGAGGAGGTATGGTTAAATTCAAAGATTCCTTTTTCAGTGGTAAAAAGGAGTTTGTCATTTATATTGTAAATTTTGATGTTTTGTTTCGAAGGAAGTCCGTTTGATTCATCAAAATGTAAGATGTCACGTTTTAAGTTAAAATCTTTATCTAGCTCAAATTGATACAGGCCCTTTGGGTTATGAGAAGCCCATAAGGAATGTGCGTTCTCGAATTCAAGAACCCCTGCGTTTTCATCAAAGTTAGCAATAGATCTAACGTATTGCCACGCATTATTTTTTCGTTCATAAAATGATACTCCCCTGTACCCGTTACCTACGATAATATTTGGTTTGGCGGTTTTTAGGACGCTCCAGTTACCGATGTTATTAATTTGTCTTAATTTATTATTGTCGATTTCAAAAAGTCCCCGGTTATGATTTAAAAATAAATCACTTTCTAAATTTGAAAATCCATATACTTGTCCTTCGCTACCTTCAATAAATTGGAATGTTTTGTTAGGACTTGAGTTTAGAGCAAACACTCCATTATTTGTTCCCAGGTATACTTTAGAATTGAATTTAGTTCCGGCATAACCCGTTCCTTCAATTCCGAATTCCTCATTAATTAAAGAAAATGGCAAACTGAATTTTAGATAATCAATTCCGTTATTTAGTGCGACCCATAGATTGTTGAAGTTATCTTCGAATAGCGCTTTGACGGTTCTGTCGGAGAGTCCTTGATTTTTTGAGAGGTGTTTTATAAGGTTGAAATCCTGATCGAATATAAATAGACCATTACTTTGTGTGCCAATTGCAATTTGTTTTGATTTTAGTAGAATAGCATCATTTATGGTTCCCAATTCTGGTCCTGTGTTAACTTCTACAACGGTATTTCTTTTTAATTGATAGATGCCTCCTTCTCTTGTCAGCAAAAATAGTTCGCTATCAGTTTTAATCATGGAAACTATGTCGAATGGTAAATTTGTTCCAGGTATTTGGACAAATTTGTTCTCGATAATTTCATAAAGTCCCTTGTCGTAAAATTGGGCAAATAATCTTCCCTCAACTTTATGCATATATCTCATATATCCAGGTAAGATGAGTGCTTGAATAGTGTTGTTTTTGTATACGTATATTTCACTTTCAGTATTGAAATAAATCGCATTATTGTGCTCTATAATTTTCCAGGTTTCTGCAATCTTGGGTTTGTTTTCTGGAATAAGCGTGTTTAAAGAATTGTAATGAAGTTGACCGTGCTCTTTTTCGAAAAAACCAATCTGACCTTGTCCGCCGACAAAAATTTTATCATTGGTAGTTACTTTAACCGAGCGTAATCTTGGTGTTTCTGGGACGTAATGGGTATTCCATTTGCTTCCGTCAAATTCTAAAAGACCTCTGTTATTAGCAACATATATAATGCCGTTGCTATCCTGACTAATTTGCCAATTTTGAATTCCGCCACTATAATCCTCCGTATTGAAGTAGTTTTTTAAAGGGATTTTTTGCAGAAATTTCAATTCGTACTCTTGCGCAAAACTAAGTTTATTTAGACTGAATACAATCAGTATAGCGAGTATATGACTTTTCAATGTTGATGAATTAAATTCAAGTATAAAATTAAGTAAAAGTCAATAAAATCAATGCATTTTAGAGGTTTTATTTTATAAACGAGAGTTTTTGATGTGTTCTAATTTTGATAAATGAGAGTTTTAGAAGAGGTGTATTATTAAAGGTCTGTAGGTCTTTTTTACTTCCTTTGAGGATGTCTTTCGAAGATATACGAAATGTGTAGGGAGTCGAAGGATTTTTAACCAATATTTTAATTAGTTCATTATGAAAACAACAATTCTAAATTGTTCTACAAATTTTAGAGTAAAAAAATTACTCCTCGTAGTGTTTCTTCTGTGTACTAGTATCGGTTTTGCTCAGATTGAGGTTACAGGAACAGTAATCGATAATCAGACAGGCGATCCTTTACCTGGAACGAACATTGTAATTAAGGGGACTACTACAGGTGCCCAAACCGACTTTGATGGAAACTTTTCGATAACTGCGTCGGAAGGTGATGTATTAGTTGTATCCTATTTGGGATATATTCCGCAAGAAGTCGTTGTAGCCGGTGAAGCTGCTCTTCAAATTCGATTAATTGCACAAACAGATTCACTGGATGAAGTTATTGTCGTGGGATACGGCAGTACTTCACGTACTAAAATTATTTCAGCCGTATCTGTTGTTGATGACAGAACCTTGAAAGAAGTTCCTGTTCCTACAGTAAGTAATGCCTTGGAAGGATTGGCCGCTGGACTTTTCGTGCGTCAGAACTCAGGCGAACCAGGCTTTAGTTCTTCTTCTTTTGAAATTAGAAACTTTGGTAACGCACTTGTTATTGTTGATGGTTCACCTGGAGATATTAATCAGTTGGATGCCAATGAAATTGAAAGTATTTCAGTCTTAAAAGATGCCGCTGCTGCTGCCGTTTATGGTGTGCAAGGTGGTAATGGTGTGGTTTTAATCAAAACGAAGGGTGGAAAATTAGGAAAACCAAAATTAACTTATAGTGATGGTCTTACCTATACAAAGTTTACTTCATCACCTGACTATTTAAATTCTGCACAGTACGCTGAAGTTTTAAATGAGGGATTGAGAAACAGTAATCAAGCTCCTTTTTATTCAGCAGACGAAGTTGAAAAGTTTAGAACAGGATCAGATCCTATTAACTATCCGAACACAGATTGGAAAAGTTCAGTTATCAAAGATTGGGGATTCCAACAAAGGCATAATTTAAGTTTATCGGGAGGGAATGAAAGTGTTACCTATTTTGTAAATACAGGATATTTGAATCAAGCTTCAAACTATACTGAAGATGTTTTGGAGTATGAACAATTTAACTTGCGTTCTAACATTGATGCGAAAATTTACGACAACTTTAAGGTGACTTTTAATGTAGCCGGAAGAAGAAGAAATAATGAAGCACCTGGATATTCAGCGTATACAATTTTTAGAGAATTAAGTAGAGCGTTGCCAACAGATTTAGACTATTATCCTGATGGTACTCCTGCAAAACCAAGTTTTAGTCCACATCACATTAGAGAAGGGATTAAAGATTTTAATGCTGGGTATTACAGAAATATGAACAATAACTTCGATGCGAAGATCTCTTTAAAATGGGATGTAAATCAAGTGGAAGGATTGAGTTTCAATGGCTATGGTTCGATTGTTTATGATACAAATTTCCGTAAAGAGTGGGGAAAAAGCTATGAGTTGTATACATTAAACAGACAAACAGGAAACTACGATATGTTTTTAGCTACTCCAGAAGGAGCTTTCAGCGAAACTGTATTAACCATGTCATCCGATTACAGTAATCACTACGTATTGCGTGGTGGGGTTAACTACGATAGAACATTCAACAACGAACATTCAGTTTCTGCCATGTTACTGGCAGAGGCACAAACAATTCAAGGAGAAAACTTCTTTGGAAGAAGGCAAGATTTCCAATCGACTTTAATAGACCAATTATTTGCAGGTTCAAATGAGAACAAAGATGCCAATGGTGGAGAATTTAGAGAAAATAGATTGGGGTATGTCGGAAGAGTGAGCTACGACTATGATGCGAAATATTTTATTGAAGGGTCATTCAGATACGACGGATCTTCAAGATTTGCACCAGGAAATGAATGGGGATTCTTTCCATCAGTTTCAGCAGGTTGGAGGATTTCGGAAAATGGATGGTATGGTGACAACCTAAAAGAGGTGATGACTAATTTAAAATTGAGAGCTTCTTATGGTACTGCTGGTAACGATAATACTGCGGCATATCAATGGCTCAGCGGATTTGTTTACAATGGATTCTACGCTGTCAATGAAACAGCAATTCCAACAATTGACAATACAGCCTTGGCAAATGAAGATTTAACCTGGGAAACAAATACAACCTATAATATTGGTCTGGATGCCGATTTCTTTGATGGAAATTTGAAGTTTATGTTTGATTATTTCTTTAGAGAGAGAACGGATGTTTTAGCCTGGGCTTCAGGAAGTGTTCCAAGTACTTTAGGTGTTGCTTTAGCTGCTCAAAACTTATATGAATTCTCGAATGAAGGATTCGAATTTAGTTTGAACTATAATAAACAATTCAATAAAGACTGGAATTTAAACGCCGGTTTGAATTTCTCAAGAGCTCGCGAAAAAGCGGTATTTATCGACGAAGCTGAAATCACAGATCCATTCATGGCAATGAATCTGACACAAACAGGAACCTTTACAAACTTGAGAAGAGGATATATCTCGAACGGATTATTCCAGTCTCAGGAAGAAATCAGTCAGAGTCCTGTTCAGGACAACCAAAACAATGCAACATTGCAACCTGGAGATGTTCGTTATAAGGATTTAAACGGAGATAATATTATTGATGTAAAAGATCAGAAGGTGTTTGGTGATGGTGATAAGCCAGCGATGAATTACTCGTTGAACTTATTAGGTCAGTATAAAAATTTCTCACTTTCTGTTTTACTAACTGGAGCAGCGGGATACGATATTTATTTAGATGGAGAAGCTCAAAGCCCATTGAGAAATGGATTTAACGGATATACCTATCAGTTAGATTACTGGACACCAGAAAATACGGGAGCTGAATTCCCAAGAGTATCTGATGGTGGATTTAACGATAATAACTACAAATACTCAGATTTCTGGTTAAGAGAAGGAAGACACTTAAGAGTGAAGAACATAAACCTAAGTTATTCATTCCCTAAAAAGCTTATTGGAAAATCGTTCGATGAACTCAAACTGTACTTTACAGGATACAACCTATTTGTAATCAAAAACTACGATGAAGATTTTGATCCGCAAATGCAATCAGGAACTGGATGGTACTATCCACAGACTAAGTCACTAACCTTTGGAGTAAACGTATCACTTTAATTTATGCCGATTATGAAACGTATTAAAATTATATTATTAGCACTAATTTCAATCAGCTACATAAATTGTAGTGATGATTTCTTGAATGAACCACCATTAGACAGAATTACAGATAATGATGTGTGGAAAGACAAGGCTTTAATGGATGCTTATCTGTTTAAGATTTATGACAATATGCCTTGGGACTACCTAAAGGATTTTTGGGGAGCAGGTTTTGGAGCACACAGAGATGCTCTCACTGATCTAGCTCGTAGTACCTACTCTTGGACTGCAGCGAACAATACGTTCAGACCAGGAATTTGGGGGACTTCAACAAACTACTGGCCATTGGACTACTGGGGATACGATAATATTTGGAAAATTAACTACTCGTTGGAAAATATCCAAAATCTGGAGCAAGGAGTACTTTCCCAAGAAGATCAAAACCACCGTTTAGGAGAATTATATTTCTTAAGAGCATTTAGTTATTTCGCATTAGCGAAAAGATATGGAGGAGTTCCAATAATTCTTAATGCTCAAGATCCTGAAACTACTCCAGAAGATGAGCTGTGGCCAAAAAGAAATACGGAGCAGGAGGTTTATGACCAAATCATTGCAGATGCGCAAATGGCATTCGAATTAATGCCTGACCGATGGAATGCTGAAAAAGGTCGTGCTCCAAGATGGGCTGCAAAAGCGCTGGAATCCAGAGCCGCATTGTATGCAGGTTCTATAGCAAAATATGGAACAGTTCAGTTGGATGGCTTGATAGGAATTCAAAATGGATTGGCTGATGATTATTACAACGTTGCATTAAATGCTGCAAGTAAGTTAATCAGTGAAGGTGGTTATTCTTTATTCACTCAGTATCCTGGTGCTTCAGATAATTATTATCACTTATTTGTTGATGAAACAGAAGAGGAAACCATTTATGCTAAAATCTGGTTGCCTTATGAAAAAGGTCATTCATACGATTTATACAATACACCTTACAGCTACCGTGTAGACTGGGGTTCAAGTATGTCTCCAACAAAACAATTATTGGACAGCTATGAAATGATGGACACTGGACTTTTGCCAAATGAGACAGGTTCCGGATATGATCCAAACAATCCTTTTGAAAACAGAGATCCTCGAATGAGAGGAACATTACTCACAAATAACGATATGTTCCAAGGTTCACCAGTAGAGACTTGGTACGCTACTGAAAGTGGTGGAAGCCTGGACTACAATAGAGGGACTGGCGTTGGTAAAGACGGTATCGGAATTCACCCTGATGCGACAAAAACTGGATTCTACGTTAGAAAATATTTGATGGATGGTGGAACTCCTCCATATATCAAGCAATACTATTCAGGTCAGGATTGTGTGTTATTCAGATTAGGAGAAGCTTATTTGAATGCTGCAGAAGCTGCTGTTGAATTAGGACTGGAAACTGAAGCGAGAAGCTTTATTGAACCAATCAGATCAAGAGCAGGATTACAACAAAACCTGGATTTAGGAACCTATTCCGGAGATGAACTTAGAGACCGTATCAGAAATGAAAGAAAAATTGAGATGGCATTCGAAGATCACAGATACTGGGATCTAAGAAGATGGAGAATTGCTGAAGACGTATTGAATATTCAGGTTGAGGGAATAAAGACATTAAGACATTTAGACGGGTCAAATAACGCGACATTCTCATATGAGGTATTTGATGCTGAAACCCAAAAAATGAATTTTTATCCGGAGCAATACTACTTGCCAATTGGTCAAGATAGAATCAATAATAACCCTAAACTAATTGAAAATCCGGGTTATTAGGAATCGCGGCTTTATAAACGCACTTAAACCAAATTAACATGAAAACATTAAAATATATTATAAGCTTTTTAGCATTAACAGTTTTGGTTGTTGTAGCTGCTTGCTCCGACGACCTGGAAAATGTACTTCCTCCACCAACACCTGAGGATGCGGCATTCACCTTTACTTTCGATGAGGAAAATCCGAACAAAGTCCACTTTCTTGCGGAACCTAAAGTTGAAACCTGGTATACGCACTGGAGTTTCGGAGATAATTCTTCCGCTGAAGGCTTAGAGACGAGCAAAGTCTTTTTGAAAAAAGGAGATTATGATGTACAGTTCAAAATCTTTACAGAAAGCGGATCTGCAGCATCGGTTCAGACTGTTGTAATAAATGAAGATTTTGAAGGGCCAAACATCTTATTAAATGGAGAATTTAATAGTGATGAACACTGGACAATTTTACCAATTTCTGATGGTGTTGAAGTCGGATTTAATGGTGAAAACGCTACCTGGACAGGTGGTGGATGGGGACAAGTTGGAATTTACCAGCCAGTTCACATAGAGGCAAATGTACCTTACCAAATTGATATGGAAGTTTCAGGAAACGGGATGTCCGATTCCTGGTTCGAAGTATACCTGGGAATGGCAACTCCAATTCCAGGGCAAGATTATGCTGATGGAGGTATGCGCTTAGCATTAAATACATGGAATGGATGTGGTGGTGAACCATTTGACGGTTTATTCACTGAAATTAGCTGTGGTGGAGAAGGAAACGGATTGATTACTGTTGAAACTACGGGAACTTATTACTTAGTTATAAGAGGTGGTGGATCTAGTTATGGAGATGGTGTTACTATCGACAATGCTTCTATTCGTCCTTTAGAATCAGGTATTGTAATTACACCTCCTTCTATCGCTCCTGAAGCAAAGTTTACTGCAGAGAGTGATAATTTAGAAGTTTCATTCACAAACAATTCACTAAATGCAGTGAGCTACGAATGGAATTTTGGAGATGGATCTGATGTTTCTACTGAGGAGCATCCTGTACATACTTATGAAGCAGCTGGAACATATACAGTGAGCTTAACAGCTACAAACGATCAAGGTTCGGATGAAGCAACTCAGGAAATAACAGTTCAAGAAATTGTTATTACTGATTATATTCAGAACGCAACATTCGACGATACTTCAATTTGGACTATCATTCAACAAAATGGTGCCAATAATGGTAAAGTGACAATTGCTGATGGGGTTGCAACTTTCGACGAGGTGAATGATACACCTTCAGGAAACTGGGGACAAGAAGCTCATATGGCAATGTACCAAGCTGTAAATATGGCTCCTGGAAATTACCAGTTCGACATGGATATTATTACCAATGGTATTGATGAAGTTTGGTTCGAAGTATATGTTGGAAATACAAAGCCTATTGAAGGAACAGAATACAATTTCGACAATAGCGGTGCGACAAAAATTCTTGCATTCAATGCATGGGATTGTGGTGATACCAATAAAACGTACACTGGAAAAATGGCGGCTGTATCTTGCCAGGATACGGATGGAACTATTACAATTGATACACAAGACACGTACTACTTTGTAATTAGAACGGGTGGATTCACGTTCGGTGAAGGAGGAATTGTAATTGATAATATTACAATGGAAACTGCAGTCGTTTCTGAAGAGCCAACAGCTGGATTTACAGCTGATACTAATGAGTTAACTGCGAATTTCACAAACACTTCAGAAAATGCAACAAGTTATGCATGGGATTTTGGTGACGGTACAGGAACTTCAACAGAAGAAAATCCGTCTTACACCTACACACAAAATGGTACGTATACAGTTAAGTTGGTCGCAACGAATGATGTCGGTTCTAATGAATTTACTTCAGAAGTAACTGTTGAGCAAACAGTAACCGTTCAAGATTATATCCAAAATGCAACATTTGACGATACTTCAGTATGGAAATTCATTCAGCAAAATGGAGCAAATAATGGTAAAGTCACTATAGAAAATGGCGTGGCTGTATTTGATGAGGTAAATGATGCGCCTTCAGGTAGCTGGGGACAAGAGGCTCATGTAGCAATGTACCAAGCTGTAAATATTGCAGCGGGTGATTACCAGTTTGATATGGATATTACTACCAATGGTATTGACGAAGTTTGGTTCGAAGTTTATTTAGGAACTACAGTACCTCAAGAAGGTGTTGAGTACAATTTCGACAATAATAATGCACAAATGATTCTTGCATTTAACGCATGGGATTGTGGTGATACAAACAAAACATATTCAGGGAAAATGGCAGCAGCATCTTGTAAAGATACTGATGGAACTATTTCTTTGGAAGCGGATACGTATTACTTTGTAATCAGAACGGGTGGATTTACTTTCGGTGACGGTGGAATCGTGATTGATAATATCACAATGGATCCTACTGTAATTGTAAATGAACCAACAGCGAACTTCTCTTTCCAAACAACAGATTTACAAGCGACGTTCACAAATACTTCCGAAGATGCGACAAGTTACTCATGGGACTTCGGTGACGGTTCAGGGACTTCAACAGAAGAAAATCCAATATATACATACGCTACAGCTGGAACATATACAGTTACATTGATTGCTACAAATAATGATGGCTCAAATGAAATCACTAAGCAGGTAACTGTTAGCGATGCTCCTGTTGTGAATTTGATTTCAAATGGAACTTTTGAAGATGCAACGGGATGGACAATCATTAACCAATATGAAACGGCAAATACAAATGGTTCAGTTACAATTGCTGACGGTGTCGCTAAGTTTGAAGAAACTACTGATGCAGATTGGAAACATATGGCAATTTATACAGCTGTTGAATTAACTGCAGGAACGTATCAGTTCGATATGGATATGACTTATGAAAACATCTCCGATATCTGGGGTGAAGTGTATATAGGAGCTGAGCAACCTCAGGAAGGGACTGAAACTCAAGGAATCGAATATTCTGGAGATCAAAAGGTGTTGAAAGCATATAACGCCTGGGATTGCGGCGATATTAAAACCTATTCAGGTAAAGCATCTGAATCAGGATGTGACGATGCAAATCCAGATAATCCAGGTCAATTTGAAATTACTGCAGATGGAACCTACTACCTGTTATTCAGAACAGGAGGTAAAACCTATGGAACCTCTGGAATTACAGTTGATAACTGGACTTTAACAAAAATAAATTAACCAAAACTGTTGTTTCTAAATTAACTCGATTGGACTCATAATTAGTTAATTTAATATTTGGTCAATGCTCACCGGTGAGAGCCGGTGAGCTTCAATAAACATTTAAATGAAAAAAAGGATACTATTTATTGCATGTGTAATCATGTGGTCTTTTTCATGGGGGCAAATGCTGAAAGCTGATGGAAAAAGAATTGTCAATGCTTCCGGAGAAGAAGTCCTATTGCGGGGAATCGGACCAGGAGGATGGCAAATCATGGAAGGATACATGATGCAAACTTCTGGAGTTGCTGGTTCACAGCATGAAATCAGAGAAAAGCTCGTGGATTTAATGGGAGAAGAAAAAACTGACACCTTCTTTCAAAAATGGAGAGAAAACCACTTTACAAAACAAGATGTGGACTCATTAGCTGCATGGGGATTTAATAGTATTCGAATTCCAATGCATTACAATTTGTTTACACTTCCAATTGATGAAGAACCTGTTCAAGGAGAGAATACCTGGATTGAAACTGGGTTTGAACTGATTGACAATGTGCTGGAATGGGCCGCTCCTTATGATATGTATGTGATTTTAGACATGCACGCAACGCCAGGCGGACAAGGAACAGGTTCAGAAATTAATGATTACGACCCTACAAAGCCTTCATTATGGGAAAGCCAGGAGAACAAAGATAAACTGGTGGCTTTGTGGACGCGTATTGCAGAGCGTTATAAAGATAATCCTTGGATTGGTGGTTACGATTTAATTAATGAAACGCACTGGGATTTACCTGGTGGGAACGCTTTGAGAAATTTGTACGTAGACATTACAAATGGAATTAGAAGTGTTGATACAAATCACGTTTTATTTATTGAAGGAAACTGGTATGCCAATGATTTTACAGGTTTAACACCACCGTGGGACGATAATATTGTTTATAGTTTTCACAAATATTGGAGCTATAACAATCCGAACGACTTAGACTGGATTTTATGGTTGAGAGAAGAGCATAATGTTCCCCTTTGGATGGGAGAATCAGGTGAAAATTCAAATACCTGGTTTACCGATGCTGTGACCTTATTCGAAAATAACAATATAGGATGGGCCTGGTGGACCATGCGTAAAATTGGTGATATCGATAGCCCATATGCTGTAGATATCAATCCGGGATATCAGAAAATAATTGATTATTGGGGTGGAAAAGGCCCAAAACCAACAGAAGAGGAAACTTTTGATGGTATGATGCAACTGGCTGATAACTTATTAGTAGAAAATAGCCGCTTTAGAAAGGATGTGCCGGATGCTTTAATCCGTCAGGTACAAACAATAGAGACAAAACCATACCATGGAAATCCTTCTGAAATACCTGGTGTAATCTATTCGGCAGATTTTGATTTGGGTCAAAACAACCATGCCTATTTTGATGTGGATGTAGCTGATTATAATTTAAGTACAGGTGAATTTCAAGCTTGGAACAGAGGATGGTCGTACAGAAATGACGGTGTTGATATTGAAAAAAATGATGACGAATTAAATAGTAATGGTTTTCATGTTGCGCATGTCGCAAAAGGCGAGTGGTTAAAATATACTGTGAATATTGCAGAAACTGGTGTATATACTGCTGCTTTCCGTGTTGCTTCTGAACGAACTGGTGGTGCATTCTATATGTCAATTGATGATGAACCTGTGACTCAGATTTATAGTGTGAATACTACTTCTAGCTGGTCTAATTTTAGAAACCTGGAGAAAGAAGGAATCATACTCGAGGCAGGAGAACATACCTTGAAATTTCATTTTACGAATGATATACCTTTCAACATTAGTAGCATGAATTTTATAAAAGAAGGTGATATCAATAACCTGCCATTAACAGTGTTGAACGGAGAAACGAGATCAGATGAAAAATCAGTGATGATTTCTCTAAGTGAAGAGCTAGATGTTGCAACACTCACAAATGCTTTGGAACACTTTGTAGTGAAAGTAAATGGAGATGTGGTTGAAATGCTTTCGGTTGAATCGATCGAAGGAACTCATTTTAAAAGATCACTGGTCATAGAATTAAAACAATACCTGACAAGAGCCGATGCGATTGCAGTTAGCTATAACGGAACAACAATCAAATCGACTTCGGATAAACTATTGCAGAGTTTTGAAGATTTAGCAGTGGTGAATAATCTAAGCGAGCGTTTCGTAATTCCTACTAAAATTGAAGTGGAAGATTATGATTATATGGAAGGACTCGGTTTGGAGGATACCGAAGATGTTGGAGGAGGAAAGAACTTCGGATATACAGATCCGGGAGATTTTGCCGACTATTCGATTTTGGTTCCTATTGATGGGACATACAGAGTATTCTGTCGTGTAGCAGGTTATGATGCTGGAAAGATTGGATTCTTTATTGTGGATGAATCTGGTGTAGAGAATGAAGTAGGAACAGTTACTGCAGTGGTTACCGGAGGTTGGCAAACATGGGATACTGCAACCGGAAATCTTCAGCTTGAAGCTGGTTCTTATAAACTGAGAATGAAAATTATTTCGGGTGGTTTCAATTTTAACTGGTTTGAATTTGGTTATCCTGATTCTGATGGTGATGGTGTTTTTGACGATAAAGATCAATGCCCTGATACTCCGGAAGGTAAACAGGTTGACATATCAGGTTGTGAAATTTTCAACGTACCTAGTTCTAATTTCATGCTGAAAATTGCAAGTGAAACTTGTAACGCTAGTAATGACGGTAGTCTGGAAATTTCCGTTGAAGATACTTCTTATAATTACGCTGTTTCCTTGACAAGAGAAGGTGTAAAAGAAACGAACACATTTAATTCAGAAGTGAAATTTGAAAATTTGAGTGCAGGTACCTATCAAGTTTGTTTCACAATAGCAGCGCAAGAAGATTATGAACAGTGTTTCGATATTGTTATTTCTGAACCTCCAGCCTTCAAAGTAGAAGCTAAGGAAGATTCGTCAGCTTCAAAAGTGACTTTGACCCTTGAAGGAGGAGAGCGCTACTTTATTTCTTTAAATGAGGAGTTGTTCATCACCGATAAACAGGAATTTGAAATAGCATTAGTTCCCGGAATTAATGAATTGAAGGTAACTACGAATAATGATTGTCAAGGTGTATTTGCCAAGACTTTCATGAACATTCAGGAACCACGAGTATTTCCAAATCCAGTTGTAGACAACCAGTTGTTTATTGCAACTAACGCATTGAGTGCTGAAATTATTTCAGTGGAATTCTATAGTGTCACTGGAGCTCTGTTATCGAAACAAGTAGCCCAACGAAATTCGGATGTCATTAGAATGGATGTGTCTAATATTTCTAATGGGATCTTTTTTGTAAGAGTTGTTACGGCAAGCCAGGTGTTTAATTTTAAAGTTGTGAAGTAATGAAAATGAATAAATTATACGCAATACTAATAGCAGTACTAATATTAGGATGTTCCGAAGATAAAGAAGATCCGCCAACACCACCAGAAGTTAAGAATCCGGTAAAAGCAACTTTATTGTACCCTGAAAATAATAGTGATTGTTTCACAGGGAATGTGGTTTCTGAAAATGAAACAGAAGTTTTATTTCAATGGGAAGCTGGTGAAAACACCAATTCATATGTGTTGGAATTAAAAGAATTGGAATCTGGTGAAACTAGATCCATCAATACGGTAACCACAAGTCAATCTATTCGAATTAAAAGAGCAATGGCTTATTCTTGGTCAGTGACTTCAAAGGGAGCTAGCGGGAGTTTATCTGCCAGAAGTGAAACCTGGAGATTTTATAATGTTGGAGAACCTCAGAGCAGTTATCCTCCATTTCCTGCTGAAGTGATTGCACCAAGCAGTGGATCTTCCGTGCAGGAAGGTTTGGTTAAGCTCGAATGGGAGGCCTCTGATATAGACAATGATATCCAAAACTATAAGGTTTTGTGCGATACAGCAAACCCTCCTGCGGAAGTAAAAGGTCAAACAAGTTCAAAATCGTTGCAAATAAATGTGACTTCTGGAAACGTCTATTACTGGCAAATTATAACAAAAGACAAACAAGGAAATACTTCAAACTCTCAGGTGTTTCAATTTAATGTGAATTAATAAAAAGAGTACTGAAACGTACCAAATAAAATGAAAAAGTATAGTAGAATATTAGCAATAGCACTGATCACTTTATCAGTGATTACAGTATCATGTAAATCAAATAAAAAAGAAGAGGTAAAAGAAGAAAAAGTTGCAAGTGTTTGGGAAGTGGATTTCCAGGACGATTTTGACACTTTTAATGCGGAAAACTGGCAAGATCAACGAATCTGGGTGAATAACGAAAAGCAGTGTTATGTGCCTGATGGGGAATTTGGTACTCGTGAGGTAAGTAATGGAACTTTAAAAATACGCGTTGTAAATATTGGAGAAGTTCAGCCTTGTGATAACATGGATAAACACGGTGTGCAACAGGCAGCAACGCAGTATGTGGCTGGAAGAATATGTTCAAAGAACAGAAAAGAATTTATTAAGGGAAAATGGACAGCACGTTTGAAAATTTCAGGTAGTGAGCCTAGTATGTTTCCTGCATGGTGGATTTTAGGTGCGCAAAACAATGAAGCTCCGGTGCAGGAAGAAGATGAAAACATTTGCTGGCCATTAACCGGATCCGGAGAGATTGACATTTTCGAGCATCATGGTGATGGTGAAAAGAATCACTTTACAACAGGAGCTATTAAGAGTTTAGGCGAATGTGATAAGGGAGACTGGTGGAGTACTAGAAAAGGTGTAGAAACTACTCTTGAAGATTTCCATGAGTATTCTGTTGAATGGGAAGGAAGTGACCTTGTTTATCGTCTTGACGGTGAAGAGGTTTATAGAAATGTAGGTGATGGAGATAACTATCCAGAACCAATGTTTGCAATCTTAAATTTTGCAAAAATAACCGATGCCTCTTTTGAAGGTCAATGGGAAATGGAAGTTGACTGGGTGAAGCACGAGTTTAGAAAGTAAATCATTCGCAATCGATTTTAAGAAGTAGGTAATCTACTGAGTTTTTGTGAGGGTTAAAGTCTTGGGGCTTTGTCTCTCAGGAGAACTATACCCTTGATTGAAATTTAATTGCTTGCACTGAATAAGAGTTCGATGAAAATTTTAAAAATAAAATTACGAAAGCAAAGTCTTGATATTGGATTGAAACCTGTGCTAATACTATCTTTAGTGCTTTCCATGATGTCATGTACTAGTATTTTCAAAAGTGATAATGCGGAATTGGAGCTTGAACGAAAAGTTGATTCTCTTCTGGCACTGATGACTTTGGAAGAAAAAATTGGTCAAATGACCCAGGTGCGTCATTTTGCTGATATCCAGGATGAAGATATTACAACAAGGTTTATAGGTTCCGTAATTCATACCGCCGGGCCAGAACCTGGACAGGGTGCTCTTGGCTGGCAACAAAGATTTGTTGAACTGCAGCAGAAGGCGTTAGAAACGCGCTTAGGGATTCCTTTATTGTTTGCCGTAGATGCTGTGCATGGACAAAATACCTTCAACGGAGCTACTATTTTTCCACATAATATTGGGATGGGTGCTACGCATAACGAAAAGCTTGTAAAGAAAGCTGCTCAAATTACTGCTTATGAAACTCAGGCAAGTGGTTTTAACTGGACATTTTCACCTTGCATTGCAATTCCTTTTAATGAAAAATGGGGACGATTTTATGAGGCCTTTGCTGAGTGCACCGAATTAACAACTGCCCTAACAATTGCTTCGATTGAAGGACATCAGGGAGCATTATCTGATGCTACCACGGTCATGGCAACTGCCAAACATTTTGTTGGCGATGGAGCTACCATCAACGGAGTAGAAGGTGGAGAATCCATCTTGAGCAAGGAAGAAATACATCAAATTTTACTACCTCCATATGAAGCTGCTGTCAAGGCCGATGTTGGGGCTATTATGGTTTCTTTCAATACCATTTCAGAAGTACCGATGCACGCACATAAAAATTTAATTACTCATGTGCTTAAAGACTCCTTAAATTTTCAAGGAATGGTGGTGACAGATTGGAAAGGCTATTCGCGTTTTGGAGGAAATGATATCATTAATGCTGGTGTGGATATGGTAATGGCGGTAGACGGGGATTTGGACCGGTTTCAAAATGGTGTATTTCGCGGAGTTCAAGAGCATGAAATCGCAATAGAACGCATTGATGATGCAGTCCGACGCATATTACGTCAGAAATTTAAATTAGGACTATTTGAAAATCCATTTCCTAAGAAGGAATTGGTGGCTGATATAGGTTGTGAAAGTCATAGAGATGTGGCAAGACAAGCCGTTAGGGAATCTTTGGTATTATTAAAAAATGATTCAAGGACACTTCCTATCGATAAAGAAACAAAGAAGATTGTAGTTGTTGGTCCGCATGGGAATAACACAGGATTACAATCTGGTGGTTGGACTATTTATTGGCAGGGGACAGCTGAGAATTATAGAGGTGCGACAACCATTTATGAAGGTATTAAAGAAATTTCCAATGGAGAAGTTGTGTATGATCCGTATGGAAATGAGGGGTATTTTGATGCTGATATTGCAATAGTGGTTGTTGGTGAACATCCTTATGCCGAAATGTATGGAGATATAGGTGATGGGACCGGAAATCATACCCTTAATTTATCTGAGGAGAATGTTGGAATTATTAAATCATACCTGAATAAAGTCCCAAAAGTTGTTGTTATTTTAGTTGCTGGAAGACCGTTGGTTGTTACCAATGAAATTGATGATTCAGATGCATTTGTAATGGCTTGGTTACCTGGTTCAGAAGGTGGTGGAGTTGCGGAGGTGCTATTTGGAGATTATGATTTTATGGGGAGATTACCACACTCTTGGCCAAAATCTATGTCGGATTTCGACGGCAATTACGGACCAAATATGTGGGATAATTCCATAAAACCACTGTATCCATTTGGCTATGGCCTCACATATTGATAAGGAATACAATTAGAAATTTGATAAAATTGAAAAGAATATTATTGTTAGCAACCTTTGGATTGATTGCTACAAATACTATGGGACAGTCGGTTTCAGAGGGCTTAAGAAAAAGGGCGTCAGAATTGGTTGCTAATAATGTTGAAATAAACAGAATGTATATCAATTCTGCTGTACATACTCGCACCTTGAATGAAATCTATTTAACACCTTTTAAATAAAGTATAAAAAACTTCAATCTTAGAATCTGTATTTGATTTTGGTCATTGTATAAAGTTGAATTATAACTGATATTGATTAAAATTAGTAATCATGTTTAGTTAGCTGATATAATCTTGAATGAAATGCAGTTAACACAATAAACTAAAAATACGGTTATCATGGAAAATACTGGAAAAACAAGGTTGACAGACAAAATTATTGATGCATTAAGAACATCTGCATCAGAGATGGAAAAATTTCAAGTGAAAGCTGCTTTAGGAATGGCTGAGGCAAAGGACAGCTTTGAAGAGATGAAGAAAAAATTAAATCTATTAATTCATGATAGTAAGTTTAAGATTAAAACAAGTAAGGAGAAAATGGATGAAATTCAAGCTAAAATAGAGAACTTACGTGTCCAGTTGAATTTAGGAAAGGCAGAATCAATAGACGCCTTTAACAATCAAAAGAACCAAATACTCACGGCTATTCATGAACTTGAAGTAAAGATCACTTCGAATGAACATTTTAAAAAAACCTATGCGCTATTTTTAATTCAAATTGAGATTTTTAAAGTTCAGTTAGAAATTCTAGAAAAAGAATTCAACAAGAAAGTAGATAGTACAGAGTCAGCTTTTAAAAAAAGTAAGAAATCATTTCTTGAATTTGTTGATAGACTTAAATCAAAGTATGGAAGAAAAGAAGAAACGAAATGGGAACATTTCCAGCATGAAGTTTCAGAGGCGTTCCATCATTTAAAGAAGGCATTCAATTAAAATGCTATTTTTTGAAATAGTACCAATACATGAAATAGTGGTTTTTACCAGTTGTCATAATCTTTTTTTAAAATATCTCGAACCATTCCAAATCCGATAATAAGAGCTATTAGAAAACCGATTATTCCTATAACTGAAATACCTCTCCAAAGAGGTGTTGCATTAACAAGAACGAATAGTGTAGATCCAATTATTAGGGCAGCAATAATAAATGCTGCAATTAGTTGTCTTGTAATGCGCTGAAAGGTGTGCACTATGTGATCAATTCCTTTGTGAGTGAGATCCACTTTTATATGACCGCTGTTTATTTTACGTACGGCATTTTTTAAATCCCTCGGAAAATACTCCATATAATTACTCATTTCATATATGGAATTCACAACTTTTTCTCCAATTTTTACAAGGTTGAAATTTCTACTCAAATTTTTCACTAAAAATGGTTGGGCAATGTCAAATTGTTCAAGTTCAGGATCCAGCTTCTGAATGACTCCCTCAAGTGTGACTAATGATCTGGCAAACAAATAAAAATGGGTAGGAACTTTTAATCCGTGCTTAATAATAATATCCTTTAAGTCAATTAAAATAGTACTCATCTCATTTTTATGGACCTTACGTACGTAGGTTTTTTCAACAAATTCATTCAAGTCAAATTCTAATTGACGCATATTCAGTATGACTGTAGTATTGGACAATTCTTGAATAGATAGGATAATTTTACCAACATTTTTTTGAGTTACGGCTAGGAATAATTGACTAAATGTATGTACGTCTCTCGGTAAAATGCTTCCCATCATTCCAAAATCGAGGTAACAGATATGTCTATTAGGAAGGACAAATAAATTACCAGGATGCGGATCGGCATGAAAAAACCCATATTCAAAAATCTGTTTAAAAAAACTCGTACTTAATCTTCTGGCAATTACTTTAGTATTGATTTCTTTTTCTTTCAGTTCTTGAACACGATCAATTTTTGTTCCCTCAATAAGTTCCATTGCCAGCACTTTTGAGGTTGTGTATTCCTGGTATACTTTGGGACAATAAGCAAACTGATTTCTGTCTGGGTCATTAATAATATTGTTATAAAACCGCTGAATATTAATGGATTCATTTATAAAGTCAAGTTCTTTTAATATGGCTTCTTCAAAGTTCTTAACCAATCCAATAGGGTCAAAGTTTTGTAAGGAAGGCATACGTTTTTCTAAAATTTCAGCAATGCCGTACATGACTTTTATATCTTCAATAATAATGGTTTTAATATCTGGTCTTTGAATTTTTAGAGCTACACGTTTTCCGGAATGCAAGGTTACTTTATGAACTTGTGACATAGAAGCGGAGGCAAAGCATTGAGGTTCGAACCATGCAAATAGGTTTTCAACAGAGTCCCCCAATTCAGATTCCACCATAGTTCTGGCATCCATTTTCGACATAGGAGGAACCGTATCCTGAAGTTTTTCTAATTCAAAGGTTAAATCCATTGGAATTAAATCGGGTCGATTACTTAAAATTTGTCCGAATTTCACGAAAGTCGGACCCAATTCTTCACATACCAATCTTATTTTTTCCCATTTGGAAAACTTCATGGCATGACTGATGGCTTTTTTAGGAATCAATCTTTTTAAAAAAGTAAGTCGTTTTTTTTCTTCCAGATGTTGGACGAGATCCTCAAAACCGTAGCGAACCAACACGCCTAAAATTTGATTGTATCGGGTAATGGATTTGTATTTTTTTCCTATGACAGTATAAATACCCATCTGATTTATGCTTTTTCCAATTGGTTAAGTCGTGCTTCCAGTAAAGCAATTTCTGCATTTGATTTTTCAAGCTTTTCATTTAAAGCGTGAATTTCATCTAAATGCGCAACATTGATTTTCTTATAAAATTTAACAACCAATGCTTCAATTTCCTTTTCGATGTCTTCTTTAACTTGCTTAGTTTGAAGAATAACCTTGTCCATGAATTGAATTTCATGTCCGTTTTCATCATATTGAATCTCCGATGAAGTTTTATTTATTCGGTCAATTCCCTTTTCCGACAACTCTATAAGTCGTTCTAAAACCTGAGAATCTTTCGCTAAATAATAAATGCTTGAAGATAGGGTGATAAGTTCTATGAGTGTTTTAGTTTTCATACAAACTATTTTTTGGATGAAAACTAAATATATCACTCAAATGGCTAATTAAAAATGATTACAATCAAGTTTAATAAGTTGGGTTTCACCCTTGTAAGTGGTAATTTAACATCTAAAATAAAGGCATATGGAAGCAGCAAAAATTTCTACAATAATGACTAAAAATGTAGTCTGTGTATCACCCAATCAAAAGATTTTGGATGTGAAGCATATTTTTGAAAAAAAAGATTTTCACCATCACATTCCGGTAGTTGAAAATGAGAAGTTGGTAGGGATGATTAGTTTAATCGATTTTATGTATCGAATTAAAGGTGCGGGTTTAGATGACAATAACGAGGTGTACAACACGCTTTTAGTGAAGGATATTATGAGTTCGAATCCTTATTATTTAGGACCGGAGAGCAGTGTTGAAACGATTGCGAAGGAACTGTCGAAAGGCAGGTACAGAGCAATTCCAATCGTTGAGCACGAGAAAATAGTAGGGATCGTTTCTACCGCAGATATTATAAAATATTTTCTCCACCATAGCAATTAACATTCAATAGTGACTGTTTACAGTACTTTAATCAAAAGAGTTTAAAACTTCGATTTGAGTTAAAAAAATTACTGTTGTCTTTTCTTCTCTTTTGCTTCCTGCTTTTCTAATTTTTTAAAATAGCCTCTAAAAAGAAAGTGATGTTTTAGAGCTTCCATATTTTCATTAAACCTTCCTGTTCCTTGTTCCAGGTTTTGAATTGTTTGATCCAATTGATTGACAAACGTGCTGTCTTTTGCCAAGTATTTCAACGCACCATCTCCTTGAGATATATCATCAACAAACGTGTTTAACCGATGTGACATCTGGTCAATCTCTTCACTGGATGCTTTGATATGCATAATGATAGAATCTATTTTTTTAGCGGCAAGGGTATCATTTAACAATTTTCCAGCAATACTTTTTTCGAAATCTATGGATCCAATTATCGTGTTCAGCTCGCGAAGAGAACCTTTTGCTTCTAAACTCGCATACTTCAGATTTCGTACGGTGTGCTCCAGGTCGTTTGCCATGACGGAATCATTTAACAATTTCCCTAGAGTACCTTTACCTTCCATTAAAGATTGCGTGATTTTCAACATATTTGAAATTAGTAATGCGGCATTATCATTGGTAGTATTCAATGTTTTTAAAATATCTTCTGTCCCTATTCTACTGTAACTTTTAATTTCATCGCCTTGTTCAATAGGAGTTAAATTTTCGTTTCCCGGAATGATATTGACAATCATATTTCCAACAAGTCCGTCAGATCCAATAGAAGCAATGGCATCTTTCTTAATATGTGGCAACATGTTCTCATTTAAAGTCATTGTGACTCTTATTTTCGTGTTGTTTTCCATTTCAATACTTTTAACAACACCGATGTTAATGCCCGAATAACGTACGTTATTTCCTTCTTGGAGTCCGTTTACATTATTAAAAGTGGTACTTATGCTAAAGGTATTTCGAAAGATATTTTTATTATTTCCAATTAAATAAACAGCAGTCATAATCAAAACTGTTCCAATGACTATAAAAGTACCTAACCTAATTTTCTGTGATTCTTTTTTCGACATGATATTATGATTTAAAAAATGCCCTTACTACAGGGTCCATAAGTTTTGACAATTCATTAAATGTTCCTTCGGCATAATTAATGCCATCAACTAACAAGATCATCCTGTCGGCTATAACTCGTGCACAATCCACATCATGTGTTATAATCAATGAAGTGGTTTTGTATTTTTTCTGAATATCCAGTATTAATTCTATGATTTCTTTGGCTGTTATAGGATCTAGACCACTTGTGGGTTCATCATATAAAATAATTTTGGGTTGCATGATTAAGGTTCTCGCCAAGGCAATTCTTCGCTTCATACCTCCCGAAAGCTCAGACGGCATTAAATTGATAGCATCCGCTAGACCTACATTTTCAAGAGCCTCTAGTACCATTTTATTTTTGTTGTATTCTTTACCGAATTTTTCTTTATGCCTTCTCAATGGGAATTCCAGGTTTTCTCTCACAGTCATGGAGTCATAAAGGGCACTTCCCTGAAATAGAAATCCGATATCCGTTCTTAACTTGTCCAAATTTTCATGTGTCAAATCAGTAATATCTTGCCCCATGACACGAATACTTCCGCTATCTGCTTTTATAAGACCAATAAGGCATTTAATCATGACCGATTTTCCGGATCCTGATTTCCCCATAATGACCAAATTTTCACCGTCTACGAGATGCATGTTAAAGCCTTTGAGTACTTCATTTGGACCGAAAGATTTTTTCATGTCTTTTATTTCGATAACAATTTCTCTGTTGTTAAGGTCAAATGTGGTTTCGGATATGTCATCTTTATGTTTCATAATTCATAAAATACATCTGTAATAATTACTGCCATAAAATCCAATATAAAAATCAATATTGACGCCATAACTACTGCAGTATTTGCAGCCAGTCCAACCCCTACAGTTCCCTTTTCACAATTAAATCCTTTATAACAACCTACCAACCCAATTGCAAAACCAAAAAAGAAAGGTTTGATCAACGAAGGAATTAAATCGCCGTAATTTAGAGCTTGAAACACTTGATTGAAGTACAGTCTAAAGGATACACCTCCTCTGTAATGTTCTATCAAAAAGGAGCCAAATAAGGCAAAGGCATCTCCGAATACTATCAAAATAGGAAGCATCAATAAAGTAGCGCTAATCCTTGTAACAACGAGGTAATTAAAAGGATTTGTCCCAGAGACTTCCATCGCATCTATTTGTTCTGAAACACGCATTGATCCCAATTCCGCTCCCATACTTGAAGCAATACGACCAGCACAAATAAGCGCAATGATTACCGGACCTATTTCGCGCACAATCGAATTACCAACCATGGCAGGCATCCAAGATTCTGCTCCAAATTCTAATAGGGTAGGACGTGTTTGAAGTGTAATTACCAGACCAATGATAAAGCCTGTTAATGCAACTAAAGTCAAAGAGCGATTACCTACGTTATAACATTGATGTATGAATTCTCGAAATTCAAAGGGAGGCTTAAAGACTTGCTGAAAGTAACGCCCCGCAAATAGCGACAATTCACCAATTAAAATGAAAAAATCTTTCAAGCGACTTTTTATTTTAGTAATCCATTCCATGAATAAAATTTGCAAATAGAATAATTCTAATTCTTAAAAGTACAATGAAGCTTTCGCTGTAAAAATGATGTTAATCAACTCATTGATTTGATGATGGTCATTTTACTACTGCCGGGAGCATGCTATTTTTATACTATGAGAAACTTTTCTAGAGTTCTGAGCAAGTGTTTTACAATCGATTGTTATAAACTAAAGACCTTTATGTGTTGTTTGGTGGCTATTGCTTGTTTTGATATGAATGCACAAAAGCACTTAAATGAATCTAATGGTTTAGAGGATGTTACGTCTTCCAGGGACGTATTTATAAAAGTGAATAGAGATGTTAGCGTAGGCGGTTATTTCAGTTATATAGATTCTTTGATTCAAAGATACGACACCCTGCTTCCGTATAAGTTAAACGAGCATTTACTGGTTCATGCAAATTCATGGATAATTGATTCTTTAGCCAATACAGATTATTATCGTTTGATGGAAAAGGATTCTTTCGTATATGATCAAAAATCATTGCATGTCTTACTGAAAGGTCAAAACTTGCGAATCCCTGATTCGATATCCGCAGAAAGGTTACTTTCAGCCCTAAATAAAACGACTATTGTTGTTAATATTCCAGAGTTCAAATTGAGAATTTATCAAGATTCCTTGATGTATACATTTCCTATTCGTGTTGGAAAGAATGAAAAGAAGTATTTAAAAATGGGAGACCGTATTACCAATTTAAAAACGAGGACGGGAGAGGGAACTATAGTCTCTCATGTGAAAAACCCCGATTATTACAATCCTGTCGATGGACGTAAATACTACAGGACTACCAGAGATGACAAAAGAGTTACCAAATTACCTCAAATTCCTTGGTTGGAGACCGAAATAAATGGGGTTCGATATGGACAACTAATTCATCCAACGACGAATCCTAAGACTCTTGGAAAGGCGTATTCTAATGGTTGTATTGGAACTTCAGAAGCAGCTGCCTGGATTTTATACTATTATGCACCTGTTGGAACAAGAATTTCAATTCAATACAATTTGACTATTACAACCAATCAGGGAGAAACCATGATTCTGGAGGATATTTACCAATAAATTTATTATTAACCGAGACTTTAAATTTTTGTAACTACAATTTTACCGCCTTCCATGGTAGTCTTCACTAAATTCTCAGAAATGAGCTCCGACTTGATACCTGGAATATGGTTTGAAGGCTTTGTATTTGAAATTGGTTTTGGTTCTGTTAAATACGCTAGAATAGTTCCGGTATTGTCAATGACAATTTCTTGAAATTCATAGGAAACAACAGGTTTACCCATTACTTTGTTATATCCCAATTTGTTTTTGATAAGCGTTGTTACAATTGCTTTGTCGAATTTAAAATTTAAAGCATTTATAAACTGTGGCTCAATAAGGATACGACCTTCAATGTTAATATACCCATAAAATGTAAACCCATCTTTTGATTCTTTTATAAGAGCTCTTTCATTTTTAAGTATAGGATATGTACCATCCTTCATTTTTATTGGAACTAAATCGTCTCTATACCCGATAATAATAGACCCTGCTTCGTCTATAATAGCCCACTTATCGGCTTTTTGGATTGCCGCGAGACCATCGTGAAATGGGGAAACATAGTCAACCTCATCAACCATTTGTGTGAATCCTACAAACGGAAATAAAACACTAACTAAAAGTATGTAAACTAACTTTTTCATGACTCTAGAATTTATAATTGGAATTCAAATCTAGCTTCGAAAAATAGTTTATAAAATGATTAGCATCAAAGACGAATACCATCCCAATGTGTAGCATCTCAATATTAAATTCTTAATTCGTATTCCAATTTGGCAAGCAGAATGAGTTCAGATTTATTCTTTTTTGAAAAGGAAGAAGCGATGGCTCCGGAAACTTCTTTAATCAAACCGCTCAATTCAGGAGTGAATAAGCTCTTATTTTTGTTTTTATAAGATACAAAATCCTTAAAACATTCCGCGCTGGAAGCATTTTTCAGGACCATATTGTTAAAAGTAATTTCAATTTGTTCTGAATTCTTGGCATGCTCCCAAAGTGTATTTACCAGCTTGGAAACTATCTCTATTTCATTTTCATCAATGTTTCCGTCTGTTGCGGAAACTGCATAAAACAATTTCCCAAGACTTTCAAAGAATGAAATTGGATAATTTGATAGCATCTTGATTCGTTATACTCAAAAATAGCAACAAATATTCTTTTATAAAATGTTTATAATCAGTATTTTTAAGAGTAAATAGTCCTGATATGTTCGAACGAGATCAAGAAATATTCAACTTACTTTTCGAGGCAGTTTCAGAAGGCATTATAGTAGTAAATGAAAAACAAGAAATTGTAGCTACTAATTCTTCTGCGGATCTCATGTTTGAATATTGCGATAAGGAACTAATAGGGGCTCCACTCAATACTTTGATACCGTCTGATTATCATGCAATCCACAAAAAACATTTTAAGGGTTTTATGATGCATAAGAACAAGCGGCAAATGGGAAAGACTACTGAGGTCTATGGAGTTAAAAAAAGTGCAGAAATTTTTCCAGTTGAATTGGGGCTAAATCCGTTTCAAGTTGGAATTAGTGATTATGTAATGGTTATTTTGGTTGACATTACGGAACGAAAAATTTATACGGAAAACCTTGAGAATACAGTAAAAGAAAGAACACAGCAACTTAGGGAAGCTTTGAAAAAAGAAAAAGATTTGAACGAGCTAAAAACCAAATTTCTTTCGCTTGTATCACATGAGTTTAAAACACCTTTAAGTGGTATTCAGTCTTCAGCAATTTTATTGGAAAAATACCATGCACCAGAACATCTTGAAAAACGTGAGAAACATATAAGAACAATTCTTAATGAAGTGCAATTTTTAAATAACATACTGGACGATTTTCTGTCAATAGAAAAGTTTGAATCTGGAAAAGTCAAGTATACCTTTAGCACCTTCCCATTAAGCAAGATTTTAAATGAAGCTATCTATGAATCAAATATGATTTTAAAAGAAGGACAACGTATAAAATATCCTGAAAATATTGATGGAATTACGATGTTTTATGATGAGAAAATACTCAAATTATCGGTGTCTAATATTATAACAAACGCAATAAAGTACTCTCCTGAGAACACCGCTATTGAAATTGACATACGACATAGTAATGAATGTACAAATATTGTAGTAACGGATTGTGGAATTGGAATCCCGAAAGAAGATCAGGAAAACATTTTTAGTCGGTATTTCAGAGCGAGCAATGCTACTTTAATTCAGGGAACGGGCATAGGTTTGAATATTGCAAAAGGACATATTGAAAATTTGGGAGGGACTATCTATTTCTGCAGTGAAGAAAATAAAGGATCCGAGTTCACAATTAAATTAATTCAACCTCAGGAGCTATGACAAAAATACTATTGATAGAGGACGATCTTGTGCTAAGAGAAAATACGGCGGAATTGTTGGAGCTTTCAAATTACGAGGTGATTACTGCGAAAAATGGAAAAGAAGGTGTTTCATTGATAAAATCTCATTTACCTGATATTGTAATCTGTGATATTATGATGCCGGTTCTGGATGGCTATGGTGTTTTAAAAGCACTTTCACGTAATGACAAAACCAAATACATTCCTTTTATTTTCTTATCTGCAAAAATTAAACACAGTGATATCAGAAAAGGAATGAATTTAGGTGCTGATGATTATATTGTTAAACCTTTTACTGAAGAGGAATTGATTGGAGCAATTGAGAGCAGGTTGGCCAAAGCCTCGATACTTCAGGAGCTGAGAACAAATAAAAAATTCAAGAATGAAACTAGAAAACTTGAATTGGATTCTTTGAATGATTTGAAGAACTTTTTTGACGATAATGGCAAGGAATTTTTAATCAATAAAGGTGAGATTATTTACAGCGAGGGAGGAAATTCAAATTATGTTTATTTGATTATAAATGGCGCTGTTAAAACCAATAAAATCGATGAAGATGGGAAAGAATTAATAATTGCAATTTTCGAAGAAGATGAGCTCTTTGGATTTACCTCTTTTTCTCAGCATATGCCTTATGAAGAAACAGCCATTGCTTTGAGTGATGTCGAACTTGTAGGAATTACTAAGAATGAATTAAAAATACTCCTTGAAAACAATCCGAAAATCACTTTTGAACTGATTAAATTATTGAATGATAATCTAAATCTAATTAAAGAGCAATTGATACAAATGGCTTACAGTTCAGTTAATAGGCGAACAGCAGCTACCATTATTAAATTTGCAAATAAGATGAATAAAAGTTCAGGAGATACTATTAGAATTACACGAAGTGATTTGGCAAGCGTTGCTGGAATAGCACTTGAAACATTGAGTAGGACTTTAACTAATTTCAAGCATGATGGCATTATTAAAGTAGAAGGGAGATCGATTAAAATTTTAGATTTGGAAAAATTGAAAGGCATCAATTAATGGAACTTTTTTATTTGACTCAAATCATATTTTATAGCTGCTTTCATTGATAAATTTGAACATCAAGTTTAAACATGCGATCATGAGAAATGTATTAATCCCAACAGACTTTTCCGATAATTCATTAAATGCCTGCGATTATGCATTGCAATTTTTCAAAGATCAAACATGTAATATTCACCTTTTGCACATCGTAAAACCCGAAAATGGTGCTGATCAGGAAACACAATGGAATGCTTCTCCGACTGTTGTTGAAAACGTAAATCTCAAACCGTCCATTAAAAAATTACAAGATATTGCTGAAATAATGAGGGTTAAACATCAAAACGAAAACTATCGCTTTTTTACAGTGGCTCAGTATGGTTATTTCGTAGATGAGGTTCGAAATCAGCTCAGCGAGAAAAATATTGACTTTATTGTAATGGGTACCACAGGGACTTCCGAAGGTAAAAAAACATTGATTGGAAGTAATGCAGCAGATATTATTACGAAAGTTAAATGCACCACCCTAGTGATTCCGGAAAAAGCTAGGTTCAATACTCCAAAAGTTATTGTTTTTCCATCAGATTTTACGACTACATACTCTGTTCAAAATCTTGAGCCATTGCTGGAAATCCTCGATAGATACAATGCTACATTAAATGCATTATATGTAAATGGTGAGAGAAATCAACCATTGGTTACTCAAAAAGAGACAAACAGAGATTACTTTATAGATTGTTTTCATAATAAAAAGTTGAGCTTTGTGTACTTAACAAACGGGAATCTCGATGAAGGCATCGACTCTTTTATAAAAAGTAGCGATATTGATATGATTGCAATGATGGGAAAAAAACTCAATTTTTTTCATCAACTATTGTTTAAACCGAATATTGAAGAGGTGACGTTTCAGACCAATGTACCCTTTTTAATACTTCATGAATAAATTCAAACAGTATGGAATTATCACTTTTTTTAGCAAAATTTTGGGGTTGGTATTTTATTATATTCTTCATTGTTTTAAGTTTTAACCCTAAGAGAATTAGACAAATATTTAAAGATCTCAATGATGAAAAATTTTTAATTGTCACATCATTTATGGCAATTGTTATTGGGCTTGTAAATATTCTGATTCACAATGTATGGGAGCTAAATTGGCAACTCATAATAACATTGATAGGGTGGGCATTCCTGTTTCTGGGTATGACATTGTTTATTTTTCCTAAAAAAGTTGTGCCTCAATTGGAAGAGTTCAATATTAAATTTGTCCAGGTAGTCTATTTATTATTGTTTTTTATAGGATTATTTTTATTGAATAAGGCCTATAATATTATTTTATTCAATCCTTAAAATTTGATGAAGATCATTTTTTTACTAAAAAATGTGTTCTATTTTAGTGGTGTAATAAAAAAATAAACCCTGCGAAAATCAAGAAAAACATGTTTATGCATGTGATTAAGTAGGGGTAGAAAGGTTCATTTTAAAGTTTGTAAAGTTGATAGAATTTTTTTTGAAAGAAGAATTAAGGAGTACTTATACAACGATAAAATTAACCTCTTTACAGGGAAGCAAGGAGTTCGTTCTTCTTGCTTCTTTTTTTGATTAAGGTCATTGTTTGCGTTGGTGTCTCACATTAATTTTAATGTGTACAGCAACACCTATCACACATGAAGAATATTCTATTTCCAACGGATTTATCGGACAATTCCTGGAATGCCTTGGTGTATTTATTAAAATTCCATGTTCAAAAGGAATGTACATTTTACCTGATGAACGCGGCAACTGCTCATTCAAATCATTCTTCATCAAATGCCGAAGAAGAATTTCTAAAATTGAAGAAATTCGCTGAAGATGCAGATGCCAATGCAAATCACAGTTTTTATCTTTTAAATAGTTCGAAACAGTTCGTGGATGCAGTTTCATATGCTGTTAAGAAGTATGAAATTGACATGGTTGCTTTGGCAGCTGATTGTGCTGGCCCAATTAAGAAGTCGTTCAAAAACCCTGTTCTGGAAATTATCAACAAGATAAGAGGTTGCCCGGTTTTTCTGATTCCAGAAGCGTATGATTTTACCGATCTCAATACCATAGCATTTATTGCGGATTTGGACCGACCTTATTTGGAGATGGACTTAAACCAATTAAAAAAACTGACAACTTCTTCTAAAATCAACATGATATATTTCGCATTGAGCAAAGAGTTGAGTGAAATGCAAAAATACAATAAGAAGCTCTTAGAAAAATGCTTATCCGAATATGAACACGAATTTCATATGCTTCCTGACAGCACAGAAAAGATCTCAGACATTAACTCTTTTATCGAAGCTTTTGGTATTCAAATACTAGTTGCAATAAATACTGAGTTTCAATGGAGTCAGAGAGTATTTGAGAAGCAACTAATTTATGAAATTGGGCATTGCCCAAAAGTGCCTTTTTTAATAATTGAAGATTAAGTATTAGTTGTTCAATGAGCTGCAATGTTTTTAAAAACATTCATAAAAACCTTGATACTTAAATTATGAAAATTTGGTGAATGGGATGTCGTAGAAATGAAAGAATCTAAAACCTAATAATTATGAAAAATATTGGAATATGGCTGGACAAAAGGATTGCAAAAATTGTCTCAATAGAAAATGACATTGAACATTTAGAATTTATTGAGTCCGGAGTAGATGATTTCCACGTCGTTGGAGGTTCAGGAACCAAATTTAAGGGAGGACCTCAAGATGTAGTGCAGGACAGTAAGTATTTAGAAAGAGAGAAGCATCAATTAAAGGCCTTTTTTGAGGCTATTGCAGACAAAATCCAAACTGCTGATCAAATTGCAATTTTCGGACCTGCCCAGGCAAATGAAAAATTGATAAAAGAGCTACAGGAAAATTATCAAATGATTGCAGCTCGTGTTAAAGCAGTTCTTAAAACGGATAGTATGACCAATAATCAGCTAAAATCAATGATTCGAAATTTTTTTAAATAAATAACCAAAGGCATGCATCTTAAAGAGTTGAGTATTATTAAAAAATCGGGAGAAAAGGTAAAGTATTCCCTCAAGAAATTACATGCATCGTTAAAACATTCGGGCGCAACTGATACGGTAATACAGCAAATCATTGAGAAAATAAATGCCGAATTGTACGATGGCATTTCAACTAAAGAAATATTTAACAGAGCCTTCTATTTTTTGAATAAAGAAAAAGGAACTTTTGCTTCAAAATACAAACTTAAAAAGGCCTTATACGAGCTAGGACCTTCGGGATTCCCTTTCGAAAATTTTATAAGTGCTGTTTTAAAATACTCTGGATACCGCACCAAAGTTGGGGAGATAGTGCAAGGTAAATGTGTACAACACGAAATTGATATTATTGGAAGTAAAAATGGTGAAAACATTATTGTAGAGTGCAAATTTCATGGAGATGAAGGCCTCAATTGCAATGTGAAAATCCCACTTTATATACATTCCAGATTTAAAGATGTTAAAGCATTCTGGGACAATAAGAATCATGCAAAACTGGATAAAGGATGGGTTGTTACCAATACCAGATTCACAAAAGATGCCATTGAATACGGGAATTGTGCGGGATTGTACTTGTTGAGTTGGGATTATCCGCCTGAGAATTCACTTAAAGAAAGGATTAACAGGTTGGGTTTGTATCCTATAACAGTTTCAACACTTCTTTCAGCAAAGGAGAAAGATTTTTTATTAGACAGAGATATTATTTTATGCAGGCAATTAATGGAGCACTCTTTTTTCCTTCATCATTTGGGAGTCTCAGAGAATAGAAAAAAGAAAATTCTAAATGAAATGAAGTATATCTGTAAAGTGTAACAATGCTAGATAATGCTCAAATAACATTCTTAGGAGGTGCAGGGGAAGTAACCGGCTCCAAAATATTGATCGAGGCTTCTGGTAAGACGATGTTGATTGATTGCGGCGTTTTTCAAGGTGCGAAGGAATTACGACTCTTAAATTGGAAGAATTTACCGATCAATGTTTCTGATATAGATGTCATATTATTAACACATGGACATTTAGATCATGTAGGATATTTGCCAAGATTATTAAAGCAAGGTTTTCAAGGGATAATAATGGGTACGGAGCCAACTTTAGCTATTGCTGAAATAGTGTTAAAGGATAGCGCAAAAATTCATCAGGAGGAGGCAGAAAAAGCCAACGAAGAGAAGTATTCGAAACACAATCCTGCACTCCCTTTTTTTAAACTTGATGAAGTTGAAAAAATAATTAAAGCATTTCGTATACATCCGATCAATGAATGGATTGAGTTTTCGAACACTATTTTATTCAGATTTCAGAGCAATGGCCATATTATTGGATCTACTTTTATTGAAATTGAAATCAATGAAAAACGCTTTGTATTTTCAGGAGATGTTGGAAGAAAAAATGATCCTTTATTACGAAATCCTAAAAAACCAAAATGGGCTGATTATTTGTTCTTAGAAAGCACTTATGGCAATAAAATACATCCTGATGAAAATCTAGAATCATATCTGTCAAATTTAATTAATGAAACTATTAGAAATAAAGGCACTCTTGTAATTCCAAGTTTTGCAATAGAACGGCTGCAGTCATTGATGTACATACTTTGGCTATTGTATAAAAAAAATAAGATTCCAGAAATTCCTATTATCGTCGATAGTCCAATGGGAAATAATGTCCTGGATGTTTTTTCAGAATTTATGAATTGGCATAAACTTTCAATAAAAGACTATAGGTCAATGTGCAATCGCATGACTATTATAAAATCATATAGAGAAACATGGGAAACAATCGACAACCCGCGTTCAAAAATAGTCATTGCAGGAAGCGGCATGGTTACGGGTGGTAGAGTACTAACATATCTACAATATTTAATTGATAAAAAATCAACTACAGTTTTATTAATTGGATATCAGGCTGAGGGAACCAGAGGTAGAAAATTGGTTGACGGAGTAAAAGAGATTAAAATTTATGGAAAACTTCATCAGGTAAATGCAAAAATAGAACGTATAGAAAGTTTATCTGCCCATGCAGATCAGAAGGAATTATTGGAATGGGTTGAAGGTATCGTGAATATACCCGAGCATGTATTTTTACTTCACGGTGAAGGAAACGCAATAGATACCTTAAAACTCAAACTAGAGAAAAACTTCGGTTGGAATATTGTAACCCCAAGCCTGCATTCAAAATATTCTGTAACTATCTAATTTACTTTGATTTAAATCATTTTTAGCGGATCGTTTCATCATTAAATTTACCCAAAAGTTACTGTTAAATATATAGTTATAATAGAATGTCACTTATTAAATCAAACAAACGAAAAAGACTATTTCCGTTAAGTAGCAATCCTACTTTATGGAATAGCAATCCTTTTCAAAATTTGTTGAGCTATGACGCCTTATTCAATGATGATTTCTTTGAAAGAGACAGCTTATTGCCAGCAATGAATGTTAAGGAGAATGAAGATGATTATGTAATTGAATTTGCAGCGCCAGGTTTTTCAAAAAAGGAATTTGAAATTTCTATTGAAAACGACATGCTTCATGTGAGTGGAGAAAAGCGAATGGAGAAAGAAGATGATTCAAGTCCAGACTACTACCACAAAGAATTCAATTACAATTCATTCAGAAGATCATTAAGACTTCCGGAAAACATTGATACGGAAGCCAATTTAAAGGCAACGTACAAAAATGGTATTCTTAAAGTGAAATTATTGAAGCTTAAAGAGACGAAAAAAAACAAAGAGAAACTGATAGAAATTGAATAAACCTGTCAATATTCAGGGAAGTATTTCATGGTTTTTAATGTTTGCTTTGAAAAATGATCAATGAATGCAGAGAGTTAAAACCTCCTAGCGAGGTGCTCTCTGCTTTTATGAATAAAAAACAAATAATTATGAAAACAACAAAAGAATTTTACAACTATTTAGAGGAGCATACTACAAGTGAAATGCACATAGAATCAAAGCATTACCTGTCGCAATTGTACTTTATACGAGATGAACAGCATTTTTTTGAGGAGCTATTTGAAGAATATTCATTTCAATTGATTGTAACAGAAAACTTTTCAGAAAATAGAGCTGTCATCGATAATTGGAGTAAGTTACTAGAGAAGAATGAAGAATACATTCAAAATCTGTTAGAACATGATAAAAAAATAGAACTCCTAATCAACACTGAACAAACTGTTACTGAGATTAAATACATTCTTTGGCATAAGAATCTCATTAAGGATGTTCGAAAGCACATTGTGAATTATAAAGAAATCAAACAATCAATTTTTGATATTATAAAGGCTATCAAAAGAAAGCAAAAAAAGGAGCAAAAACAATTGTTGGATAAATAGCAAACGGTGCTGAGTTTGCAAAATAGATTTCTGAAAATTAGTGCAACCGGGAAAATCATTTTCAAAGTGCATCCAATTTTTATCAATAATACCCATAGTATTGAAAATGAATAATTCTAAGCTCTCTAATATAGTATATAGCCGTCGTAAATTTTACTAGTCTGATTTCAAATCATAAAAAAAGACCGTTATAAAACGGTCTTCTTGTAATAAATTATATCTGCTAAAGATAAATATTATCTGGAATTAATCTATAACTTCTACGTTAATAGCATTCAATCCTTTTCTTCCTTGTTCAGTAATAAACTGTACTTTGTCATTTTCTCTAATATCATCGATTAGACCAGAATTATGTACGAAAATATCTTCGCCTGTTTCTGATGATTTAATAAATCCGAATCCTTTTGAATTGTTAAAAAATTTTACTGTGCCTTCTTGCATCTTACTTAATTTTAAATTATTAATTATTTTTTCACAATAAAAAATATCCTAGTTAAGAAAAGCATACTAAAGAATTATAAATAAATTGTAAAAACAATCTATCATCTTAAAAAACACTATAGAAAAAGTAATTGTAAAAATAAAATTGGAAAGAAGAGAGAACTCGTAAAAACTAATTGTACTATATACTACCTTAAAACTCTTTAGGTATTTTTTATTGTGGTGCAAATATACGATTTTTATTAAACGTAAGCTAATAATTTGAAATAAAAGTTTTTTTGACATTTGAAGTGTACGTTTCCCCAAAAAACAGACAGTTATAAACTTCATAAAAATCTACGATAACCTTATAAACAAAGGAGTTACAGTCTTTCAGGATGGAAATCGTATTCAAAATCGTATTCAAAATTGTATGCAGAATCATACGCGTTTTCGTATTAAAAGCAACTAATTTATTTAGAGTAGGCATAAAAAAAACGGTTTAGATCAGTCTAAACCGTTTAATTATTGGATTATTCCTTTTGTAGCGTGATGCAGAATTGAACTGCAGACCTCCGGGTTATGAATTTAAGAAAAATCGTCCGGACACCCTATAAATAAAGGGTTTTCGCTATTTTATATTCAAAATCGTATGCAAATCGTATGCAGTTTTCGCTTCGATTAATAATTTGATTTTATAGTACCAATGTACTGATTATTTTGGGTTTACAAAATGGTTTTTCGAGAATTTTGAAAGTTAATAAATGGAGCAGGAGACTAAAATTAAGGAAAGATTTCGGTGATATATGTTTTAGGTTTAAAGTTTAGTCTTGCCAAAATAAATACTGATTCCCTTCGAAGTTGTTTAGTTAAAAATTAACTTTTTTAAATTTTA